>JAOPTW010000066.1:0-60806 GCA_051532035.1 Fibrobacterales bacterium | reverse complement strand
CATAGCTACATCCTTATAGTTTATGAAGAACTCTTCCCTAATTCTCCGTCTTTTCTCCTATCTATTAACGCAAATGCCGTGCCAAAAAAGGTTCAATGGCCATTTTGAGATAAATTTAAGCATTTCTTCATTTCTTAAAGTAATTATTGAATAGGTACTCATTATTGCTTTTAAAGGGATAGTTACTATTAAATGAGGCTTCAATGGGGGACTATCGCATAAGGAAATTTATTCCTCAAAAGCCTAGCTTAAAGGGCACCATTTTCAGCTCTGGTTTTTTATTACACCCAGGTTACCCATTTAGTCACTGAATCGTTTAATGATTGTATTTAACTATATTTGACTTATGAACATGACCGACGCACTTCCCCTACTTAAAAAACACTTTGGCTACGATAGTTTTAGACCATTTCAGTCAGACATAATCCAATCTATTCTTGATAAAAAAGATACTCTTGTGATTATGCCTACCGGAGGTGGTAAATCACTCTGCTTTCAATTACCTGCGATTATGATGCCGGGTACCTGTATCGTTGTTTCACCACTGATTGCCCTTATGAAAGACCAAGTGGAAGGACTTCATGAAAATGGCATTGCTGCCTCTTTTTTGAATAGCTCGCAGAGTAGTGATCAGCAGAGAGAGGTCTGGAGTTCGCTTCGTGAGGGAACACTTGATTTGCTGTATATCTCTCCCGAAAAACTTGTTACTCCTCATTTTCTTGATGCACTCAGTGAAGCTCACATTAATATGATCGCTATTGACGAAGCACACTGTATCTCTATGTGGGGGCATGATTTTAGACCTGAATATACTCGGATGGCCACCCTTAAAAATCGCTTTCCTACTATTCCCTTTGTTGCACTCACTGCTACTGCAGACCGCATCACTCAAAGTGATATCTGTCAGCAACTCACTCTTGAAGCCCCTGAAAAGTTTGTCGCCTCTTTTGATAGGCCCAACATTCGATTGACCGTACTCCCGGGTAAGAAACGCTTTGAAGCGATTCTTGGCTTTATTAGGAAAAAAAGCGGTGATTCAGGTATTATCTATTGCCTCAGTAGAAAATCAACCGAAAAAATTGCAGAGAAACTACAAGCAAAAGGGATAAACGCGGGATTTTACCATGCAGGAATGGACCCTGCTGATCGAGCTCACATGCAAGAAGAGTTTATATCCGACCGTTTGCAAATAATTTGTGCCACCATAGCCTTTGGTATGGGAATTGATAAGTCTAATGTTCGTTGGGTTATACACTTTAACCTCCCTAAAAATATAGAAGGGTACTATCAAGAAATTGGCCGTGCAGGGCGGGATGGACTCCCAAGTGAAGCACTCCTTTTTTATAGTATTGCTGATGTGATGCTCTTGAAAGGGTTCATTGAAGATAGTGGTCAACGAGATGTCCTCCACAATAAACTACAACGTATGCAAGACTATGCTGATGCGAGTACCTGTCGCAGAAAAATATTACTCAGTTATTTTAATGAGCATCTCCATGAGAACTGCGGTAACTGTGACGTATGTAAAAACCCTCCCAAGACATTTGATGGAACTATTCATACTCAAAAAGCACTTTCGGCAATTATCAGAATCAAAGAACCAGTCTCTACCAATATTTTAGTAGATGTCCTGAGGGGTTCACAGCGACGTGAAATTATTGAACGAGGTTTTCACACTATTAAAACCTATGGTGCAGGATCTGATGTCTCTTTTGACAACTGGCGACACTACCTACTTCAAATGATTCATCAAGGGTACATTGAACCTACCTATGGGAGTAATCCAGCTTTAAGGGTTACTGAGCCTGGTACAGAGGTGCTCCTCAAAGGACAATCGGTTTCACTCGTAGAACCTGTTGAACAACAGAAATTTAATGAGTCTAAAGAGGCTCCCTCAACAGCATTTGATGATGGAGTATTTGACCCCCTCTATTTTGCTATGTTAAAGGGGCTCCGAAAAGAGATTGCAGATACTAAAAGCATTCCCGCCTATCTTGTCTTCTCTGATGCAACCCTCAGACAGATGTCTTCTCTTCAGCCAATTACAGACGAGCAGTTTCTTGCTATTAATGGGGTAGGCGAAAAGAAGCTTATGGAGTATGGTGATGTTTTTATTAATGCCATTCTCGATATGCAGGTATCAGCAAAAGTGTAACCCTACAAAAAGCTCACTTAGACCACTTACTATTTCAAAAATGACAAACTCATTCCAAAACTGTAATGATTACTCCCGCGTTGTTGATTTAAGCTGTTGAATAGTTACTTTCAATTAAAACAAACAATTGAATATACATAGGAGTAACACATGGCTAAAATTACACTAAAAAATGAAATAACTTCAGACTCAATCGGCGAGCTTCCAGTAGTTGGTTCAGTAGCACCAGCACTTACCCTTGTTGCAGGTGACCTCAGCGAAAAATCTCTTGGGGATTTTGCAGGCAAAAAGAAACTTCTCAATATCGTTCCGTCACTTGATACTGCAGTATGTGCAACATCTGCACGTAAATTCAACGAATCTGCTGCAAGTGATAGTGTTGTTGTTCTCGTTATTTCAGCTGACCTCCCTTTTGCTCAGGGCCGTTTTTGCTCAACTGAGGGGATTGAAAATGTAACAGCACTCTCTACATTCAGAAGCTCTTTTGGTAAAGATTATGGTGTTGAAATTGTTGAAGGCCCTCTCACAGGACTTACTGCACGCGCAGTAGTTGTTTTGGATGAAGACAATAAAGTGATCTACTCTGAGCAGGTTCCAGAAATTACTCAAGAGCCTAACTATGATGCAGCTCTTGAAAGCTTAGGTATAAACGCTACTGCATAGTAGACGTCGTTACATTTCTCATTTGAGAAAACCTAAAGGCCACAGATGATTCTGTGGCCTTTTTCATTTTTGCCCATTACACTGAACGTGATACATTTGAAAGTTTTTACTTATTTAGGGGAAACAAAAAAGCCGCTCGGGCAGAACGGCTTTTTTGTTTTGTTGTCATTGATAATCATCAGGTGTCAATCGTCTAAGCGGTAGGTATCAAATCATGTACCTAAAGTATATTTATCAGGGGAAAGTGTCTGTGATGGCTGTCACATTGTTGTGTAAAGTTTATTTTACCTAACCTTGTGTCAAAAATTGTAACAGTTACAGCTTCAAAGAGACTCACACAATTGTTTCAAGGTGAAGTTATGAGCGCTTCTCACGGGTATATCCCCTCTTTTTTTACTCTTTTCTTTTTGGCACACTATTTGATTTACAGTATATCAGAACAACAAATTGAAACACTACCCAAGGAGAACACAATGTCTTATTACGTATCAACACCAGCCAAATCACTTTTCGACAACTTTTTTAACACTACCGTCGAAACAAGAAACAGTATCACCCCTAAAGTCGATGTCTACTCAGACGACAAGGCTTACCACCTTGAAATAGAACTCCCCGGATTTGCAAAGGATACCATTGCTGTTGCAGTAAAGGATGGCACACTCACAATCAGTACCACCAATGAAAAGAGTGAAGAGAAAAAAGAGCGTGATTATCACATTAGAGAACGCTCGTATCGAAACTTTGAACGCTCATTTAGACTTGGTGATACCCTTGATGCCGAGAGCATAAACGCCAAACATGAAAATGGGATACTGACCGTAACCGTTAATAAAAAAGAGAAGGCACTCCCTAAACAAATTGCTGTTGATTAATATGCCCTACGCCCTTTCACTCTCTCTCATAAATGCAGTGCTATTCACTGCATTTATGATTAGTGATATCAGTAATATCGCGATATTATTTTAGACAACAATTCCAGTTAATTGTTGTCTAAAATTTTCTGCATCTCTATATTTTAGGTAATCTCTAAAATTGGTACACTTATGGCTATTACACAACTTCTTGATTTTCTTAATACAAGTATTTCTCCTTACCATGCAGTAGAGAGTGCCCGAGATATTCTTACAAGCCAGGGATTTACCGAACTTAAAGAGACGGAAGAATGGATTATAGAACCGAAGAAATCATATTTTGTCTGCCGTGAAGACTCCTCTTTTATAGCCTTTAAAACACCACAATCTGTCACCAATATTAAAACATCAATTATTGGCTCCCATACTGATTCACCTACATTAAAAATTAAACCAAATCCCGAAATTCAAACGGTAGGATATCACTCTCTTGCAGTAGAAGTATATGGAAGCCCCATTTTCACAACCTGGCTTGATAGAAGTTTAAAATGGGCAGGTGTCGTTGTATATGATGACTCAAAAGGTAAAACCATTACCAAAAAAGTTTCTACTAAGCACTCGTTTCGTATTCCTCAACTTGCCATTCACATTAATAGAGGAGTTAATAGCGAGGGGCAAAAACTTAATCCACAATTTGAGCTCAACCCAATGATAGGGCTCGGGAATACCGCTCTCGACTTTAAGAAAGTACTCAAGAAAGAATGCGGCATACACGGCCGAGTTCTCAGCTGGGATCTAGGCCTCTATGAAGACTCTCCTGCACACCTTGGCGGAATGCAGGATGAATTTGTATTTGGCGGCCGACAAGATAACCTTGTAATGGTTTCGGCGTCACTCGATGCGCTCAGTAACGCACCGTTCTCTAAAAAGAGCCTTCAGTGCATTGCAGCCTTTAATCATGAAGAGATTGGGAGTAGTACACGAACTGGTGCAGACTCGGGCTTTTTAGACACCACTCTTAAACGAGCCTATCGTTCACTCGGGCTTTCTGATGAAGCCTTTGATATTTCTATGGCACACTCTTTTGCAATTTCGGCTGATGGTGCTCATGCGGTTCATCCAAACCTCTCGGAGAAACATGATGCAAATCATAGACCTATGATGAACGGAGGCCCCGTGATTAAAGTAAACTCAAATATGCGATACACCTCGACCCCAGAGACCATTGCTCGATTTAAAAAGTTGTGTGAGCAGTGTAAAGTCCCTTATCAACAATTTTCTTCACGTAATGATATTCCTTGTGGAAGTACCATAGGGAATATGCTCAGCATGAGTTTAGGCGTTCCTACCGTTGATGTTGGCTCGGCGATGCTCGCAATGCATTCGTGTAGCGAAACAACGGGTTCAAAAGATTACGATAGTATGGTACGCGTATTTAAGGAATGTTTAAAAAATTAAGAGTATATCTAATACTCTTCAATATGAGAAAGACGTTCTATAAGATCACTTAAAGCCTGCCTCTGTACCAGTAATTGATAGAGAGGCTCATCATTTTTAATCAGTGTTATAACTGTCAACTTGATTCTTTCAAGTATCTCAGGTGTATAAGGACATCGTGCCAAAGAGTACATTGTCTCATCTACATACTCTCTTCGGTCAATCCGTGACTCAGGATATTCCAACACAAGGAGTGCATCTTGCATTTTGCTTAAAAATGATTTGTAGAGTTCGCGATTGAGCTCTGCCTTGATAAATGTTGCCAGGGTTGCTTTCTGAGCTTTCATAGCAAAAAGAAAGACGAGCTCTAATTGAGCACTATAATCTGCTTTTTGCTGTGCAATAATTGCATCGGAGCTACTCTCTTGGGCAACGCCAAAGAGCACTCCTTTTTCTCTTGGTAAATACTCTACAAAATCAGGCTGATATTGACTTGATGTTTTAATTTCTTGGCGAAAGGCACATCCGCTCAATAGAAAGGAGAAAAGAAGGGCGATAGAGAGAAGCCTCATTTATCTATCTCAACATCGAGCTCTTCGTAGGCTTCTTCGGCACGTTCTCTTATATCATCAATTGAGCTATTTTTTTCAGAAGTGCTACTGCACCCACAATAAATCATTACTATACACACTACAATACAACTCTTCATCACTACCTTTATTTACACAGTTCTCTATGTAACTCATGAAATTTCTCTGATAGTTTACTCTTTTTTATGGCATTAAGTACAGCTTTTTCTTCACCTTTTGCAAGGGCGCTACTGTTCATTGTCGTTGATCCAATCGCGTTCTTTTCCTTTCGAGCCTTCACAGTAAGAGACGTCTTAACCTTAACAAATGAACTCCCCGCCGAAACCCCTTGTACCTCAGAAACTACGGAACTTTCTACGGTAACATTCAAATGACTCGATATACCTGACTTATCAACAATACCATATTTCTTAAAAAGTGCTTCGATTCCCTGCTCCACTTTATCGTTGGAAACCGTACTTTGATTATTGATATGTAAGTCAATTGCACAGCTTTTAGGCTTTACCTCATAAGAAACAAACAATGCCTTCTCTTTAACAATTTCTGAATAGCTCCCGGCGAGCTCGCTATCAATTTGAATGGTGTAGGTCTGTTTGCCTGATTCCTGACTCAAGTTATTCAATGAAAACTCTGCAATACCAGTATCATTCGTTATAGCGTTACTCTCTTTTCTAGAAAGCGCATTAAGAGCCATTAGATGAACTCCTCTTACCTCTTTACCTTTCATAGTAAGTTTGACCACTATTGGCTCAGGACTATTTGTTCCATCGAGAATTTGATTACTGCCCGAAATAATTTCTAAAGAGGTAGACAACAGGGCATTTTCTTGAAGTATTCCAATCTGAGTGTAACTCACACTCACTTCATCGGTACTACTCAACTGTGCTACTGCGCCCAACAGAACTCTCTGTTCCTCAATCTCAGAGATCATTCCCTTTGCGGCCTCTAAGTGGCGCCCCCCTACACGGAGTTCACCCTCCGTATATGCTCTCTGAGCAGCTAAGAAACTCTCTTTTAACGCACTATTTTTTTCACTAATTATAAGTGAGAGGTTTGATGCAAAACTGTTTTTATTTAATGCTGCAAATGCATAGAATATGCCGCCGCCCTCTGTCGTCTTAACAATTTCTATTCCTTTTATCTCTCCACTTACACTGACTCGTGCACTCTTTGAAAATGAATCACTGAGAGCGCTTGCATCATTTATGGAAACTTCAGAAAGCTTTTGCTTTGAGGTTGAGCTTACTCGAGCGACAATCTGTTGTTGAACAGCAACCTGTGCATTTTGCCGAGCCTCGTCAAGACTTTTCGTAGATCGTCCCACAGCACTAATAAAACGACTTTTAGGGTATGAGTCAAGTTCACCTGAATCAACCCAAGAAGGTGTGGCCCAAGAATTACTCATAAAAAAAAGCAGTATACACGCCATCGGTGCTACTGCCTTTAACTGTCGATAGACTCTAATCATATCTTTTCCTTTATTGGCCCTGTAATAATCAGAAGTCATATTCTCCTGATTATTACATAACCGATCATCGTAATTACTCTATTCCAATCAGTATAAGCTTTCTATTTAAGGTAATTTTTTTAGCCTTAATGCCTTTGCTTCCGAGCTTTCTTTTAAAGTGACGATAGATTTTTGAAGACTTATCAAAAGTGTCTTGAGCGCCCCATACATTATAATCCATAGTTTTCTTAGTTATGATATTTTCTTTGCTCTTATTAAACGCTGCCTCAGTTACATCTGATACAGCAAATTGAATATTCTCTAACTGGTCACCTTGGTAATCACCCAAAACTTTAAAAATAAGTTTGTACTGAATTCCCTTTTCTAAATCTTTTGTCCAATAATTGTTTACCCGCTGGAGTACTTTATCAATGGCATCCGCAAGTCCCTCTTCAATAAGGGCTTCTGGGGCTGCACCAGGGCGATTTTTGCTATAACCCGTTTCGGCACCGAGAAGACGCGCAGTCGTTGTTTCGTATGCCTTAACACTCACACTTGCTTTATTATTTTTTACGGTTCCAGCAAAAGAGATATAAACATCTGCACCGATTGAAAGAGCAAGCTGGTAACTCACATCCTCTTCTGATTCATTGCCAAGCTCTAATCCTGCTATAGTATTTACTTGCTCAAGTTGTTTTGGAACAACAACATCATATTGGCGAGCCGTAAGGTAACTTTCAATTGTTGTTGCTGCATGTTTTGCGTAGGGATTAGTATTATAGACGTCCATGACTGAAGTTTTAGTTGATGTTTCAGGCACAACCATAATAAAAGGCATACCTTGTGACTCCGCAAGTTCAGTTGATGATGTTACCACACCACGCTCTACCATTTTCTCGGTCACATTCTTTTTATTGACTCGAAACATTTTGGTAATTTTAATACCACGAGGGGTACGAACCTGACTAATTACTTTATCAGACTCCCAGGTTATGTACTTGTGAACATCTGCAAAAAACTGCTCTTGAAAAAGTTCAAATTTCATTTTGCCCTCTTTACTATTAATGATTCCATCAGAACCACCATAGAGCACATAATAGACCGCTGCACGTTTTGCATCAAGTAGTGCACCCGCAACATCTTCGTCTCCATTACCATAGCCTACTGCTTTTATAGTGACTTCAGCTGGGCTGTAGGTTTCTACAAATGCAGATTCCACAGATTTTGGCATATTAGACTGAGGTGCACTCTTCTTTGAGGCACAGCCCGTGACAATTAGTGTAATCGCAACGAGCGATGAAAGTAAATACTTCATTTTTTTCTCCTTTGGGTTTGATTAAATTCCTGTAGCCATTTTAAATACGTCGAAAAAACTAAAAGATATTGAGGGAAGTGACCAGACGAGACCGGCTTCTATTGCAAATCCTGTTGGATTATATTCAGGTGCCACATCATTCAGTGTATAATCTGTAGCAGTTCCTCCACCAATATCGTACCGTGCCATGCCTGAGAGTGCTAAACTAGGGAAAAGCGCAAGTTCTATACCCCCTGCACCAAATGCAGCCACACCATGAGCAGAGTAGGTATCCTCTGGAGTTGTTATATATATGCCACCAACTGAAACACCACCCTGTACCTTAAGGGCAAAGCGATTTACATACCATTTTTTAATTAGTGATACATCGTAGTTTGCTAAGGTAACCAATGGAGACTCTTCGACAGTCTCTTCAGTGTACCGGTCAAGAGTGTCACTCTGTGAGAAGGCGTACCCTACACCAAGACTTAAAAAGAGGCGATTTAAGCCCATACCCCGGCCAATGTTATAATGACCTTCTATAAAAATACCTGCTGTCGCCTCAACAAGTGGAGCATCACTTGGCTCCCATTCAAGTTTACCGGCATATTGTCGCCAACCAAAAAAGAGATCAAGAGGCAAACGAGGATATTCTCTAATGACATCTCCCTTAAGCGGGCTCCCAGAGACTATGCTTGCTTTTGATATGTATCCATTTTTTGATTTACCCGATGCAGTATCGGCAACATCAGTAATTACAGCCCATCCTATCTCTTCATCAAAAATTTCCCCATCAGCATCTTCACTTTGTTGAATAAGGAGGTATTTATCATCTATTTCAACTCCTTCCTCTTCTCCTATATCAATGCCCACTGAAAAGAATGATTTTTCCATTACCTGACCACTTAAACTAAATGCAGGAATTTGTTTCATGGCGACCTGTAAACTCTGTACCGCAACGCCTATCATAGATTCATGAGCCTCAGAAGAATAACTCCCTCTCGACTTACGTAGACCCAATCCTTTTTTGTTCGCCATTCCTATGGCAGATTGTGTCATGGTTTTAAAAAGCTTTACCGACACTGCACCTTCATTTACTTCTACCTTATACCACACTACACCAACATTTATTTTCGCCGAGTATGCTCTTTTACTCTCTACAATGGTATAGTTACTTAATACTGGTAGATATATAAAAGCAGAATTCATCACCTGATTAATCTCTTGTATCGTATACCCCATCTCTTTAGCTTTATCCGTCATAAACGAATTCCGCTGTTGTTCAGTGGTCAGTCCCGAAGCCCTCATCTCTTTTTCTACGTCAAGTACTGCAACAATTTCGGGGGCAAGAGATTGCTCAAGGAGCGCTCCAATCTCTTCAAAAGAGCGTTTATTTCTTGATTCTAACTCATTTGAAAACCGGTTCATTACCGACTGCGAAACCTTATTATAATCAAAGCGATTTATTTTTACCGACTTATGAAGACTTTTTAAGAGCTTATTCGCATACTTGCCTTTCATGCGCCCAAGGGAACCATCAATAGACCAAAATTGATCGATAAAGGTTATTGACTTGCGAGTATAACTTCCTGCTTCTGCATTATCTTGAGTCGTTACATTAGTAATATCAGTATTTACAGCCACTGGAGTCTCGGAATATATATGTCCGGGCAGTAGGAATAACGTAAGAGTGATACCAGATAGGATTTTTATTATTGGGAGACGATTTAATATCATAAGGTTTTTCTCATATGGGTAATTAGGACGATCCATAGTAGGATAGTTTCATAATGTAAGAAAAAATATAATATAACCCATTGATATCACAGTACCCCTCTATAAAACGTGACTGATTTCACAATTATCATAGTAAGCAATTAGTGTTCTATTGCCACCCAAACTCAATTTTTGTATTATCCTAGACAATAGAACCAAATAAATGAGATTATCATGAAAGTACTTAAAATAACTACCGCCCTACTTATGCTCTTCATGCTCATAGCATGTGGTGGATCAAAACCTGATGCTGAGCCTGAGCCTACTGACCCTTATGGTAAGATGCTATTAGAAAAGAAAAAATTATCTGCAGAAGGCATACTCTCTGAAGTTGCAACTGCAGAATCACGAGATCTTGAAACTGCATACAATAAAGTTGAGCTTGCAGCTCGTGCTAAGATCGGAAGAACACTCGAGTCAAAAACATCATCGATGCAAAAAGAGTTTAAAGAAGAAGTTGGAGAGGAGTTTATCGATGCCTTTACTCAGGTAACAAAAAGTATATCCTCTCGAGTTCTTAATGGCTCTACCCTTATTAAGACCATTAAGGAAGAAAAAGGTGGCAAATACATTGTTACTGGACTTATGGTACTTGACCCTTCGATAGTAAAAGCTGCATTTGAAGCAGAGCTTCAAGCAAACGAAGCCATGAAAACTCGTTTCATGGCTTCAAAAGGGTATGCTGAACTCTCTAAAGAAGTAGAGGCGTTCGAGGCCTACAAAAAAGATATGACCCCATAACACACTGTTGATTATACATTTTCGAAAAGTCTGAAGCGTGCATCACTTCAGACTTTTTTTTGTCTCGCAATTACCAATGAACGCATACGATTAATAGTTAGTCCAATATCGAGAGGGCGAATTTCAGCTAAATCACCACTCTTGGCTGAAGTAATGTAGTCCAGTGAATGCTCTTTTACCACTCCTACAACTTTTTCGCAGAATTCCCGCAGTGTTAGGCCATCATCTTTGAAAGCATTACTCCCCCAGTGAATTGCACCTGCAATTGTTCTCAGTTGCTCTGAGCATACAAAATGGTCTATTGCTCGTAGGTCAATCTCTTCTCTTCCAATAACTGCAAGCTCACACCCTTTCACACGTATCTTAGCCGAAAATCGTCCTTTATCCTGCTCAGTAACATACTCATTCAACTTTGCAAGATGAGGAACTCGTTGACTCACCTTAAGAGTAACATTCTCTTTAGGGAGCAGTGCAGGATTTTTTTGAGCAATTTCCAGTGCACGTGCAGTAACATCCCTTGGTACATATGTATCCATTGCAATAACCGTATCGGCACAATCAATAAAATCTCCTGACGCTCCAGCCACCACTACAAGCGATATACCTGATTTTTTTAAACTCTTCATTCTATGTAGAAGGGGGGTAATAGGTTCTCTGTGGCCTGGGATCAACTCTTGCATTTTTAAGTCTCTCACCAAAAAATTCACGGCAGAGATATCTTCATCAACAAGAAGAGTTTGAGAACCGAGTTCTAATGCATCGATAACATTTGCCGCTTGACTTGTAGAGCCAGATGCATTTGTTGTTGAAAATTCTTCGGTTGAGTTGTTTCCAGGAAGGTTATTAATAAAGTAACTGATATCCGTATCAGCAATACTTCTCCCTTCTTCTGCCCTTATTTTCACCGCATCTTCACACGCAACAATCTGTTCACGACCATCCCCTGCAATGTGATTATAGATTCCTGAATCGAGTGCTTTAAGAAGTGTCGATTTACCGTGATACCCGCCTCCAACAATAAGAGTAATTCCTTTTGCTATTCCCAAACCTGAAATAGTTGTATCTCCCCAATCCATTGTAACGGAGAGAGACTCAGGGCTTAGAAAACGAACCGCGGTAGTAAGCGGAGTATCAACATTACCCGCTGCACGGGGTAATACAGAGCCATTAGCAATAAATGCGATAAGCTCTTTATCTTTAAGTTGGGCTCTCAATTGACACTGTTTAACATAGAGATCCGTATGGGTAGCAAGGGCCTCAAGATCACAGTTCTGTGAGAGGAGTACACTCGTAGCGATACTTGGAATAAAGTCCGTAAGAATAGAAACTGCATTTTCTATATCGATCTCTCGCCCTTGAGCAGGAAGCCCAACATTAATACGCACTTCTAAAAATTCTTCTGATATCTGTACTACTGACCGTTCTAGAACTTGCTGACAAGGTCTAGGTACTGCAATGACTCCACTCTTACCCGATCCACATGATTCTGAATAGAAATCAGTTTGACTGTGCAAAAGTCTATGGAGAAAATCACAAAAGGCAACACTTTTTTCTCGTGTGTCATAGAGCTCTACATCATAGCCACTCTCTGAGAGAGGAATTCTCAAACTCACTTTTGAGGGCTGTGCGAACGGATCACCTTGAATATGATAGATCTGCATACCAATATTTCCAATTTGGTACCTTCCTTTAAGTGCTTTATATGCACCAAAAGATTTTTTCTTTAATTTTTGAAGATCTATAAAAAGTTTTTTCATTAAAATCCTACCACTACCAATACTCCAGGACGCTCATCGAGTATCAGAGGTACTGCTTGTAAATTGTTTAAACTATTTGATTTATAAAATTGAACGACACTCACTGCCGAAATAACACGATTGAGAATCAGTGCACCAATAGATGCTTTTACAACTATTTCTGCACGACGGTATTTAGAAAGAATCTCTCCATAGCGATCCCAATGTCGACTATTTTCAGGATTATCACTTGTCCCCCAGTCCCACATATACGGGGTACTATTTGGGTACTCACTATCAAGTGCTTGACCATTTCTCTGTAAATAGAGGTTATAGTTATCATATTCACCCTGAGCATTTGGCTGCCCATCAACACCATTTCTTGAACGAAATTTCTCCATTCGCTCCATGTACTCAATATTTTTTGGTGCCCCTGTAGCACCGGCCCAACGTATAGCATAGGCATGTGCTGTCGTTTTATATTGTTCACGCATCACATATGCCGTACCTGTCACGAGCCACGAGACTACTTCGCTGGTTAAAAATACTTTTTGACGGAATTTACTACCCAAATATGCCTCACCTGACCCCGGAAGCAGTAGGGATAGTCCAATGGCCACCCCAATGCTTTTTCTTTCATCAGATTCATTTTCACCCCCCGAATCCATATCAGGTACACGAATAATAGTTTGAGCCGTGAGTGAGAGGCTCATACAAAGCAGTACAACAAAAAAACTTCTCATTTAAAACCTCAATGCAACAGTGAGGTCTGATGTAATATCGGTACCAGAGAGATAGGTATCGCTCTGTAAATGAATATTTCGATACCACACCATCTCACCATCGTAGAGGGCCGCATTATTTGCTTCAGCTGCAAAAAGAGCGTCCACTGCAGAGACTATGTGATTTAACAGTACGCCTACAAAGAAATATCCACTAAGAGATTCATACTCCCGTGCTTTTTCACGTAAACTCATATAGTGACCATAATGCTCAGAATTCCCTAACGGGGAGCCATCATTCACTGCTGGCCCTTCAACAACATCACTCCATCCCAATATTAGAGCCGGTGATTCAAGAGTTCGATACCATCTACTTTTATCAACAGGCTGATTATTTTTTAATGTCATTTCATGCTGTGCTTGCAGAATTCTATCTCGTTTGATTGTAGTGCACCCATTTGTTGTTTTCCCTTCGTCACCATACATTGCTGCACAAAACTGGGTTCTATCGTCCTCAAGGTAATTCAGTGCAAACTCTTTCCGGTCAGGTTCTTCCTGAAAAGCATAATAACGATTAGTAGTAAGAGAATCATAGATGAAGTTGCTATAATGCACATTTGCATAAGTCTTAGCTTGGGACGATTTGTCATTATATTTTTTTATTGAATAATAGTACCAGCCTCCAATGAGTGCTGCTTCTGAAAGAGTAAAAAGGCTCGCTTTTATGTAATTCATTTTCTGCCCGCCAACATAGACCTGGCCACTTCCGGGAAATGCGAGAGAAAGGAAAAAAGCTTTTTTAGCAGAGCGATACTTTAAGATTTTATTTGTATGGGCCTTGACGCCAACCTTTTTGACAGGACCAAGAATATCTCTACGAGAGCGAGATGTTGTTGGCTCTTGGGCGCAAACATTAAGGCTTATTCCCAGAATCAGTATGATCGATAAAATCCAGTTCATTCCCTAATAATACCTAATATTTTGGTGCATTGGCGACTTAACACTGGTGAAATAAGGAGGAGATACAAAAAAAGACTGCCCAAAGGCAGTCTTTTTAAAGTATTCAAAAAGAGTACTACTCTTCTTCTTTAACAACCCATACTTTCACAGAGCCTTCAACTTCGGCATGAAGTTTAACAGCTACAGTGTATACACCAAGTTGTTTAATTGGAGCGTCAAGATTAACCTGACGCTTCTCAACTTTGAATCCTTGTTTTTTGAGGCTTTCAGCAATTTGATGACCAGTAACTGATCCATACATTTGCTCTGTTTCACCAACAGCAACAGGAATAGTAACAGATGCTTCTTCAAGTTTCTTAAGAAGGAGTGACGCAGACTCTTTTTCTTTAAGAAAACGAGCTTCAAGCTCTGCTCTGTTTTTCTCTACCATATTTTTTGCAGATCTAGTCGCAAGAATAGCAAGTTTTTGTGGGAAAAGAAAGTTACGTGCATAACCATCTTTAACAGTTACAACATCAAGTGCTTTTCCGAGGTTAGATACATCAGCTTTTAAAATAATTTCCATCTGAGCTCCCCTTATTTCATGTTATCTGCAACGAATGGCAAGAGACCCATATGGCGAGCTCTTTTAATTGCGATTGCAAGTATACGTTGATGTTTTGCCGAAGTTCCAGAAATTCTTCTTGGAACAATTTTCCCACGCTCACTAATGAAGCGACGGAGAGTTTTTTCGTCTTTATAATCGATAAAGTCGATGTTGTTTTCAGTAAAAAAACATGACTTTCTTTTTCTTGATCTTCCACCCATGATTATGCCTCCTCTGTTGCTTTAACAGCTGGTTTTGCGTTTTCTTCTTTAGCAGGCTCAGCACTTTCTGCAGCAACTTCAGTAGTTTCTTCAGGTGTTTCAATTGGTAATGGCTGATCTTTCAACGAAATCCAACGGATTATGTTGTCATTGATGCGAAAGTTCGCTTCGAGCTTTTCTATTACAGAGGTTTCTGCATTGTAATAGAAAACCGCGTAAAAGCCGTGACTTTTTCTATCGATTTCATAGGCCATTTTTCTTTTGCCCCACTTGTCGATTTTGATTATTTCACCGGCAGCGGTGATGGTAGATTCGATTGCCTGTAATTCATCTTGAATTACTTGGTCAGTCACCATGGAATCTATGATGACCATAGTTTCGTATTGTTTCATACGTTCCCTTTGGGCTGCGCTCACCTATTTTGATATAGATAAGAGGGTTAATGTGGGGAACAAATATAATAAAAATAACAGTGGATGCAAGCACGAGTAATTGATTAAACCAATCTAAAAACTCAAAATGCTAAAGAAGAGCCAAAATAGTAGGTAAAATTAAGAGAGACCCCATCATAATCAACAAATGAATCATAATAAAGATAGAGAGCGTTTAAAACATCAATCGCCCCCGGAAAAACCGCTAGCAGATCAACCGATGCGCCAAATGAACCTTCAACTCTCCAAATAGGGTTGTTTTCACCCCTTTTCCCCAGCTCATACCCATATCTAAGGAGATTAATTTCGGCCGTAAGAGAGCTATTGTATCCCCAATAGTTTCTTGTTCGCTCTCCATAACCCAACTCAAGCCCTATAAGAAGACCCTTTTCATTGAGAAATTCCTTCCGAGCTTCATTTTCCTCTAGGCTATCAACATCGTTCTGAGCGACAACCTGTAATGATTGATCTTTGGCAACATCAATTTCGCCAAAGGGAGAAATATAAATGAGACTCTTTTTATTATCTGACACTGATAAATATTTTGCATTGAGGTTATAGGTCTCAGAACTATAAATCCTCCTCTCGTCACTCTCGGTATGGTAAATCCCCCCGCGCATAAGTACTTCGGCACCACCCATAAAATTTGCAGCATAGGCGTATCCAGCAGATTCGTTGACATAGAGGAGTGAACCATCACCCCATTGCCTATTTTGACCGACCCCCATAGAGGCATACAAACCACGTTCGACCCAAACAACCCCATGGTGGAGCAGTATACTAGGCTTTTGGCGAAGTGATTGTCCAAATCCAAAAGATAAGGAAAGCAAGAGTATTAGAGCTAATTTGATCAAGGTGTTTAAAATTACCAATCTTTATTTGACTATTATTAAAATATACTTATCTTTTGTCCGCAAGTTGCTCGAGTGGCGGAATTGGTAGACGCTGAGGACTTAAAATCCTTTGATCGCAAGATCGTGAGAGTTCAATTCTCTCCTTGAGCACTTCTTTTTATCTTAAAGTCCCCCATCATGGTGGACTTTTTATGTATCACAATAAAAATGACTATCAACTACAAGGGGTCTTCTACCGCTTTTTCGAGTTGTTTCAAGTAATCCCCAAAACAATCATCCAATATACTCTGTGCAATTCGTCGATTCGTTCGTTCCAAGGGAAGGTACTTAAGAATTTTCATATTATTTTTTTTACTTACCGGTACCGTATAGTGTTTTATAAATGGAATCGATGTAATCTCATACCCAGACCGAGCATTAAAAAGCCTATTATCTATCGAGACTGAAACCCTAAACTCCTTACCTACAACTGAAACCTTAAATGACTTGACGACAGTAGTAAGAAGCATAGTCGCTCCTTTATATTGAGGGGGGAGCGTTGAAGGATCAGGCTGTTCACGGTCACTCACCCAAAGCTCTGCAGTACGCCCTTTAAAATACGAGCGCTGTATTCCCAAGAAGAGGCCGCCCACATCCCACCGGTTCGGTAGCCCCGATAAATCCCCTTCCAAAACCACCTTACTCAAGACTAAGTTCTCTTTACTGAGATCTATACCTTTATCGAAAGACCCTGTGTCTGGCGCTATGACTACATCTGGCATAAAGTATTCCGAAACCGGCTCAATCACTCCAGTCCCTTTAATAGGGTCATACACTATCTTATGGCCCTTTAATGTAAGTGACTCTTTAAGGTACCTCCCCTTTACCCATGCACTCTCTTTTTTAACAACGACCTCAACATGAGTACTATCAGACACTACCGACAACTGAGATGACAGGGCTTGCACCTCAAGTCCCCTTATTTTAATCCAATTGTGGGACTCTCCCTTAATACTCTTTTGAGAAAGAGAGAACTCAAGTACCCCATAAACATTTGAGAAAATCCGCTCTACTACTTCAGACTTTTCACTAATAGAATTATTATACAGAAAACCAGAAGCGGCTTGAAGATCTACAGATGAGCTATCCAAAAACTGAATAGTACATCCCGACGCTTTAAATGATCGTACTCGATCATTATGAAATACTTTATCACCAATTGTAATTAATTGCCACTCGACACTCCCCTCTCTCATCACTTCTATTCTGCCATGTGAGTCAAGTATTTCACCATATCCGCTCATGGTAGCCCAGACCGGCGAAGAAAAAAGCATAGCTATAATTACAATTATGTAATATAATGATGAGGAAACAACTTGCTGATACGAATAACGTTTGAATATCACTATTTTTCTGCCTAAATAGCCAAAAGAGCATAAAGTTATATATAATATATTTCTTATAGTGCTTTTAGAAAAAGTGAATTTTAGTATATTTTTATCAGAAGCAAACGGGATAACAATTGATGACAGAGAACTCCTCACAAGGTCTATGGTACGCACAAGAATATCTTGAGGCGAAATACAACAATGGCGAATTTGAACAGATGATTGATCATTTGCTTGAGTGCCTTAACGATAATCAAGTAGAGGTTCAACAACTTATTACTGAAAAAAAAGCAAAGACTGATGATGATAAACTAGAAATCATTAAAGAGTATCTTAAAAACCGTAAAAGTATTCACCTCCCTTCAGAGCTTGCATCTCAAATTAAAGAGATTAGCAAAGAGATGTGGATTCGTGGAGAAAAAGGTGAGAAAGATCGTCCCAAAGTACAGGATGAATGGGCACAACAGCACGCCCCATCTTGGAGACAAGCACGCACTATTGAAATGCAGTTTGTTGTTGATAAGCAAAAAGAGACTATTCTAAAAAGCTTTACATAATAAGCCAGACACATTGAGCGAGCAGGTATACTGCACGCAGCAGAAGACTCTTTATTAGAGTCTTTTTTATTTTATTTAAAAATTCTAATAGATATAAAAGAGTATACCCAGATTCATCTGGACACCACTTTGACTGAGTGGTTCACTCTGCGGTGCTTGTGAATTAATAAGCGCCTTGTCCCATGCATATTCCAACTCTGCTGTAAGGCCAAGAAATGGGTTCAGCATATGTTGAGCACCAATACCAATGCTATGATTTAAAATCCAATCGCTATCACCAAGAGTATTGTCGACCAATAGTTTTTGATTAGAAAGCTTATAATAGATATACGACCCCCCACCAATCATGACGAGGTCAATGCCTACCTGACCAAAAATCCGTTTTCGTTCAGTTGCAAAAATCGCTCCATTTGCATCAACCTGATCATACTTTTCGACCAACGCTCCAATTTTCACATGGCCTATCCCTTTGTAGTACCCTGAGATAAAAGGCGCTATTGCATAATGAGGGTCACCTTGTCGAGTAAATACTTCAAACTGGCCCCCAAATGAGAGTGGGAGTTTGGGGGTTGCATTCAATGCCCCTAACAGGCATACAACAAGTATTAATAATTGAGGTCGCATCATACAAAAACAAAATACAATATTACTGCCATGGCTATGACATTAATTGTGTGATCAACTTTGCTAAGGAAATAATATTTTTGAGGAAAGGCTTTAAGAGAGAGTATTTCATTTTGAATTTTGTGACTGAGCCACCCACCAGCAAAGAGCTTCACCGCAACAACTCCGAGAACCAGCACGCTAAAATTTGCAAAGAAGAGTAGCACAACATACAAGAGCGGAAGAATAAAATAGACAATAAAGCTCAGTGCCGAGAACCCCTGGGCTTCTTCTGGGTTTTTATTGAGAAGTTCTAGAAAATCATCCACCTGATTTTCAACCGTTGAGATTGAGAGTGATGTTTGATATAGGTTATAGGCCAATATAGCGATAGAGGCAACAATAACCATTTGTGATGCTAAAATAATATCCATTTTTCAAAGATATATAATTTTTAACACAAATCCTATCATTGAGCCCATTCAAGATACGAGAAAAGACTAATGAAACCAGCTTTGTTACGAGATACTGCCAACGATTCTCAAGTAATTCGAATAGCGATTCTCTGAAATAACCCCCTCTTCGACAGCCTGTATAATAGCACATCCAGGCTCTCTTTGATGCTGGCAATTTGAAAAACGACACTCGCCTATCAACGATTCAAAACCAGGGAAATAGTGAGCAACTGACTCAGGCTCTATTTTCCAAAGCCCCAATTCTCTTATTCCAGGAGTATCAATGACCATTGCGTCTTCAGACAAGGAATAGAGAGTAGAGACCGTGGTCGCATGCTTCCCCTTACCATCTGATTCACGCACCTCTTTGGTCTTAAGGTCGAGGTTTGGAATAAGGGCCTGGATGAGTGTGGATTTACCAACCCCCGACTGGCCAGTAAGAACTGATAACCCATTAGCCATCTCGGTTCGTAACTCTTCAATCCCCTCACCACTTTGAGCTGAGGTCAAAATCGTTTTTTGAGCAAGTTCAGAGTACTCGAGTAACTCGGGCGTAAGTTCACCGTAGAGGTCCTTCTTATTGATCACTAAGATCATATCGAGCTCAGAATAAGCGCACACAAGAAGATACCGATCGAGAAAACCTGGATTAAATTGATCAGGGACCCCCGAACAGACAATCAACACCTTATCGATATTTGAAGCGAGCACGAGCTCACTATTAATTCTATCACGTGGCCCCGGGCGAGACAATTTAGTCGTACGCTCAAGGAGATCGATAATGTAAAAAGTATCTCCATCAACATCTTGAGCAATAGTTACCCTATCGCCAGGAGCAAGTCGGCCATACTCTCTCAAATTAAGATTTGCGGCATACCAACATTTAAAAAACTCCCCAGAAGCGGCTCTCACTACTGAAGTTCTTCGATGCACCTCTACAACAAGCACTTCTTGCCGTTCGGCAGTAAGAAGCTCTTGCTGTTTCTGAACTTTTTGCTTGGGTTTTTTAGCTTCTCGCGACCAACGCTCTTTTATACGGTACTCTTCATCGAGAGTTCCACTTTGCCACTCTTGGTAGACGTCTCGGCGTTTTGCACGATCTTTACGCCTGCTTTTGTAGCTGTTCTCTTCTGATTCGGGATTTTCTTGATTTTCTTGATTTTCTTGATTTTCTTCCAAAAAATACACCTTTTTTGTCACCCTCTTATAAAAATATCTTTTAGAGAGGCAATTCGCCAGAGCCAAGGACGACAAATATCAGTTTATCCTCTTTTTACCCTCTCTGCAATTGAGGCAACCTTGTGAAAAAGGTATATTTATGGCGAATTCAGATCTTTCCAGGATAATCATGAGTGATGCTATAAAGCATGAATGCGGTATTGTACTAATACGTCTCCTTAAACCTCTTCAATACTTTCAAGATAAATATGGGAGCAGTCTCTATGGACTTAACAAGCTCTACCTCCTCATGGAAAAACAGCACAACCGTGGGCAAGATGGTGCAGGTATTGGTACCATAAAATTCGATCTCGAAGCAGGGCGTAATTATATCAACCGCTATAGAGCCAATGATTCACAGCCTATTAAAACAATTTTTAATAAGGTCTATTCAAAAATAGAACAAGCCCACAAAAGCAGCCCCGAAGATTATAAAAACCCGGAATGGCTCAAGCGCAATGCACCTTTTATTGGTGAACTCTATCTTGGGCACCTCCGCTATGGCACCTATGGTAAAAACGACATCCGTTCGTGCCATCCTTTTATTCGAAAGAGTAATTGGAAGACCAGAAACTTTATGCTCGCAGGCAATTTCAACCTTACCAATGTGGATGAACTCTTTAATCAACTCGTTGAGATTGGACAATACCCAAAAGAACGTAAAGACACCGTTACTGCTCTTGAAAAAATTGGTCACTTTATTGACATGGAAAACAACTCACTCCATCACAAATACAATAAAGACGGGATTCACAATAAAGACATTACCGCCCTTATAAGCCAAAATATGGACCTTCCTCGCATCCTAAGTGAAGCGACAAAAAAATGGGATGGCGGTTACGCTATCTGTGGTATGCTCGGACATGGTGACGCTTTTGTTATGCGCGACCCTGCAGGAATTAGACCTGCATTTTATTATCATGATGATGAGATTGCCATTGTAACCTCTGAACGTCCTGCAATTCAAACTGCGCTTAACATTCAGACAGAACAAATTAAAGAGATCAAACCAGGACATGCTCTTATTATTAAGCGGAATGGAGAGATCAGCGAAAACAAAATTAAAGAACCTCTCCCCCCTGCCCCGTGCTCATTTGAACGCATATACTTTTCGAGAGGCAGTGATAGAGATATTTATCAAGAGCGCAAAATGCTTGGTAAACTTCTTGCACCTTCTATTCTGAAGTCGGTTAACTATGACATAGCCAATACCGTCTTTTCATTCATTCCTAATACTGCAGAAACATCCTTCTACGGCGTAATAGAGGGGGTCAATGATTATATAAAAGGTCTTAAAAAAGAGAAACTCAAAGCCATCGAAGGCACGCCCACCGACGAGCAAATTGAAGAGATTTTGAGCCTTGAATGCAGAGTCGAAAAAGTAGCGATCAAAGATGCTAAACTCAGAACATTTATTACTCAAGATAATCAACGAGACGATTTAGTTGAGCACGTTTACGACATCACCTATGGCTCGGTAAGACCGAACGACAACTTAGTACTTATTGACGATTCTATTGTTCGTGGAACGACACTCAAACAGAGTATTCTAAGAATTACAGATCGCCTTCAGCCTAAAAAAATAGTGATAGCTTCATCTGCTCCTCAGATTCGCTATCCTGACTGCTATGGAATCGATATGGCACGCCTCGGTGACTTCGCCGCTTTTAAAGCGATGATTGCACTGAACAAAGAGAATGGCAAAGATGTCCTTATACAAGAAGTGTATAAGAAATGTAAGGCACAACTTGCCCTCCCAAAAGAAGAAATTCAAAACTTTGTTAAAGACCTCTACAAGGATTTTACAGCAGAACAGATCTCAGCAAAAATTGCAGAACAAGTTCGTCCGTATGATATTAATGCAGAAGTAGAGATAGTGTATCAGAGTATTGAAAACCTTCATGAATCATGCCCTAACAATAAAGGTGACTGGTATTTCACTGGAAACTACCCAACTCCGGGTGGCAACAAAGTAGTGAACCAATCCTATGTAAATTTCATTGAAGGGCGCACCATTCGAGCCTATTAAGACCATCTAAAACAATCTTGGAGACTGAATACATCAATCAATTGATAATAATTCAGTCTTCAAGATTGTGACTTACGAGTACCTCTAAAAATTCACACACCGCCCTGATCAGATTTTCCTATCTTTTCTTACATGAAACAGGGATGGCATACCTCAATACACATTACACTCTACACACTGGCTATGGGAATGACCATAACCCTGCTTGTACTATGGAACGTCTATCTTGTTAGTGATTATGATACTGTTAAAGAGCTCCTGGGAGATCGCTATAGAGATTCAACCCGTTGGATAGTCTTGGCTCTTGGATGCACTTTTTTTGCGGTCATTATGATGGTCATCTCTATATATTTTGCTTCTATAGTTCGAAACAAACGCTTTCTAAAACTTCAGCAACATTTTGTTAACCTCACAACCCATGAGCTCAAAACACCACTTTCGAATATTTTACTCTTTTCTCAAACCATTATGGATCGCAACCCACCAAAAGAGAAAACAGAAGAGTTTGTACAGCATATTTATGCTGAGGCCACCTATCTTTCTGAAATTGTATCAAAACTACTGGAAGCACGAGTAGTAGACAACCAAAAATCACACTTTTCATTTACTGTCATGAACCTCAAAGAGGTGCTTCATCAAAGCATGGATCGATACAAAAGGGAATACACCCTTACTATTCCCGACTACATATCAATTGCAGCAGATTCATTTTACTTCCCTATGACTATTAGTAATATCCTTGCCAATGCAGATAAATATGCACCGGATGGTCGTATTGATATAAAGGCAACGATAACAAAACGACAATGCAAATTAACTATTTCTGATCAAGGCCCCGGGCTTCCTGAAAAAGAACTCAAAAAAATATTCAACCGGTTCTATCAAACGAAGAAAGTTGTCACCCGCTATAAACGTGGTGTAGGTCTCGGGCTCTTTTTGGTAAAAGAGATTGTACGCATGCACAAAGGCACTGTTCGCGCTTACAACAACACCCAAGGAAACGGACTCACAATTGAAATAACCCTCCCAATGGTAACCCAGCAATGAGCAATGAAAAAATACTCCTCGTAGAAGATGATGAAAGCATGGCTATTGCCCTAAAATTTAATCTTGATATGGAAGGATGGGATGTAGACCATGTAGTCAGTGCAGAAGAAGCAATGGCCCTGATTCCCAAGAAAGATTATAGCCTTTTAATTTTAGATATTATGCTCCCCGGAATCTCTGGAGTTGAACTTCTTAAACAGTTTCGTTCACACAATAAAATTTTACCCGTTATTATGACTTCGGCAAAGAATAGTAATGAAGACATTGTTGAAGCTCTTGAACTCGGTGCAGATGACTACATAACAAAACCTTTTGATCTTAAAGTATTTATTGCAAAAGTTACCGCAATGATGCGCAGCAGAAAGCTTCTTTCACCACAATCAGATAACCATGAGCTCCCTAAAGTAACTTTTGGAAACTGCTGGATTGATTTTACCACATCACTTGCAGGAAATAATGACGAAGAGTTTAGACTCAGCTACAAAGAGACCCTCATTATGAAACTACTTGTAGAGAGTAAAGGCAGCGTAGTGAGTCGTGACGATTTTTGGAAAAAAATATGGGGCGCTGAGACCTCCCTTAATTCTCGAACACTCGACAATTTTATGTATCAACTTCGTAAGAGATTTGAAATAAACCCATCAAAGCCTAAACATATACTGAAAGCACACGGTGAAGGGTATCGTTTTATTCAGGAATAACTAAGGGCATTGCGTTTGTATTTTTTCAATGAGTACCGACACATGGTCGTGTAGTAGATCAAGACTTCCAGAATTATCAATGACATAGTCACCAAAAGGCAGTTTTTTTTCTTGCGGCACCTGCGAACTTATTCGGCTCAGAGCCTCAACTTCAGTGAGATTATTTCGTTTTTGCAATCGCTCACACCGAAGATCATCATCACAGGTAACCACCACAAGAGCGTCAAAATATTCTTGCACCTCCCATTCAATAATCAATGCGGCATCGAGCACAATATCTTCACCCATTTTGGAGAACACCTTATAATGAATATATTGCATTAGTTTTGGATGTACAATAGTATTGAGCTGTGCGAGCTTAACTCCATCAGAAAAAACAATAGACCCAAGTTCAGCCCTATTGAGTGTTCCATCAGCATTGAGAATTTGAGGACCAAATGACTGCCCCAGTTGGCTCACCAGTTCACTATTGGTCTCATACAGTTCATGAGCAAGAGAATCCGCATCAAAAACAGTGAATCCTGCTGTCGCAAAACGTTTTGCCACTTCGGACTTCCCAGAGGCGATGTTTCCTGTAATTCCAATAATCATAGCTTTTTCTCAATACTGTTATGGTTAATGGGCTTGCAGCCAGTTTGAGCCTTCACCAATTTCAACCGTCAGAGGAACATCAAGAATAACCGCCTGCTCCATCTCTCGCTTAATAATTTCTTTTGCCGCTTCTAAATCACTCTTTGCAATTTCAAATACCAATTCATCATGTACCTGTAATAACATCTGGATATCGAGAGATGACTCTTTCAGTACAGCATCGAGATTGATCATCGCCTTTTTAAGAATACCCGCTGCGGTGCCTTGAACTGCCGTACTCACTGCCATTCGCTCAGCACCATTTCGAATATTTCCATTTTCTGAATTAAGATCAGGTATATGTCTTCGATGCCCAAAGAGCGTTTCAACATACTCATTAGTGCGACCTTTATTAACAACAGCAGCGATAAACTCTGTCACATACTCATAGTGACCGAAATAATTATCTATAAAATCCTGCGCTTGAAATCGCGTTATCCCTAGGTCATTTGACAAACGAAAGGCAGACATACCATAGAGCACACCAAAATTAATCACCTTAGCTTGGCGACGCATCTCTGGAGCTACTTGATCTTCACTCACCTCGTACAGTGCTGCCGCAGTTTGCGTATGAATATCAGCGCCTTCTACATAGGCTTTTTTAAGTTCAGGATCACCACTCATATGGGCAAGCACACGGAGCTCAATCTGAGAGTAATCCGCAGCGACAATAACATGATCATCATCAGATGCAACAAATGCTTTGCGAATTTCTTTACCTTGTTCGGTACGAACGGGGATATTTTGGAGGTTAGGATTCACACTTGAGAGACGGCCGGTGGCTGCAATAATCTGATTATAGGAGGTGTGTATTTTCTGCGAGTGTTTAGCTACGAGACCTGGAAGAACATCGACATAGGTATTTTTCAGTTTACTCAACTCTCGATATTCTAGAATCGCTTTAACGATGTCAAACTCTTGTAGCTTTTCAAGTACCGAAGCATTCGTAGACCATCCCGTCTTTGTTTTTTTACCATGGGGAAGCTCAAGTTTTTCGAAAAGTATGACCGACATCTGTTTGGGTGATGCGATATTAAATTCTTCGCCTGCTAGTTGATATATCTCTACTTCAAGTTCTTCAATTCTATCTGCAAGTGTATCAGAGAGGTGCGACAAATGCACAGTGTCTACTGAAATACCCCGCCCTTCCATGTCGAGTAACACCGGCAAGAGCGGAAGTTCAATCTCATAAAAAGGTTGTGTCAACTCTTTGGCCTCGAGCTCTTTCTCTAACACATTCCATAAACGTAAAGTAAAGACTGCATCTTCAGCCGAGTAAGTATAGGCATCCTGAGCGGTGAGTTCACAAAAAGTGATTTGACTTTTACCCTTTCCAATAAGGGATTCGATAGGGATCATCGCATGGCCGAGACGTTGTTTCACCTGCGCATCAAGACTATGTTCCCGCACACCTGGATTGAGGAGGTAGGATGCAATCATTGTATCAACATAGGGCGCGGTAACAAGAAACTCATTTGTCCTGAATACCCCTAAATCATACTTAGCATTGTGAAACACTAACTTCTTGGATTGATCATTCAGGACTTCACTCAGCGCTACCTTAACAACGTCAAGCGACAAACAGTGGGAGTCTTTGTGATTAATTGCAACATAAAACCCATACTCTTCACTCACACTGAGGCAAATCCCTGCGATCTCTGCTTCGTAAGGATTAAGAGATGACGTCTCTGTATCGACAGCAATAACCGAAGCACTTTTCAATACGGTAACAAGAGCATTAAGACTCTGTTCCGAATCAATCAGTTGATACTGAGCCTCTTTGACCACCATCGGTACAACAGGTGCATCCTCTTCAACCGCTTTATCGAGTACTTTTTTAAAAGCTCTATTGAGTGACTGTAGTTCAAAGCGATCAATAAAGTCACCGATAACTGCCCCATTTAATCCACTGTATTCTAAATCATCGAGGGTCTCATCAATTTCAACATCAACTGCAAGAGTTACTAGTTTTTGTGAAAGAATCGCAAGGTCATGATTATTACTCAAGTTTGCATTGAGCGCCTTTGCCTTAATTTTATCAAGATTTTCATAAATCCCTTCAAGAGAGCCATACTCTAGGAGGAGCTTCGCTGCCGTTTTGATTCCCACTTTGGGGACCCCAGGAATATTATCAGCCGCATCTCCCATGAGTGCCAAAAGGTCTCTCACTTGCTCGGGAGGAACGCCCATTTTGTTCTCTACATAAGGCGTATCCATAATAGTATTTGCAACACCCGCTTTTTCGAGATTAAACATACAGACGTTCTCACCGACGAGTTGCATTAAATCTTTGTCTTTTGAATCAATAAAGACCTTATAACCTTCTTTACTGGCATCCAATGCTACTTTGGCAATAACATCATCTGCTTCATATCCCGCTTTACTGAGTACTGGTATCCCACAAATTTCTAGGAATTCATTGAGATACCCAATTTGAGTTCTCATATCATCGGGCATAGGAGGCCGATGCGCCTTGTACTCTTCGTACATTTCTTTTCTAAAGTCTTTTTCAGGCCTATCAGTTACTATTGCAAGATGGGTCACATCAAGTTCATTGATCACACGAAACAGATGACTGATATAGCCATAGAGCACCGAAGTGTACTCCTCTTTTGAGTTTACTAAGGGATTATTGATAAATGCGTAGTATGACCTGAAGGCAATTGCATAGGAGTCAATAAGTACAAGGTTTTTCATACTTCCTCAATTTTGGGCTAAAATCACTGAATTTTGTGCGATTAATGTGGATTCAATATAGAAAAATGGGTATGATATACTTAATGGGGAGTATATTTTCCGGCAAATACTCCACTTAAATACAACCTGCAACCTGAGCTTCAAATGAGATATTCTACTCCTGTTTTTTTAACATTTCTTTTAGTTGTTTTAGTGGCCCAAATACAAGCATTCCCCTCTGACACCATAATCGAAGCGGGACAACCCATTATTCAAACCCATAATGAAAGCAACGTTATCGACGGTTGGCAGATGATTTTTTATGTTATTGGAGGTATGGGCATATTTTTAATGGGCATGAGCTTCATGCGCGATGGCCTTCAAATTGTCTCGGGAGCTAAACTCAGAAAACTCATCGCTAAGGCGACCAACAATAGAATTCTTGCAACAATTGTTGGGTTTATTGTCACGACTATCGCACAGTCAAGTACCGTCACAACAGTCATAGCAATTGGCTTTGTTAATAGTGGACTCATGACACTCAAGCAATCATTTGGCATTATTATTGGTGCCAACATTGGCACCACTGTCACTGGCTGGCTCATCGCACTCAACATAGGAAAGTTTGGCCTCCCTATTTTAGGTATTGCCTCACTCTTTTATCTCTTCTCTAAAAAAGAGAAACTGAAATACGTTGCACTTGCCGTTGCCGGTGTTGGAATGATATTCTTCGGTATTGAGCTCATGAAAAGTGGCCTCAAGCCCGTACGATCACTCCCAGAGTTTTACGCTTGGTTTACAGTAATTGATGCAGCATCCCTTGCCTATACCGACATCATCCTCGCTGCCGCAATTGGCTGTGTACTCACCATGATGGTACACTCATCCGCTGCTGTTCTTGCTATCACCATCAGCATGGCAGGAACCGGAATGCTCAATTTTGAAACGTCTGTCGCACTGATACTCGGTCAAAATATTGGTACCACTATAACGGCATTTATGGCTTCTATTGGCGCCTCTACAAACGCCCGACGCGCATCAATGTTTCACATCGCCTTTAATGTACTCGGCGCTCTGTGGGTCATTATCATATTTAAATATTACCTTATAGCCGTTGAAGCCATCCTCATATTCTTCGGCATGTGGGACACCATTGGCATAGAAGGGCGCCTCGCCGCCTGTCACACTATATTTAATGTTATAAACACCATTATCTTTTTACCTCTTACCACATACTTTGGCATCTATCTTAAAAAAATCGTCAAAGATAAAACTAAGAAACAGAATGCCATAACTCAGCTTGACTATCAACTGCTTTCTTCTAGTTTTGCCGCAATTACACAGAGCCAACATGAAATCACCAAAATGGCACGCGTTGCTAAAAAGATGTTTTACAAGCTCAGAACAATTCTAGAAGCCAAAGAGGATACGTCAAAAGAATACCAATATATATTGAATAGAGAAGAGGACCTCGATACGGTACAGCAAGAGATTACCGCCTTTTTGACTGAACTCCTTGGAGGACGACAGGCCAAAAAAGTTGCTGAAGCAGGTAAAGACCAAATAAGACTCGCCGATGAACTCGAGTCGGTGAGTGACTATATCGCATTTATCGCCCGAAACAGAGCCCGCCTTGATGAACAAGGTCTTCATTTAAGTGCTGGACAACGCCATGAAATACTCGACCTCCATGAACGAGTCATGAAATACTTTAAGCGAGTAATGAAAATAAAAGTAGAAAAGCAGACAAAAGATTACCTCAATCAGACAAAAGCAATGAGTACCGAAATCAGTGATCACGTCCTTAAACTCCGTGAAATGCACTGGCATCGAATCGAAGAACGAAAAATAGACCCCCTCCTCACCACGGCCTACATGGATATCATCCAAGCCTACCGCAAAATAAAGAACCACCTAAAAAACGTCGTCTCTGTCCGCACAACCGGCGACTACGAAAAACTAGAAGAGTAAGAGTAAGAGAAAGAAAGAAAGAAAGAAAGAAAGAAAGAAAGAGCCAGCGAAGCAAAGCGAACCAACCACCCAATTTTGATTTAAAATTATCAAGACGTGAGGCGAAGCGACTGAGAGCGTATTATGATACGCCGAAGGAGCTACAACGAAACAGATTGATGATTATAAACCAAAATTTAGCAAGGCTCTACTTCGGAATTCATGCTCCCCACGGAGCGAAGCATGCGATGATCGGCGCCATAGGCGTTGACCTTATCACGCACCTTCTGGCACTCAACCTTAGATCCATAATTGACAATTGAGCGACCAGTCAAGTCTACCTCAACAGTACACTTAAAAGCCTGACTTTTTGAAAGATTACAGCATTTGGTGATCATCTCAACAACATACTCATAGGTATGGTCTTCATCATTATAGAGGACTACCTTAAAGTTACGCTGACCTTTAGTTTGATCCTCTACCAGTATATCGCTATCGTTATGTAATTGTTCCATAGTTATATTTAAAAAAAGTATCGTACTCCGATACCCCCCATAAGGTCAAAGCCCACATCAGGAATGAGTTCAAGTGCTGGCACCAATTCGGCAAAAACATCTATAGGGTGTTGAGGGAACTGATAAGCCACTCCACACTTTACACGCGCATTAACCCATGGGTTTTCTTTAAAGCCCACAGCAACACCCGGCCCCACAAAAATAGGCAAGTTAAACGTAGGGAGCTTAAGTTCTGTCATTTTCATTGCATAATCAACTTGAACAATAACCACATTCTTTGTAAACGACCAGCTCACTGCCCCATCATATGCATGATTTGCCGAGCCCCAATACCGGACAGATATCCCCGTTGGTTCTCCAAAAATAACTCCCACACCTATATTTTTTGATGCAGTATCTTGAGCTGACAATGTTGCAACCATGAGAAGCAAAAGTACGATGTTCTTCATATCTTCATCCTTATTCTATATTTATCACTACTGGCTTAGATTCACTCCTACTTAAGGAGTTGACTCCAGAAATAGTCCCATGCTCGATCTTCTTCACCAACCTCAAACAACTCATCTAAATTAAAATGTGCCGTTAAGAAATTGTTTATATCACCAATGGTTTGGTGCATAAAAAACGAATGTCTCGACTGAATGAAGGCAAGATCTCCAAAGGTCTCTTCAGGAAGATAATAAATAAGGGCATTAAAGTCAGTTAATGCTGACTCATCCTGCATCACCATACCCATATAGCGCTTAAAAAATGTTTCACTTAACGCAACATTGTCTTCTTGATGTTCACCCATAAGTTTTTGAAAAAGTGAACCCTTTGAGTCAGCCTCTTTAATAAGATTCACAAAAAATGGAAGCGCATCATCATTGACTTCATTGAGTATACGCAATAGATCAGAGGCAGATAATTTATTTATATCTTCGGCTGTTTTAAACTCGTACTCACTTCTCACCATTGAGAGGTAATTAAGGAGGAGGTCTTTAGACTCTTGGTCGAGCATAGGTTTTTACAATCTCATTAAACATATCGCCACGCTGAACATAGTTTTTAAACATTCCAAAACTAGCACATGCCGGTGAAAGAAGTATCACAGGGGCATCACCTTTACCTTCTATGTTGCGCTGAATATAAATGTTACAATTTTCAACACAATATTCTACAGCCTTCTCGAGAGATTCCAGTTTACTAATCTTTTTGTCAATATTGTAATCAGCAAACCCCGTTTCAAAGCGCTCCGCAGTCTGCCCTATCAAGGCTACAGCGAATACAGAGTTGGACTCTCTAACAACTTTTATAAGCTCTGAAAAGTCGGCATATTTCTCTGAACCGCCTAAAATAAGAGCTACAGGCTGATTAAAGTTAGAAAGCGCTCCCATGGTTGCATCAGGCCTTGTAGCGTAAGAGTCATTATAGAAGCTTATTCCGTTTTCAATTGTCAATACATTTTGTAGACGATACTTGAGACCCTCAAACTTCACCAATGCTTGAGAAGCTGTCTCAAAAGAAACCCCTAAAGCTTCGGTGACCAGTAGCGCTCCAGCCATATTTTCGAGATTATGAACACCACTAACCGCGCAGTTATCTATAGAAAGACTGCCACTGCGCACAACAACAGAACGCCCCTCTATCTGGGCATCTCCAGTACCACCAATACTCTTTTTTTGTGCATGAGAGTGCTGAGAAATAATTATAGACCCTTCACTTTCTCCGTAATAAACACAGAGATCGTCACTATTTTGATAAGCAACAAGGTGTGACTTTGCGTCGATATACTCCTGTTGATCTTTATGCCAATCCAAATGTTCGCTGGTTGTTTTTAATACAACTGCAATTCGAGGAGAGCGTCGAAGTGTCATCAGTTGAAACGATGAAAGTTCTAATAATGCATGTGTATCAGGTGTATATTGATCGAGAAGATCCAAAACGGGAATACCAATATTCCCCCCCAACAAAACCGGTAGATGCACCTCTTTACATATTGCATCTATCATGCTCACGCAGGTCCCTTTGCCTAATGTACCAGTAACACCGATGATATTACTTCCCCATAATTCAAAGAAGAGTTCTACCTGACTCGTGAGATTGCCTCCCGATTGCACAAAAGTAATAAGTTCTGGTTGTGTGGGACTTATACCTGCCGAACGAAAAATCGTATCACACTGTGACAGTTGTTCTAAATACCCTTCCCCCGTCACGCAGGCCACTCGAGAGTCAACAAGATCGATAGGACTTTTATCAAAGACAACAGAGTCCTCTATTCCATTTTTTAACAAAAAGGCAAGAGTACTTTTACCCTCAACTCCGAATCCGAGTATACCAATACGCCCTTGACAGACGTCTCTTAATCTCTTTTTATACACTCGAAGTCCTAGAAGTTAAGATACTGTTTAACTCTCAATGACACCCCTTTAGGCACCACTGCAGCACTACCCCAACGTTGAGACTGAAAGAGTTTTTTAATGACTCGTGATACAGCCTCAGGCTTAACGGCCAACACCTTCTCTACCGTTTCATCCAGAGACTCACGAGGAAGATCTTTGATCACTTGCCTTGCAAGTCGGGTCATACGCGAAGTAGTTGACTCTACTTTCAAAAGAAGAGACCCTGTAATCGACCTTTTAGCAAATTCCAACTCAGCTTCAGTAACCCCTTCAGCAACAATAAGGGCAATCTCTCGTCCAACAACTTCAAGAGTTTTATGGGCACCTTTTTCATCTGAACTAAAGGCAATACTAAACCCATAGGAGTTGTCGTAGCTGTCTATAGACGTATAAATTGAATAGACGAGTCCAAGCTCTTCTCTTACTTTTTGAAAAAGTCTTGACGCCATCCCATCACCAAAAATCACATTAAAAAGATAGAGTGCGAGTTTTTCTTCATCATCTTTTAATTTAATTTGAGAGCCAAGTACTACATGACACTGTTGTATTTCACGACGACGCACGATATGTTTCACAGGAGATTCTTTCCAACTCCGTTTAGGCTTAACCGCTTTTTTCTGTTTATAGAGGCGTTCTGTAACAATCGCAAGCATTGTCTCATGATCAACTGCTCCTGCAGCTGCAACAACAATCCTTGAATGTGTATTTACTCTTTTCTGATGTCTTAACAGTTCATTGCGCCCAATACCTCGCACACTTTTAAGAGTGCCCGCTATAGGCTGTGCTAATGACTGTCCTCCCCACACTGCTTCAGAAAAAAAGTCGTGGACCACCTCATCAGGGGCATCCTCAGAGCTACGAATCTCTTCAATAATAACCTGTCGCTCTTTTTTGATTTCTTTCTCATTCATCTCGGAGCTATTAACCATGTCACAAACAATTTCGGTAGCTCGATCAATATCGTGCTTTACCACCTTTGCATAGATACAGGTGTTTTCTTTTGATGTATAGGCATTAATATACCCTCCACGAGACTCAATCTCTTGCACGATTTCGAGGGCTGTTCGGTGTTCATTTCCTTTAAATACCATATGCTCATAAAAATGAGATATACCATTTACCTCGGGCTTTTCGTCCCGAGAACCAACATCTATCCAAATCCCAACTGCTGCGGAATGGTACCCGGGGACCTCTTCGGTAATGACCGTTACCCCGTTATCTAATTCTGTTTCTTGTATCTTCATAACACAAAAATAGTTAATGCCAGATTAATTGACACATTTAAACGGTAATGACGATGTTGGCTTACCTTTTTCCTACCTACAACTTTGTATTTGAGTTCTCTTTTCTATATTTTTTTGATCTGTTTCATAGGCACAACCCCTTGATTTGTCGCCACTTGAATCTACATTCACATCTTACGCGAGTTAGTATGCCTTTATCAAAATTTTCACTTAAAAGCCTTTTTCTTTTGGGTCTACTCAGTGCCCTTTGTACTCCTGTTTATAGTCAGGTTGTTGATTTTCACAATGATGTATCTGACCTACAAGTTTCACAAAACGAAACAGGGGTTCCAGCACCTATTCCTTTTGAAGAGAAACAACCTCCCTCTTCTTCCGACAACTCTACTGACAGCCCACCAGAAACCTTTAAGATAAACTCCACCACACGAGCCCAAAATGCAGCCAAAGCCTACGACTCGCTCAACAAAGAACTTGGCCTTGACCGGGAAGAAGAAAATGACGCCCCCGTCCTTGCCGCCCCTATCACTACTACTATCCCAAAAAACAATCGTAAAAGTATAAAACGTTCAGGCCCCGACAAAAACTACACCTATCGTACTATAGGGGTTACCGACACATTACTTGTGAGGAAATTAGCAAACAGACAACTCTCACCAGAGTATGCTCTCGCAGGCTTCTTAGAACTTTCCCTCTCATTTGAAACACCGAAACGTATTATCATCCTACAAAATGGAACAGAGATCTGTCGCGTCAATGCTCAATCAACCCAAATTTTTTTGGACCAAAACCCCACCTTCTTTCGAAGATCACCCGTAGATGTTATGACTGATGATTCAGGGACTGAACAGACATCAATAACCGACATGTTTACTCTTGATCGAATTATCGAATTTGGATACTGGAAATCGGGCGTACAACTTGACCTCACTTATGAGCTAGAGCGACTCAATCATGACTTTTATTGGTACAACTCATCTCTTGAACTCTCTTTTCTCCACCGAAACAAACACCTCTATTTTGGTGGAAGCTTTAAACTCCATGATTACGAAGGTGAAATGTTTGGCCCCGAGTATAGCTTTGCTTTTATGGACACCCTCAGAACTCTCTATGGCAATAACTACAAAAAATATGGATACAGCCTCAAAGCAGGAACCCACTTTATTCAATATGAAATAAAATATGACCCGTATCCCATACCCGATTATTATTGGTTGGAAACTGATCAAAATTTTCGTCAAACAGAATACAACATTCATAAGCTGAAGCGTGACACCACAATGGATACCACAAACGTCTCTCTCAACAGCTTCGCCGACATACACTCAGAGGACCTTTCGAGTAACTACTCGCACAACATTAAAGTGAAATTTGGTATTTTTAACTACCTCTTAGTTGTTGATGGTGACATCTATCAACGTCCAATACACACTTTTTCAATTAAAGACCTCCCTGCAATCTGGGGACAATGGGGTTTCGGAATTACCAACAGTAAATACCAATGGGTCCCGCATGTCTTTGTTGAATCAAGCCCTTCGATGTTTACCTCATTTAGTGTAGCCAACTACGCCATTGACCTCTATTCACCTCAATTTTATGGGGCTATAATGTATCACAACTACGAGTATTATATTTTGCAAGCGAAACTCACCTTCTTTTTTAACTATGACGCAATAAGTGAGGTAGACTAATGAAAATTATCATTTGTGTACTCCTCATATTACAAACCCTTGTCTTTTCTCAAAACGGCTTTGAAGAAAGTGATGTCCTGAGCCATTTTGGCATTCTCCGCCTTAAAAACAAAAAAACCGCCCAGATTTTTGCCAGTAGATTACGCGCTACCGGCGAGCCACTCTTTTTAATTCGCGATTTTAGAAAAGGTGTTCAGCAGAAAGATATCATTCGCTTTAAAGATAAAGTCATCCTTATCGATGCTAAAATTTGGGAGACCATGAAGACTGATAAAATTCTTCGGCAGCTCGCCAAAATCCCCGTCCTCCACCTCCAAGCAAAATCAGAGTCGAAAGTATGGAAATCGAGAGGAAATACCGTTCCGAGCAAACAAGAACAGAAAGGGTATCGACTTGGCGGTGAACTACTCAGTATTTTAGAGTCTTACTTTACCTACACCCCCAATGCTCTAGAAATGGTTCTTCGCTTTGACAATGATCAAATGACCATACTCGCCCCCAAAGAACTCATGAAAGCGATTGACTTCACTAAAGTTATCGCCAGAAACCCCGAAGGAAAGCCTCAAATAATTTCAATCGCCCCCGCCAAACGAATATTTAAAGATCAAAAATTTAAGTGGCAAGTATGGGCGATCAACCCTGGCAATCCACAAAGCGAACTCACCTACACATTAAAAGGGGCACTGCCCAAAGGGATAACTTGGAGCAAAAAGAACCACACCCTAACAGGGGCGCCTACTAAAGAGGGGACCTACCCCATTAAAGTCAGTGTCAAAAACAGTGCAAAAAAAACAGATCTCCTTGCTTTTTCTCTCACCGTACGGAAGAACCGCCCTCCAATCATTGCCAATACTCCCGCTGGGGAAGTAGCCAATGACCAACCTTGGAGCTTTACCCCTGTCCTTGCAGACCCTGATCACCCCGCGGAAGAACTTTCTGTAGCTGTACGTAAACTCCCCCCCGGTATGGTATTTGACAAAACAAATCTCACCTTTAGCTGGGGTAAAAAGAGTATTGACTCTATTCCTCATGAACGTGTAGAATTTGAGATGAAGGTGACCGACCCTCTAGGCGGAAAAGATATCCGGCAATTTAAACTGAAAATTTTGTCTCCTAAAAAAGCCCTCGAAGCAAAGGGAGTAACACTCAACCTTCCCCTTGATACTCTCATGCAAGGTCGTAAATATTCATGGCCTGACTCCCTCTGGCTTGGTCAACGCATCACCATGCAATCAATTACCGGATCAGACAGCACCAGCTATTCAATTGACAATACCACTGGAGAAGGGAGTCTCTATATCGAGCCTCGTAATCCTGGACTCTGCACCCTCAAAACAAAATTTAAAATTGATGGCTCATCATTTGAAACAACTAAGTTATTAGTCGTTCTTAAAAACACCCCACCACAATTTTCAAGTTCACTTTCTGCACGAGTTTTTACTGAAGACCAAGTAGTCTCTTACCAACCAGCAGTTACCGATCTTGAAAATGACCCTATTGTACTCATGGAAGCACTTGATGGAACGGGCACCCCACTCTTATGGAATGGAACCTATATCCCACTCAATACTCAGAAAATAGGGCGCCATGTCTATGAATTTTCCGCAGAGGATGCCGGAGGGCAGACTGGCCGACAACGCATCTCTTATGAAGTGATTCCTAAAGATCGTAAATGGGATGGCGTTGATATCAGCTCCAAATATCTTGCCAATAGAATTCCACTCCATGTCGCGTATCGCAATGGATCAAGCCGATTTGGCCTTTACGTGCCTGATATCCAATCGTTAAATGTTAAGAAACTCTACAGCAAATCAGCACCCTTCGTTACCGCAGAGGCAAACCTCCTTGGAGAACAAAACGCTGCCCAAGGGACTTTTTTAAATATTGGTGCCGGTATCACTTTTAGATATCTAAAGCCGGGCCTCATTACCGGCGGACTCCTTCTTCAAACCTCAGGTAAATACACTAATAGAGATGGCGCCCCATGGGTCTTTGAATACAACCTACAATTTTTTGCTAAGCACGCCTATGTCTTAACTGACACCGCCGGCTTTGGTGAAGTTGATTCAGTACAAGCAATTGTTACACAATATTCTCAATGTAATGAGCGCTACAAACAGGACCTAGATGAACGTGACCTTAACGAAGCAAAAGGACGAGTAATTGCGTGTATGGATTCTGTAAATGTACTTACCGACGAGATAAACACCACAAATATTGTCCCAGAAAATCTTGATCTAGCAATAAACGAGTTTAAAGATGACACGAACATGAATCTCTTATTACAAATCGAAACCTGGTTCCCCATAAAGTATGGCTTCTGGTTTGGCCCAACGTTCTGGAAAGATGCGATCATCTTTAATGGCGCACTCTCTGAAACGCGTTATGGACTTGGCTTGAGGCACACAAAAACATTTGACCTTGGCCCCTTTGACTTGGAATACATAGCTTCTGTTCGAGCGGGCTGGTCTGGCGATGATGACTCAGTTATTATTTTTGGTGACATGCAGCTCCATTTCGGCCGCTAATGTATTACTCACAACTGGTCCCTTATTGCCCAACAGCACAAGGGACTGTTCCAAATGAACAATAGATACAACAACAATTTTTAGGAGTGTGCACCCACTTATTGCACGTATCACAAATGTATTCCAAAAGTTCTGCTTTTTTGACTAAGCTCAATTCCGATTTTGCCCCACAATGAGGACAAGTCACTAAGGAGTGTGATATCATATACGCACCAAATTTCATTCATGTATATGATTTCATTATAAATTGGAAAATACAAGTTAAAAGAAAACAACGTCCCCATATAACCCATTAATAATGAGTCTTATACAAAACTCATTTTAACAAATCAACAAAACAGCGACTGTTGGCTATTTTTGAACAATATCACTTATGGTAACACTAAAACCCGCATCGGCAATCATGGGACTCATTGAACGATTAAATTGAATGGGAAATGGAAATTCTTTATCATAATTCACTGAAAAACCATAAGGCCTATCTTCAATAGCACTATCAATATCTGAGAACAATTCCATAATACTAAAATCAGAATAACGTTCTAGATCTACCGTTACTACAATTTTTTGCATGCCATTATATTCAACATTCGTCACCTCATTATCCTGTATAGTTACAATAAACGGCCCAGTATCTTCGATGAGACAAAAACATGACCGATAAAAAGTATAGGTTGCATTACCACCCGTTTCATAAACCCACTCTTTGTAGGCCATTTCAATAGAATCTAGAATTGGCCTCGGGTCAACATCGATGTCCATGCTATCTATAGAAAAACTTAGACCGCCATCAACTTCCGTAGGCCCGATATTGACTTTCACAGGATACCCATATTCTGAATGATACTCTACCCCTTTATATTCACTATTCTCTTCGATATACTCTTCGGACTCTAATCGTTTGAATTCATCTTCAATTTCTTGAAAGAGGTCATCTACACTGAGCTGGAGGAAATCAACATCCGCTAACCCATCAAATGACATAAAAGCACTGCCATCCGAAAAATATTCGCGCTCATTTACTGTATTAAATATTCTATGAACTGCATTACCCGCTGCACTCACATCAAAAGGACCCGTTGATTCTGGCATACAATTACACCCTTTAAAAACGGAATACGTAACCCTTCTCGCTGTCTCTCCAACAGATCTATTCCATAACGCTCGATTTTCTTGTAGCTCTACAAGAGCCAGCGACCGCTTTTCAACACAAGAACCAATACCTCCACAATCCGCATCACACGCCCAGTCGCCTGATTCTGCAGAATAACTACATCCAGATGAAGTACAGTGCTCTTCACATGACTCTGGACAGGAACCATAATTGTATGACCGACACTGATCTTCACGAGTGCCCAATCGAAATTCCTCTTCAACAGGAAATACAATGGGCTTTACTACCAAAAGACACCACGACACACAGGGATCATCAGCCGAGATATCAACAGGAATCATATAACTTCGACGCCCATTGTCATCCCAAAAAACAACTTCGACCCCCTTAATCTCGCCTTCACTCCTTTCAGGAAGTTCAAGCTCGTAGCTCTCTCCCTCACCTTCTGTAAAACCAAATTCTTGACCAATAGTCTCATCCGACACATACATAACATCAACGTTACCCGTAAAATCGTATTGAGTAATAGAATTCCCTTTTATGAGTAGAGCAGTATCACCACTTTCATATTCAAATACTATCGTCCCAATTGTTGGAACACATGCAATGATTTCATCACACTGTTCATTTGAGGAGTCATCATGTTCCTCTGATGACCCTGCGTTACTTATGTCGCTTGAGTTCTCAACCAATACTTTTTCAGCACTACTCCCGACACTGCTTATATCCAATATAGCGCTACTCAAGGGTTGTTCGCCACCCTCTTCGGTATCTACAGAAAAACAACTAGTTAGCGCTAAAATAACACCGCCTATAAACAAACTCAAAAAAAGTACTTTCTTCATCTCTATCTCCTCATATCTTTAAAAACTACCTTAATTTTATAGAGTATTCATGATACCATCATATTTATGAGGGATAAGTGCTCACACTGAGTGAGCAGACACAAAAAAACAGCAACCTACAAAAGGCTGCTGTTTTTTAAAGAAAAGACTGTTTTACTCTATTTATCGAGAGGAGCAAGTCCTTCATTATCTTTTTGAGTTTTAAGAGACACTACTATGAGTGTTAAAAAACTAAGCGGTATTGATATAATACCCGGATTATCGAGTCCAAGTATTGCAGTACTCGGATCAAATCCATATTTTATATACATACTCGGCGAGATAAGAATAATTGATAATGCAGCAATCATACCTACCCCAATTGACCATGCAATACCTTTTGCCGTTGTTTTCTTCCAAAAGAGGAGCATTATTATGGATGGTAAGTTTGCCGATGCAGCGACCGCAAATGCCCACCCAACGAGAAACGAAACATTCATACCTTTAAATGCGATTCCAAGAAATATGGCAATAATACCTACTGCAAAAGCAGCTATCTTCCCTGCTTTAACCTTACCCTGGTCCGTCATTTTAATTCCAAGATAGTTATCCATCAAGTCGTGTGCTACAGCACCAGACGAAGCAACAATTAACCCTGAGACCGTACCCAGTACTGTTGCAAAAGCTATAGCAGAAATTATTGAGAAGAGGGTTAGACTAAATGCCTTTGCCAAGAGGGGCGCCGACATGTTACCTGATTCAACATCAATAACCCCAGAAGTCATGGCACCGAGACCTAAAAAGAGTGTGAGTACATAAAAGAAACCAATACCTGCAATTGCAACAATAGTTGATTTTCGTGCATCACGCTGAGACGGAACCGTGTAGTACCTAATGAGAATATGTGGGAGGGCCGCTGTTCCAAAAAAGAGTGCCATCATAAGAGAGATAAAATTTATTTTACCCATGCCAGACTTTGTTTCAAACTTTTGACCAGGAACCATAAAATCTTCACCTTTGGTAATCTCAGGCACAAAGAGTGTCACACTCTCTTCACCATCAACAAATTTCGCTCTTTTAAGCTTAGGATAACGAACAACTTCGGTATTATTGAGTGTAGAGAAATATTCAAGAAGACCAAGTGAACCGGTCTCTTCGACCTCTTTACCATCTACCACTATTTTAGTGAGATACCCTACCGCCTGCATTTTACCCTCTTCTTTGGGCGCTCCGTTATACCATGCTGCACCATCTTTTTTTATGGTCTTAAACTGAGTTTGCTCAAGTTTTGCACCCGCATCTGACTCAACAAGTAGCCACCACCCATCAACACCCTCTTTTTGAGTTTTGACAAATATCTTTCCTGATTTAACATCTTTCTTTTGAAGGATTACGGAATAAGGATTCTCAGGAACTACGGCAGGAATACTTGCAGAATTTCCAGCTTCATTAGCTACTACCATCGCCTGGGGAAAAGCTACCACACCATCATTGACTACAACATCAATATAGGTTGGCATAAAAACACCAGTTTTCGGTTTTGTAGTAAGTCCTTTATCGAGTACCACAAAGGTAATGACGGTTGTAAAAATAATTAACAACCCACCTTTCAAGAACTGTACATACGTTGTTGAGGTCATTCCTGCTGTTGCAACAATAAATATTACAATAGCACCCACCATAACAACTCCAATCCAGTGATCGAGTCCAAGAAGTGGCGTTACTAATACTCCTGCCCCCACCATCTGTGGAATTAGATAAAAGAGGGAGACCATCAGTGTTGAAATTGCAGCCATGAGCTGTATTTTCTTTGAGTTAAATCTTGAATCAAGAGCATCAGTAAAAGTGAATTTGCCCAGACGTTTCATCGGTTCAGCAACAACAAATAGTGCGACAACCCAACCTGCGAGATAACCAATCGAGTAGAGAAATCCATCATACCCCATTGTTGCAATCATTCCACATATACCGAGAAATGAAGCTGCCGAGAGATAGTCACCAGCAAAAGCAACACCATTAACAAACCAATGTATGGTTCCTCCTGCAGCAAAATAACCCGCAGAAGATTTAGCTTTACGTGCAAAGAAAAATGAAAGGCCCAGTACGACGCCCACAAACATAGCGAAAATCGCAATCGCTATTGGACTTGCGATATAATTCATTTTTTCACCTCTTTGTTAAGTTCATTCTCTTTTTGAGTGCAAAAGTGGTTATAGACAAGTCCAAGCAACACTGCAAATATAATGAGGCCCATGCCATAAATAATTGCGAGATTCACCCCTGCAAATGCCTTGGCCCCCAACAATTCGGTTTTAAAAACCGCAATTCCTACAAACCCCATGTAGATGAGACAATAAAACCAAAAGAGTTTTATACCCAATTTTGCTTTCCACTCGGAAGCATTATCCTTCCCAAGTTTTACTGCTGGTCCATGACCTGCCATTATGACCTCCTGAATAATATATCGATTTACAACTTTGTAAATCCTTTTTGAAAAGTAACAAGAATTCAAATATTGCTGTGAACAATAAACCTTAGGAGTCAATAAAATGGACCAGCTACCCCAAGGTAAAAAGATGCACCTCCTCGATAATGAGTACAAAAAAAGGCCACTTCCCCATAGAAAGTGGCCTCAATATTGATAAGAATCTGCTTACAGTATAGCTGGAATACCAGGAAGTTGACCAACGAGAGCCAAAGAACCAATACATATGATAAATGCTACACCAGGAATAAGGAGTTTGTCTTTCCACGAAAGCTCTTTTGCACGCTCCGCATCCCCAATAAATCCAAGATTGTCAAGAAGCATGGTAGTAGCCCAACCAAATACTGGATTAACAAAAGCACAGGCAAAAATACAGATACCTGCACTGAGTGAATCTTTGTGTTTGTGAACCATCTGCATACCCGCTTCGAGAAGTGGTAAGAATACACCCACTATCAGAGCTACACGTAGCACAGGTTCCCACATGGCGAGATCCATGGGAAACCCAAGTACTGATGCGACAATACATAAAAGACCTGTAAGTAACGCACCGCCTGGAATTGGGCGTTTTGCAATTGCCGCAGGAATCATATAAGTACCCCATGATGATGCAAGGTTACCACCACCAAGGAACGACCCAACACCCTGACGAATTGAAGCGCCAATCATAGTATCATCAACATTCATCAACACACCTTTCGCATCTTTTGGATAGTTCATCTCTTGAAATACTCGGTGTCCAAGATAATCCGGAGACCACATCGCCACTGCGAGTATTGCAAAAGGAATAACCGCGACAAAATGACCGAGATTAGGCCAGCCCATAAGCCATCCAGTATTATCCCCCCACCAATACAATGGACTAAAATGCGGAAGACCCGGTGACGTTGAAAATGAAAAGTCTGCACCACAAGCAAGAGCAACAATCCCTGCAAGTGCAGAACAAAGAGGAATTGCCAACCAACGCTTATTTACCTTTGCAAGGTATGCATACACAAGAAGAGTAACGCCGATAACCGCAAAAGAAACATACCCCATAGAAGCATCAGAAGCAGCAAGTTTTGATGCACTTACTGTTCCATCAGGTAACAAGCTGCTAGCCCATTTCCCTAATTTACCAATCTGCCCCATTAATCCGAAGGCCCCGAGATAAATAAGGAGTCCTCCCCTCACGCCAACCCCCGTTAGTGTCATAAGTTTTGACCCTCCTTTAGTAAAGGCCAAAATGAGTCCAAAAACCCCTACCATTACCCCAAGAGCAAGAGGGTGACCACCAGCTGCTGCAATCATTGCAATAAGCGGAATCATTGGCCCATGGGTTCCTGCAAGATTGGCATTCGGATTGAGAATTGCCGAGAAAAGAATTACAAAAAGGAGCCCCGCAATGAGCAACTCGTAACGCACATTTTCTGCAATAAACGCCAACTTATCAGCTTCTGGAAGATGAAAAAGATCAAAACCCGGAGCATTTGCAAAAGCTGCAACACAAGCAGTCACCATAACCACTTTGCCAATGGTAGCAGCGAGCGCTGGAACCCAGTCTTCGATTTCGATATTGTAATCTTTAAAAGGGAGGTGAATACCCCATCTTCTAAAACTCATTATTTTTAACTCGTGATTCAGATACTCTTCGCGGTTATCAAACTCATTTGATTTTTTCCGCATCTGTTTATAAAATTGATTTGGATCTTTAGCCATCTATTTTATTCTCCATCTATTGTGATAAAGGGGATTTCGAGCCCCTTCTAGTTCGTCTATCAAGTCGGGCAAAAGGTAGAAAATTCTATTTACAAAGTTGTAATCAGGTTCATTATTTAACCCTCGTATTGAAAAATGATTTTTCGCAACTTTTTCTTGATGGTCACCCATTTTTTATTGCTCTTTTTACGCTTCATATCCTAGCATACAATCAGATTGAGATTCGGTTTTAACGGCACCAATTATTATTTCATCGATCAACTAGAGTTCAAATATCTATAATTGAATCATGAAAGTTACAGATCACGCAAATCATACAGAGAAACTCTTTGGAGTACGAGCTGAAGACATCCATAAATGGATCGACGGCTTTTTTGACCATGATAGTTTTCAGCAACATATTACCACTGGTCAATCCTTCGAATACAACCCCTATGACCACCGCAAATTCAGACACTGTCAAGAAGCACTTGATGAAGCCTATAACGAATTTAGCGACTCTTACTCTAAGTACGACATCAAAAATATTTTTGAGCAGCACATTAAAGATGATTACAATGGGTATATCCCTACCCGAACCGATTTTGAGAATGGCACATTTACTCAAAAGTATCACGATGCCCTCCATATTGGAGAATGGAATACTATTCTCGACTCCCAAGAACTTTCTGATTATTTTAAAGGAGTTGGTACTTTTGACAGCTATCAAAAACCCAACCACTTTGTCACCACTTTTGGATTTAGAATTGTCGCCCCCACCGTTATTGCCATTTTCCTCTTTATCACCGCTATCTTTTTAGTGATAGTCCCTGTTTTTGAAGACTCGATGATTGGCCAAAAAAAGTTAATGATCAAAGAACTTACTGCCTCTGCAGTGAGTATTGTTGAGCAGTACAAATCCAAAAGCAATGCAGGAATGCTATCCATTGAAAATGCTCAACAACGAGCAGCTCAAGAAATCCAATCTATGCGCTATGGTACCGATAACAAAGACTACTTTTTTATCACCGATATGCATCCTACCATGATCATGCATCCTTACCGGAATGAGCTCATCGGTAAGGACCTCAGTAATTATACGGATAGCGAAAACAAAAGTGGTAAGAAACTTTTTGTCGAATTTGTCAATTTGGTCAAAGAACACTCCGAAGGGTATCTCAAATATCGTTGGCAGTGGAAAGATGACGCTGAAACCTCTGTCCCAAAACTCTCCTATGTACGTGGGGTACCTGAATGGAACTGGGTAGTTGGAACCGGCGTCTATATTAATGACATTGAAGATGAGATTGAGCGACTCGAATACACTCTCTACCAAACCTTTTTTGCCATAACTTTTGGCCTTATACTGATCATGACCTATATCATCACTCAAAGTCGCACTACCGAAAATCGAAAAAAGCGCGCTGAAGTCCTACTCCATGAAGCAAAAGACCGATATCGAGCGCTGGTAGAGTCTTCAAATGAGGGATATATTCTCGAAACCGAAGGGTCTATTATCTACTCAAATCACCGACTACAACAGATGGTTGGCTATACTGAAGAAGAGCTCAACAATCACTCTATTTGGGGAAAGCTTTTCCCCAACAACCCCATAAACATTCCGGTTCTCCACCACCTCCTTGCCCTCTTTAATCGTTCCGCTGAGCCTGCAGAATTTGAGGCACAACTCTATACTCAATCGGGAAAAACTATTGATATCATACTCAGCACATCTAAGATCTTCTTGTCCGAAAAACAAGGTCATGTCATTTCATTCAGACCTATTATACGTAAAACTTATAGTAGTGCTCTTATCCATGAGAAAAAAATTGATGACTACAAAGGACTATCAAGTACCATTGTTGAAGAGATACAAGAGAGCAATTCAGTGGGTCACATTGTTGAATCACTGAATCAGTTACCCATTCTTATTCGTACAATGATCCATCAAGGATCTACTCCTGACAATCTCCGCCGTGTTATTGGTGCAGCATATGACGCCGCTATTGAGCGTTTTATCACCCTCTCTATAACCGAACTTGGCCAACCACCCGTTTCTTTCTCGTTTATTTCACTGGGGAGTAATGCTCGACACGATATGACCCTCTTTTCTGATCAAGATAACGCAATTGTATTTGACCTTCCCGATGGACATGATATAGATAAAGTACGCCGATACTTTTTACACCTTGCCGATAAAGTGTGTACCATGCTGAACCAAGCGGGCTATCCATACTGCAAAGGAAGGATCATGGCAACGAATCCTCAATGGTGTTTGAGTGTCGAAGAGTGGCACAACAACTTCAGTAACTGGATTACCAATGCATCACCAAGCTCGATACTCGAGGTGAATGTCTTCTTTGATATACGCTCTACCTATGGCGATCAAGCACTCGTTGACCGAATCCAGGATCATATTGTTGCCGTAAATAAAGAAAACCAACAGTTCTTTATTCACTACGCTAAAAACTGCCTCGCTTATAAACCACCACTCAACCTCTTTGGTAAACTCAAAACTGAGACGCGTGATGGGGTCAAATCAATCAACCTCAAAGAGTGCCTAAGGCCTATGGAGATCTTTTGTAGAATCTATGCCCTTAAACATGATATCCGCGATGCAAACACCATTTCACGATTAAAACACCTTGTTGCCTGTGGAGAGATTCATGAAGAAAGCTACCGAGAAATGGTGTATATATTTGATCATATATGGAATTTGCGTTTTATGAATCAGATCATCGAGTACACCGATCTTAGAAAAGTAAATGATGTATTGGCCATTAATGATTTAACTGACCTTGAACAGCAAAATTTAAGAAACGTTCTCTCAAAGATTTCACTCTTCCAGACAAAAATTAGTTATGACTTTTTTGGTGGAGTACAGATATAAAAAATGCCAGTAAGGTTATTCCCTACTGACATTGTTAAAAATCATATCTATTCGTGCTATGCAACTGCAGTTGTTGTTCGTCCGCCCAACTCTTTATCAAGAAGATACAGACCATTTGCCTGTTGATCAACAAGGGAAATTTGATCAAGAATTCCTTGAATAGTCGCTTCTTCTTCAACCTGTTCATCAATATACCAACGCATCATAGACTCTGTAGCAAGGTCATCTTCTTTACGTGCTAATTTTAACAGTGCCTCAACCGTAGTTGTAATATACTTTTCGTGAGCAAGAGCTTTTTCAAACACATCTTGCATTGAGTGAAATGACTCATTTACTTTATCAAAAGCATTGTACGATGGTTTTCCACCGCGGCTAAAGATATAGTTATAGAACTTCCAAGCATGCATCATCTCTTCTTCAGCCTGCATTCTCATCCAGTGAGCGCATCCCGGAAGCTTATTATCTTCAAAATATGCAGCCATAGCAACATACACAAAGTACGACTTCATCTCTTCATTCATCTGTGTGTTTAATGCTTCCATCATAACAGCATTCGTCATGGTATACCTCTATCTTACAATTATTGTCAATACGCCTCATACAGGCCTTCATTCTTGACTATATAAGATAACAAAAGAGAAGACTCATTACGGGTTTGATTTCATTAAATAGTTAATCAGAGATAGAGTTCTTGCCAGATCTCTTCTTTAAATCCAACAGAGCCTATATCACCACTGATCACAAAAGGGCGTTTCACAAGATTGCCATCAGCTGCTAACGCATCTATCGCTTCTGCCACCGTAATCGCTTTTATTTTGTCTTTCCAGTTTTCTGCTTTATATACAACACCACTGGTATTAAATAATTTTTTAATCTCACCATTGTAGATACTCAACATCTGCTTGAGTTCTTTTTTTGTAGGCGCCTTTTCACGAATAGGCACCTCGGTAACCTCAAGACCATTTGCTTCTGCAAATTTTACTGCTTTTCTACAAGTACCACACTTATTATAGGTATATGCTTTAATTGCCATTGTAACTCCTTTTTGTACTGTTGAGACATTCAAACGAATTTTATCGTCTAAAACGTCACAATTTCGAACTTGTAATAACTCCTCTAATTCTAGAATATACTCAGGCAAAGTCTATATATTTAGTAGACAATAGGTATATTTAAACAAATAAGATGAATAAAATAACCATTTAAACGAGGTACCTATGCTCGATAACCCAACATATGATCCAGTTGCAGTGCAACCCTTTAGAGATGAACTTACTAACGTAGGATTTGAAGAGGTAACAACCCCTGAAGAAGTTGATAACGCAATTATTGAATCTAAAGACAAGACCCTTCTTGTAATGCTTAACTCTGTTTGTGGATGTTCTGCTGGTTCAGCACGCCCCGGTATATGTGCATCACTTCAAAACGACAAGATTCCAGATAGAATGGTGGCCCTCTTTGCAGGCCAAGAAAAGTCAGCAATTTCACACCTGAGAACGAATCACCTCTTTAAATTTGAGCCATCATCACCGAATATTTTGCTCTTTGCTGATGGCAAATTAATTCATGGACTTTTTAGACCCCATATTGAACAAATGGATGCTGATGCTATTCGTGATATCCTTGTTAAATTTTACAATGAGTTTTGCTCGGCTGAGGGACCATCAATTCCTCGTGATGACTACGACAAACTTGAATACACCATAAGCTGTGGATCTAAAATTCCCCGCTTGGACGACGTAGAGCCACACTGCTAAGACTCTCCCTCTTATTGAGCTGTAAATATATATTCAGTTCTTTTAGACTGTTTCAACCAGGCTTCTTCTAAGCCTGGTTTTTTTATGACCACTTTATACAGTACCCCTGGCTCTATTTTAACTGAATCACCTTTTGGTCCTATAATATTGATGGTTTGCAATACGGAATCGGGGATGTTTATGCTACGAGTATTCCAACCAGTTACAAATTCCAAATCAGGTATTTGAAAATACTTCTCCTTCGCTTCTATTTTCCAGACAAGAGAATCGTGTGATGTCCACAATTCAATTTCAGAGAGTTTGCTCTTATCAAATTCGAAAAAATTTATCAAAATAGTAATCTCCCGTTCCTCTTGAAACACCTCTAAATAAGGAGGTAAAAAGATAAACCATCCTATAAACAGCGCAACTACCGCTACCACAACCCTTTCAATTCCTTTTTTCATATACGCGCCCCTTTTAAAACCTCATCCGCAACCCCCAAACTACTAAATAATCGAGCATAGCTCAAAAATATGTGGTACTATATAGTAATTACAGCCTTGAATCTTTATATTACTATATTATAATTTAATTATCGTAAAGCAATCCATACTTGCATCTGTAGAAGGACATGTAATGAGGCCACAAATATTACTCGCTATTCTCATACCCCTCGCCATTGTGATAGGCGGCATATTATATTCACTCACCCCTAGAGAAGTATCATTCGACAACCCACAACGCTTTATATCTCCAAAGAAACCCCATGTGGACCATAAGGATCTTATAACTGGAGACTTTAAAGACGGTCCATCGGTTACTAGGAAATGTTTGACCTGCCACAAAGATGCAGCCAAAGAGCACATGAAAACAACCCACTGGAAATGGACCACTGATTCAATTGCTGTCCCTTGGCACGACACAAAAATTATGGTGGGTAAAAAACACTCTTTTAATAATTTCTGTATTGGAATCGCCGGCGGCAATGAATCAAAATGCACCAAGTGCCATACCGGCTATGGTTGGGCAGATAAAAACTTTGACTTCACCGCAGAAGAGCGTGTTGACTGCCTAGTGTGTCATGATGGGTCAGGCCTCTATGCCAAAGCGGGCAAAGGACTCCCCAACAAATCAGTAAATCTCACTGAAGTCGCAAAAAGCGTCGGTTTTAGCTCCAGAAAAAATTGTGGTTCCTGTCACTTCTCTGGTGGAGGAGGCAACGCTGTGAAACATGGTGATCTTGATGAATCACTCTATTTTCCCACCCCTCGGATTGATATACATATGGGTAAACTAGATTTTCAATGTACTACCTGTCACGAAACAGAAAATCATAACATAACCGGCCGATCAATGTCCGTGAGTGTTACAAATGACAATAGACTCGACTGTACCAAATGCCATAATGAAAACCCCCACAAAGACACCCGTATTAATCTTCATACTAAACGAGTGGCCTGTCAAACATGTCACATCCCAGAGGTTGCCATAAAAACACCAACAAAAACTGATTGGGATTGGTCAAAAGCGGGGCAAGAAGGTCGTAAAGAAGACGTCCATCACTATATGAAAATGAAAGGTGAGTTTATTTACAAAAAGAACCTCAAGCCTGAATACCACTGGTATAACGGTACCTCGAAGGTGTACATTACCGGACAAAAAGTTGATTCAACAAAAGGGGTTGCAATCAATGAACCACTCGGAAGTATCAAAGATAGCACATCTAAAATTTGGCCGTTTAAAGTACACCGTGGCAAACAAATTTATGACAACATTAATAACTACCTGATCCAGCCCAAAACAGTGGGTGGTTATTGGGAACACTTTGATTGGCAAAAAGCACTGACCGCAGGAGCAAAAAACATGGGCATCGAATATAGTGGTTCATATGGATTTACTCAAACCGAAATGTACTGGCCCCTTTCACACATGGTTGCAGAATCAAATAGAGCACTCTCATGTATGCAATGCCATGGCGATGATGGGCGTATGGACTGGAAAGCACTCGGCTATACCGGCGACCCAATGACAACTATAGGAGGCAACTAAAATGAAGTTTCTCACAGCCTGTACTCTCGCACTATTTTTCTTTGGAACCGTTACTACTGCAAGCCCTATTCACCCTACCATTGAGTGGAAGGATGCACTCGGTTCCCCCACAAAGGATATGGTATCCTACGAAGCCTCATGTGGACAGTGTCATGATATCGACTACATTAAAAGTCATGACTCCCATGCAAAACTTTATGCAAATGGGAACTTTAACTGTCTCACCTGTCATAGTACCAGTGTACCACAAACTGCCCCATCACAAGTAACAACCGTTACTCGCCCGCGCACTGAACACTGCCAACAGTGCCATACCAATGACAACACCTCTAGTAAAAAGTCAGGGCGTTTCTATTCTGGCAAAAAAGTTTCTGAGTCAAAGATTAACCTTCCTGGTAAGTCACACATTAATCACGCCTGGGACATTCATGCAGAGCGAGGGCTCAACTGTAACGACTGCCATTTCTCGACCAATAACCCCGTCTTTTTACGTAAAGAAGATATATCAAAACCTTCTCATCTAGAATTTGATCCGAGACGACCAGATATTGGAGAGTTTTTAAAGCGTCCCAGTCATAAACTCGCCTTTACCAGCGGAGAACGGTATGACTGTACTTACTGTCACACGAGTGAGCACAGTGGCATATGGAAGGACCGCTCTGATATCCACTTTAAAAAACTAGAGTGTCAAAGTTGCCACACCCCCACAATCAATTCACCATTACTCCATACTATTAATAACACGATACAGTCAAACAACGTATCGGTTAAAACATTTAAAAACGTCGATACCAAAGGGCTCATTACTCCCTTTAGGCCAACACTTTTTAAAACGGATATACAGAGTGCATACAAACCATACAATAACATCACTGAATATTATTTTTATGCAACCACTCAAAAAAAGCGTGTTCCTGATTCTGTCATTACACAGATTACTCAAAGGCATAACGCAGAGATTCAAACCTATCTTGATCTCAATAGAGATGGTAACGTAACAAGCGACGAACAAGGACCCGCATCCGGAATCTATTTTGACTTTATGAAGATGCAACTTCTTGAACAAGGTTTTAGTGGTATCGTGGTTAAAAAGAACTACTCTTTTCACCCTATTGCTCACAACACTGTCCCTGGTGAATATGCCACCAAAAAGTGTAGTGAATGCCATTCATCTCAAAATGCATTTAGTACTACCCTTGCAAGTCAAAAGCCAACAGAAACCCTCTCATCACTCTCGTGCAATGAAGACAACCTCTATATCTTTGGCAAGGAGTGTGGTAACACTGTGAACCTTATCGGAATCGCTTCTATTGTACTCGTCCTTTTGGGTATTCTCCTACATGGAGGGTTACGATGTATCATACACCTTAAACACGGTGGACACCATGAGATGAAAACCAAAAAAGTATATATATATAGACTCTATGAACGTATCTGGCATTGGACTCAAGCCTTCGTTATTCTGATTCTCATCACCACAGGACTTGTTATTCACACTCCAGAAGTCTTTACCTTTCTCCCTTTTGAAGCAGCCATCACCATTCATAGAATACTTGGTATCATTCTCGGAGTCAATGCAATCTTTTCACTTTTTTATCACATCTCTACCGGAAAAATCGCTCAGTACATCCCCGAACCCAAAGGTTTTTTTGCAAAAGCCTTTACGCAACAGATGTATTACCTTAAAGGAATTTTTAAAAAAGAGAAACACCCTTTTGAAAAACTCCCTGAACGTCGCCTGAACCCCCTTCAGCAAATCGCCTATCTTGGGCTATTAAACGTGCTCCTTCCTGCTCTCATGATTACAGGATTTATCATATATTTTTACCCCTATGACAACGTCGCACTTGAAGCAATTGGCGGGCTCGAAACCATTGCAACGATACACACCCTCTGTTCATGGTTGATTATTTCATTTCTTATGATGCACATTTATCTTACCACAACAGGACACACTGTTACAGAATATACCAAAGCAATGATCACTGGTTGGGAAGATGTTGAAGACCGTAATTCAACCGATGCTCATCCACAAAGTAAGGAGACTCATGATGTTTCAGAGACTTAAAACCAAAGAGGGCTATCTCAATCCCTATACCGCTGGCTTTGCCCTCGGACTTGTACTCTTTCTCTCTTTTGTACTCACCGGTAATGGCCTTGGAGCGTCGGGCGGACTCAACCGAATTGTAGTCGCCATAGAAGACGCCATCACCCCTGAGCATGTTGACCAAACTCCCTACCTGCTCAAGATGGCGGGCGGAGATAAAAACCCACTGGATCACTGGATATTGATGCTCGTAGTAGGCACTGCAGTGGGTGGCTTTGCATCGGGATTACTATCAAAACGCATTAAACCAGAACTCTTTAAAGGCCCCAATATTAGCAACAAGAAAAGAGTCGTTATGGCGCTCTTGGGAGGGCTGATCATGGGGTATGGCGCACGCTTGGCGCGAGGCTGTACTTCAGGGCAGGCACTCTCTGGTGGCGCAACCCTCTCAGCGGGAAGTTGGACGTTTATGTTTGCAGTATTTGGTGGAGCATACGCTCTTGCCTGGTTTGTTCGGAAAAACTGGAATTAGGAGATTAGTATGGCACCTATAGAAATTTTATCAGCACTGAGTGAATTACAACTCTACATAGTACATTTACTCATTGGCATTGGATTTGGATTTACCTTAGAGCAGGCAGGCTTTGGCGATTCAAGACTCCTTGCCGCTCAGTTCTATTTTAAAAACCTCACGGTCCTTAAAGTAATGTTCACAGCGATTATTACCTGCATGGTTGGGATATTTCTCGCATCATCACTCGGAGTACTTGATTATACTCAAATTTGGGTAAACCCAACCTACCTTTGGCCAGGTATTGTCGGCGGCCTCATTATGGGAGTTGGATTTGTACTCGGTGGATATTGCCCAGGTACCTCTCTCGTATCTATGTCGACCTTAAAAATTGATGGAGCGCTCTTTGTTGTGGGGGGCCTCATTGGAATGACAATCTTTGGCGAGACCATTGATGAAGTCTCAATTGCATGGAGTTCGAGCTACATGGGACGCCTAACCCTCCCTCAAGTATTTAATCTCCCTACTGGCGTCATGGTACTTCTTGCTGTCGCTATGGCAGTTGGCATGTTTAAAGGAGGCGAATGGCTTGAAAATAAATTTGGCGATGGCTCACCCAAAGCCCGTTTTCCCAAATGGGCAATGGGCGGATTTCTCGCTGTTATCATTGCAATCATTGTTATCGGTCAGCCTACTCCTGAAAGGCGCTGGGAATTTGTGAAAGAGACCTATCAACCTAAAATTGATTCACGGGCTGTTTTTATTCATCCTGGTGAACTCGTTAAAACCTGGTTTGATGATAAACTCAGTCTCTCAATCTGGGATTTCCGATCAGAAGATAAATTCAATCTTATAAACATTATTGATTCAGACCGAAAAATCGCTACTGATCTCACAGAAAAATACATCATCGAGCTCCGCAAAAACCCACCCAACAGAGTAACGGTCATTGTGGGAGAATCTGAACAGCAAGCTCTCTCGTTCTACAAACAACTCATGGGCTATGGTATTCCCAATATCTACATCCTTGATGGTGGTATTGAACAGTGGCTGAGAACATTTAAAACGTACCACACATTTACCGAAAGTGTGAGCCCATCTCCTTATGGGCTTCATTTTGATATTCCCGAGGCAAAAGGAGCGCGCCATAGTGTTTCTGAACCAGAAAAAGAGTGGATTGAGCACCTACAGTACCCATCCAAGATAAAACTTGAGCTTAAGCGAGGAGTCGCTGGTGGTGGTTGTGGATAATCTGTCAAATTTGAGCCTTTATGTACTCAACATACTCGGCTCAACCCCTTTAAAGAATCTCTGATATTTTATCCTACATAAACACTGTATAAATAGTTATACTTCGTTCTAGTAACTCACACACAAAGAGAATATGACCTTACTCGAAATTATTGCCAAGGCAAAAGAAGAGAATCAAACAAGCCTTGATCTTAAGGGACTTGAGATTCGCGACCTCCCTGATGAACTATTTGAACTTACTCAATTGACCGAACTTAATCTTGACGAAAACAACCTTGTTGTTATCCCTGATGAAATAGAAAACCTTACAAATCTTACCGAACTCAGTATTAGTGAGAATGATTTGATGGAGCTCAGTCCTGGTATTGGAAACCTCACTCATCTTGAAAAATTATATCTCGGCTACAATGGTCTCACTGACCTCCCTCCAGAAATTGGAAAGTTGAAGAACCTTAAGATGCTCAACATTGCAAAAAACAGTCTTATGGAGCTGCCTCCAGAAATCGGCGGCCTTGAAAGTCTCGAGAAATTAAGTGTTCATGACAACGTTTTGCCTGAACTCCCAAAAGAGATTGGACTCCTTAAAAAGTTGAGAAAAATCTACCTTGACAACAACTCTTTGAAAAGCTTGCCATCAGAGATGGGAGGAATGGAAAGTCTGAAAGAACTTATTGCATCGGGAAATTTTTTCACTGCGATTCCTGCAGAACTTGGCAAACTCACCCATCTTGAAGAGATAGTGCTTGACATGAATGACATCACTGAGCTCCCTATTGAACTCAATGACATTACCGATATTAAATGCATTTCAGTTGTAAATAACCCGGTCTCAATCATTCCTGAGATTCTCAGAGAACACCCTGGACTTGTTATAGACAAATAGATTTAAAAAAATGATATATATGCCAGTAGTTTGTAATTCCCTTACAGCCTACTGGCTTTTTTTATAGGGTGTTTTTACTATCCTATTAACGAAAGTACACATTACAAAGGAGCCGACATGAAAATTGAAGGATCAAAAATATTAATCACTGGTGGAAGTTCTGGGATCGGAAAAGCTACTGCACAACTCCTTATTGAGAAGGGTGCTACTGTTGTTATTACCGGTCGCGACACCGATAAGCTCACTACAGTCGCTCAAGAGATTGGCGCGCTCCCTCTCCACTTTGATATTTCTCAAAGTGAGACAATTGTTGCGAAAAGCGCAGAGGCCATAACACTCCTCGGCGGCATTGATGTCCTCATCAATAATGCCGGCATTGGTGAATTCGGCCTCCTCGAAGAGGTAACTCTCGACCAATTTGAACGAGTATTTTCAACAAATGTTTTTGGGTTAGCTATGCTTACACAAGCAGTGCTCCCCCATTTAAAGGCAGCCGGAAAAGGTTCTATTGTCAACATTGCATCATCAGCTGCAATTAAGGGTTTTGCCTATGGCACTGTCTACTCAGCCTCAAAATTTGCACTCCGGGCAATGACCCAGTGTTGGCAGGCTGAACTCAGAAAAGAGAACATCAGAGTCATTGGCATTAATCCCAGTGAAGTTCCCACCGCATTTAACAAAACCGATCGAGTAGAACGCCCTGAAGAGTTGAATAAACTTTCAGTTATGGAAATTGCAGAGCCTATTGTGAGTGCTCTCGAAATGGATGATCGTGGATTTATTCCCGAACTTTCAGTTTGGGCAACAAACCCATTCTAAGATCACTTATTTAGAGTGAACAGTTTCATCTGTTCACTCACCCCTTTCAGGTCAAACAAACCAACTTCCCGAACAGCCATTCGGCCATCCAGCCCTTTAACTACCGCCTCACTAAAAAGAAGTGCCGGGTTCGGTTCCTTACATTGTGACTCAATACGAGCCGCAACATTCACTGGCGACCCAATTACCGTAAACTCTAGACGATCAGTACTCCCAATATACCCGGCAATCACCTCACCACAATGCACTCCGATACCATTAAAAAGTTTGGGGTGTCCTTTTTTAGCACGCAGATGATTAAAGAGATTGAGTTGGGTGTTCATCTCCGCTGCCGCTTGTACCGCATCGTACTCTGACCCCTCACTACTTTCGGTCAATCCAAATACAGCAAGAATGGCATCTCCAATAAATTTATCCACAATGCCATTGTGAATCTTAATCACCTCTACCATACGACTAAAGTATTCATTCAGCATTGCTGTCAGTTTTTCTGGTTCAGTCTCTTCAGAGAGCCTTGTAAAGCCCCTAATATCAACTACTAAAATAGTGAGTTTTTTTCTTGTACCACCCATGGTTAAGACGTCACCATCATTACTATAATTTTTAATAAATTCCTCTGCTACATGGGGAGAAACAAACCTCCCAAAGGCATCTTTAATTCGCTCTCGCTGCCTCAGTCCTTTTGCCATATCGTGAATTCCTGCGGCAACTTTACCCAATTCATCAGGGCGACCAGCCTCAAGAGCTACTTCAAAGTTTCCATCTCCGATTTTTTGCACCTCATCTACAATAATTTGCGTATCCTCAGAGAGTCCTTTGCCATAATACCACGCGACAATAAGTGCTACCGTTGCATAAAAAACAATGAGGTACCCAATCTCATAGGCCACATGCATTGCAATAATATCTTCCATAACATATCGAGTAATTAATATTAATATACCCAGAAGAGGAAGAGTCGTAAACAGAACAAAGCCCTGCATAATTCGTCGAGTAAAGTGTTCAGGAAATTGCCGAAACCCCCCGATAGATTTATTAATACTCCGCACTTGACGTTCTAATAAGACCCGCTCCCACTGGGCCAATATCCCAGACCCCAAAATCCAATATCCACTCAACATTTTAAGGTGACTCCCAAAAGGGAAGTCGGCATACCGGTAGTGATGAATTATTACAGCAATCACACCTGACAAAGCCCAAAGCCCAATAGAACTATAATATCCCACTCGCGGTGCCGCATCAAGAGGTTGCTTATCTATGACAAACCGGAAAACAATTTCTCGGACAACCATTTGAAAAAGGGCTATTACAACAATATTCTGAATAATCTGATAGACAGGAACACTATCAATAAACTGACACACCATTTTGGCATAAATCGCCAAAAAAAGGGCTGTGATTATTGAAGCCCCATGAATTAAATAGCGTGTTTTTGCATTTATTACAGACATACTACACGAGGTTAAACAGTAGGAATAGTATACTACAATTTCCCTGTACCTGCCAATAAGTAGACGATTTTAACTAGATAAACGTCACAACTTCGTTCATGCTTCGTCGATCAGGCCCCGGCTTTGGATTCCACCCCTCTTCGGGATATCCAATAGGAGTCAATGTATATACTACTTCATTTTCAGCGAGATTAAGTGCATTATAGAGGATCGGCGCATTAAAAGCTGCAATCCAGCAGGTCCCCACTCCTTCATACTCTGCGGCAAGAATCATGTGATCCATAACAATAGTCACATCAGTTTCAATGGAATTATACCCGTCACCACGCTGCCATGCAGCATCTTTATCCCCTACGACAACAACTATTTGGGGTGCACGCTTAAACCAATCCCTATGATAACACTCATGTACTTCGTGGAGCATATCGTCACTTTCAACAACAATTACACGCCAAGGTTGACGATTAGCCGCTGTTGGCGCTGCAATTCCTGCACCAATAATCCGTTGTACCACTTCTTGAGGAACCGCCTTATCAGGTCTATAGCTTCGAATACTACGTCTTTGAGAAATAAGCTTATAAAAATCCATCTTTGGGTTACCTCAGGATGAGTCAATTCGTTTAACTGGTAAAATAACAAAGATAGGTCACTATGCGTTATCCTTTACCTCAATTTATTATTCTCTTCTCTCTCTTGCTCTCTCTTGGCTGTACCACCTTGATTCCCGATACTGATCAAAGTATTCATGCAACCATCGAATTTCTAGCAGTGGGCCAAGGAAGCGCAACACTCATAACCCTCGACAGCATAACGGTGCTCGTAGATACAGGCCCTGATAGTAGCTCACTGTATCAACTCCTCACCGAACGTAACATTTCATCACTCAGTGCTGTAATACTCACCCATAATGACCGAGACCATTTTGGAGGACTCTTTGATATTTTACCCCATATCACTATTGATCACCTCTACCTCCCCAAAAATGCTCATTCAAAATATCACTGGGACTCCCTTTCAACCCTTATTCAGCATATTAGATCAGACACCCTTACCCGTGGTGATCTAATTAATGAACTCACACCTCTTTCCGCTTCAGTCTTATGGCCTACCCTCACCCACACAACACCAGGAAACAGTAGTTCCACCGTGCTCCACCTCTCCCTGGGCTCTCATTCAATCCTCCTAACCGGTGATCTTGAAGAAGCTGCAGAAAGAGAACTCCTCGCTCTCACTCCTGACCTCACTGTAGACCTCTTACAAGTAGCTCACCACGGATCAGCAAGCAGTACATCACTCCCCTTTATTAGTGCACTCCTCCCCAGCTATGCGGTGATACCTGTCGGCAAAAACAATCCCTATGGCCACCCTCATCAAAGCACCCTCGATCACCTCAACCTCTATGTAACCGACTCACTCTACCGGACCGACCGTGACTCAACAGTAGTCGTTTCTTTAAATGGGCAGGGCCTCTCTATCACCACACACCACTAAATCCCCCTCGCCTCTACAAGTTCCCACTTCTGACTACGGTCTTCTTCTCTCAATTGCTATCTTTCCACTTATGAATGATACTCCTACCACACCACTCGCCGAGCGCATGCGCCCCACTACTCTTGATGAGTTATTGGGGCAGAGCCGTATTATCGGTGAAGGCTCAATGCTCAAACGAGCTCTCGAAGGCGGCTCAGTTCCCTCAATGATATTTTGGGGTCCCCCGGGATGTGGTAAAACGTCATTAGCCCACGTTATTAGACATCAGACTGATCACGCATTTATCGCCCTTTCTGCTGTTCATTCAGGTAAAAAAGAGGTGCGTGAAGCTATTGTTGAAGCTGAAAAACGTACCGCTTTTAACAAACAGAAAACCATTCTCTTTATAGATGAGATTCACCGTTTTAATAAGGCACAACAGGATTCACTCCTCCATGCATCAGAGACTGGTGTGGTTACTCTTATAGGGGCAACCACTGAGAACCCTTCATTTGAAGTCAACAATGCTCTGCTCTCACGATGCCAATTGATCCTTTTTGCTCCACTCGGTGAAGAAGAGCTCCTTAACCTCATAGACCAAGCTCTTAATAATGATCCACGAGGTTTATGTTCAGATAAAACCATAGAAAAAGAGGCGGCACTATCACTTATCAGCCAAGCAGATGGTGACGCTCGCTACCTCCTTAACCAACTCGAGTGGATTGCCGAGCACAGTACCAGTGATAGTATTTCATCTGAGACATTGAAAGAAGTTCAAATTGAGAATCCGCTTCGCTACGACAAGAAAGATGAGAATCACTACAATTTTATTTCAGTTTTTCAGAAATCAATACGAGGCAGTGATGTAGATGCCGCCCTCTATTGGCTCCACCGCATGATTCAAGCCGGTGAGGACCCACGCTATCTCTTACGTCGACTTATGCGTATCGCCATCGAAGACATTGGCAATGCTGACCCACAGGCAATACAGCTCGCAACATCCTGCCAGCAAGCGTATGATTTTTTAGGTATTCCTGAAGGACTCATGGCCCTCGATCAACTCACTATTTATCTGGCAACAGCCCCCAAAAGTAACAAAGTTGAGATGGCAGAGATAAAAGCCAATGCCCTTGTAAAAGAGTACGGCAACCTCCCCGTCCCCAAAGCATATAGAAATGCGGTGAATAAAACAGGACGAAAACTGGGGTATGGCGATGGATACAAATATGACCACGACTTCCCACACTCGTATGCAGGGCAAAACCACCTCCCTCAAAAGCTTCTCGGCACAACCATCTATGAGCCAACCCCCCACGGTTTTGAAAAAACCATCGCACAAAGAATGGAATTTTGGCGCAAAAGCAGAGAATCTAAATAAAAGGGTAACCCTACTTTGAGCCCCGGCACTTTTGCCCCGCCAAAATCCCCCTATTTCTCGCCTAAAAACCGCAATTAAACTATATTTTGACCACACTCATTAAGCGGTTGGTTCCCACTCATTATGTCTCAGAATCCGGAAAAAGGCTCAACTTCAAAAAAACTT
>JAOPTW010000065.1:0-45154 GCA_051532035.1 Fibrobacterales bacterium | reverse complement strand
TGATCGCGGTCAAATTACTGTCACTCCTCATTTTGAGACATCTCAAAAACATATATATGCCATTGGTGATGTTGCCCCTGGTATGATGCTCGCCCATAAGGCCGAATACGAGGGAATACTAGTTGCACAGCATATAGCTGGCAAAACTATCGACACTAAGATTCCTGAAATCCCTGGGGTGATATATACTCACCCTGAAGCTGCGTCTATTGGTCTCACGGAACAATCTCTTAAAGAATCAGGCTCACTCTATAAAAAGGGAGTCGCTCAATTTCGTGCAAATGGTAGAGCACGAGCCGTGAATGAGATTGAAGGGTTTGTTAAAATCCTTGCCCATGAAGATGGTAGTGTTGCCGGAATTCATATTGTGGGTGCTGTTGCATCAGAACTCATCGCAGAAGCTGGTGTAATCATGAAAGCAGGAATGACGGTTTCGGATATTGCCCATACGGTACATGCTCATCCTACATTTTCTGAGACATTGAAAGAAGCTGCTGAAGCTTGCTTGATATCTTAAAGAATCCTCAATGAATCCGAATAACAATACGACGATTCATTGACTGATTCTTACTAATGTTTTTTCCTGACTTTGTTTGGTTTGGTACAATTGGTTTTGTGTCAGCATATCCTGCAGCCTTGAGCCTATCAGAAGGAACCCCTTTTGACAGACAGTATTTCACAATAGTAGTCGCTCGTGCTACTGAGAGCTCCCAGTTAGATGGGAATCTCAAAGTATTGATCGGTACATTATCAGTGTGTCCCTCAATATCTATTTGAAAAGGGTAATACGTTATATTATTAATCGCCCCTACCACCTTATCAATTATACGTTTTGCTTCTCGCCCGATGTCAGCTCGACCCGGCCCGTAAAAAGCCGAACTGGCAAATTGCATTGTAATGCCTGTTCTTCCCAAATCAATAGAAACTTTTTCTTGAGAACGTTCCTGTACTAATAATGAATCGAGATCCCGTTTAATTTTTGCGAGGGGAGTTTCGACCCGCTCTTTTTTAGCAATCTCTTGCTGAAGTCCCTGCTTAAGCTGTTCAAAGAGCGCAACATCTACTTTTGAAATTGAGATAAGTACTAGGAAAAACGCCATGAGCAAAGTAATCATATCCGCATAGGTACTCAGCCACCCTTCATCGGATTCATCAATATTTGGAGGCCTATTGCCCGTATGCTTTTGAAGTGACATATCTATTCACCAACGATATGATCTTCGTGAAATTTTCGATCGAGATATGAGTTCAGTTTATCTTGTATGTAAAAAGGTGATTTTTTCTCCATGATCATAAGAATTCCATTTAATATGAGAAACTCTCGAAATCTATTGATCCCCAATTTCTGTTTTACTTTGGTCGAGGTTGGCTGGAATATAAATCGTGCCACAAGTACTCCGTACAGTGTGGTGAGTAATGCCATAGATAAGCCAGGACCCATTTTAGAAGGGTCTTCCATCTGACCAAGCATCACGATAAGCCCTATGAGCGTTCCAACCATACCAAAAGCTGGAGCTGAAGACGCCATAGTATTGAGAATATTCGTTTCAGTCAAGCGCCTATAGTAGTGCTCCTCAATACTGGTCGCCGCCATATCTTGCACTTCTTCTGGCTTATAACCAGTACTCACTAATGCTAGCGTGTAATTAACAAAATCATCTTTGCTCCCATCCATGATCTCTTTAAGGCCTTTTTTGCCATCTGCTTTAATCTTCTTTGACCACTCAATGAGCATTTTCACATCTTGCGAAAGGGTTTTTGGGCTGATACTTTGTTGCGCATAAATTGTAAGAATATCAAAGAGTGCCGCTTTAAGGTAGCGCCAGCGAAACCCAATAAATGCAGCAGTTACCGAGCCACCCAGTACAATAAGAGCACTGGGCTGACTGAGAAACATCTCCCAATCTTTCGTTGCACTGAGCACCCCCCATGAGAGAAGTGACACTCCAAAAATTGATCCTACAAAGGTATCGAGTGATAATTTCATTCTTGGTCCCTCTTAATTTTTTCGAGCATTTTTTGAATCTCGATCATATCAGGGTTGAGCTCCAAAGCATTGCGCCACTGAGTTATTGCCCAGGGAATCTCGTCCATCATATAATATATGCTTCCCATGAGCGCATACCCTTCTGCCGTTTTTTGAATCTGCAAAGATTGATTTACTGCCTCAATAGCGTCCTCATACTGTTTTTTATAAAAAGAGTCTTGTGCACGACGTATATGAGCCAACACACTGTTGTTCATTTGCTGTGGCTTCATGTTTTGCATGTTTTGCTGTACTTCTGAATTTGGTATAGGGCGCTGTGCACCTTGAGGCTGCCCTTGGGATTTCTCATCTGATTGAGATATCTGATACACGGTATCGACACTATTAGTCCGAGCGGATATAGATTGTTTTGAATGCATCCCTCCTCTCATATCAATATAGAGGTCTTCATCAAAAGGATCAACTTCCATTTTAATAGAGGTTGATTGATTAGAATACCGAATCGTTAATTGTTTATTTTCTTCGTTTTCATCTCTTGGCTGCTGTTGACTACGACCACCCGATGATGCAGGTGATGAAGATGAGCACGCCGAAAGACATACTATAGAGCCCAGTATGAACCCGTTAAAAATAGTAGTGTAAATAGCCTTCATAGGATACCATCTCCATTTTAAGTTCATAATTAGTCGTACCATCAAGCAAACTTGGTTCAAAGGTTGTGTTTATAGGCCAAATATTGGCTCCAGCCCCAATCCCAAAATGTGGCGTTAGACGGCTTTTAAAGCCAGCATTAACCGACCAGAGATTATCAAAGATGAGGGTTTTAACTCCTGTTGTTATACCGAGCCAATAGCCTTCGTCTTTATTCTTTTTTGGCACTATGATGCCTGTCATTTCAAACCCAAGGTCTATAGGAAACTTCTTAGAAAGTTTACTAAAAGTCTCATCATTCTCTTTTGCCGACATAGGATTGAACATTCCAAAACCAGCATAGAGTGCCATATAGAAAAACCGATCAACCGTAGTCGCTTCACTGATCATAATATCAAAGGAATATCCATACAAGGTAAGCTCTTCGGTAAATGACTCTGCGTCTTGGGTAAATTTTTCAATGGGCCAATAAGAGAAACTCGCTTTCACATTAACTTCATAATCCAGATAATTATCCTCTACTTTATTGGGACCCGCCACGAGGTTAACCGACCACACTTGCTCATTGGTTTTATGTTTAAAGATTTTAAGACTGAGCATTACATCACCCTCCGCAGTCCGGGTTATTGACCCTTCTAAGAAACCGTCAATTCGCAGTTTATCGCCGAGATCCCAGAGTTCATCTGTTGTAGGGAGTGAGCTTGACATATTAAACGATGAATCAGTAGATAGTATTCGTACCCTACTCAGTTCAGGTGCGGTAACCATCTTTTTTCGAGCGCTCCGCATGAAGACCTCTTCAATATGCCCACGAATAAATCGAGCCATACCACTATTAAATTCATCCCGTTTAACCTTCAACTGATAAATTGCGATGCGTTCTATATACGGCGGTATATCCCCCACCGACGTTTTCAGTTGATCAATTATGTGATAGATCTGACTCATACCAGTATTACTCTCTGACTGGTACTCGGTATCCATCTCCTTTTCGCTTTTTAACTCAGGACTGAGATAAGTGACCTTACTTTTTGCACTTACCAAAACCGTCCCCAGTAGAAATATCAATAACCATCTCATTGTGGAAGCCCTCCCAACTGTTTCAGCTCTTTCCGAACCCGCTGTAATATTTCTTTTCGCGAACTATCAACCGTTTCGGGAGTAGCATCACTATTAGTTTCAACACCTGATTGAAGCATCGCCTGCATCCGTTCAGGAAACAGTTGTAGAATATGATTAAGAAACTCTTCATTCGTATGTAAGAGTGCTACACTAAGAGCGTCACGATCAACCTCTTGTAACACCTTCGATAATACATCCTCAGGAAGCGTGGTAAGATCATCGAAGGTAACATAGAACCGTCTAATTTTCTGAGCGAGTTCCAAATCCATTTCAGAGATTGAGTGTATGTATTGTGCTTGTCCATCAACACTTAAATTAGCGATAACCTCTATAATACTCTCTATACCATCAGCAGCAACAGAACGCATATTGCTCACTTCGAGTGCTTTTGTAGAGAGCTGTTCAGCGACCTCTTTGTAGAGTGACACCGGGATGTTACTGATATTACCCATACTGATCAACAACTTAGAACGTTTTTCTCCATCGTAAGATTGTAACACTTCACCTGCGATCTTTGGAGAGAGTTGTGCAAGGGCGATTCCAATAATCCCCTCTTCTTCACCTTTCAGCACATGAAGAATCTGATCATTAGTTAACTGTTTTAGAAAATTAAAGATATCATAATTATCTTTATCCTCATGATCATCGGCAATACGTTTGTTATAATCCTCTTTAAACTCAGACATTACCAAAAGCGCACTCTGTTCATCGGGCTTATCGAGTACTTTAAGTTCCAGTTCTATCCCCGCAACATTTGGTTGAGTCATAAAAGGCTTGATAACGTCGAGTACTTTTTCATCAATAATCATTACCAGTTGAGCAGCTTTATTAAAGCCCTCTTCGGCGCTCTTCTCAATCCAGCTTTTTAGAACTTCAGTAGACTTCTCTGGTCTACCAATAAAAGAGTTCAGTATAGAAATTCGATTTGTTTTGTAGGCGAGGTCTTCTATAGTTTGCTCTTCAGGGCCTGTACCTTCATGCGCCTCATCATCACTGCCAATAATACCTTCTTTTGATTGATCACTAATCTGTTGAATCATTTGTGTCAATTTTTCGGTATTCGCAATATCGTTTTTAGACCGATAATATTTGAGTAACATTCCAAGAGTGATAACTAAAAAGAGAAAGAGCAGAACACTCACTATGATTATAGGGAGTAACTTAATGACACTATTCACTATCCGCTCCCGTTCAGTAAGAGGTTCTTCAATAGCTGGTAAAAAGGCATCCTGATCAATGTTATCTTGGAGGTGCCCCGATCGTAACAACTCATCAGGAAATTTCTTTTGACTAATATTAACGCGGTCCCCACGCATCTCTTCTAAGTTTGCAACCATCATTATGAGGTCTACTATAAAGCCAAACTCATCGAGGGTATATGAAGAATCAACTAGAATCGTTACATCGGCATATTTCACTTCAAAAATGGCATCATAGTCCGATACCTTGACACTGTCGTCCTTGTTTCTTTTTACTTCAGCTCGAAGTTCAGCTGGGAGTACAGGTAACCCAGGGAGTTTATCAATCTCATCTTCGGTGCGGAGACGTTTATATTTCTTAGGCACGAGCCGTTCTTTAAGAGCGACCTTTGCATCAACAATAAAGGTGCCATCCTTAAAATATTTGAGCATTTCGTTTTTAATAATACGTTCATACTGCTCAGATATCTCACTCTCTTGACTATCAAGTTGCCCACTGTATCCCTGAAAAAAACTCAGGAGCACAAAAATGCAAATCGATACACCAAGAGGTATAGATCTATTTCGTAAGGTTATATGCACACACTACCCCATTTACTTCATTAAAGCGCACTCCATAAGCTCAAGTTTGGCTATGCAGTCAACTACTTTAAAAGTCACAATCAACTCTATTTTGCCAAATATATAGAGTTGGTGCAACTAAATAGTGCGTGGTTTAAAAGTTTGAGTTTGTACGCCTCTATAAAAAACACCCTTTAAACAAAATAATCAAAGGGTGCTTCTGGGATACACTGGTGAGATTAAATTGAGGCCCTAAGAAAGCTAACCACCATAACTTAATGTAAATCTTAGAGTTGCGGCGTTACTCACCATTGTGAGACTTCGCAGTGGCTCGGCCACGGTCCTCATTGATAAAGAGTGTTATGACAATAGCGATCACGAAAAAGAGTGAACAGATGAGGATAGCATATTTAAGGCCAAAAGCCGCCTGAAGCAGTCCGAGAGCAATGAGACCAATTATAGCAGAAGCTTTACCTACCATCGACCAAAGCCCATAAAACTCGCCCGCTTTAGACTCTGGCGCAAAGAGACCGACCATTGCACGACACGCTGATTGAGTTGCACCAAGCCCAAGCCCCGCTAAAGAACCAATAAACAGAAATACTTTTTGAGTCTCAAAGTCTGTAGAGAATGCCCCGTTGAGAAAAACGGTCACTTGATCAGCACCTGCAATCATAGTAATGGTCACCACCCAGAGTACGAGAGTCAAAGTGTAGGAAATGCGTGCCCCAATTCTATCTTGTATGATCCCAAATATTACTGCTCCCCCTGCTGCTGCAAACTGGGTAATGATAAACATGAGCACTTGAGTACTGCTGTCCCATTTGATAACTTGGTCGCCATAGATAAAGGCGAATGAGATAACAATGGTGAGTCCAGCATATGAAAACAAAAAAGATGCTAACAGGGTTACCATATCTTTAAAGTCACCCACCTCTTTTAGGGTAGTGAATATTCGTGAAAAACCCATTTTTATAACTGATTCACCCTCTTTAAGCACTAAATCACTTTTGGGCTCTTTAACGAGTAGAAAGGTTGGGATAGCGGCGAGTAAGAAAAAGACAGCAACAATGGGCCCGACAAATTTGAGATTGGCGAAGTTATCCGCTTCAGCCTCTCCAAGTCCAAATATGATAATGGCTGTTGATATGAGACCACCAATATACCCGAGCCCCCAAGCATAGCCTGAAATTTTACCGAGAGTTTCTGGTGGTCCCAGGGATGGGAGAAAGCTTGAGACAAAAGCTTCGCTAAATGAGAACCCAATATTTGAAACAATGAGAAAGAACATACAGAGTCCGATCATACCGGGCTCAATAAAATAGAGCAGTGCGGTAAATACAACCGTCACAATACAACTGCCAAAGAGGAACTTCTTTTTTGAGGCAGTGTAATCAGTTATAGCCCCAAGTACGGGTGCAGTAAAGAGTACAACGAGATAGCTTACCGCAAGAGCAATACTCCAGAGAAGGTTGCCTTCACGGTAGTCTGGTCCATCCCCCACTATAATTTTGGGGAAGATAATGCTAAACACTACGGTGATAATTACAGTGGTGTAAGAAGAGTTGGCGAAGTCGAACATCGACCAGCCGAAAATTTCTTTATTTGAGGCGCGGGTAGTTGCCATGTAATGGTCTCCAAATAAACTCAGAGGGTAATATAGTATGAATTTAAACGGTCAACCAGTTGTTAACGTGCTTACGGTACAAAGTTGGAACAAAAAAAAGACCACCTACTTAAATAGATGGTCTTATGCATTCAAGATATATTGAGCTAAATACTAAGAAACCCCTACAAGCCCACGGATCTGATCCATAAGCGCTCTCGCCTTTGTACGTGCTTTTTCAGCGCCTTTGGCAAGAATTGCATCAATCTCATCGGTATGAGCCATAAGATGGTCATACTTTTCACGCGCTTCAGCAAACTCTCTATCAAGGACGCGGTGAAGCTCGCCTTTAGCTGCGCCCCAACCCATACCACCAGCGCGATATTGCGCAGCAAGCTCTGCTTGCTCTTCTTCAGTAGCGAAGAATTTATACAGAGAAAATACATTACAACTGTCTGGATCTTTCACCTCTTCAATCTCTTGTGAATTAGTGACAATCTTATTGACTTTCTTTTTAAGTTTTTTTGAACTAAGAAAAATTTCGATAGTATTATCGTACGATTTTGACATCTTACGTCCATCCATACCCGGGATAACATCAGTCACTTCATCAATGACTGGCACAGGCACTGTGAGAACTTCTTGCTTGTAGTTCTTATTAAACCGCGTTGCAATATCACGAGTAAACTCGACGTGCTGTTTTTGATCTTTGCCAACCGGTACAATGTTCGCGCCAAACATGAGGATGTCGGCATTCATAAGACACGGATACCCGAAGAGGCCCATGTTTACACCTTCATCAACATCTTTACCTGCTTCTTGGTTTTTAGCAACTTTATCCTTATAGCCATGGGCACGATTCATGAAGCCCTTTGGTGTAAAGCAGCTGAGCACCCAGTTCAGTTCAAAAATTTCTGGAACATCAGACTGTTTATAGAAATGACAGGTCTCTGGATCAAGGCCGAGCGCTAACCATGTCGCTGCAACAGAGTGAATTTGATTACGCATATCGTCACCATTCCAAACCGTGGTAAGGGCGTGATAGTCAGCGATAAAATAGACCGCCTCGTGTGACTCTGTGTATTTGAGTGCAGGCTTGATGGCGCCAAGATAGTTGCCAATATGCGGTATGCCTGTAGGTTTAATCCCAGTAAGTGAAACAGGTTTAGCCATGATAGTTCTCTAAGAATGTGTTATTTGGGGTAAAAATAGCAAAAAAGAGTCGAAATGATCAGAGAAGAACTATGAAATAGTAGTTTCACTGATCATTGTCTTATAAATGATACCTAACTCATCTTTCCTGATTTAAGAACATCGATCATATCATACAGAGTCTTCTCTGCTTGAGCATCAATTTGGCCACTTAAATACTGGACCGCATCAATCGTTCCTTCTGCATAGATTTTGCGACCACACACGTTGTGTTGGAATTCAAAATGCACTCCTGCAGGAGAATCAATATTGTAGGTGTGAAATGCGTGACCATCAAGATACTCTTCAGGCACTTTCATCACTTCTATTTGTTCTTTCTCAGTGCGGACCAATTCAATATCGTCAACACCAGAAGTGAGTCCCATTTTGTTAAATGAGTCAACGATTGCTTTTGCTGTTCCAGAAGTGTCGGCTTTTGTCTTTTGGTGAGATTCAATAACATTGAGCTCATATCCACTAAAGAGGCCAGGAAATTCTGTTGCTGCATACTCAAGCATCGCTTGAAGTCCTGCAATTTGTTTTGCCATGTTAGGTGCAATGACTGAGTAGAGTTTTGCAGCTGCTACATCTTTGAGCATCTGCTCACGTGAGCCACCCGTAGTACCCATAACAAAAGGAAGTTGGTTTTTTATATACCATGCATAATTACCATCGACCGCAGAAGGGTGCGTGTAATCAACGGTGACAAAACCAGGATACTCAGCTTTGATCTGTTCAATCATAGAGTCTCTGTTGGATACCTTGACTAACTGAACGGTAGTACCAAGAACCTCACACTGAGTATCTTCTACCCTATCGCCAGTAATTGAATATGGAACGAGTGTTAACCCGCGCTCAAGTACAACTTGACCCACTTCGATACCCATGTTTCCTGGAATTCCGTTAACCATTACATTCAAAGCCACAAAAACCTCTGTTAAATTTCAAACTTTTCGAATTTTGTTTAAAAATAGAAATATAGTCGCTATTTTTCCCTTTAATCATAGATTTTCGTACAAAAGGGTACTCTCTTATGAACTGTTTTATTGGAATTGATCTTGGTGGCACCTCTGTTAAAGGTATGCTCTATACAGAAAATAAAGAGTGGTCAGATATTGTGGATACCCCCACAAAAAATAGATCAGCAAATGAGATCATTTCAGATATTTCTGGGCTCATCACAAAACTCCTCTCTACTATTGAGTCTCCTAATCTTCGGGGCATCGGCATTGGTGTTCCAGGAATTGCAGACGAGAATGGTACGGTGAAAATGGCACCAAACCTCAAAGGATGGACTAATGTCCCTCTTGGTCAAAAACTAAGTGATACCTTTTCAGTACCAGTAAAAGTCAATAATGACGCAAATGTTGCCGCTCTTGGCGAAGCCTATTTTGGCGCAACTGAGCCTTTTAACAATATGCTCTTCCTTACCCTCGGTACCGGAATTGGTGCAGGGATTATAATTAATGGAAACATCCACACCGGCGCACAAGGCTTTGGTGGTGAAGCGGGTCACATGGTGATTAGCCCTGAAGACGGCAACACCTGTGGTTGTGGTAAAGTTGGCTGTCTCGAAACGTGTTTCTCTGCTACGGCGGTTATTCGTGAAGGCAAAAAAGCAGCAAAAGCTTACCCCGCCTCTAAGATAAATGCAGTGTGTAACAACGATATTGATTCTATTAGCGCTAAAACAGTTTTTGATGCTGCAAAAGAGGGTGACTCATTTGCGCGCGCTATACTTGAAAAAGGTACAACTGAGTTTGCTCGCGGTGTTGCAAATATCTGCATGCTCCTCGACCCCGAAACAATTATACTTGGTGGTGGTGTAACTCTTGCAGGAGACTACCTCCTGAATATGCTGAGACCAAAAATTCACGCGCAAATGACTTTTAAAGGGTACACCAAGCCAGACGTGATCATCTCTGACTTACAACATACTGCAGGTATTAAAGGCGCGGTTGCCTTGGCCATTAAAGCAGCAGAATAGCAGAAATTTTATAGGGGAAAGTAATGGAATTATCAATAGAGAATGGGTATGTTGCTGTAGATGGTGCACCACAGTTTATAGTGTCGGGTGAAATACAATACTTCCGTTTAGAAAAAGAGACGTGGGGTTCCCACTTAGATAAACTCAAAGAGGCAGGCTGTAATACGGTCTCAACGTACATCCCATGGGTATGGCATGAGACCGCAAAAAATAGTTTTGATTTTAATGGTACCACTCACCCCAGTCGTGATCTTATTTCATTCCTAAAGCTTATCAAAGATAGAGGACTTTATTTTGTTGCAAAAATCGGCCCTAATATTCATGCTGAGTATAAAAATGGCGGTGTTCCCGAAAGACTTTTTGAAGAGTATGATGGAATAGAATCGACCGACTCTGAAGGCAAGCCTACTGCCAACTATATTTTTTACCGCACCACGAGCTATCTCCAACCCGACTTTATGAAAGAGACTAAAGCGTGGTATCACGCAGTAGTCCCTCACCTCCTTGCGTATGACAACATTGTCTGTTGGCAGGTTGATAACGAGACATCATATAACATGTCTTGGTTCTCTCACAACAAAGGAGATAACTTTAGCTGTGACTACAATCCCCACATTGTACACAACGGGCTCTATCAAGAGTACCTCGCAAAATGTTATGGCAACCACCACGACCTCTTAAATAAAGCGTACCACGAAAATAATCCATCATTTAGCGTAGTCATCCCTCCACGAAAAGAGGCAACTACCCGAGCAGAAGAAGCAAAAGTAAAAGATTGGATTGGTTTTAAAGAGATACTCCCTGCACTGTACACTCGCTCTCTTATGGAAGAGCTTTATGCTCTGGGAGTACGTGCCCCCTTTATTATTAACGAACCGTTTGTCTCCTACGCCTCACCATGGAAACGCTACCTCGACACGTGTAAAGATGACCGCTGGACGGTAGTACTTGCCTACACTCAATACCAAGGCGGTGTTCAAGAAGATAACATCGTACACCATATTTCACGGATTGAATACACACGAGCATCAGAGACGCCCCTCCTTGGCAATATAGAGCTTCAAGCGTGCAACGCCTATTTCATAAGTCACAGAAATCAAACTACTTCTGACTATGACCTCCTTTGGAGAAGTGGCATTGGTACTGGTATAAATACCATCAATTACTACTGGTTTTCGGATGGCCATAACTTTGATAACACGCATCACTTTATGCCACAACTTTCCTTACAGTCCATCCTTGACCCTGCTGCAAACCCTCGTCCACACTACGAAACGTGTAAACAGATCAGTACCTTTTTAACTGACCATCCAGAAATTGCAACCACTACTGCCGACTATGATATTACCGTAGCATTTGATCACGATTATGCACAGTACGCAAAGATGGACAACAGTCGCGATATAACCCAGTTTGAAATTCAAAATAACGTGAGCGACAAAGGCTCGGGAATACTCGACATTCTCGACTATATTAACTGTCGCTATCAACTCATAAATTTCGAGAGTTCGTTTGATCGCATCGAGACCAATAGACTTGTGGTACATTCAGAAACATTTATGCGCCGTGAATTTCAAGCGAAACTAGTCTCTTTTGTAGAGCATGGTGGACAACTCTATCTCATTGGCCATGTACCAACCCTCGATGAAAATCTTGAAGAGTGCACCCTCCTTATGGATGCTCTTGACATTGATGAAGTAGAACACCATAGAACAACTGCCGCTGCTTACGAAGGTGTCATGCTTCAATATAAAGACTATAACTTCTACTGTATTAATGACATAGAGTATTTTAGCTTTCAGGATCACAGTGACGTAACGGTGGATATGACTAACCCAGAGAGTGGTGCTATCTGTGGATTTACTCGTACTGTAGGTAAAGGTGCAATCTCAGTTATTGGTTTCCCCCCCCGTCTCTTTTTTGAGATTACCAAAGAACTGTACGCAGACTATTTTAAGTCTGACCCAACACCGTTTCAGACCATATTAAAACGATCTGCTCCCGGGGTTGATTTTCACACGGTTCTTAATTTTGATGATCATGAAAAATTGTATCTGTTTCATGATGAGGAGTATCGTGTAGGGCCACGAAGTGGTCGGTTCTTTTTGAAGACTGTGGCCGGGGTGTTTGTTGGGTAGTATCAGAGGAGTATAGCGTCATACTATACTCCCACTTAAAATGACTTTTCGTAATGCCTCTACAGACAATACACCTGTTACCCTTTAATTTTAGTCGACTCCACCCTACCCCATGCAGGCACAATTCCTTTTTTGAAATAGCGATGAGTTCTATTTTCAATCAAAGCAATCATACCCATATAGACCCCATAGTAACAAAGTCTTTTAACTCCCATCCGACGGGGTAAACAGAACATATGGCGCCGTGCGGTATAGGGCCATTTAATACCATTAAAAATAATTCTTTGATCAGGGCCACTATGTGTTTCTAAACCTTTTTTAACTCCGTATAAAATACGTGTTTGTTGATAAAACCAATCACCATACGATGTTGCGACATTAAAATAGAGCTCGGACCCTGTGGGCTTTATCGTCGTTCCTCGGCGAAGGATATTGTAATTAATATAAGTATCATCAGTAAACCCTGCATCACTCGGAGGAAGTATCGGAAGGTCTTTAATATAGAGTGCAAGGCTCTGGGCACTACAGAATCCCCATGGTTCAGTATGGGCGTCAAAAGGGATGCGAAAAATATTGTGCCATAGCTTTTTCTTAAATGCGGTTACCACTGATATATCACTCTCTAAAAAGTGGGAGAAAGAATATATTCGAGCCTTAAAGGTGGAGCCAACTAATACCGCTTCTGCCGGTTTTTTTTCATCCCCCACGAGGGCATCTAGATTTATAGACAGAGCTCCTTCGGAAAAAAACACATCATCATCAATGAGATGGAGAATTTTAAACCCGTGAGTTTTTCCATAGGCTCCAATAGCATTAACCGCCTCATTTTTTCCGGGAGACTGCAGCACAATACATTCAGATGAGATGTCTGGATGTTCATCCAAAGCGGCCCGAAGCACTGCTTCATTATTATCATCTGACCCATTAAGACAGGCAACGAGCGTAACTGAATACTGTTCAGAAATACGCATAATTTCTGCAACGACTCTCTTAAGTGAGTAGTGTATGTATTCTGTACTCTGCATAGTTGGCATGCCAATGATAACTGGAATGGTATTCATGCGCTCTCTCCGTGTCAAAAATTTTGAGGATAAAAAATACGGTATTTTGTTAATCCAATAGTGCTTTGGGCTTATCTATTACTGACTTAATCCATTTTTGTGAAATAAACCTATGGGTCCCTACAATAGCTTTAACGATCTCTTCTAAATAAATCACAATCGCAATACTATAGATGGGCAAATTAAAGACATACACAGCGAGTGCACCAAGAGGAACCCCAATACACCAGACTCCAAACATGTCGATACACAGTATATATTTCGTATCACCGCCACTCTTAAACAGCCCGATATTATATAATATATTTACCGACTTAAAAAAGACCACTACCGCAATAACCGTGAGGAGCATTGCAGCTTTTTCCTTACTTTCTGTTGAGATATCAAACAGTGAAACCAGATAGGCTTTAGCTGAAAAAAGTATGACGCTCACTCCAAATGCAGTGAGCAGAGTCGTTTTAATAAATTTCCGACCGAGCCTTATTGCTGCTTCCTTATCACCTGACCCTATAAGGCCACCAATGACAATAGAACTTGCCACCGCAAGACCAGCAAAAATATTAACACCCATATGCTCAAGTGATTGTGCTACACTATAGGCTACGAGGTCTGTTGTTCCCGATTGCGCGTAGAGTTTATAATAGACCGCATCTCCGCATACCCAGCCCATACCCTGCATGACTCCCGGTACAACAACGCTCATATACGTTTTTATACGTGCGGTCTCTATCCGAAAAAGTTCTCGCCACTGAGAGACTAAAAAACGGTGCCATGTAATTACATAAAAGATCAGTAAGAGGCATTCGATGCTATAGGCAATTACAGTAGCAGTAGCAGCTCCTTCTACACCCATACGAGGGAACCCAAAGGCACCAAAAATAAGGCAATAATTAATACCGGTATTAATTGAGACACTTATGATACTGAAAATGAAAGGGATACGAATTTTTTTCATGCTCATTAGGGTAATGCCTAAAATCCGTGATACTGCAAAGGGAACCAGCCCAAGACTGACAATACGTAAATAGCTCGATCCGGTCTCAATAACGGAGCTATCCGGCGTATAAAACGCCATTATAACATCACCATACAAATGGGCTAACGTTGAGACCAGTATCGCTATAGGGATCATGAACTGCGCAGTCAGCCTTACTGTACCTGCTATCTGTTCGGTGTCTTTTTTTCCCCAGTATTGCGTAGTAAATATTGAGCCACCACCAACTACTCCGTACACCAGCATGATATAGACAAAGGCAAACTGACTTCCCAGGCCAACAGCACCAACAGAGACATCACCCAACGTGCCTATCATCAATACATCTATAAGGCTCAGTGATTTAGTTATGAAACCTTGGAGTATGATAGGGAGTGCAATGGGCAGTACAGATTTAAGGAATGCTCTGTAAGATGTGCTTGATACTTGCGTCATCGTGTCACCTTCAGCAAGTTATGTAGGTCTATGGCCTGTAAACAGCGTTTTAGGAGGTCTTTTCTTTTACAATAGGGGATTACAAAGCTGTATATCATTGCCACAATTATATGTTTTTCATCTCAAATTTCTATTGAATTCAATCTCTTACTCGTAATTTTACAATAAATTTTGATTTGAAAACGTTTACTTCTATAACTTCTACAAGTCCCCCACTCATATTGAATTACTCAGATAATAGTGATAAAATATACTAATGAAAAGCGATGAGAGTGGAATCATGAATGTCAAAAAAATAGTCTTTATAATCCCGGTAGTATTAATGGTAGTCCTTGGATGGCTCGCATTTTTAATGAACAATACTCTTGAGCAGTTAAGCACGTCAGAAAAAAACCGGTTCGATTCGTATATCGTGGCCGATGAACTGCGCCAAGCGTCAGCTGACCTTACTCGACTTGCTCGATCATACGTTATAACGGGAGATTCTAAATATGAAGATCTCTATTGGGCTATTCTAGATTGGCAAAATGGAAAAAGTTCAAGACCTACAAGCTTTGCCTTAGAACCAGGAAATACAATAAAACAGCGGCAAATAATGAAAAACCTCGGTTTTACGAATGAAGAATTTGGACTCCTTGATCAGGCGGCCACCAATTCAAATGACCTCGTAGAAACAGAGACTATTGCAATGAATGCGATAAAAGGTAAGGAGCTTGATGGTAAAACCGAGTACCGTGGTACCGAGCCAGCTAAAGAACTCGCGAGTAGAATTATGTTTGATACCAAATACCATTCTGATGTTAAAAGCATTATGGCGCCTATTGACAATTTTTTTTCATTACTCAATGAAAGAACAAGCTTAATAGTAAAGGACTTTAAGGATGAAGCATCAACGAGGCTCACTTTTGTTTTTGTTGCATTGATAGCTCTTGCAATTTCAATTGTTATTGCCGTTATGGTAAACAAAAAAATACTGGTCGATGCCTTAAGTATCGTTGTTAAAAAATTAATGGGCATTTCTAACCAAGTAACGATTGCTGCCAATCAGGTGACTCAATCATCGCAGACGCTGGCACAAGGATCCTCTGAACAAACTGCGAGTCTGGAAGAGACAACTGCGGCCCTCAATGAAATGGCATCGATGAGTCAAAAAAATGCTGAGAACTCTCATCAGGCACAAACAGTAGCATCTGATGCTAAAATAACAGCTCTAACGGGTCAAAAATCAATGGACGCTATGAAAGCAGCGATACACGCCATTCAGAGTAGTTCACAAGAGACGTCTAAGATTATAAAGGACATCAATGAAATTGCTTTTCAGACCAACCTCCTTGCATTAAATGCTGCAGTTGAAGCCGCTCGGGCCGGTGAAGCAGGTAAAGGATTTGCTGTTGTTGCAGAAGAGGTGCGAAACCTAGCACAACGAAGTGCTGAAGCAGCTCAAAACACCGCGGACAAGATAGAAGAGTCCATGAAAAACAGCGACAATGGCGTAGCAATACTCAATGAGGTCGCAAGTTCATTTGAAGAGATATCACAAAGAACTGAAAAAGTTGACACGATAATATCAGAAATTGCTGTAGCATCAAACGAGCAGACTACGGGAGTCAATCAAGTAACAGAGTCTATGCTACAGATTGAGAAGATCAATATGACAAACTCTGCGAGTGCTGAAGAGTCCGCTGGCTCAGCTGAAGAATTAAACGCTGAAGCGAGCAACATGCAAAGTATTGTTGATGAACTCGCGTCATTGATAGGTAATAAAAACTCTATGCAGACCCAGAGTTATTATGAACCTATAGATACTGCAAGGCAAATATCTCCACAGCATCGTAGCTAAGGAGAGATAACTTCAAGGTGCATTGGTTTTTATCCAAACCCCAAAATGTTTCAATACGAATTTTATGGCCCCCCACCTTGTGCCATGCAAGCTATAGGCATATATCTTATTGAGCTTCTGCTAAAATATTAAACAAATCTGGCGAGCCATGAAGCCATGAACTGTTACCTATCTCCTCAAGCCATTTTTGTTTAATGTAACTATTGGCTTCTATCCGAGTATCTCCCCAATATCCTTGGTCATAAGGATAGGCCGAATCTGGCTGAATATCCCAGTGGCAGTTTATGTACGCTACAGCACGAATAACGTTCGAGTTTTTATGAATATAATTGAAATAAGGCCTAAACCATTCATCCCATATTTGCTCAGATGTTTTATCGATTATTGTTGATTTCCTCTCTGGAAAGCCCCAATTCTTATTTGCTAAATCATATCCTTGAGGTGCAGACTCACAAATAATTACAGGCTTATTATGACGATAGGCAAGATCAAGCATTTCTTCATGTGCCTTCTCGAGAAAGGTAAAATATGACGTACCGCACCAATCGACATATTCGTCTCCGGGGTACCATGCTTTTACGGGTAAGTCCCGATAGGTGTTCAGATGGTAGGTTGCCCCCTGCCACACTGAAACAAAATTATCGGTTACAGATCGGCATATATCTACCACCCTTCTAAAAGCGAGAATATATTGTTCAGGCTCATAGTGATTCCAATACCCATCACATTCATACCCTATTCTCAAAAAGACTGGACGCTCTGTACTCTTCATAAAATTTGCGAGTTCAAGTATCTTAGAATCAAGTGTTCCATCTGCAATATGCTCAAGGTTCGTTCCTGATTTATCTACAAGAAACAATCCGATAACCAGAGCAGCATTGGGGTTTTCATCTAGGCATAATAAGGCATTGACGTCGCCCGCACCATAATTTACAGTAGAATGGAGGCCAGACAGCATAGGGGCTCGGTCTTCTTCTGATATGTTTGTATAGGTTGTTATTCCACCAATATCTTTGGAGACATGTTCTTTATAACCAGCAATTGATTCAACATCTTGCCCTAGTATCATGAGGGTTTTACCTGCAGGCGGAGAAAACTTACTGGTCATTATGTTATTTCTTGAAGTGTCGGGCATTGTTTTTTTGCTCCAAAGTCAAGCTGAAATCGACACGAAAAATACACAATTTTACATAGCTTACAACATTTTTCTTCAAGAAATCTATTTGAACAAAAAAACTGACACCCTCCCTGGGTTAAGTGTCGATGTCTATTCTTGGTGAATCAACAGTAGCTGTGGTGTAGATGCTTATTTGTGGAGTGTAGATCGGCAATAGCTGGAGTGTAGATGCCCATTCTTGGAGTGTAGATCACTAATGTCTGTGGTGTAGATGCCTATTCTTGGAGTGTAGATCACTAATGTCTGTGGTGTAGATGCCTATTCTTAGAGTGTAGATCACTAATGCCTGTGGTGTAGATGTTCATTCTTGGAGTGTAGATCACAAATGTTTGTGGTGCAGATGACAATTCATGGAGTGTAGATCACTAATGTTTGTGCAATTCTGGCTCTTAGTTGGAGTGTAGATCGACATATCTGTGCATTTCTGACTCATGCTTGAGGTGTAGATCGGCATATCTATGCATTTCTGACTCTGAGTTGAGGTGTAGATCGACATATCTTTGCATTTCTGGCCCTTAGTTGGTGATGTAGATACTCATTATTGAAGTGTGAATGATGAGGGCTGTGCAATTCTAGCTCATCCTAGGAGTGTAGTTCGACATATCTATGCAATTCTGGCTCATCCTTGAGGTTGATAACCACATGTCTGAGCATGTATGCCAGATTGTTGAGGTGAACATTCTTATTTCTATACATATATAACCCATAACTGAAGCGTGCATGACCCTATCGGTGCATATATACCTCAGAGTCAACTCGACCTTTAGTTGGTGCAAAGTGTACGGGATATTGTTTACCCAATAGTTATTTATGTTTCTTTAAAAGTTTTCGATGGCAGGGTTATAATAAATGAAATAATTACATTTTGAGGCATACATATCATAAGTCCTAAAATACTTTGTAAATCTCTAAAATCACAATGACATAATTTTAGTCTTTTATGGGTGGGCCGAAAAATAAAGTCATAAAAGAATAATTTCTTTTCCTTTGTGTGCACAATAAAAATAGGAGGCACGTCTAATGAGTACCAATTAACAACTGCTATTTGGTTTAGGCTCACAGAAGCAGTTACAATTTTACTAGAGCCACAATTAGGAATATTGTAATGAAAAACAATACTAACACAGAAGAGAAGACAACAACACCTGATTCATTTGTCGATTATGAAATCATCTTTAAAGAAGAGTTGAAAAATGTCAAAGCGTTTGAACGAGATGAGTACTATACACCCCCTATGCGTATTGATGTTTATCTGAAAGAGGCTGAAGGTGTGTATGAGGTGCTCACTCGTCGATTTGATCGTCTGGCAAAAGATGGCTTTAAAAAGGCTTATGCTGAGAAGTATTATCGTGCTATTGCTGTTGCTCGTATTGCTCACGCAAATATGAATACGGACACCGAAGAAGCACTTTCGGACAAACTCACCTGGAAGGAACTCTACCCTGAAGCCAAAGCATTACGAGAGCGCCTAATGGATAGAATCATATTTGTGACCTCAGACAATGAACGCTTAAGTGCTATTGCAAAATCCATTTCAAGTGGTCAAAAAATCAGTGATATCATTCAAGACCTGTTAGAACTAGGTAAAATGGGTGAGTCTGTTTTTGAAGCTCTTAAAGAGATGAATGTTTCAAGAGATGAACTTAAACGTTCTATAGAGCTGGGTACTATTCTCGGACGTATTCACGAAGCCTCTCGTCTTGATGGTATTGCCAACTCAGAGTCTCGCGTTATTAGAGACAAAGCGATAACATTGCTCCATATTGAGCTTACTCATATTCGCAAGTGGGCAAACCTTGTATACAAGCATGATTATAGTGTTCGTAAACAGTTTTTCAGTAAGTACTTGCGACAAAGAAATGCTGCGGTTAGACAAACTGCACAAGAAAAAGAGGCGGCTTTCCAAGAAGCGATGAATATTGAACCAGTCATTGAGGATGAGGAGGCATCAGACGCTGCATAGTGTGATACTGATATATGATTAATCCATCCCTTGAATGATGAGGGGGCGTGTGTTATACGACCCCTCATCATTTTTTCTTCTTTCTTTTTGTGCAGAGTTTCCGGGCTGGTCGCAAATGGGATTTGCTGCTCGCCCAAGCATCCTGGGGTCTTCACCCCTAGACCCCCACCAATGGATACGCCGAAGCGCGTACCCTTTGGGATCTCTGGATGCATGGCGAGCAACAAAGCGCAGCTTTGTGACCAGCCGAAGCTTCTCTTTCGTTTAAGCAATCAACGAATACAAAACCCTCGTTACCCGCTTCACCTATCATGCATTAGTCATAAAGGACTATAGCGCATCATTCAGGGACGATTTCCCTCATGCAATAATCAACTTTCTCGGCTATATGGAGCATGTAGAGAAAACCCCACTGGAACGTACCGATACTGGACATCTTATGCATTATATGGAGTATCTGAAACAAAATCTGGTCGAAGGAGCAGAGACTTGGATAAGCCGGATTGTGTGTACACCTTTGGATATGTTCATGAATTTTTTGTATCAGAGTGGCCTTTGCCCTATTGATCCGATCCAAGTTCTGCAAACATAATACAATCTATCAAACAGCAAAAATGGAATAGATTTACAGTTTTTGTAAGTATCCAGATAGGTGTGACAGGTCAGTCATAGATAGAAAAGCTATAAAATTTATAAATGAGAATAAGAAAAGCCTACCACTACAGTGATAGGCTTTAAGAACTTATTATGTTGATTAACTATTTAATCATTTTCAATTACAAGGCAAGGCATATTAATCGTTATCTTTGCATTAGACCCTGTAGGCATTCTCTCAGCAATAAAAAAATCAAAATCAACGTAATTCCCATCAACTAAATGAAGACTATCCCCTACATCTTTTAAATTGAAAGATGCTGACTCAGGATTATGTATTCCCCCTAAATCAATAACTAACTTTTCATTTATATATACAAATACATCATCATCTCCACGGAATTCAAAATTTTGATGTTCTGCTCCAGCTTCTATATATCTAAACCTTTTATGTATATGCCCTGCGAAACCGTAATTACCAACCCCCAAAGGAAAAAAGGTCGGATCGTCAAACTCATATACCATTCCTGTTGTGCCAACTCGATAAAAAGGTAGTGCTACAGGATACCATTTACCTCCATTAGTCTCTGACCACCAACTCTCAATATAGTCATTTGCCCATAAATTTGCTTTAAACCTCGGCAAACCATTTGCACCGAGTGAATCCCGTACCATTCCTTTCAATACAGCGTCGGAACCTTCCTTACATCCAAAATTTTGATGTATACCACTACAATTAGCACCTTTTGAGCCATTGTAATCATACATGTCTGCATTAAAGACTACACGATCAGGAATTTCATTAGCTGGCGGTATACAAGTAAACTCACCAGTTTTACAAAATGCAAAATTACTACAATCTGAATCCGCACAATCTATATTGCCATCACCATCATTGTCATCTGAGTCTTTACATTTCGCTTCGGTATTTTCTTGACAAAATGGAAATACACTACAGCCATCATCTGAACAATCTATAGCACCATTTTGATCGTTATCAATACCATCTAGGCAGAGAGCAACAGTATTCTCTACGGCTGCAGGACAGATACTCCAAAACTGCTGACAATTTTGATCAGCACAATCTGCAGCACCATTGTTATCATTATCAGCCCCATCACTACATCGTGCTATAGTATTTTCTTCGATAATACATGCTTGAATTCCGTTACAATCGTCATCTGCACAATCAATATCACCATCACCATCATTGTCGATTGTATCTTGACATTTAGTGGCTGTATTTTCTCCTGCAGGCATACAAACAGGTTGCCCATCACAATCATTATCATCGCAATCTACATCACCATCACCATCATTATCAATTCCATCTCCACATACAGCATTTGTATTTTCGAAAACTAAGCAAGAGCTAATAAATTTGCAGCCAGGATCATCACAATCAATTAAAGTATTATTGTCATTATCAACTCCATCTGAACAAAGTCTATCTGTATTTTCAACTGCTGGTTGACAGAATTGAAACTGATTACATTCATCATCATCGCAGTCAATCAAATTATCCGAATCATTATCAGCACCATCTTGGCACTCTGCAATAGTATTCTCTGCTGCATTCATACAAACCGAAACACCACTACAGTCATCATCATCACAATCAATATCGGTATCACTATCATTATCAATTCCATCAGTACAACGGAAATAAGTATTTTCGCCAGGGGGTAAACAGTTGTCAAATCCTGAGCAATCACTATCATCACAATCTATTTTAGTATCACCATCATTATCAGCGCCGTCACTACAAGCAGCAAAAGTATTTTCGCCAGGTATTATGCAGTGATTCATCTGTTTACAATCAGAATCTAGACAATCTACATTTGAATCTCCATCATTATCAATGCCATCTTTACAGAGTGCGACAGTATTTTCTACTGAAGGCTGACACCATAAAAAACTACTACAGTCATCATCTGAGCAATCAATAAGCGCATCACCATCATTATCAATTTTATCATTACACTCCGCTGCAGTATTTTCTACAAGCCCCATGCAAACCGGAACACCACCACAGTTTGGGTCGTCACAATCTATAAGGGCATCACCATCATTGTCAATCCCATCGGTACAGCGAGCATAAGTGTTCTCACCATCAGGAAGACACGCTTCAAAAGCCATACACTCGTCATCAGCACAATCAATCAGTCCATCAGTATCATTGTCTAAACTATCAGTACACGCAGTATAGGTGTTCTCTCCCGGAGGCAAACAATGCTCCATCTGTTGGCAATCTGTATCAAGACAGTCGATCATAGAATCACCATCATTATCAAAAGTATCCATACAAAGATCAACCGTATTTTCTACAGAAGGTAAACACCACGCAAAACTACTACAGTCTTCATCAGAACAGTCAATAAGGCTATCACCATCATTATCAATACCATCTTTACACTCTACATCGGTATTCTCTGCAAGACCCATACAAACAGGAACACCACTACAGTTAGGATCATCACAATCAATAAGTTCATCACCATCATTATCTATCTCATCACTACATTTGATATAGGTATTTTCACCATCAGGAAGACAAATCTCAAAACCTTTACAATCACTATCGTCGCAATCAATACTCGTATAAAGAGTATCGACTGGTGTTTGACCTATATATGCAATGCTATCTATAAGTGAGTCTTTGTGGATTTCTATCACTCCTGACCCTCCTCCTATCTCAAAAAAGACAAAGTATGTTTCACTATCTCCATCATTATCAACACTATCGGTACAGGTAATAAAAGTGTTTTCACCCGGCTCAAGACAAAAGGCCATCTGAGAGCACCCTGGATCATCACAGTCAACGAGACCATCGATATCATTATCAACAAAATCACTACAGAGCGTCACGGTATTCTCTTCAACAGGCTGACACATTTTAAAGCTACTACAGTCAGGGTCTTTACAATCTATAAGGCTATCTAGATCGTTATCAAGTCTATCAATACACATAGCGAGGGTGTTTTCTACTGGTCTATTACAATCTATTGAGTTAGAGCAGTCTAAATCATTACAGTCTATATTCAAATATATTGTATCTGTTGCAATGCTATCTTTATATACTGAGAGCGATAATGAGTCCGATATAGAAATCGAATCAACTCCACCTGATACATTCTTAAAGACAAATAAGGTATCTCCATCACCATCATTGTCTTTTCCGTCTGAACACATAAATTCTGGGCTACAGCTTTCACTTGCATCACAATCACTGTCATTACAATCGATATTGAAATATATTGTATCTATTGAAATGCTATCTTTATATACTGAGAGCGATAATGCGTCTGATATTGAAATTGAGTCGGTACCACCTACTGAATTCTTAAAGATAAATAAGGTATCTCCATCACCATCATTGTCTTTTCCGTCTGAACACATAAATTCTGGGTTACAACTTTCACTTTCCGAACAATCGCTATCATCACAATCGATATTGAAATATATTGTATCAATTGAAATGCTATCTTTATATGCTTTGAGCGATAAAGAGTCTGATATTGAAATTGAATCGATACCACCTACTGTATTCTTAAAGCTTAATAGAGTATCACCATCATTATCATTGTCTATTTTATCTGCACAATCATACTCAGGGTTGCAGAACTCCATCAAACTACAGTCAGGGTCGTAACAATCCATAAGGGCATCCTTATCATTGTCAATTCCATCATTACAAAGGATTGGAGTGTTTTCAGGATCCACAACTTCACGAATTACTACGTCTTTCTCTTTTTTGACTTCAACATAATCGTCAAAACTTGAGATACATCCTACTAAAATGAAAGTGAAAATACTGACCGACAAAAACGAATAGAGAAATCCTCGTTTCATAATCTACCTTTTACCTTTTACGTTAATAGCTTTCGCTATTTGCCCTCACCATATATCAGTAAATGATACATTGTGCCTTTACCATAACTCAGTAAATGAGACATTGGGAGTATGCACTGACCCTCCCCAGGGTTCTACTTCAGTTACATAGTTCTATTATCAACATTCAGAGTGACGCGGTAATATGAATATAGAAGAAAGTAAGGCAAAGAGACAAAAGGTAAATATTATTTTACAGTAATCTCCAATTAGTAACTAAATGAGGGCCGATTAAGGCTCTAATAGCTTCTCATCGATAACGTCTTTTAAAATGATAAGATCAAGAGTCTCAAGGGCTGCTTGGAGATTCGTCCACCCCTTCTTTTGAGCAAGAGATAGAACACTCCGTGAAACAATCTCTAAGGTTTGTGGTAGTTCAAAGCGCCATTGCTCATTCTCTAGTCTAAAATGCAGTATTGGCACTCGAGGGGCCTTTTTGAGACCTCTAAAACCATATTCTTCTTGTTCCACCCAGGCATTTGCCCAGTTCTTCATTCTAAAGACTTTTTTAACATACCCAAGCCTCATATAGAATTTAAAGACATTCGGTAGCTCGAGGTCTTCTAAAGTCCCATTTTTATAATAATAGCGTAGTCCAATGATTGAGACCGACTCAAAAAAGGGACGACTCGCCAAAGCTGCAGAATCGTCAGACTCAACCGCATTAACGATATCTTCAAACCATTCAATAGACTCTTCAGTAAGAACTTTTTCTAATAACCCTGGTTTCGCAGGGAGATTATTCCTCTTGATAGTCTCAAAAAAATCATTGCACCCATCAACCAACTTCAATGAGTCTTTTGCAGTGAGTTTACCAAATGAAGTACTTACCAATACGGTAAGAACGAATACGAGTTTTAATAATAGGTTTTGAGTCATGCCATTAAAATAAAAAAAACTCATTCATTACCTACTAAAGTTTTGTAAAAAATGAGTTGGGTTCATTTTTATGAAATTCATACCTGAGCCATTAACTACCCTAAACCCCAAAGCAGATAGGCATATTCTGTTTATTTATATATATTTAAAGTATAAGTGGACATCCCTTATAGATTGGGGGTGCACAGGTTTCGACAGGGAGACGGAAGTACAAGTTGCATGCAGAGGGTTCTGGTTGGCCTCTTAAAAAAACCGGAAAAACAAATAAATGCAGAAGATAACTATTCTTACGCAATGGCTGCTTAGTAACTACTAAGTAGCTACAGTTAGGGACTCATCGCCCATGTGGGTACCTAACTGCTATGCTAGTGGGCTGGGTTGATAGTATGCTTGGGGCTATCAGCTAAGATATTCTAAGCTGGCTGACTGTTCAGCCGACCTTTAGGGCGGTTCAGTGAGTAAGATTAAATCAGAGGGAATGCATGTAGGAGCGAATAGGGAAGTTTTTTTGGACGGGAGTTCGACTCTCCCCACCTCCACTTAAAACAAAAAAAAGACCAGCTGTGAGCTGGTCTTTTTTTTTGTTTTATAGTGAAGGTTGGAGAGACGAACTCCCGTAGGGCGTTCGAACCGTATAATGCGAAGAGCATTATACAAGCCCGAGCAAAAGAAAAATGCACCGCATTTTGACTGCGCCGAGGGTACCCCCACCTCCATTGAACCAGCCAAAGGCTGGTCATTCCAACAAAAACGCACTTAATCCTGGTATTATATTTTGTACTAATTTAAATGCTACAAATCAAGAACCCAAACCAAGAATCATTCCAAACTTTAACCAACCAAAGACATCCCCACCTCTACGAAACCACACACCACCCATAACCCGCAACACAAAACAACATTAACCCCGGTATTATATTATGTACTAACTTTAATACAGCAAAACACACTTCACAATAAAAAAATGCTCTGGATTTGAACCACGCCGAGAACATCCCCATCTCCATTAAACGAGAGTCCGATAAGGACTCATGAAAATCAAAAAGGCCTCAATTGGGGCCTTTTGCTATTTACAGTGTCCATTAGTGCCCAGCGAAGGACCTTGACATGGAGAGGTATACTAGGGTATAATTAGGGATATAGTTATTTTTGAAGCATGAGATACCCCCCAAATGCCGCATTACTTAAAAAGAATATTAAAGCTTACTCAAAAATTGTGCATGGTGTTGCTCTGTATTACTTCCATTTCTCATTCTGAAATCATCGATTCAAATTACATTAATAAATTTATAGCTATGTCATTCGAAGAACTTATGTCTATTGATGTTGTAACAACAGCGTCAAAGCGACACGAGTTGCCGAAAGATGCACCGGGTATTATTACCGTTATAAATCATGAAGAAATCAAGCGGTACGGATATAAAAACCTGTTTGAAGTTATAGTTAAAATGCCTTCGGTGTATTCCAGGCCATCAACAACTACCGGTGGTTTAATGGGCAATATAGGGTTACGAGGAGACACACCTGTTTCGGGAAATCATGTACTCTGGCTAATAAATGGTCGCCCCTTCCGGGCGTCATATGATGGAGGAGGCAGCCAAGTTCTTCTTAAATTGTTTCCTATTGATCTTGTAAGGCAAGTTGAGTTTATTCGTGGCCCGGGCTCAGTATTGTATGGCACTAATGCCTATTCAGGCGTAGTAAATATTATCACCAAAAACAGTGTGCCAGCACCCAAATTTTCAGTTCAAGCAGACCAGACCTATAGCAATAATCTTGATTTTGACAATGCAGCGGTAAAAAGCAGTATTAGTCTTCAAAAACATACCGAAACGCTTAATGTTATATCAAACATTAAATATACAGACGAAACCGGTCAGATTGTATCTGGCTACGACACTAAAGGTGTACTCGATAGCATGCATTCATCATTTAACAGTGTTTCAGGCTATGCACGGCTTATGTATAAGGGTTTTACCGTAGATTTTCTCGCAAGTAACCAGTCTCAAAACTTTGTGGGGGGAATATGGCCGTATCAAAAAAATACATCAAGAACCCTTTTTTCAAATATCGGGTATACTCATACTTTTTCACCCACTGTATCATTAAATGCAGACCTCACCTATCACAATGGACTATTAGAGTTCCCTTTTACCGTACTGGGGAACGATGTAAAAAGTAATCCTGCCAAAGAACTACTCCCTTTGTCACCAAGTCTCTCTGCTCCAACAAGCATATCCAGCCAAATGCTTCTCGGCGAGCTCTCTACTAATATTGAGCTTTTCAAATCAGCACACGTTTTGCTTGGAGGAACATTTGAAATTAATGAAGGGAGTGGTGAAGGGAAGACCGAAGAAGATTACCCAAACAGCCTTGTAGTGAATAGTGGTCAAGGTCTTGCTAAAAACAGTGACGCTTTTTTAATCAGCTCATATTATACCATTGAGCATAGTGCTTTTGTTCAGGCAGATTATAAACCTTTTTCAAATACAAAAATTATTGCTGGATTGCAAATGAATAAACTGAAAAATAAAGACCCTGATTTTGTACCCAGACTCGGAGCTATAATCCAAGCTACGAACACCATGGGATTTAAACTATTATGGGGCAAAGCATTTAAAAAAACCTATCCCACCAAAACAAAATTTTCTATTCCAGGAGTATTTGCCACCCCCGTTGAACCCCTAAAACCCGAAAAAGTTACAACAGCTGATTTTGAATATTTTTATCAATCAAATAAAATAGCCGTATCAGCATCGTTCTTCAGGAGTGCTCATGAGAATTTAATTGCCGGTAATAAAGATTCAAACGATGTCACTAGATATGAAAATAAAGGATCTAAAATTATTTATGGTCAGGATATCGTAGTAAAACTATTCCCCGTCCGAAATCTCACCATTGAGCTGAGTAACTCCAATCAATTTGTTGATGCCATTATACCCGACTTTTATAGAGATGTGCAGCCACTAAGTACTTTCCACGCAAAAAGCAGTTATGAATTTCCGCTTCACATTACCGGCGCTGTGCACTACACCTATTACTCTCCCATTAATAATGCATCGATAAATAGTGAGAGATATGAAAACAGTAATCCTAATACCGGTATTACGGGCCCTGTTGATGTTGGTAAAGACCTTCACTTACTCGACCTCTATGTGAACATTCCATTATCTGCCCTCTGCACCCTACCCTACGTCAAACTGAACCTCTCGATTTTTGGAAACAATCTTGCAAATGAAAATCGACTCGTCAACTGGGGTACCGCCAATTACCTTTCCGCGCAATCAAGCAGAACGATAGGAACAACAGTATCTGCTCAATTTTAAATGATTGAGAAGGTTACAGAGTAAAGGAAAAATGCACTGTATTTATAATGGTATTATACTTTGTACTACATTTAATACTAAAAATAAACGTCACGCCCCAAACAAAAATCAAAAACCTCACCCTAAAACAACCATCAAACCTAAAAAAAACATAGTTTACCCATATGGAATATCTCAATACATATTTATCGCCCGCAACTCATTATTTAAAGTCTCACATCTACTTTATATCAATGAGTGTTATTACCACGCTCCTCATGGTATATGGACACGAAATCAACAAGCTCTTTCGGACTATGACTCGTTCATTGAATGCCGTTGTGAGATTTTTACTCTTCATGCTCCTCTGTACTATAGGATATGCATTTATCGCAACCAATTTAGCGCGGTTAATCAGGACCCAATTGGTTAATCTCTCACCCATTACTTTTATTGTGGCTTTGCTCATAATTTTTGTTACACTAGGATATCTTGCCAAACGTAACGGAGAAATATGATCGCGACTCATAGTGTGTATTTTCGCTGTGTGAGCCCCGATGTCAAAGAGAAACTCTATGACTCGTTTGAAGAGATTATCCGAAAACAACTCCTTGACTTCAATGTAAAACCTAGAGACCTCAATTTAAAATCAAATCTTGAGGGCATCAAGCATGACACTAATGCACTCATATTTTTTGAGATAGACGGTGCCAACATTGCCAAGGATCGTGTTATTCTCGATGCAATACACAATAACCTTATCCACAATGGTAACCAAGTGGTGCTACTCTGTAGCGAAGAGTACGACTTCTTTGAATTTGCACAGATGTTTAATATTGGTAACATTATTCTCTCACACAAATTTGATGCCAATCTAGTAATGGCTATGACGACACGCCTTTTAGGAGAGCACTTTTTTGGCCCGTATCCCTTCTTTCTTGGGGGGTTCACAAAGTTCGACAAGAAGTATGATTACACCGGTATGGTATATACCCCAGGATTTGCTAAATCAAATTTCACTGATTTTAAAGAGCGACTCGACGCCCAAGAGCAAGCAGAGTTTAACTCCTTTGTCTCAGAACTTATGATAAATGCTCTCGCCTACAGTATTCATGGCATTACCCCCGAACAAAGAGATAGTGAAATGGCAACGTCACCGAAAACCCTTTTTGTTCCAGAAGACAAAACAATTTCATTCAGGATTGTGCAAGATCACGAAAAATATGCCATCAGCATCAAAGACCGTAGTGGGAGCTTAACTCTAGAGCGTATTTTATCAAAATTTAGACGTCACACAAAAATTGGAGAAGAAGTGCTCCCTATTGGACTCACCGACCCTACCGGAAGAGGACTCTTTTTACTGAGTAGACAAAATCGTCTGATTATCAATATTCTTAACGACATACAGACAGAAATCATTATTATTCACTTTAACAGTGAAGAACTTAACAAATACCAATCCCTCATTATTAATGAAAGAAACCCAGACTACACAAACCATAGCGAGTGATTTCAAGCTCTATTACGATGCAGAATGCCCTGTATGTGCAAGCTTTGTAGGGTTGCTTCGTAAAAAAGTTCCAGAAATGACTATAGAATATATCGCTCTTCCCGATGATTCGGAGTCAGATGACTTTACTTTTATCGCATTTGATAATAGTTTTTATGGCAAAGAAGCTATCGATGAAATGAGCAGACATTTTCCCCAAATACTTGACTACTTTTGGATGCTCCCTCCAACATACCGGCATGAAGCGGTAAAAAAAGTGTATGGAGTTGCTGGCTATATACGTTCTTTCTACAGAACATTAATGGGCAAAAAATGTAGAAGTTGCAACAAAAAAAAGTCTAAGCTCTCTCACTAATTTTCTATGAGAAAATAAGCTGACATGGTAAATAAAAGAGCCACAGGAATAGCCACCCAAAGCAACACGGTTCGTACAGTGTTAGTATAACGAACATCAGCAAAGCTTATATACAGTTTTCCCGCAGAAAAGTAACTTTTATAAGGAACCTGTTTTTGTAATTCTAAACTCACAAATGTAATATCTTCACCATTACTCTCACTCTTGGCAACTTTCATCCAATCATTGAGCTCTAGGTCAAGTAGTATCTTATCTGATTCAAAGCTCACGCCCTTCATTGTGATAATTAACGAACTTTCATCGTCATCAGAGAAGCCAACATTATATTTTGTGGGATAGCCATAGTTAAAGCTGAATTCTATAAGAACCATCCCCTCTTCACTCGGTTGAATCTTAATTTCTGAAACCATTACTTCACTACCAAACGTACAACCGACGATGACAAGGAATAGTAACAATGTTTTTTTCAGTCTCATAATGACCCTGTACACTAAATTTTTAAAATAAACTCTAAAAAATCTATCATTCCATAGCTAAATTATAACATATTATAGTATAATAAATCCAATATTAACTCATATCTATGATGAGATTTTTTTAAAGGTGGTTCTTATTCATTATTCTTTAATTAGAATATGGACTCTTTTAGCAGTTCTTTCGATGGTTCTTTACGCCCAAGAATCAGTAATCTCTATTGATGACAAAAAGATTGAAGGTCAATACCAAAAAGAGTTACTCATCTACAAAACAGCGAATGAATTTTTAAAGAGCAAACAATATGATAAGGCTCTCGCTGAATTTAAAAAAATAAGAATGACCAACCCTCTTCACTTAAAGGTTGATGAAAGTATCAAAGAGTGTCGTATTAATTTGGGTAAATGGGTCGCTCCAGATACTGAAACCGAAGATGTCTGGGTTGAAATTGATCCTTACAATCTCACAAACCTTCCTGTTGAGAAGAGAGACTCAGTCTACAAAGTTGCTCTACGGCTTGAAAAAGAAGAGCGCTACCGCAATGCTCAAACAATTCTCTCTCAATTGGTAGCACTTGAAGCCGATAATGACGATTACAAAAAAAGCTATACCGATATCACCCACAAAATAGAGACGATAAAACAGACCTTGTTTGAAATTGGCAAAGAGTTTTATGAAAGAGGTCTCTATTCTCAAGCCCTTAAAGAATGGTACAAAACACTATTCTATAGCCCTGATGATAATTTACTTCTCTCTAATATTCAAAATGCTGAGAAGAAGCTCAAAGAATTACGGAAATATTATGTACACAAAGTTTCAATTCTAGAGCGGAATCAACGCGAGAATGAACTGCTTGTTTTGTTAAACAACGCGTTTCACCAATTCCCAACGGACAAGTATTTTAAGGGCAAATTTGACCGGATTCAATTTACCCGAGATTCAGTCCTCACCCTTAGAATCGACGAAGGTCAAAACGCCTTCTTACAGGGTGATTATGATGCAGCCGAAGAGCTTTTTTCACTGCTCTTCTCGGAATACCCAGATAATTTAACCATTGCTAAGTGGAACCGCTCTATTACTGATGCCAAAGAGAAACGTATTAAATCAACAAAATCACAAGCTATCATACAAGCAATTAATAACTTCCTCATTGAAAAACGCGTTTCAGAAGCGTCAAATAAACTGAAACAACTTAAAAGGGTTGACCGCACGCACTCTCAAATACCTGTTTTTACCCAAAAAATAGCCTTGCTCAAAAGGAAGATTTCCACTCAAAAAAATTATAACAAGCTCATTAACCTTGCTCGAACCAAATTAAAGAATGGACAGTTCAAAAAAGCTCTTGGGATTTTACAAAGAGCAAAAGACCTACAACCCCAAAATAAAACTACTGTTAAACTTCTTGCTATGGTTAAAGAGAAAATGTCTATGAACCTCTCTAATCTCAATGATAAAATATCAGCATCTAAGAAACTATTTGCAACGAATGACTATTCAAAAGCCCTTGCGGAACTGCCTTCTAAGACAGGTAACAAAGATATTGATGATGAAGTTCGCACCTTAACGAGAGCAATTAGAAAGGCACAATTAAAGGCAAACCCACCCAAAAGAATTCAGGAACTTTTTCTATCAGGAATCACCAATTATCGGATGGGTAAGTATAAGAAAGCACTTAACTTTTGGCTTAAAGTACTGAAAGCAGAACCCTCTCATCCACAAGCTCGCTCTTATGTTGCAAATGTTAAAAAGAAAATTAAATTGATGGAGGGCAAATAATGATTATACGATTATGTATTACCCTCGTGGTAACTGCTCAACTACTCTTAGCCTCATATACGACTATTGATAATAGTATCGTAGGTCAAAACATAAAAACTATGTCGGCGGGTCGAACGTCATTTATTGTGAGCACTCAATCAAAAGGTATATCCGTTTACGATATGGAGACCAAGAGAAAGCTCAGTGACATTCCTATTAATAGAAAATATCGTACTGGCTTAATGTATAGCTCAATCATGTATAAAAGCACCATTTATATTGGTTCATCTCATGGCTTATCAGTCTATAACAGTAAGACTGGGCTATTGACCGCTCACTATGGTAGAAAAGAACTCGGCATCGACAAAAGTATCGTTTACTCGCTCGCGATTAAAAATAACGAACTATTGATTGGATCTTCAAGTGCTATTACGATATTTAATATGTCGCGTAAAAAAGTTACGAGGGTCCTGCAAAATAGCCTATTGACTAAACCAGTCGTTTCAATAAAGGCCATTGGGAATCAAATTTTTATGGGAACTAATGGTAATGGTGTTGTTGTTTTCGATAATGCCCGTCAGAAGTGGAGCGATATTACAATGCTTGACGGCCTACCAAGTAATATCATTAATGACATTCTTCTCTATGGTTCTAACGCCTATATTGCAACGCAAAAAGGATTGGTACGCTACACTCTTGATAAATCAGAAATCTCTATTGTTACAAAACCTATTCAAATAATATCTCTTGCCCTCTATAACTCTTTGCTCTATGCGAGTTCACTTGGCAAACTCTATGCGGTTGACTTAAATAATAATCATAGCCTTACTGGTATAGAAGTCGATTCTAAGAATCATGTCCTTATTGAAAAAATTATTACCACCCATGATGGATTGATCCTCGCAACTGATGGTCTTGGCTTACTCTATAAAAAAGAGGCTTTTCAATCAGTCTCCCCTACCGCTATATCATATGCGCAAAGTGGCGTTTCACTAACCTACCCTCAGGATTTATTCAATTCATTACAGGTTACCAGTTTTAATTGCTGGTATCCCGACCTTCCTAATGCCTATTTTAGCTCAGAGAATGTTGTTAAAGATAGCGTCAATAGAACTTTTACTATTGCGCTCCCTCCTGAACTTTCTGGTAACCTTGTCTTTGAGATTGTTATCACACATGAAAAAGGATATAGTGCACTTATTACCCATGAGCTCTACCGAGACAATATTCCTCCAGCAATTGAGCTCGCTCAGATTCCCGAATTTACCAATAAATCTATAGTTCATCTACGTGCAAGTACCCAAGACAACGATATTGAAACGATCACCCTTCAACCAGGGAACAAACCACTGAAGTTAAACTCAAACAATGAAGTGTATGCTAAATTAAAACTTAAGCCTGGCCTCAATGAATATACCATCGACATCATTGATATTGCGGGTAACCAAACAGAACTTCCCATTGCTATTTATTTTGATAAAAAAAATCCTATCGTTGAAATATTTAATCAACCTGAAAATGTGACTCAACCAACAATAGCACTCACAGGGTCTATTCAAGAAGAGCATATTCAAACAGTCACCGTAAGCCCATCGGATAAAGCGCAAGTTACTCTCTTTAATAATACGTTAAATGTGAATGTCTATAACATGAGCCATGGTATGAATAAATTTATTGTCACTGTAAAAGACAAGGCAAATAATTCAACTGACTACCCTCTTAACATAACCTATACCGATCAGAATAAACAAGAAGTTAAGGCAGTTATGTCTTTGCAAAGGGATCTTGAGAACGTTCAAAAAAATAAAACTGAGTATACTCAAAAGAATTCTGTTAAACCAATAGAAATTACGTATATTATCAAAAAAAATGATACCTTTAGAAAACTTGGTAACCGATTTTACGGTAACGCAGAAATGGGTTCAGTAGTTGCGCGGTATAATAATATTGATGTTTATAAAGAGTATAAAGAGTTACGAGTAGGTAGAGTTATAAAAATACCTATGTATAGAGATTTTAAATTCGGCAAAATGCATTCTACTATAGAACTCAACCGAACAATTAAAGGGCGATAATGAAGGGAAAAAGAAGATTTGGCATTCGTTTTCAGTTCCTGACGCTGATTATTTTACTTATCACCTCTCTATTTGTAATTTCAGCCCTGATAAATGCAAATCACCAAAAAGAACTCTTAGTTAAAGAACGAATTTTACGCGGTAACTCTATTTTACGCTCATGGGGTTCTATCTGTAAAGAACGTCTTGTCAATGAAGATCCTACAATGGATCTCAGTATGTACGACATGATTGACGAAATATCTAATGAAGAAGGTATTCAAGAAGTTCTCTTACAAGATATTAATGGTCGAGTCATTATCCATAAAGATGCACAACTTCAAAAAAGAGTGCTTTCTGACCGTGCCTCTCAACACATAATAAAAAAGCGCCGGTCCGGTGTCCTCAGAGAGCATCAAAAAGATGGCATGACCTATTTCAACCTCTACCGTCCTATCTTTTTTAATAAAAAATATTTAGGTGTTGCTCGTATTGGTATGAATGATGAAGGCATCAATGAAGCCATTAAACGGGGCCAACAAGATGTTTTAATTATTACCGGAATTATTCTCTTAGTCGGCATTCTTTTTACCTATGGCCTTATTTACAAAGTACTCTCCCCTATTAAACCACTCGTTGAAGGGATTCGAATTCTGGGTACCGGTAATTTAAGCCACAAAATTGATATTATCCCACGAAATGAATTGGGAGACCTAGCCGAAGCATTCAATAGTATGACCGGAAACCTTAAAGACGCTCAAGAAGAGATAATCCAAAAAGCGATTACCGAACAAAAATTGAGAGATAAAGCAGCGTCACTTAAAAAGATGGCATCAACTGATGGGCTTACTGGTCTCTATAACAAACGACAATATTTAGAAGATATTGATGTAATTCTGCAAAATACTCGTAGAGATAAATCTCCATTAACCATGCTCATGCTCGACATGGACCGCTTTAAAGCACTCAATGACACTGTCGGTCATGCTGCTGGTGATCAAGCGCTTCAGCATCTTACACAATCGATTTTACCTAATATCCGTGAAGATCGTGACAGAGCATATCGTGTAGGTGGTGATGAATTTGTAATCTTATTGAATGGTCTTAATTATGAGAGGGCAATAGAAAAATGTAACCTCATTGAAGAGACTTATGCCCGACTCAAAAAATCTGAGAATTTGACTGGAATTTCATTTGGCGTTATTGAATACAATGGTTCTGACAATTCCGAAGAGTATTTTAATAAAGCGGATGAAGAGATGTATCGAGTAAAACAAGCAAAAGGTACAGAACGCTAACAGACTGTTCAGCATTCTGTTTTGCTATCTACACCCCAGGTTTCCCGCCCCATACTTGAGTATGTAAACGATAGCAAAAGCGATACCCTCGTTCTTTACACCACTCTATAACCTCTTGAGAGATCATCTGTTGAGCTTCTGCATTTAATGCTTGGGGCATAAGAAGAATGCGGTCTGGTGCAATTTTAGGGAGCTCACCTAACCATGCGGCAACCTCTTCTACATCGCCATAAGTACCAACGACAAATTTTAACTGAACATCATGATAAGTCATAAAACTTCTCAGTACACTATTATTTTTTCTGAGTGCTTCATGTTTCTTTTGCCAACTCCCATCAGTAGGTGTGGCATTCAAAAGCTTGGGCGAAAGTGATATAAAGTCAGCTGCTGTTTCTAAATAGATAGTACCGGCGGTTTCAATTGTTACATGATACTCTGCTTGTTTACAGTCAGCAACAAGATCAGTGAGATTTTTATGAATAAACGGTTCGCCGCCTGTTATTACCACATGTGCTGCACCTGTATATGAGCGGCATAAATCAAGGATAGCAGAACGTTCCATCATTGTACCCTCTGCACGATGCGAAGCATACGGTGTATCACACCAATTACAACGAAGGTTACATCCAGCTAACCGAATGAATATCGACGGGACTCCCGTATAGATACCCTCTCCTTGGATGGAATAAAAAATTTCATTTACTTTGAGCATGCATACCTGAGCACTGTCACATGTTATTGTGCAGAGTGTCCCTTTTCAATGTAATAGATAAGAGCTGATATATCTGGAGGTCTTACTCCCCCTACTTTAGATGCTTGCCCAAGAGTCATTGGTTTAAAAGCGGTGAGTTTATGACGAGCTTCCATAGAAATTGCTTCGGCTGCCATGAAATCAAACCCCTCCGGAAACCGCATTGTCTCTAACCGTTTCTGTTTCTCAATCTCACGTTCTTGACGCTCATAAAAGCCCATGTATAGTATATCTGCATAGAGAGTGAGTCGCTCTTTTCTACTCAGAGGTAAGTCAAATTCAGTAATCTCTAAAACTTTTTCGAATTCGACATGAGGGCGCTTAACCAGTGTTATCGCGCGGACAGACTCTTTGAGGAGTGATGAATTAACAGCCTCCAAATAGGGATTGACACTCTCCATAGTTACGAGAGTATTTTCAAGAAACTTTCGGGCTGAAGCGATTCTTTCAAGGCCTTCTTGAAAGCCATTAAAATGGTCTTCTTCTACCATCCCCAGTGTATAGCCTATTTTTGTGAGTCGATTCTCTGCATTGTCTTGGCGCAAAAAGAGACGATACTCTGCACGAGAAGTAAACATTCTATAAGGTTCATCAATATCCAGTGTCACTAAATCATCAACCATTACACCGATATAAGACTCTGAACGACCAAGAATAAATGGTTCCTCACCTTTAATTTTTAACGCAGCATTGATCCCTGCAATGAGCCCTTGGCCTGCAGCTTCTTCGTATCCAGATGTCCCATTCACCTGCCCAGCAAAATAGAGGCCGGAAACGTCTTTGCATTCTAACGTTGGCTGGAGCTGAGTCGCATAGATGGCATCGTATTCAACGGCATACCCATAGCGAATGACTTCGACATTTTTAAACCCAGGTAGTGAGCGAAGGGCTGCATCCTGAACATCTTTCGGGAGGCTTGATGAAAACCCGTTGAGATAAATTCGCTCATTATCAAGGCCTTCGGGCTCTAGAAAAAGTTGGTGTGAATCTCTGTCAGGAAACCTCGATACTTTATCTTCTATTGATGGACAGTACCGTGGCCCAAGTCCTTTAATGACTCCGGTAAACATAGGGCTTCTATCAAATCCCGACCGTAAAATATCATGGGTCTCTTTAGTTGTACGCACAATCCAACAAGTCGCTTTATTAACGAGGTTATCTTCAGTATGTGATGAAAAAGGAAAAGGTTCACTGTCGCCATGCTGGATTTCAGTCTGTGAAAAGTTGATACTGCTCGCCTTGAGTCGTGCAGGTGTCCCTGTCTTAAGACGTCTTGCCTGTATACCCGCTTTTTGAATACAGTGAGCCAAAGTTACCGATGCTCGTTCACCTACACGTCCACCAACGGTCTGTTCATCTCCGACATGCATAAGGGCATCTAAAAAAGTTCCTGCAGTGATGATTATAGCTTTTGTTTGGAACTGCTCATTTGATGATAACGTGAGTGTGTAGTCATCTCCTATTTTTTCAAAAGAAGCCAATTCACCTTCAATGATATCGAGTCCCTCAAGGGAGTGCATATATTCCGTAGCATATCGTGAGTAGTAGTCCATATCAGCTTGAGCTCGGGGTCCCCATACTGCTGGACCTTTAGAATCATTAAGCATTCTAAATTGAATACCGGTTTTATCAGTAAACACCCCCATAAGACCACCAAGGGCATCAACATCTCTAACAATTTGTCCTTTTGCAACACCACCAATGGCAGGGTTACATGACATTCGAGCAATAGCTTGAGCATCCATTGTTATTAATGCTGTCTTCATGCCGAGTTTTACTCCAGCATGAGCAGCTTCAACACCTGCATGACCCCCACCAATAACCACTATATCAAATTTTTTATTCACTACACCTATCCTGTTTATGGTACAACCCCTAGAGAGTTCACCAATCAGCCCCAAATATAGGTTTTAGTGTTTAAAACTCAATTTTTTTCCACAAAGAAAACAATATTGACTACATTAAAAATGGGCAGTTTAGCATTTATAGGCTAACAGACCCCTATATGAAATCTTTTATGGGATGGGAATGATTTCTTCAACACCGCAAGCAGACCTTGTGCCTGTTCGTATTTCGCATATTCAATTTTACTGCGAAACGGCACTGTATTACTTCGATTCTCTTACGCAAGAGGTGGTGCTCTACAAGGAGCCTGGCTCAATAATTTCTCAAAAGAGAATATCCCATGCAAAAACCCCTCAACTTTTTATCCGCAGAGCAGATAGACTCAATGCCCTTCTCGAAGTGCAACATTCTTACACTGAACTCCTTGCAGAATCCATCCATTCAAATGATATTAAAGGGGTAAAGCAGATTCTCATTGGTTTGGTAACCGACTTTTTCTCAGAACCCCGCAATGTTTTGCTCAGTGGTATTATTTCTGCAATAGACATGGTACTTCAAGACCTCTCTTCCTCATTATACGCTCTCACAAAACCCTTTGAAGACATGAGTTACACCACTGCTCTACACAGCACAAACGTTATGTGTCTTGCACTTGGCTACACTCTCTATCACGGCGGTAAACCCGATTCAAATGAGACCAGATCAATCGCTCTTGCCGGACTTTTTCACGATATTGGCAAGACCCTCATTGACGATACCATTTTGGACAAACCAGGAAAGCTTTCTCAATCAGAATTTGAAATTATCAAACAACACCCTGAAAATGGCTATTCTATCTTAAAAGCAATAGGGATTACCGATACTATTGTATTGCAGGCGGCTCTTGAGCACCACGAAAATCCTCAAGGAACCGGATACCCTCAAGGCACTCAAGATGCATCAGAAATTGGATCCCTCATTGGGTTCATCGACAAATATGAAGCACTGACCAGTAGAGACCGAGTCTATAAAGAAGAACTTTCTATTTACGAAACGCTCAATCTCCTCAAAGGTGATACCCAACGGGGCTTTGGAAATATCTCAATATTCAATAATTTTGTGCACTACATGGCCTCATGTGAAGACTAGGGATTGCCCAATTGTAAGGCTCATCAAAATTAATTTATCATTATTGTTTTTGCTGTCACATTTTTTTTAATTTTATCGTCTAACTTTTAACGATTAACTTAAAGGAGATGCGTATGCATCGAACACTTCTTATCCCTCTTTTGCTTGTGACCTTGCTCGTTCATGCACTTTTTGCAGAAGAGCCCACAGCAACTGAAAAACTGAATCAGTTAAAAAAGCGAACCCCCACCATTGCGATTTTTACTTTGGAGAACTCCAACCGACAATCAAACGACAATGGCTATGGCGAAGCTATCACATCAATGCTCAACACCCATCTCAGAAATGAGACCAACTTTATGGTTCTTGAGCGCTCACAACTCAAAACGGTAATTGATGAAAAGGCCCTCAAGCAACTTGGGGTTACCCGTGAAACCCGTTCAAAACTTCAAAAATTGCACTCGGTAGAAGTTATTCTTTCGGGTGAGGTTTCACTTATCAATGGACTTATTCAAATTGACACCCGCCTTATCTCAACAGAAACCGGTCAGGTTGTTGTTGCGGAGTATGCAACGGTTAAGAATGTCGATAATCTTCGCGCCATCGTGTCGGACTTGGCTAAAACCATTGAGATTAAATACCTGAGACAATGGATGGGTAACTTAAAAATTACCGCATATCCTGTAGAAGGTGAAGTATACCTTGATGACCAATTTATAGGTAAAACCGAAAAAGGAAGTGGCCTTAATATCCCAAATCTACTTGAAGGGTCATATAAATTGAAGGTAATGGCCGGTGGTTACAAAAGCCATGAAGGGGTGATAGAGATCAAACCTCGTACCAACCGAGATATTCAAGTGATTCTCGAAACCCTCCCGGGTAAATTGAGTATTCTCTCTGAGCCCGTAGGCGCAGAAGTCTACCTCAATAACAAAAAAGCCGGCGTCACTCCACTCTCCCTCAATACTCTAGAAGAGGGTAAGTATGAAGTCCAGCTTCGCAAAACAAACTTTCAGGTTTGGAGCGAAAAGATAAACATTCAATCCGGACAACTTTCAGAGATTAAAGGACTTATGGAGGTTATTCCAGGAGAAATTTCAGTTGAATCAATGCCTTCAAATGCCCTCGTTTATCTTGATGATGTTAAAATTGGGCTCACCCCTTTAGTTATTCAAAATAAGAAACCGGGAACCTCAGTTATCAGAATTAAAAAAGGTACTTATCAAGAACACAAAGAACAGATCACCATTAAACCTGGTGAAACAACCATAGTATCAACCGACCTCAAGAAACAGAAAGGGAAATTAACCCTTGTATCTGGGCAAGCTGCTGTCACTGCAAACGTTTCAACAGCAACAGGTGATTCTATACTCCTCGGAACAGCGCTCCCTGTACACAAAAATAGCCTCGATATTGGTGTCTATGTTATAAGCCTCCATAAACAGGGCTATTTCACCTTTACCGATACTATAGTCATTAATGCAGATAGAGAACTCAGAATTGAGAAAGAGCTGATTGAAAAACCGGCAATCGTCACTTTTACCAATAATGGTGAAACAGCAATTGATCTTTTTATAGATGGGGAATATCACGGCAACCTTATCACAACAGAAATTGAGTTGGCACGTGGTGAACACAGTATCACATTAAGTAGTATCTACACTACTGAAAAAGAGGTCATCACCGTTGACCGCGATGAACGTCGCACTATAGAGGTTGAACATACTGAAAAACGTTCACACTTTTGGACTATTCCCGCTTCAATTATCGCATTACTATCATTCATTTTTATTGGAGGTTCACTATGAGAATCTTAGCACTACTTCTTTTACTGGGAACCCTATCATACGGGCAGATCAGTTACTACGGTATGACCGGATATCACTACACACCTAATGCTTTAACTCCTGAAAACTCAAAATTTGGATTTTTAGTCGGGAGTAAACAGACGAATCTTGAACAAGTAAATATGATTTTTCACCATCTTGCTGGGTATGGCGTTATCAGTTTTCTCGGAAATCCTCTTGAAATCTCATTAAGTAATACCCCGGGATTTGTCCAAAATAGACCAGGTAACGACCCCCATGAACAAAAGAAAGGGTATGGATCAAGACGTACAATGATTCCCCTTCCCTCCCTTAAATATGGATTTCACAACAAGGGCCCATGGGCGGTTGCAGGTGGAGTAAACTACAACTATGGCCTCTATACCGTCGCAACATTTCACCATCGCTTTCCGATACTTTCACCTGAAGTATCAGCGGGTATCTCATTTGCCATTTCCAAAGCCTATATTATGGGTGGCATAAAGCTTCAAGCTGCTGACTTTAGCGGTAATCCCCTTCCCTTATCTTTTACCGTAGAGGGTGCAAGTGGTGGTTCGACAGAACTTCTTGGAGAAGTTGACGAGTTTTTTATTGCTCTTGGCTTTCAAACTGAAATCACAAACAACATATCTATTTCGGGTAATTACAGAAAAGACCCTTCGACCTATATGGTTATCAACAAAGATGAGCCCGATCTCGCAATTGAAAAAGAGAGCCAAAACATTGGTGGTCTCTTTGCCCTATCTATAACCTTCACCCACAAAAATCTATAGGAGGCAGCATGCATATTTTTAAAATAACACTCATAGTCCTGTCACTCACTTTTGCGGTATCTGCCTTTCAAAACCACCGATACCCTATTTCACCAATACTTTACTATTCTGCACTCCCCAACCCAATGCATACTGAAGTTTCTTCAGAGCTCAGTATGGAGAGTCAAGGTGCGTTTAGCTACTCATTTAGCCAAAATGCTCAACAGGCTATCGCCCTCAAAGCACCCCTGTTCCATATATTTAGTGCACGAGAAACCTATTTTAAATTTCATGAAGAGCCCAAGGATCTCTCTGATACTCTGAAATCGATTAATAGTGCACAACCATCACAAACCTATAAGCGAATGTACTTCGTCTTGGGTTCAGGTATATCACTCGCTCATTTAGGTATGAATACTAAAGACTTTAATGCAGCAGTTGGGGTCCACTATATGTCACGGCTACTCGACCCAGAAGGCGATGACCGCCTTCCTGGTGGAGAAAAAGAGTTGTTAGAGAGAACAATTGTTCCCTCTGCGACCGTTCGGTATAAAAAATTCCAAGGTTCACTGCTCTACTCTGACTACAATATTACGAGTAAAGCAGGCATGCGTGGTACTACCTGGCAAGCTGGGGCAAAGCTTACCATTCTTGCAGATGTGGAAAAATCATTTGAAGTGAGTCTTGCGGGTGAAAAAGTCTTTTATGACGCTATAACTATCAAAGGTCACTTTGGTGGACAATGGTTAAAAAATGAGATCTACCAGCAAACCTATTCTTTTAATACTGCAATACGGTTACGCCCCTATGATTCTAGAAAAGACCCCTCTTGGCTTCGTCTGATTATAGATCCTTTTCAATTAGAGTCCCTCAAATCAAATTTTAAGGACCATCCTTTCTCTCATTTCCTCTATAATATAGAGCTTGGACTTGGGGTCTACTCAGACATTGAAACCAAGGATACTTTCACGAACATGACAATAAGCAAACTCTTTTAGCACTGCCTTTGCGTGCTTGACAGGGCTCATTAGTGTATTCAAAAACGAAAAAGCGTTTCAACATGAAACGCTTTTTCGTTTCTAATTGAATCACATTATTCATTTTATGAATCGGAAGAGAGTAAACACCTCCCCAACAGACCAAAAAACTATAATTGTTTCATTATAGCGCATTTGGCACACCAATTGCTCTATTAAAAGCAAAACCCTTACTTCGAAAGAATAATGACTAAAGAAAAAGAAACGACTGACACAATAGACAAAGAAGTAGAAGCTACCGTTGAGACAGAATCTCCTGTAGAGAATGATTCTTCTGAAGAGTCAGAATCTCAAAATGAAGAGACCGCTGAAGAGGAATCACCAACTGAAGAGCCGGAATCTCAATCAATTGAGCAACTTGAAGAAGGCCTCAATAAAGCAAATGATAAATATTTAAGACTCCATGCTGAATTTGATAACTATCGCCGAAGAACCGCTAAAGAGAGCTTAACCCTCGTTGCAACTGCGAATGCTAATCTTATTTCAAAACAGTGTGATATTCTAGATAATTTTGATCGTGCATTTGTGGAAGAAAACAAAGCACCTGATTTAGAGAGCTTTGAGAAAGGCATGAAGATGATTCAAGAGCAGTTCTTCGCTATTCTTGAAGATGCAGGACTCGAAACTATTGACCCTGTAAATACAGTCTTCAACCCAGAAGAACATGAAGCACTTATGCAACAACCTTCTGAAGATATTGAGGAAGGAAGTGTCCTTACCGTATTTCAGAAAGGGTATAAATTAAAAGAAAAAGTTTTACGACACGCCAAAGTAATCGTGTCATCAGGCCCAGCAGAAGCTGCAGGCGAATAACACATTTTTAATAACAACAACCGGAGAAAATCATGGCAAAAATAATTGGAATTGACCTCGGAACCACAAACTCATGTGTTTCTGTAATGGAGGGTGGTAAGCCCGAAGTAATCCCTAACTCTGAAGGGGCACGTACTACCCCATCAATCGTTGGTTTTACTAAAGATGGCGAGCGTCTTGTTGGACAAGTTGCAAAACGTCAAGCAATCACTAACCCAGAAAAAACAATCTACTCTATCAAACGCTTTATGGGTCGTACCCACGAAGAAGTGAGCGACGACGAAAAACATATTCCATATCACCTTTCAGGCGGAGCATCTGACCCTGTACGTGTTGATATTGACGACAAGCACTTCTCACCACCAGAAATCTCAGCAATCATTCTTCAAAACATGAAGAAAACAGCTGAAGATTACCTTGGTGAAACTGTTACTCAAGCAGTAGTTACCGTACCTGCATATTTCAATGACTCACAACGTCAAGCGACTAAAGACGCTGGTAAAATTGCTGGCCTCGAAGTACTTCGTATTGTAAATGAGCCTACAGCAGCAGCACTTGCTTATGGACTCGACACCAATAAGAATGGTAAAGTAGCTGTATATGACCTTGGTGGCGGTACTTTCGATGTATCTATCCTCGAAATCGGTGATGGCGTATTTGAAGTACTCTCTACAAATGGCGACACTTTTCTTGGTGGTGATAACTTTGACTCAGCAATCATTGATTGGATCAGTGATGAGTTCAAAGGACAAAACCCTGGTATTGATCTTAAAAGTGATAAAATGGCTCTTCAACGCCTTAAAGAAGCTGCAGAAAAAGCTAAAATTGACCTTTCTGCAACGTCTACAGCATCGATCAATCTCCCATTTATCACAGCAGATGCGTCAGGCCCTAAACACCTTGATTTGAGCCTTACTCGTGCTAATTTTGATAAAATAACTGCAAACCTTGTAAAACGCTCTATCGACCCATGTCGTAAAGCAATGCAAGATG
>JAOPTW010000064.1:0-52345 GCA_051532035.1 Fibrobacterales bacterium | reverse complement strand
CGTCTTCTGTGAGTAGTTCTTCTTCGAGTACATCATCGTCTTCTGTAGGTAGTTCAGCAGCCGTGAGCAGTTCCTTTTTGAAAATATCTTCCTCAGTGGCTAGTAGTTCAGCTGGAAAATCATCTTCATCTACAGTAAGTTCTGATGCCCACACTGAAAAACTATCAAGTCAAATCAAGTATCGTGCTATAACACGAAGAGTCCGATCAAGTGGTCAGAAAGCACCGGAATCAATTGAATCTTCTGCAATATCAGAAACATCATCAGCATCGTTAGTATATAGTTCAATGATTACCCAAAAATCTTCAGCAGTATATGTGGTGTCGTCGAGCCAAAAGCCCATAGTAGAATCAGTTACCAATATCGTTGAACGGTCTCGATTGACTATTGAACAGTTTGATAGGCAGGGATTGCACTATGTATCCAATGCACAATCCTCTGTTCATATTTTTATAATTACCTTAGATGGTACACGAGTACTCGACTTCACCCACAGGCAAACGGCGGGAATGAATGTAATACTTTTTGAACAGCCTTTGGCACGAGGTGTGTATTACATGAATATATCGAGTGGTTCAGAGAGTCTCATGCAGTATGTGCAGTTCTTAACATACGAGTAGTTGAAGTATCTCATACATAAAAAATGGCTGTTATCTATTGATGACAGCAATTTTTTATTGCAGTAAATAGTTATGAGCCCTTAAAGCAGTATACTCTACTTAGAATAGCCTTAACGGGGATATTGGGCCTTAGAGCTATACGTACTTAGGGGCTTGGTTCTTTAATATCTCTCGCATAAAAAAGATGACATCCTCTTCAACAGAATACCCTTCTATTTTACCTATGAGCCGCGGGTTCAGTGAGACCTTTGCAATGTCAGAGAGTAAGTTCAAATGAAGTACTTGACTGTCTTTAGGGCTTACCAATAAAAATATGAGACGCAATTGACAGTCGCTATCCTGAGGCGGAGTATCGCTGTTAACCACTGAGACGTAGCAGAGTGGTTGTGTAATGTTGGAACAGCGCATATTGGGTGCGGCAACGCCATTGTCAAGTATGGTAGGGTAGTTGCTTTCTCTATGGAGTAGCTCTTCAATAAGCGTATCATATTCAAGCCCAGGGTGGAGTTGCACCAGCCTTTCTAGGCTATTACGCATGTGCTCTTCGTATGTGGCGGGTTCTACCATGGTAATATGGCTCGGTTGCAACATAGACACAAGGTGTTGTTTGGTGCGTTCTAGCAAAAGAACAGGACTTGATTCTGAAGAGGGGCCACCAAAAACTATTGATTCGTTTTCAAATGTTGCGAGAGTAGTGGTAAGTTGAAGTCTACGGTGATCTAAATGAGTACCACTATCATGAAAGAGAAGGTGGCGATTTTTAATTTCATAGGTCACTTGAGAAGGGCGGGGGAGTGTATTCCAAATAGGTGTTCCAATGGCAACCTCTGCCTTTTCATCGTCAACTTTTGAAGGTGTCCACCGGAAGAGATTCTCTGAACTAACTTGTTCTTCCCACTCTTTACAGATCATTACATTGAGCTCAGGGTTATCAGTGAGGGCAATAACATGGCCTGTTATCATTAACAGTTCGGTAGGTAAGGAGTCTACCTCAAGGGCATTGCCCTGAAAAACAGTGATGCCTTCTCCCGAAATATCTGAAAGTGCATTACTATTGGTGTCAATTATGGTGCAGCTACTACCGATTTGGCTATTGATAAACTCAGCCATTTTACTGGCAAGCGGACTGGCGCCTGCAATAAGCCAACCGGTTTTTTGTGGCGCAACGACACCAAGCATACGAGCCACCCAGCCAGCACTTAACCCTTGGAGTATGATGGTTGCCGCAATGATACTAAACGTAAAAGTCTCTAAAAACTCTGCATTAGGAAACCCTTTATTCATGAGCTCTAATCCAAAGAGTGACGCCATTGAACCGGCAATAACACCACGAGGTGCGATCCATGAAAGAAAGAGTTTTTCTCTAAAGGTGAGATTGGTGCCAAAGCTACATACGATGATACTTAGTGGTCGTACTATAAGGAGCACACCAGGAATTATGAGAAAACCACCCCAGCCTATTGATAAAAAGTCATTGATCTTTAAGCTTGCTGCAAGAAGAATAAAGACAATAGCAATTGAAAGTTCTGTCAGCTCTGATTTAAATTTATGGAGGTGCTTTACTTTGCCTCCCTTAATTTGACCAACAACAAACCCTGCGATGATAACCGTCAAAATCCCCGCTTCGTGCATGATAATATCTGAAATGGTAAAGAGAAAAATGGTGGAGCTAAAGACAAATATATTAGAGTAGTCGGTTGGAACAATCTCTTTTTCTAGTGCTGCTTTTAGGAGGTAGCCGCCACCGAGACCAAAAATAAGACCAATGGCCAGACGGTAACTGAGGTGGACGAGCTGGACCGTGGTGTCACCATCTATTACATACCATTCGTAACACAGTACTGCAATAAAGACCCCAATAGGGTCGATAAGGACGCCCTCCCAATGGAGGACATGAAACATCTTCTCATTAATTCGAATTCTCTTGAGGAGTGGTGCAATTACCGTTGGTCCGGTAACGATTACAAGGCTCCCCGCAAGAAGTGAAAATGAGAAGCTATAATCCATAGCATAATAGATGATGAGCGAGGTGCCTATCCAGGTAATAATAACTCCAAAGGTAAGGAGCCTCCATATGACAACGGGTGCTTTACTCATTCCAGAACGGTCAAGGGTAAGCCCTCCTTCAAAGAGAATTACAGCTACAGCAAGTGCGATAATCATTCTCAGGCCTTCACCAAGCGATGCGGGGTCAACAATACCGATCACTTCAGGGCCGAGTACAATGCCCCCTACAAGAAGCAATACAATTGCAGGGACGCGTATATAGCGCGCTATAATAAAGAGGAACACTCCACCAAAAATAGCACTGACCAATGTTGTCATTGCATCGTAGTTTTCCATAGATCAGATCCCTATGCATAAATCTCTATTTGAAAGATAGTTTAAGACCTATAACTGTTCTAGAACTTGTTATTGAGCGGCATACAAAATACAGTTTCGATATAGTGAAATGTGAGCAATGTAAACTTTTGTTAACAATTTAATTTTACCCTTTTAGTTTAATATTTTCTGTAATACCGAAAGGGGGAAAGGATGGTTACTCTATCGATGTGAATCGAAAGAACTAATCTGAGGAACCTTTCCGGGTGATTCGACTGCACGCCTCTCTCCTGTGTAGTCGAATTATCTGAAATTTAAACTAGGATTCTTCGCCTATTTGTGTAGAGATACCATTGGAATCAATACACGAGAAGGAGAAGTCTCCTTGAACTCCATGGTGTGAGTTAGATTGAGTACATTGTTTAGTGGTGATACATCGGGTGATGTATTTGTACTGAGTCCCTCCGCCATGAGTTTTTCTTTTGACTCCCATTCGTAGACATTCAATCCCCTAAGACTATACTTGTCTTTACCTATTTGAGCTTTTCTGGAAAATAGTGTGACCGGGATCACACTACAGGTTTGTCTAATGTAAACATTGGGTTACGGTTGGATTTATGCTTTGGTAAGAAGGTAGTTTTGTCGTAGACAATAAAGAGAGGTAATTGTGATGAATCACAAGTACACCCGTATAGCGCTCATTTTATTTGCTGTAACAGTGCTCCCGTTGACGGGATGTTTTGAGGATGGAGTAACTACTCCCACAGTAGACGCTAAGGGTATAGAACACTATGATAGTGAAATTGATGCTGACTCCAATGTGACTGTAGTGAGCCTAAAAGACAGTTCCCTAAAAGGAGGGCGGCTTGATACCAATTTTGAGTTCGGCTCTCTTGAATACTCATTGCATTACGATAATAGCCATATATTAATTGATAGTATTATTGTCGGCTTTATTGTCCACCCTCAAGCCGAACCATTTATTGCCCTTGAAACGTCTAGTCAGTCTGACTCTCGTTATGTTATTCGCTTTACGGTTCCAAAAAATATTCCATTGATCATTGGGTATACGGCGCTTTATGAAGGCGTAGCTGTTGCGAGAGATCTCGATACCCTCACACTCTATTCTGATTCCCTCGTAGTCAAAGAGCTGTCACCAAAGTAGTTTGTCTCTATCGTACTCCGAGATGGTCTGCATTAGTTTGATATCAATCATCCAATGTTGTACTATCTTTGAGATCCTCACCGTCTTGAATTGCATCATGATCTACTTTTATAGGTAAATATATAATCGTAGACGTACTATGTATAAATCACTGAGTGAACACCCTTTTCAATTTACCTTTATCAATCGCTTTCCTGGTGATAGTAGTTATAATAACTATCCACGTCCTACACCTGAGGTGCTTTTTTCTCTGGTAAATCCTACCGCTACTCAAGTACCAAAGATTGTTGCGAGCTCAGAAGAGCTCTCTGCTGAACTTGGAATAGCATTTCCTTTGAATACTGCTGATACAAAACTCCTTTCAGGTAATCATGTTAAAGAGGGTGAAACGCCCTATGCCTATCGCTATGGTGGTCATCAATTTGGTCAGTGGGCAGGGCAGTTAGGTGATGGCAGAGCAATTAACCTTGGCGAATGGATAACTCCTCAAGGTGAACGATGGGAACTCCAATTAAAAGGGGCAGGTGAAACACCGTATTCTCGAAGAGCTGATGGACGTGCCGTACTCCGGTCATCAGTTCGCGAATATCTTATGAGCGAGGCCATGTATCACCTTGGTGTTTCTACGACTCGCGCCTTAAGCCTTTGTACTACGGGCGATGACGTAGTGCGTGATATGTTTTATGATGGCAATGCAAAACCAGAGCCCGGAGCGGTCGTCTGTCGAACTGCACCTTCATTCCTCAGATTTGGCAATTTCGAAATACTCAACTGGTGTAAGGAGTACGATCTCCTCAAAGAGCTTGCTACCTATACCATTGATGAACATTTTCCGAGTCTTGATAGTACAAAACCGGGAGTTTTTGTAGCCTGTTTTGAAGAGATTGTTGAGCGTACTCTTGATATGATTGTTGATTGGATGCGGGTTGGCTTTACTCATGGTGTGATGAACACCGACAACATGTCGATACTCGGGCTCACCATAGACTATGGCCCTTACTCAATGGTTGATCATTACGATCTCTCGTTTACCCCCAATACAACAGACCTTCCTGGGCGTCGCTATGCTTTTGGTCGGCAGCCGTCTATTGCCTGCTGGAACCTTGAAAAGTTATCTGAGGCCTTAGAGCCAGTCCTCTCCGAAGGTGAAAGCTTTAAAGAGGTACTCGAGAGTATGGGGGACCGGTTTAATGCAAAATACATGAGTATGTTGGAGAATAAATTGGGTCTCAGCCACAACGGATCAGAGAGTAATAAATCACTCTTGCAGGATCTCCTCGGTCTGTTACAAAGGGGGGGCTTTGACTATACACTCTTTTATAGAGAACTTATTGCACTCAGAAAACAGCCGTATGAATCAACAATCCTCGAAGGCTTTACCGTACTTATGTCCCCAGAGAGTGAACACCCACACAACGCCCTATTTGAACAGCTTCGGACCTTTATCACTGCCTATAAGGAGTATGTAGGAGAAGCAGAGTGGGGGAGTAGTAGATCTGTTGGTGTTATGGAGGCCAATAATCCTGCATTTATTCTCCGCAATTGTGATCTGCATGAAGCTATCCAGCAATTGGAACTCGGTGATGAAACCTTATTTCGGGAGCTTGAAAAGAACATGAAAACCCCCTACTTGCAGCCCTCAGAGGTACGATACCAGCGACCTGCGCCTGATTGGGCTCTTGATACTCCGGGGTGTGCTTTATTGTCTTGTAGTTCGTAGGGTGGGCGTTGTTTTAGGCCCGATATATTTTGGAAAAAAAGGGTTATTCATTCCAGCGTTTAAATATTAGTGAGGTATTGATGCCACCGAACGCAAAGTTATTACACATAATATAATTCGCCACTATCTCTTTACCATCACCAACGATATACTCCAGATCACCACACTCTGGATCAATATTGGTAAGGTTTAAGTTGGGGGCGATCCAATTATCATTCATCATTTTTATGCTTAACCAGCTTTCAATGGCGCCACATGCTCCGAGAGTATGTCCTATGTAACTTTTTAAGGTACTGTAAGGTACTTTTCGTTTGAATGTATTTGATGTTGCCTGCGTTTCGGCAATGTCCCCATGTATCGTAGCAGTACCATGGCCATTTACATAGTCGATTTTATCCTGAGATATTTGGGCGTCCTCAAGGGCAAGTTTTAGTGCTATTTCCATGGTTTCTTTATTGGGTTTGGTTATATGTGCACCGTCGGTATTTGTCCCGAAACCAACTATTTCGGCATAAATATGTGCACCTCTTGACCGTGCATGTTCAAGCTCTTCAAGAATAACGGTGCCCGCACCTTCACCAATGACAAGCCCATCGCGATCAATGTCAAAGGGTCTTGGCGACGTTTTTGGGGCGTCATTTGCAGTGCTTGCAGAAAAAAGAGTATCGAATATTGCAGGCCCTGTTGGACTCAATTCCTCAGCGCCACCACATACCATGACCGTTTGTTTGCCGGATTCAATTGCCTCATATCCCATTCCTATGGAAAGACTGCCTGCGGTACATGCTGTATTTGTGGTAAGAAGACGACCTTTTAAACCAAAAAATATACCAATATTTACTGCACACGTTTGAGGCATTGATTTGATATATGATGTAGCGGTAATACCTTGAAGGTCGTTATTTGAAAACATTGAGTAAAAGTCTAATAGTGCATCGACATTACCTGTTGAAGACCCATAAGAGACGCCTGTAAGTCCCCCGGTAAGAACAGAATGACCAATGAGCCCCGCATCCTCTAATGCTGATTCTGCTGTATGCACAGCCATCAAGGCAACTTTGCCCATTCCTCTTGTCTGTTTTCTTGAATACTTGGGAGGGGTCCACGCTGCAGGAGCCGCTAATTTTGTTTGAAGTCTTTTATATTTATCCCAATCGTTCATGCGAATAATGCTGTTTTCTTTGGCTATCAGCTTCTCTTTAATGACGTTCCAGTCGCTTCCGAGTGGAGTTATTGCTGCTCCTCCTGTAATGACAACACGTTTACTCAAATCATACCTCCATTGACCGATAATACTTGGCGGCTAATGTAAGATGCTTTGTCGGATAATAAAAATGCAACAAGGGCTCCAACTTCTTCAGGTTTTCCCATTCTATTTAAAGGAATAGATGGTTTGATTCTATCCCATTCAATATTCTCAGTCATCTCACTCTCAATGATACCTGGCGCAACGCAATTAACTGTGATATCTCTTTTTCCAAGTTCCACAGCTAATGCCTTTGTTGCCCCAATGATACCAGCTTTTGATGCGCTATAATTAACTTGTCCTCTGTTACCAGTTATTCCTGAAACAGAAGAGAGTGTTACTATTCTTCCAGGTTTTTTTGTTCTAACCATGGGCATGACGAGCGGTTTAACAACATTATAAAAACCGTTGAGGTTGGTGTTGATAACTGTATCCCACTCACTGTCTTCTAAGGCTGGGAATGCAGCGTCTGCAGTAACACCGGCATTGCATACGATACCATAATACATTCCGTTTTCTTCAATGTCTTTTTCTAATACAGCTTTGGTTTGCTCTCGATTTGAAATGTCAAAAGATAGAATTGAAGCATGTTGTCCAAGTTCTTTTACGCGCTCTGCAGTGGCTTCTGCACCAGCTTTGTCTTTATTGTAGTGAACAACAATATCAAAGCCAAGTAATGCTGATTCAATTGCAATAGCTCGTCCAATTCCTTTACTTGCGCCGGTAATGAGTACATTTTTATTCATTTTTTATTTCCGATAATATATGTTGTTAATTTTTGAATTTGTCCATTAATTCGGAGCTTGCTTCAATGACAGTCAAGGTCGTTGAACAATATAATTCCTGGTTAACAAAGCTTTGTCCATTAAAGACTGCAATGTCACCTTCCCTATATTCTTGCTGAACGGAGATCGTTATTTTTTCTCCATTGTTAAAAGAGTCTTTAAACGTTTTAAAATTTGTTACTGATAATATGAAACCAATTTTGGGAAGTTCACCTTTGATTTTATAGTTAATCCCCGAAAGTACTGCAATGTTTTGCGCCATATATTCAAAAGATACCCATATTGGTATTACGTTATTATGAACGTTGTAGAAACCACTTTGGGGTGATACTGTCACAGATGAATGTAATGATACAGAATCGAGGTCATACGCTTCAACGGTGTCTAATAAGAGCATTCCGTTTTGATGCGGAGAGTATTGATAGAGTTCTGGCTTTTCTATGGGGAGCTCAATCATGAAAGACCCTCCTTGGATAGTATAATACTGGTGTTACATCCACCAAATGCATAATTGTTACTCATGCATGTGTTGATTGGAGTATCAGTATGTGAAAATGGGACAAAATTTAATGGAGGCAATTTTTCATCGTGAATACCATCCGAAATTTGTGGTGGAAGCGAATTATTGGTGTTGAACTCCGATAACAGAAGCCAGCAGATACCCAATTCCATTGCGCCTGCAGCGCCTAAGGTGTGTCCTGTCATTGGTTTGGTCGTTGAGCAATGAGGATGGTCATTAAAAACGGTATGGGTCGCTAGTGCCTCCATACTATCGTTAAGGGCAGTGCCAGTACCATGTAAATTAATGTAATCAACTGTTGTTTTATTTGCTTTTTCCAATGCTTTATACATAGCGCTAATAGCGCCCTTACCTTCTGGGTCAGGAGCAGTATTGTGATGAGCATCGGAGCACTCAGCATCTCCTATTATACTAATCCCAGGCTTATTACAGGAGTCTTTTGATATGACAAAGAGCGCTGCACCTTCACCAAGGTTGATCCCCTTTCTATTTTTACTGAAGGGATTGGTAGGCTTTTTACTTACGGCGTCGAGTGAAATAAAACCCTTTAACACTGCTTCGGAAACAATATCGGCCCCACCAACAATTACCGCATCGAGAATTCCCGATTTTAAAAGTTTGTTGGCCTTTATTATTGCACTTGCACTTGATGTACAGGCACTTGAAACAGATGAACAATATGACTTAAGTCCAAAATGGTTTTTGATAAATTCGGCAGGGTAGTGACCTTGTTGTTGCTCTAAAGTAAATGATGAGGGAAAGGTGCCCGTAGTTGATAGTGATTCAAGTGCGGAAAGAGAAATTTCGGAACCATTGTCTGTAGAACCAAAGAGTACACCAATTCTGTGAATGCCATATTTTTCTTTAAAATATTTAACAGTATCTTCAATTTGGTTACATGCTTTAGATATGAGGTACAGTAATCGGTTATTGTTGAGTTGTTGTAGCTCATTTTTGTCATAGTTTGGAAATGAAAAAATAGGGTACGTTTCATCATGAACTACTTGATTTGTAAATGCATTCTGTTTACCCGAAAGAATCGAATGTAATACTTCTTTCTTACCTACGGCTTGGGCATTGAGAATTCCTAGATCATTGATATAGATGGTGTCATTCATTAATTGAATCCTCAATGATGTATTCGTACTTTCGAAAATGGTTAATATAATGCATACGGTTATTTTGTTTTGTTACTTCAATAATTAAGGCCGAACGGTTATAAATTTTTCTTGTCCAGCCTTGGGGTAATTCTTTAGTTTCGTATGTAAGTCCTGAATTTTCGATCATTTTTCTAACTGCAGCATCTGGATAATAAATGATTTGTGTGTCAGCGATAACATAAGCACCATTAGTATTTTTAGGAATCATGAACGAACCTTTCCAGTCCAATTCCGTTTCAGTATAGGATATTTGGAAAATGGTAATTCCCATAGGGGTCAACACAGACAGATCAATGTGATCGGGAGTAATACTCAAAAAACCAGTAAAAATATCAGTTTCATTATTATGGATACCTGTAATAGTTTGTAGGTTGTTTTTTGGAATTCCTGACGCTGAAGGAGGTAGGATTTCAATGCTCGTGTTATCTGTAAGGTTAATTGTTTTAAAATTCAGATCAAGTTGTTTTTTCTGAGAAATACAGCATGAATTTAAAAGCATAACTAATACAAAAATCAGCAACTTTAATTTCAAAGTTAAGCCCTGTAGATTGTTCTTATACAGACCCAAAGATAGATAAATCGTCATAATTTACATGGCATTTGATGGCATTAACCTGGTTTACACACGATTGTCTGCGTAACAAAATAGCATGTTTTATCAGTACTTATATTTTTGAACGGGTTTTAGATATTGGACGTGCAAATAGTGAACAAAGCACATAAGTCCAGAAAATGCCAATACTTACCGTTAACCCAAAAGAGTTTGCAAATGATGAAAAACCAAGCATACCAAAGGCGAGTAGGGTTGTGAGCATGCTCATGGTAATTGAAAGTAAGGGAAGTTTTATATCACTTTTAGCTTCTGTGAGAATAATCAAATAGTCGGTACCCATTCCAGGTATAAGAATTAAGCCTACTATGACAAATAAGCTTATCTGGATGTTGAGCATCTCTAAAATATACAGAGTAATAAAGCTTGCTGCAATAGGAATCATTATGGTTTTAAATGATTGGATTACTCCATGACGAACTGATAATCCGAAATAAATTAATATGTATGAACAAAAGAGTATATACAATGTCATGATACTCAGTCTTTGCATTGTGTTATTAATGTCAGTAACTTTATCTATCAAATAAATTCCGTTATCGGGTTGGCAAATACTTTTGAGAGGGGCTATGTCATTGATCCCAAAAAGCATAATCATTGTATAGTATTTGTTTGAATGCATACCGATATTTAATTGAGATACCAGGGTACCAATAGGCAATTTCTCAAAGTCATTAATAGCTATATAGGAATGAGGTTTGTTTAGATAGTCTGTATTCCATTGGACAACCTCTTTTTCGGTATATGAAAGAAGGCTAAATTGCTCTTCAATTGTTGGAGCAAGAACTCTATTAATTAGACTGACATTGGTATCTTGTTTGGATTGTGATGGAATAAATTGACTAATACTTATGTATGATTGTAATATAGAGCTGCTTTGTAACGCTTCAAGCTGCTCTATAATTCGTTCCTCTCGAATAATGTTATCATTAAGTGAAGTACCTTCTGTCAAGATATAGACTCCGCTACTATTATGGGCTAATACGTTTTTTGCAAGAATTTCATTGTGTTTGAGTTCATTGCTCATTTTGTAAAAACTGCGAATATCATTTTTAATAGAGAAATGATGTAAACCGAATGCTATCAAGCATACCAAAATAAAGACTACTAATGTTTTTATGATAGGGGGAATCTTATAGGGAAGCGTATAGAAAGCATAAATTGCAGTAGATATTTGTAGGATACTTTCTTGGGTCCTCTTTTTAGGAAGATTGAGGCTGGGGAATAAAAGGAAGACAGATAGGAAAGAGCTTGTAAGTCCTACTATAGAAAAAAGAGCCATTTGCTGTAGTAATGGGAATGATGATAAGGTAAAACCTACATAGCTTATTGTTGTTGTGATTAAACCAATTAAAAGAGCGGGAAAAATTTTCTTCCTTAGAGTATTTTCCCAAAGATCTCTTTTGTTTGATGCCCATTCACATAAAAAGTGGAATGAATAGTCGACGCTGATACCAATTAAGCTCGTACCAAATACAATAGTGAAAATATGGATATCTTTAAAATAGAACATTGTTGCAACAAGCCCGGCTCCAGCGCCAAAACTGATGGCAAGAATACTAGAGATGAGGGGTGCAATGGATCGAAATACATAGAGTACTAGAATAATTAAAAATATGGTGGATAACGTACTCAGTATGGTTATCTCTTTGTGAGATTTAATGGTGCTTTCATATGAATGAAAGGGGATACCTGAAAAAACTACAGTAAGGCTGTCATTTGTTTTCTGGAGTCTATGAGCGAGGTTTTGTAATTGGGGAATAGGACTGTTTTTTGTATCTATGCTACTGTTGTTTTGTAAATGCATACGCATGAGAATCCATGACATTCCATTATAGTTCCGGGTTAAAACAGAGTCTTGAAGATTCATAGCGGTGTTCATTGTGATATTAGTTTCAATGAAGTATTGAAAATTTTGATGTGCCAATAAATACGGGTCTTCATCAAGATAATCAAGCGCACCAATGGAAACGGGGCTGGAAAGAGTGAAAAATGCATCTTCCCTCAGTTTCGAGATATTATTTTGCTTAAGAGCTTGTATAACATCAGGGGCAAGAAACTGATGTTTATAGGTATTAAAAAAAGATTGTACTGCTCCGAATGCATTGGCATTGATTTTATAGTGTATTGTGTCAATGAATGGAATAGTAATTGAGTGATTATAAAAGGTGTCAGAGAGGTTTTTAGCAGTTGAAAAGTCGGGATGTCCTATTAGAATAGTAATCTCGCCATTAAATGAATGGGTGATTTTTCGTTCTACCTCAGAAAGTTGTTTGGCAGGAAGACTATCAGGTAGGATAGAATAAAGGTCAGTATTTATTGAATACGGTCCTGAAATAAGAAAAAGCGAAAGCAGTAATAGATGGGGAATGAGCCAAAATACTCGATCTTTCCATTTATTATATCGATTGCTAAAAAGCCAGTTATTATTCATATTCGAAAGACTTGTTTTCAATACTGGTTAATTCTTCGAGGAATGTATGATTTGAAAATGTATACAGAACTTCATCACCATTTTTTTCATAAATTTTAAATGTTGTGAGATAATCATTTCCTGTTAATTCAAATGCTTTTGTGATAAGTTTTACGGCACCATCTTTGGGAATGAGGCCAATATGCCAGATAGTGTTTACTGTTCGATAATACAGAGTATAGTTGTCCTTGATGTCGGAATAATTTCCGCGAAATACCGATTGAATTGTTTGAGAAAAAGTGTTGAACATAGGGTTCTCTGAAGACATGAGTATTTTTCTCTTACCAGCTTTGGAAATATGAACAATTGATGAATGAGTTAATACTGTTGTTGAAATGAATGGTTTTTCTGCCATCCAAGCGAGCCCTTTTTCTTTGTGGAATAACATTGTACCCGATGATTGTATTGAGCGATTGAGCCTTTTAATAGTCTTAGTTTGTAAGTAGTTACAACGGATATATGGATGGGTATTGAATGATGAAAAAATTGATTCGACTTTTTTGTCATTACTTATTGTAAGTGGTGACTCCAATAACGTCTTAAATTCTATTTGGGTGAGACCTTGTGCATAGGCGAGAGGAATAGCAATAAATAAAAGCGTTATAAACAGTAGGGTTTTATGCATGGAGACTCTTTTCCTGGAGTACAGTAACTTTTTCAACAAATATATCGGGGGAGGCAAAGAGGCTTATACCTGTTTTTATATCTACACACATTTGAACCGTTTCACCTTTGTGGAGTGTTTTTTTTGTTTCAGGGTTAAAAAAAATGTAGGTGATTCGAATGCGGTTTTCATATTCAGCTAAGGTTGCTCTTACACTCACTACATCTCCATACGTTATGGGATGAATATATTTTGACGATGATTTTACCACGGGCCAGGCATAACCACTTTCTTTCATTTCCTTATAGCCATAGCCTATGTAGTCAAGTAACGTACGGCGTGCTTGTTCATAATATTTAATGTAATTTCCATGCCATACAATATTCATTGGATCGAGATCAAAAAATTCAATTTTTAGAGGGGTGTCGCTGTAAAGGCTATTCATATTCCAGATTCCAATGTTTTTCTCTAATAAGTTGCAGTGTTGATCGCAAATCTTTTTCTAAGGGGCGATCTTCTGTTAAAAAAACAAAATGGTTATGCACTTGATCAATGATAGTTTTGAGGTGTATGGTACGTGCCGGTTGCAGCTCACCTTTCTTAACTCTCAGGTCGAGTGCCTGGACTACAGCGAGCAGACAGGCAGAGCATATTTGCTCTGTGAGTTCAATGACCCGAATACAATCGCGTGCGGCTATGGTGCCCATACTCACTTTATCCTGGTTATGACATTCTGTTGACCGAGAAAATACGCTCGCAGGCATAGTATTTTTTAGAGCTTCAGCTGTCCATGCACTCACGGCAATTTGTACCGCTTTAAATCCATGATTATACGCATAGGCATCGTTGAAACCTGAAAGATTTGGAGCAAGCCCTCGATTAAACTTTTCGTCTACAAGGACTGCTAATTGCCTATCGAGTAAATCACCGAGATTGGCAATTATGTTCTTTAATGAATCCATAGCAAAAGCAATATGGCCACCATAGAAGTGGCCTCCGTGAATAATTGATTCTGATTCAGGGTCAATTATTGGGTTATCATTACAACTATTCAGTTCATTTTCAATCATTTGTCTCAGCATTGGTGCGGCATCATGAAAAACACCAATGATATGAGGGGCGCAACGAATTGAATAGGGGTCTTGAAGTTTTTCCGGTAAGATTCCGATTTCGTGATGTTGATCAAGATCTGTTCTAATTCTTTGGGCTACCAGGGCTTGACCAGGGTGTGGTTTTACCTCAAAGAGTCGCTCTTCAAAATGATAGGCATTACCTTTGAGGGCCAATGAGGCCATAGAGGTGATTTTTGTTGTGAGTTCGGCTAAATACTCAGCTCTTTTAAATGCAAGACATGCAACAGCGGTCATAACAGCAGTTCCATTCATAATGGCAAGAGCTTCTTTAGGCCTCAGGGTGACTAAGGGAAGATTAAGTGATTGTAACACGTCTTTGGCGGGTAAAATATCTCCGTTATACGATACATCTCTTTCGCCGATAAGTGCAGCTGACACATAAGATAAAGGGGTTAAATCCCCGCTGGCTCCAACTGATCCTTCCTGTGGAATTCTTGGGAGAATGTTGTGTGTTAAAAGGTTCTCGACTCCTTCCATTAATTCAAAACTTACTCCAGACATTCCTTGGGCTAGGGATTGCATACGACAGGCAAGGATGGCTCGAGTCGTATCGTGGTCAAATAAGTCACCCATTCCACACCCATGGAAACGCGTGAGGTTAATTGGCAGCTGATAATAGTTTTTTTGGTCTACTTTTTTATTGCATGAATCACCATATCCGGTGGTTACGCCGTAAATGTCCCCTTTTTCTAAGAGGACTTTATCGAGAAACGCAGCACCTTTATTAATGGTGTCTTTAAAGCTTTTACTTGAATCAAGTTTTAATACTGCCGATTTATTGGAAATATTCTCAATATCTTCAATAGTCAGTCTGGTGCCATTTAATGTAATAGTATTCAATTGCTTGTTCCTTTATCAGTATTCTGAGTTTTGTCTGGATTCTCCCAGAAATTGAAAAAATTGTACCATTGATAAGGATGTTTGAGACAAAGACTTTCGAGGTGAGCAGCATATTCATGTGTTAGATCTGAAATTCTTTGTTTACGCATTCTTTTAGAAAACTCGCTTTCAAACTTTGATTTATATACATGCAATTCATAGGGACTGTTGTAATTTAAATCATCTTGTCTTACGCCGAACATATAGTAAATAGGGGCTTCTAGGAGGGTTGCCAAAATAAATGACCCTTGAGGAAAATACGCATCTTCACCCAAGAAAGGTGCGATAGTTGTTTTCTTTCTATTCGAAGCTGCTGTTCGGTCTCCGGCAATTATTACGAGGTCACCAGCATTTATGCGATCTTGTAGTTCGATAATTACCGCAGGGTTAATTTCTGATGCATCTACTAAATGGAGCATTGAGCTGTTGTTAACTTCTTTGATGAGCGCATTAAATTGGCTCGTACCGTTAAAGTCTACAATTGAATTAATCCTAACATCGGGTAGAGTTGCGCCCTTTTCTATGCTGGCAAATGCGCGAAGAATTTCAACATTTCCAAGGTGTGAACAAATTACAGCGGCCCCTTTGCCTTGATTTAGGCGCTCATTAAAAGGAGTAATGTCAGGAGTTGCTTTAATTAAATCACCTGAGTTTTTGTCACCAGCCCATGCTGAAAGCTTCTCAACTAAAGAGTGTGAAAATGAAAATAGGTGTCTATAAACTTCTCTGGCTCGTACGACCTCTGATTCCCCCTTGTGTTTCTTGACTTTTAGAAGAAATGTTTTACTGGTAAGTCTTGAAGATTTAGAGAACAAGTAAAAGAAAATGACAATAAAATGGATAATTATTTTGACTTTTTTAATTCCCAATAATTTATAGAGTCTAAATACTAAGCGCATAAGCCGTAGGCCTCCGCCTTTCTCTTTTTGATCTGACCAATGTGCCATTTCTATTTTCTCCTAGAAAACTTGTTAAACATAATTACAGGTATACGGATAACCATCTCAATAACAAGTTTTGTATGTATCCAGCTAATAGCAACATTGTCTTGTAGCATTCTAAAATGAGATATTCCATCTTCCGGATAAATAACGCTAATTGGTTTAAATATCATTTGCATCCCGGTCCAGTGAAGTTTAACAAGAATATCTATGTCAAAATCCATTCTTTTTGCGAGTGAGCGTTTTTTCATTAAATTGTGTGTTTTCGAAAGTGGGTACACTCGAAATCCACACATTGCATCTTTTATATCCAGAGAAATGGTTTCAATGGCAACCCAAAAGTTGGTAATTAACCGCCCAAATTTTCGTGAATGGGGAACTGAATCGTCATATACAGGGAAGCCAGCTATCATTGCGTCAGGGCGAGAGGCCGCCTCATTCAAAAAATCGCCTACTATGGATAAATCATGTTGTCCATCGGCATCTACCTGTAGGGCATGAGTGTAGCCAAGAGAATATGCCAGACTAAAACCATGTAATACTGCACCGCCCTTACCCTGGTTCTCATTGAGTATTTCGAGATGACATTCGTCGGTAGTATCCGCAATGCGCTTAAGTTCTGATCTGGTATCTTCCAGGCTGCCGTCATCTACCAGAATAATAGGTAATTCGATAGCTCTCAGTTGTGTAACTATTGAGGCAACCGTTTGTCCATGATTATACACAGGGATTACAACACATGGTTTAAAGGAGGTACTCATTACTTGAACTCCAGTTTGATTTTACCGTTTGAGCAGATTTCTTTAGAGTTACTGTCTGAGAAGGTAAATGAGAGAGACGACTTATCGTTATTGGCTACTATGGTCAGGTCAACTGTAACATCGGGAAGAATTGGTTTTTTAAATTTAATACGCGGAATTCTCACTAATGAAAAAGGCTGATCAAGAAAGAGTGCAATTACCTCCATAGTATAATCTATTTGAGCAACAGCTGGAAGAAGTTTAAAAGAGGGGAAGTGACCATCGAAATATCGGTAATTTTTGGGGAATATTAATTGCTGAGTTATTTGATTAGCACTCTGAGTTGTAGATATGACTTGAGGCGTGTCTATTATATGTTCCATATAAATGGGCCCTTAGATTTGTTGTTAAATAATTCAAGTACCTGGGTTTTATTAATTTTCCCCAATGAGTTACGGGGAATTTTTTGACAGAAACGCCATTTTTTGGGTAATGTTGTTTTGTGAAATTTTAATGCGAGCAGAGTGCGGAAGTGAATGTTAATATCATTTTTTTTGAACTCTTTAAAATGACCTTGTCCTTTATCATTTAATGCAATTGCTGCAATAAGAAACTGGCGGTGTTCATCTTTGAGATAAACAATAGCATCATCGACAAAGGGTGATTGGAGTAAGATGTGTATCATGTCATTCAGTGCTATGCGATTTTCTTCTATTTTTACTATTGAGTCTGTTCTGCCAATAAGTTTAAAGGTACCATCATCAGAAAATTGCAATATATCATCGAGTTGATACAATGTTTCATTTTCTAAATAAGGGGACTGCAAATAAATAGCATTGTCTTTTTGTGTGAGAGTGAGGCACTTGAATGGGGTCCAGTATGTGCATTTTGGACTGATTTTCCATCCTATTCCACCAGTTTCAGTACTGCCATAAATTTCAGTTACAGGAGTGTTGAATAGTTTTTCAATTGAAATTGCGGTGTCATGAGGAAGGAAGCCCCCTGAAGAGAAGATACGTTGAGGTAGTGGTATGCTATCGAGAGGGAAATGTATTACTTTCATTCGTTTCAAAAACGCTGGGCTTGTGACGAAACTTATTGGCCCTGGATGTAGTTTTATTAAAGATTCCGGGAATTCAATCCGCTTGTGATTTATTGACGCTTTACAGAGTATCGGCATTAGTATTGAGAAGAGAAAACCATAATAATGCTGGTGACTTACTGTGGAGTAGAGTGTCGTATCGTTAAGATCGGCCCCCCATTCTGATGATATGACGGTAAGTTCATTTTCAATTTGAAAGAGGTTCTTTATTACCTTTTTGGGCTGTCCCGTACTCCCTGATGTATACAAAATAACCTGTTGATTGGGAGAGTAAGTACGCTTTTTGTCTTGATTCATGGTGCCAAAGAGGGCTTTCGAAAGGATTGAATACGTTGATAGGTCCGAATCTATGAGTATTCCAGTGCTCTGGGAACACTTATTTGATTGAGGCTTTAGGTTGTGCAAATGAATAGTTTTATCAGCATAGAGTAAGGCTAAAAAGGCAATAGCGAACTCTCCCGGAGAATCAGTGTATAACGTCCAATCTTTCTTGGGGTCCGCGGCAAGTATATCACTTAATACTAAAACTTGGTTTTTGAATTCTGGCCAAAGTAAATTGTTTGAATTCTTGATTACTATAGGTTGGGTGCTATTATTCCAAAGAGTATCTAAGTATTCGAGGTTAAATAAAGGCATTATGATACCTTTAACGATTTACGAATAATAAATTCTATACCAAAAATAAGTCCCATTAAGATATATGAGATGACTCCATTATACAGAGTCCATATATAGATATCACCCCAGATTGAAGTACTTAAAGAGATTAAACAGTTTATGATAAAAAAAGTTATCCAGACTATTGTAACCTTTCTGCAGTACCGGTTAATGGAGTCTTTTTTAGGGCTTTCTAAAATACTTTTATCTTGTAAAACAGCGAACCGAAAAACCATATTGGGAGAGGAAAATAGGGTATAGGTGAACATCGTTAAAAATACAAGATTTACCAGTATGGGGTATAATTGTAAGTAGCTAAAACTGTTTGTAAAAAAACCAAGGATGCCGAGTGCAGTGATAGCTGATGTCATAAACCAAAACTGGACTAGCTGGAGCTTGCCTTTCTTTTTGTTGTTCGTATGGGTAATGAAATATATAAATCCAAATGCTAAAAAAATGAGTGACATCGTTTTTGGTGATGCACTATAGAAGTGTAAGCTGATCAAAATTGTGACCGGATACAGTATAGAAAAGATTATCGTAAATGTTTTAATAGTTTGGTTCATATGAGAGGCATTTTATTGGACTATAGAACTTGTTCAATTGCCTCTACAATGTCTTTAACGGTACGGACTTGTCTGAACTTTTCAGGGTCAATATTCTTTGTTGTGAATTTTTGTAAATTAACAATTAAATCTACAGCATCTATGCTATCTAAATCAAGGTCATCTACAATATGAGAGTCCATTGAAATTTCATCTAAAGGGATTTCAAATGTCTCATTTAAAATAGTGGCAAGTTTCGTAAATATTTCATCTCTTTTCATTGAGTATTTCCTCTCTGTATTTATTTGTAGTTAAAAATAAACGTTGCAAGTGTATTGATCGAATAGAAGTATTCTCGGTTTTTTTCATCTTCTGCAGACAATGTTATGCCGTATTTTTTCTTTATAACTATCCCGAGTTCGAGTGCATCAATTGAATCAAGCCCGAGCTCTTCACCAAAAATTGGCTGGTCTGCCTCAATATCTGAGGGCTCGAGGTCTTCTAAGTCAAGTTCTGATATTATTAATATTTTTAGTTCTTCTATTAATTCGTCCATGTATTGATGCCTTTGTTATTCAAAAGTTGCAAGTACTAAATCATTTGTAATTTTTCGAGCTGCCAAGGGTCTTGCAAGGTTATTGTAATTACAGTTAGGCAGTTTGTCTTTTATTGAAATTGTATATCTAATAATTCCCTCTTTTGGAGATGAGAAAAAATTATCATTTTTACCAATTCCACTCGGTGAAGGAGTATTGATATATACAGGTAGTATAGTACAACCGATGCTCAGAGATAAATGAGCGGCACTTCTTTTATAGAGTACTTGTTCATTTGAGCAATCTGTTCGAGTACCCTCAGGAAAAATAATTATCTGATTACCTTTTTCTATTGTTTCTTTACAGGCAGCAAGTATTTCAGTAGGTTCCAATGCATTAGATATATATAAACGTGATACAATACGTCTTAATAATGGATTTCCCCATAGGGAAGCTTTCACTATACAGTTTGCATTTGGAATCATACTGATTAAAACCACAACATCTAAAAGGGTGGGGTGGTTTGCACAAATCAACAACGGTTCATTAGACTGAAGTTTTTCAATATTTTTAACGTCTAAACTTATGACACGGGTCCATTCAAGTATTTTTATAAAAAGAGAGAAGGTTTTTGAAACAGCATATCTAGAAATACGTTGATAGGTTACTTGGTTGGATATAATGAATGAAAAAGGGAGAAGGACCAATAGGTATAAAAGGAATGAACCAATGCCGAATAGAACAAAGAATATTGATTTTTTTAGTATATGTATGATCTCGAGAGTGGTCAAATCATGCTCGCACATTTAGTTAAAATACAACACATATCATCCTGAGCATAAGTAATACGTTTCTCATTACTCAATAACCATTTAAGTAATGAGAGGGGGTGAATAGCTATATTGTTTTCTGAACTTGTTTTTGGGGCAATTTCACAATTAATCTGTACACTTTCGTTTGATGTAGAATGAGAAGAAATTTTACAGCCAAATGCATAAGGAATATCGCCTTCATTTTCAAAAACTGAATAGTCTTCTGGCAGTAACTCATCTGCAAAGATGAGTAATGCTTCATTTTTTGCAATGTTTTCTAAATCAGAGATAAGTGAGAGAATACTATTGAAAACCCCATACTTCCCCGAAAGAAGAACGGTTTGTTCCGCTCTGTTTTTTTCATGTATAGATAAAAGTGATAGGGGGGTATTAAAGACAGAGAGAGAGAATTGTGCAGGCCTTATTTCGCCACTTTCAATTAAACTTCTGCTAATTTTATTTTGTACGTTAATTTCGCCGTATTCACTACTGAAAATTATTGGTCTTTCTTTTTTATCTAAGCTTAAAGTATGTCCGACCTCAAGAACCATTTTTGTAAGTTGACTGAGTCGGCGTTTTGCATTGGGAGCTAAATGTTTTAATGGAGGCGTAGCATTTGAACGGAGTATTTCCTTATTCCCCTTTGCCCATTCGCCCCAATCTTTGTCTGTCTCTATACCGGGAGCCCAAGCAGAAATGCCATCAAGTGAAAATATTACTTTAGAAGCCATCTTGTTATTCATAGTTGGAATTTACTTCTTTTGGGTCGGGTCTCATTGGTTGGACTTATAGATCTTGAGCTAACTGTACACTGCGGAATATGCCCCAATATAGCTTTTAAGCGGTTATTTTCAATAGAATTGACTTATGTTTTTATGACCAATTTCATCGAAATATGGTGTATATTCACGAATAATTGGTCATAAAATGCATTTATTTAAGAAAGTTGAACTGTTTTCGATATTTGGAATACAATTATGGTTCAATATGATCCTCAGGCATTACTACAGGCCGGTACTCTTTCGAGAGCCATTTTTTTAGGTAGGCAGCCTCTTTCTTTTTTACACTATCACTATTTTCATTAGCCCACTGTTTGGCTTTACTATTGTTTTTAATCAAACGAGCGTTCTCTATCCAGTCCTTGGCCACTCCATTATGCTGGCGTTTTGTTACTGCTGATAAGGAGAATCGCGCTCTCCAAAAGCCCATTCTTGGTACTACACGTATATAGTATGTTTTGCCGGGTAATAAATCTGCGTCAATAAAATCAGCGGCTTCTGAAACTACCATGAACCGGTGTTTTCCTGGTTTTGTGATATAAGGTAGTTTTTGCTGGTATGGCACGAAACCAATAAACTCAGAATCATCATAGACAGCTGAGTGGACAGCATATCCTACTTTACTCGGTCTAATAAAATATACAAGAGATTGATCTTCCTGAATTGAAGGCTCATTGGTCACAACTTGAGAAAGGTTCATTCTTGGTGCCGCGCAACCAAAAAAGAGAATTGAAATTATTAGAATAAGAAGGTGTTTTGTCATGGGGCTAGTTTCTTTTGGGTAATATATGTGTAAATTAGTCTAATGAACTAAAAATTATATGATAGTGATACAGAGTTGGGGCTGAAAGAAATGTCCAATTGTTTTTGATAGCGAATTGCCTTGTTTTTCCCTACTGACCGAAGAATAATTCCCAATATGGTCATATGGATTGAACCCACAAGAATGAGGGCTCCAAAAACTGCTTTATCTGCTCCCTCATTGTTCGTTTCCTCGTAGTTACCGTTGTAGTTATTGTTGTAGTTATCATTGGAGGAGGCCATGTCATTAATTCCTGATATATAGAGGCCCGCACCAATTACATCTAATACTATTCCCCCAATTAATAATTTGGTACCAGTGCTTTTTAAACTGGTGAATTTTTTAACTTTCGCTTGGAGTTGTTCTTTTGATAAATCGTGGATAGATTGACGCTTTTTATGTCTTAACGGTGTATAAGTTCTATGATTTTCATTACAGTTTTCTGGAGTGTGTTGATTGTGTAAAGCTTTACTTTGTTTCATTTCAGGTTCAGTCATATGAATATTTGAAGATGTTTTTTGATGTGTAGTATCGGCTTGTAATGTGTTATTTGAAGACTTGTCTACTTGTTGTCTTTCTATTTCAGAAAAATCAACCTGATTAAACTTTTCTTGAGCAAATGTGTTAAAAGATACAATGAATAGAATAAATAGCAATTGTTTTGAAGTACTCATAGAAGCTCTATAGTATAAGGAATATGCATAAATTTATAAAAAAATATAAATATTGGTATAGTGCTCTGTTTTAAGGTTTCTGATTCAACAGGTATATGATGTAAGTAACTCTTCTAGGGCCGACCAGTTTAACAATGTAACTATCGGCTTATTTGATGGCGCGTGAGTACAAAGTGCGGCAGAATAGGTATCGGGTCCTGAAATGTCCTGAATGTTCCATTTTTTTGATGCGTATTCGATAGTAATGACTTTTTCGTCATTATAGCAAGTGCTGTATGATTGAGATGGGTGTATCATGCCTTTACCTATGGCTTTTACAAAGGCCTCTTTCCGAGACCATATTGTGTAGAATTCTTTGAGGGCATCAATTTCTGACAATGATTGTAGGACAGTGCATTCTTCAGGATGATAATAGTGTTTCGCTATACTTCCTGCGTTTACTCTTGACTTACATGCCTCTAGGTCCACTCCTATAGGAGCTGAATGCGATAATCCAATCATTCCCCAGTCATGTGAGTGAGAAACATTAAAGTGTATTGTAGGGTTTGAGGGGGGTAAAAATAGTTTTCCAAACTGGTTTTGAACAAATTGAACTGAATAAGTATCTGTATTTAAATAGTGAGAGAGGAGAAGACGTAACACGCCCCGACAGACCGCAAATGAGTTGCGGGCTTTATCACGCTTAAAGCGTTTATATTTCAAAACCTCATCATTAGACAATAAAGAAACAAGTTTCGTTTGGATGTGGATGGGGGCATTTGAAGTGGGTACAAACCAGATACCATTATGCCTTCTTAAGTCTGATAGGTTCATGAGTCAGATGCATCAAGGATTAGCTCATAATATAACTAAAGTCATTTTCTTTTGAATAGTAAAAATGGTATATAGCTATTCGCCACTGTCCAATATATTCATCAAGGAGTATACCAGAGCTCAGGTCGGTGCATGGGCGCGCTTTCAGGGAAAAAAGGGTTTTCCATTTCGATAAGGGTTCGCTTCTTCAATTGTGCCCGTTCAAGTGTGGCTTGATTGTTTTTCATAAATATCTTATCGTACATGCCATTGTCCAACATCATCTCAAAACCGACGGTCAGTCGCTGTTTAATGAGTTCTCCTTTAGGGGTATTTGAAACCCAAACATAGCGAGCAAATGGGTAGTGGAGGAGGATGGTGTCTTCGATATAAAGATTGGGATAGGTATTTGTCCGATCATTAAATTCTTGGTAAATCTCAAGTACACTCCGAGGAAATATGTCATATCGTTTGAGGAGAAGCTTAGTGAAGAGCCCTTCATATCCCACACCTTCACCAGATGAACCAGTCTCTACAGTAAAGCCATTGTGGGTATATATTGGGACATCGGTCCATACTTTACCTTGCCCAATAGAATAGGCTTTTAATTGGTCAAGGGTTGTGATATGTTTAAATCTATCTTTGTCATCCTGATGAATGAAAAAAAGTCGATACCCTATAAGCCCCTTTTCTAGGGGGTATCGAACGGGGGTGAGTCGTTGTTCTAATTCTTTCGATGTTGGTCTCATAGTAATGTCAATTACTCCAGAGCCCGTTTGTAATTCAGAAACAGCACGCCATTCGTTAATAAAATAAGAACTTGGCTCGAGTCGATAGGGACCAAATGCCTTAGTAGTCTCTTCCAGAGCTTCTTTGACCATCTTAATAAGAGGGGTAAACCTTGTGTCAAGAGAAGATTCAGGACCGGGGTAAGTTATTACTAAGGTATCTGTTTTTTCTGCACTTATACCATAGGTAATAACAAACAGTGTAATAATGATAAGCTTACTCACAGTATGTACCATAATCTTATCCTCCAGAATAAGTGTACCATACAGATGCCTTAAGGGGTATGATAATTGATGTTTTAGATGTGCACTTAGATAATTATCCTGTTAAAGAAATTCTTGAACAAATCAGACATACAAATAGCTCAAAAACATAGCTGTAATACATGAATAATTATGGATTATCCTGAAGAGTATTCACTTCAAAGAATACCTAGCTAAGTCTTTGTACACAATCTGTCCTTCTTGAGATGTTGAGTGATAGAGTGTTAGAAAAGTAGGGTTTAAGGTCGAGAACTCTGGATGGGTTTCAAAAAATTCATAATCTTTTTGATGCAGTCGATGTTTGGTACGCGCTATGGTTATGTGGGGTTTAAAATTGAGGTGGGTAACGGGGCAATAACGCTCTACAATGGGTTTGAGTATGTCATACAACTCTTTAATCCAGTGGTTTGGGTAATCAATAGGGAGGTGGAGTATTGTTGATCGATCACTCTTCTTAAAATAGGTGACCTCAGAGACACAGATTGGGTGATAGAGCCCTGAAAAATCATAATTATGTAACGTCTTAATGAGTTCATCAACAGAGTCTTGTGATTGATCACCCAGAAAATGAATGGTCACATGGTAATTGATCGCATTGATCCAGTTAAATGTTTTGAAATGCTTATAGTACTCGGAGAGAAGAGTACTTAACGTGTACTTTTCATCTTCGGGTATTTGTAACGCCAAAAATACTCTCATATGTATCTACCTGGTTTGACAGTCATCTATTGTACTATACTATTGATTGGAAGGCTTAGATTATTTTTTCTCTATTTATGTTTATTCTTTTAATATAGTTCCCAGGGGGCCGCCCCTGGATGCGGCCAGACCTTTTGGGTGCCCAAAAGACTGGACCTCTAAATGCGAGAGCATTTAGCATTTGCCGCAGGCAAACCCGTAGGGTGAGGAAGCAATGTTTGCTGATGAATAAAAGGCACTCTGCTGAGGGCTTCATTACAAATGCTTTGTACATCTGGACCAGGTTACACTGTTTTGTACCGATACATAATGTATTGGTTTCTCTATTACTGAGCATAAAATATCAACAAACCTCGCTCATGCCACCAACAAAGGAAAAATTCCATTTTTTCCGAGCCAATAAGGGAATAGCTATGTGTTACTGCCTTCCGCAAGGAAAAGCGCGCCTGGTCACAATGCGTTGCATTGCTGCTCGGCCAAGCCACCGGGGGCTCCCTAAGGGTGCGCGCTTTGACGCATCCATAGGTGGGGGGCTGGGGGTAAAACCCCCAGAAACTAAAAATAAAAAAGGAAAGAAGAGAAAAAAAACTAACCAAAAAAAACATCCCTCTGTAACATTTGTCACTGAACTCACTCCCTACTCAGTGTATCTTTATTATACGATTTCACTCCCACGGAGTATTCATGGACGGCATAACCCTTTTAACAGTTATAGGCTATTTTTCAGCCCTCTTTATCGGTATATCACTCGGTATGATTGGTGGGGGAGGCTCAATTCTCACGGTGCCTATTTTAGTGTATCTCTTTGGCATTGAACCAATGCTTGCAACAGCCTATAGCCTTTTTGTCGTCGGCTCATCATCGCTTCTCGGTACAGTATCCTATTTCAAAAAAGGCTTACTGAACCTTAAAACAGGGCTCATTTTCGCACTCCCGTCTATTGTCGCAGTATTTTTAACGCGTAAATATCTCCTTGACTTATTCCCAGACTCTTTTAGTACGATTATTCAGAATGAGTGGGTAACCAATACGCTCTTTGGCATTACCCTTCTCGGTGGATTGGCAATTGCAGCTATTGTTCTCAAAAAGGCATCTTCAGGGGGGCAAAACATCAGCTTTTATAAAGTGTATGGCCTCATGGTTCCCGCTGCTCTTATGGTGTTTGTGATCCGCCAATATCTTATTCCTATAATTCCTGAAGCGTTCTCGTTTGGCGAGGTCATCACTATTACAAAAGGGAGTGCTATTATGATGCTCTTTGGAATGGTCATGTTCTTTGCTTCCTATGGTATGATTCGTGAAAAGAAAGGGAAAGAACATTCAAAAAGTACCTTGCCTCAATGGGGAGTAGTTATTGCCATAATCTTTGAAGGCATGCTCGTAGGGACAGTTACAGGTATCGTAGGTGCTGGTGGTGGTTTTCTCATAATACCTGCTCTTGTCTTGCTTGCTGGCCTCCCTATGAAGGTAGCTGTGGGTACTTCTCTCGCTATAATATCAGTAAAATCACTTCTCGGTTTTTTGGGTGATGTTTCAAATCAAGAGATCGATTGGTCTTTTTTAATCCTCTTTTCGTCCATAAGTTTGGGAGGAATATTTATTGGGAGCTGGCTCAATGGGTTTATATCGGCAGAAAAGCTGAAAAAGGGATTTGGTTGGTTCGTGCTCGTAATGGCAGTGGTAATTCTTTCTAAAGAAATAATTGGGTAATGGGTAGGAGAGCCTGTAGAGCTTGTTGTGTAACAAATGTCACTGAAACAAGGTGACGAATTGGGTAGATTATAATTAATAGAAATACAATATACTAGAGTAATAGAGGTTACAATGAAAATCGAGCAAATATATACCGGGTGTTTAGCGCAAGCAGCATATTATATAGAGTCAAAAGGTGAGGTGGCGATCATTGATCCTCTCCGTGAAAGTGAACTCTACATACAAAAATCTCAGCAAAATAATGCAGCCATTAAATATGTATTTGAAACCCATTTTCATGCAGACTTTGTGACAGGGTGTGTTGCACTTGCCGAAAAAACAGGAGCAGCAATTGTTTATGGACCAGGTGCAACTCCTGAGTACGCCATAACTGTCGCTCAAGATGGTGAAGAATTTCTGCTTGGTGATATTACCATACGGGCAATTCATACGCCAGGTCATACATTGGAGAGTACCACCTATATGGTGATTGATGAGGCGGGAAAAGAGCATGCGCTTTTTACTGGGGATACACTCTTTCTGGGAGATGTGGGGCGGCCCGATCTTTCAGTAAAGTCTGATAAGACCGTTGAAGACCTTGCGAGTGATCTCTATGAAAGCCTCTATACAAAAATCATGCCGCTTGCAGATGAGCTGATTGTCTATCCTGGACATGGTGCTGGATCTGCCTGCGGAAAAAATATGAGTAAAGAAACTATCGGGACACTCGGACAGCAGAAGCGTGAAAACTACGCTCTCGCTCATTTGAGTAAAGAAGATTTTATTACTCAGGTAACTACAGGACTTACAAAACCTCCACAGTATTTTCCTAAGAATGCGCTATTGAATAAACAAGGGGTCGCTGAGTCGATAGCGTTGTCAGATATTCCTAAGATCTCGGCTAGTGATGTAGAACAGGTGCTGCATCAAGAGTCGGCGCTGCTTATTGACTCTAGAACAGTTGCTGCTTATGGGGCAGGCCATATACCAAAAAGTGTAAACTTTCCTTTAAATGGCCAATTTGCTACGTGGGTGGGAACCCTTGTCCCAAATCTCAATCAAAAGATTGTGGTGGTGGCAGAACCTGGCGAAGAGGAGAATACTCTTATGAGACTCGCGCGGGTTGGCTATGATACGGTTATCGGAATAGTCGAAGGTGGATTTCCAACATGGCAGGCTTCGGGCAATCCTGTGGAAGAAATCCCTATGGTTTCGGCTGAAGAGTTTGCACAGATTGCTACGAAAAAACCAGTACTCGACGTACGTAATACATCTGAGTACATTTCTCAACATGTAGATTCACCCCTCGTGAGCAATATACCCCTTGATCAGCTTTCTGAACGTATGGGGGAAGTTGATACGGATAAAAAAATATATGTACATTGTGCTGGCGGCTACCGCTCCATGATCGGTGTCTCAATGCTCAAAGCGCGTGGCTATCATAATCTTGTTAATGTGAATGGTGGGTTTAATGGAATTATGGCAGCCGGAGTTCCGGTAACTGCGTATGTTTGTCCGAGTACTATCGTATAGGGCTCATTTTCAAAACCAAGGGTGTGGGTGATGGTTTCCTGGCAGCAATCACCCCACGCCCTTTTATAAATTTCTATACTTTTTGATATGCTCATTTATAATATGAATCACTATGATATTTGAAGAACTGTTTCCGGATCTCTCTGATCCCCATCTCAATGCGCTCATATTAAAGCATGGCATTAAGAAAAAGGTAGCTGCTGGTGATGTGGTGATTAAGCCCGGCGATGCTATCCTCTCTATACCGCTCTTACTCAATGGCTCTTTAAAAATTCACCGTGTTGACGCTGAGGGAAATGAAATTTTCATCTATTTTCTGGCAGAAGGGGAGACGTGTACTACCTCATTGACGTGTGGTGTTGAACGTGCAGTTTCTGAGATTAAAGCTATTGCCGAAACGGACTCGGAGCTGCTTCTTGTGCCCTATCGATTTGTAGATGCATGGATTCAAGAATTTGATTCATGGAAAAATTTTATTATTGGCTCGTATCAAAAGCGGTACCGCGAACTACTCAACACAATCGACTCCATCGCATTTCATAAAATGGATGAACGTTTGATGCAGTATTTAACCGAAAAGTCTATTGCACAAAATAGTAACACACTGAGAGGGACTCATCAAAATATTGCAGATGAGCTTCATACGACTCGTGAAGTGGTGAGTCGATTATTAAAACAGCTTGAAAAACAGGGTAAGGTGGTACTTGGGCGCAATACTATCACTTTGAATCATTAAAAGTCCATTTTTACCTTTTATGCCTCATATTTTGAGTTTTTTGCACGAAATATTGGTCAAAAGTATAGTATACTAAGATGTCTTAACATCTTATTTGGGTGCCTTGTATGCGAAGTCTTAGTAGTGTCTGTTTTGTTGCCGTCATCTTATTACTTGTTTCTTTAGCGAATGCTAATTTTTCTACAGTATCTTTGACCCCGGAGGAGCGGCTCTACATACAAAATAATCCATTAATCAAGGTGGGAAACTCAGCAGATTATGTCCCGTTTAATTTTCAGAGCAAAGGTATTCCTGTTGGTTATAGTATCGATCTTGTAGAGTTGATGGCTCATAAAGTGGGATTTAAGGTGCACTACATAAAAGAGTCATTTCCTCGGCAACTCTCCCATCTTAGAACAGGTGAGATAGATGTACTCATGTCGCTCTATAAAACAGCTCAACGTGAAAAAGAGTTCATCTTTAGTGAGCCATATAAATCCGCAGATTTTGGAGTATTTGTTAATCGAGATAATAGTACTATTTCCCAAATCGCTGATATTAATGGCCTGCGTGTTGCCATAGTGAAAGGTGATGCACTTAACGAGTCCGTTAAACAGTCAATCCCTACAATCGAACCACTCTATGTGGATTCTTATCTCGAAGCTCTTAGGGCGGTCTCGTTGGGTAAGGCAGACGCTACGGTGCAACTTATCTCTGTAGGCGGCTATTGGACACGTAAGCAGGTACTCACCAACCTCCGTGTCGTAGGAGAAATTAATCAAGTCAATTCCGGAGCTTTTAGTTCCCTCGTTAAAAATTACCATATTGGTGTAAATAAAAAAAATGTTCTCCTTCATTCGATACTCTCAAAAACACTGAAAAGTGTTTCTGAAGGAGAATGGAGTAAATTAGATGCACAATGGGTGAGTATGCCAGAAATTGATAAAAAAGGTGTGGTTGTATATCTTGAACAATATGAGAGGGAGTGGCTGAGAGAACATCCGGTGCTTAGAGTAGGGGTAGATCCGCAGTGGGCCCCCATTGAATTTAAAGATGAAGGTGGTCACTATCATGGGGTTGCAATAGATTATCTCACCTTAATACAAGAACATCTGAATATTACTTTTGAAATAGTTGAGAATCGAACATGGGAAGAGCTTATGGAAGATGCCGAAGCTGGACGAATTGATCTCTTTACAGCACTTTCTGTAACCCCGGAGCGTTCTCAGTTTTTGACATTTACCGATGTGTATCTTGATTACCCCATTGCCATTTTTACTCGGAAAAATGTTTCTTATGTATCGAGTCTTGTAGATTTAAAACGTGCACGAGTAGCTGTTGTGGCTGGGTATGCCGTCGAGGAGTGGCTAAAGAGGGATTACCCATATCTCAACATCGAACCAGTCTCTTCTGTTGAGATTGCCTTAGAATTACTGCAGGGGGGCGATGTTGACGCTGTTGTTGATAATTTGGCAACGACGGGTTACTATATTAGTAAACACAATATGCAAACCATCAAAGTTGCTGGCACTACTGAGTATAGAAATGAGCTAACAATGGGAGTACGCAAAGATTGGGTGATATTGAGAGACATTATTCAAAAAGTACTCCAAGCAATTCCCGATAAAAAGCATCATCAGATACATAGCTCGTGGAGTACCGTACAGTATGATCACACATTTAATTTTGGAATAGTGGTTAAGGTATTTGGAATTATTTTATCAATAATTTTAGTTATACTCATTTGGAATTGGAGGCTCAGAAAAGAGGTGAGGAGTCGCACCCAAAAGCTTGCTCGTGCTGAGAAACTGTACAAAGAGTTTATAGATGTGAGTACACAAGGTGTCTGTATCTTGGAGTTTTCTCCACCGCTCGATACCACATTGCCTCATGATGAACAAGTATCTTTGGTGCAATCTTCATTAAAAATAGTAGAGTGTAATGATGCGTATGCGCGAGTATATGGTTTTAATTCTATAGACGAGGTAACTGGGTGTTCTCTCGGTGAGTTATTTGACGATGATGATGCAGGAATTAATGTTACTGCTCGCTGGATTGAACATGAGTATGCATTTAAAAATATTGAGATTGAACAGGTTAATCAAGCGGGTGTACAGAAGTATGTATTAATTAATTTATTGAGTAAAAGGAATGGGAAAAACATTACATCAATCATGGGGACGGTCGTAGATCTAACAGAATTTAGAGACCTAGAGCAGCGCGTTCGGCAAAATGAAAAGATGGATGCTATTGGAAATCTTGCGGGGGGCATTGCTCACGATTTCAATAATATTTTGGGGGGTATCTATGGGTTCACACAGATTTCAATGAAATTTGCCGAAGAGGGCAGTAAGCTTGAGCGTAACCTGAAACAAATTAAAATTGCTGCTGACCGAGCTAAAGAGTTGATTGATAAAATATTGCGGTTTAGTAGAAAAGCTGAAACTGCTGCTGAACCTATTTTACTTTCGCCCATTATAAGAGAGGTTATTGGGTTGATCAGGGCTACAATACCAAAAACGGTGTTTTTTGAAGAACATCTTACGGATGATACTCAAGCAGTCATGGCTAATGCTACTAATGTTCATGAGCTTTTAATGAATGTATGTAGTAATGCGGCTTATGCTATGAATAATCGGGGGAAAATTACATTATCTCATGAAGAAATTGTTTTGCCTGATGGAATAACTGGGTATTGTGGAGAGTCTAGTGCTGGTGCATATTCGGTTATTACGATACGTGATACAGGACCAGGAATTGCTCGTGATACATTAAGTAAAATATTCGACCCCTACTATACCACCAAACCCGTTGGCTCTGGTACTGGTATGGGGCTTGCTGTTGTGCACAGCATTATGAATGATCTCGAGGGGAATATTATAGTAGATACTTCGTCCGGTAGAGGGAGCGCTTTTAAATTTTACTTTCCAAAAACTGATCAGAAAGTAAAGTACCATCATCCCACAATCTTGAGTCAGACCGAGGGTAGGGGAATTGTGTTGTTAGTTGATGACGAGCCATCATTGATAGAGGTAGGAAAAGAGATTCTTGAAGATTTAGGCTATGGTGTTGAAGCTTATACAGATCCTACACATGCAGTAAGAGCGATAGAGCGACAATCTGATAGGTTTGTCGCAATGATTACTGACCAAACAATGCCTGGTATGACAGGAATAGAGCTCGCGGGTGTTGCAGAAATACGAGCACCAAAACTCCCTGTGATACTCTGTACGGGCTATAATCTTAGACATAACAGTGTGAGTGCTGTAAGTAACATAAAAGTAATTTTAGGAAAACCTTATAGTATTGATGAACTTAAAAAGTGCTTGTCAGAGGTGATAAAGGAGTAATAAAAAAGGCACCTGTATTATAGAAGGTACCTTTTGGTGTCTTAATTAAAAGAGAGAGGATGTTAATGAGCGCAAACTCTCTCTCTCTCTCTCTCTCTCTCTCTCTCTTGATTATTTGAATTGAATAATAAGTTGGCTATTTTGAGTAGCCTCTTGTGGTAATGAGAACTCTTTACCTGCAGATTGAGAAACATCGTACTGTGCTACAAGTTGACCGAGGAACGTGTAGAGGCTCAGTTGCTCTGTTGCTTCGGGGATGTAAATTTTATTTACTGAGCCGTGGGTCAACTGTAGATCGATCATAAGGCTTGTTCGGTCCTCTGAAGACTCTTCAAGTTCTTGTGAGGACTCATCTTGCTGGCTCGACTCTTCTTCAACGTCTGAAGACTCCTCAAAAGATGAGACCTCTTCAGATGATTCTGCTTGAGGTTCTGATGACATGATCTCTTCAGATGAGCTGAGTTCTACCGATGAACTTGATGGTTCTTCCGGTATTTCTTGGAGTAGTACAACTGTTTGAAGCGCACTGCCATCAATAGTACCATCTACAACGGTTCCATTTACCCGTATACTATAATCAAATGAATCCTCTTTGTCATTGAGGATTACGACAGCAAGGCTTCCATCTCTATTGAGTACTGTAGTGGCAAGCAATCCGTCGCGCCCCTGAATGGTGTGAGGAACTGCACGAGAGCCTGGACGAATAAATTTACTGAAGTGGCCCATTGCATAATAGAGTGGGGTGTAGTAGACATCATCATTGTCGGTATCTATCATTACGGGTGCAAGACAGAGGTTGTTTACATGGTTTGGCCCCCCTGTTCTGTCGAGTACAAAGTTCCAGTCGATCCATCCGATTGTCCAATGGTTAAGGTCGACAATGATATCGCGGGCATATCGATAGAATGCGGCAACAAAAGGGTGTCGAGGATTTGCATAAGCTGCACCCCAGCCGCCTACGTGCTTTTCAAAAAACCATGGATCATTGTTAAAAAAGTTTTTGTCGTTGATAGAAACATCATTCGCAATGTTGTCTATAGAGTGCTCGGTGCCAAAGGTGGGATGATCGGGAAAGTCGCGATTCATATCTTCAAGTTCATTACCATAATGGTTCTCGGTGTGTGAGTACCAGTGAATGGCTATACCGTCTACATACTCTCTATTGTTTCCTTTGTTAAGTATCGTGTTTGCCCAGTGATGCATCTCATCCTTGTTTTGATCAAAGACATACATTTTTACTTCAGGGTGTTTGTCTTTCATCATTGGACCGAGGCTTTCATCAATAAATGCTGCCATCTCTTCGGCTGTAAATTCCATGCTCTCCCAAGAACCGTTGTTTCCAACGGGCTCATTTTCGGGGGTTATTGCCCAAATAGGGATACCTTGTTTGGCATACTCTTCAATATATTTTGATATAAAAAGAGAGTATGTGTCCCTATGCTCATGTCTGAGTTTTCCGCCTTTAAAATCGTTATTGTCCTTCATCCATGGAGGGCCCGTCCAAGCAGATGACATAATTCTGATGTTGCCATTTGCCTCTTTGAGGGCATCTTGAACAAGGGGGACCACTGTATTCATTTCTGCCTCTATAGTAAAGTCTCCGAGGTCAAAACTTTCGTTTTGTGAGTATGTGTATGAATGAGGTGAAAAGTCGGAACTTGCAATGCAGAGTCTACTCGCGCTATAGCCAATACCCTCTGTTGGGTGGAAGTATTTTTTAATGACTTCATCTCTTTTTTCTTTACTAATTTGATTGAGTACATGGGCAGAGGCAGGGGTCATTGAACCACCTATCCCTTCAATTTGCTGCCGTTGATTTGATTGGTCGGTTTCAATGGTAATGATAACTGAATTATTACCATCACCACTTTCCACCTCACCAGAAGCTACTTCGGTTAGGTGGTTGCCGCTTTTAGAGGTTTCGTAGGTCACTGTGTTGACTGGTGTGAAGGTGTCTCCGAGAGGGATTTTACCTTCAAATTCCTCAATGCCTGTTTGGGGATTGTCTAAAGCGATTAGCGTGTTCGCTTTTAAAGGAGTCTGTGCAGATATGCCCAGACTTGTAAGTATGCCAAAAAAGCATACTCTGGAGAGAGTATTTCTCGGTAAATATTTCATGGTTATCTCAAATGTTGTTGTGTATCTATAAATTAACTTATTCTATTTATATTCCACAAAGATGAAATGTTACTTAGGGTAAGGTAGGGTGCCCAAGGACTATGGCTCATAAGAAATAGTCTATTTCTTATGTGTCAAAAAAGCCCTGTTGTACGTTTCAATTCTGTGTGTATCCCCAGTGTAGTATTAACATATATTCTTTTTTTGAAAAAGACATGTAAAATAAAAGTTGTTCTTTCTAATAAATAAAAAAACTAATACTTTGGGCTTACTTCATTTTGGTAGTTTATGGCAGGGTCTTGCTTGATATCAAGATACATCACAGTTTTAGTCTACTTTAATAGTCACCAGTTATACTGTGAAAATATTAGAAATGACCGGTATTATACCTTAGCATGTGACCTGTGTCACACTCAAATAAATATATGGTGAACAGTTTTTAATAATTGTTATGTTGATAAACACAATAAATATGTCCACATGAGCTTCTAGCCAATGCTTACTGAGTGGGGGCAAATTGTGAATACTGTTGGAGGGACAATGATTAATCAACTTTTTAGTATAATGGATAAATGGCGCCAGTTTCCAAGCTGGCAATTAGAGCGTCGGGCAGATATCTTTTTTTCACTCTATATTCAAGAGATTTTAGCTAATCGTGGTATCGATTCAATTCGGGGAATTATACCTGAGTTTCCTGTTCGCCATGGAGACATTTATAAAGGGGTTCGGTCAAACCGATCAAGTAAAATTGACTTTGTGGTGTTTACCGATGCAAAAGTTTTTCTTATTGAATTACGCACTGATGCAAATCTTAAGCAATACAAACAGAGTGGGCATTTGAAACTTGCACAAGAGGCAGGTTTAAATACCCTTCTAGAAGGGGTGCGTCTCATTTACTCTGCGACACATTATAGAGAAAAATATAAAATCCTCCTTGATGAGTTGTGTTCTATTGGATGTATGGAAGTGTCTGACTCTGGTCACTACCGTACAAAGCTCTGTAAAAAAGAGTGTGAGGTCCTCTATATTCAGCCTTCATCTAATGGAGTAGAAGATTCTTCCATTATTACCTTTGATGAGATAGCAAATAATCCACATATTGATGGAGAGTTTGGAGAGCGTTTTAAGCAATCCTTGAGAGAGTGGTCAGGAGAAGTAGAACCTACGCCTGCTATTTCTGCACTTTAACTTTAATATAGGCGCGCGCTTTTTTACCAGTGCTCACATCTTTTGCAATGATAGTATAAGTGTCGGTCTTTCTTGGCTTTATCCAAATACTCTGACCAGATCCAATGCGTTTTCCACGGCTGTTATACCACCGATAGAGCGTGTTAGGGCTCTCTTTATTGTAATATTCAAAACCATTGTTGTCATCAGTGCATCCATGATAGCGGTTAACCCATAGCTTAATTGAGCGGCCTCTTTTAACACGCTTACGGAGTGGCCCTGGGCGAACGCTTTTATTAGTCAAGGGGAGTTGATGGCAGATATCATAGGTATGGGGGGCGTTATATCTCAGCTTCCCACCGTAATTACCCCTGAAGGGTACTATGTATGTTTGGTCAAGTTCAACAATTCTGAATGACATGTTGTAGCGCCAGTCCTTGTGTTCAACCCAACCAAGCCATTCGTAAGTGTATCCGTTCGATACACCATAGAGTTCTCCCGCACCATTATCTGGTTGTGCAACAAGAGAGATATTGTGTACGACTGAATCGTTCGGAAGTTCTTGACGTGCAAGACCGGTTACCGAACAATCTCTATGGAGAGAGTAGCCATGAAGCCGACCATCAATCTGAGCAACAAAAGTTCCGACAATACGTTTTTTAAAGGGAATTTTTGAGTGTTTAAATTGCCCCCGTTCACCTCTATTAAATAAAAAGAGATCAAGTATGTTTTCGGATGTAGGTATCTGAAATGCGCCGGTATTATCTATTGTTAATGAGTTGTTACCCTTAAAGCTGCGTTCATCAACTTGACAAGCGAGGGTGGTCTTTTTGGCAGAAAGAATAGGAGTGATAGAGTGAATAGTGCCGTACCATAAACGATTTTCAAAAAATTGGGAGAATGGAATTTTATAACTTTCATTAAACTCTTGTATATGATAGGTCAAGGAGAGGTCCTGATCTTGTTCATACATAAACCCTTCCCAAATAATGGTGAGGTTTTTAAGCTCTAAATCTGGATCGGGAAGTGCTAAGAGCGATTGATTTCTTAGAAGAGAGCCATCTCCCTGTATTTGATTGTAAATTCCCATTACTTCGCAAGTATTGAGAACCTCATATCCATGAAGAATGCCGTCAATTTGAGCGATAACAAGGGCAATCGTGTAGGATTGACTGAGGTCGATTTCGCGATAGGGATTCATCTCTTTGGTTGCGACAATTTGATCGGCATAGGGGATTTGATAGGTGCGTGTACCACCAATGATCTCATTTGAACCAAGGATAAAACTGCTCTCGGTGATAACACAAGAGAATGGTGAATTGATCGTTAGAATTGTGTCATTGCTTCGCTCTTCTTTTTTTAATAACGGGAGAGAATCACTTGATTGTACATCAGTAATCAACACCTCTTCAAAGGAGCACTCAGTAATGAAATAGAGAATAAAGAATGTACAAAGCAGTTTCAATGCTTTCACTTGCTGTACCACTCTCATAAGGAACTGGCGTCAATAGTAGAAAAAATGACTTATTAGTCAGTTGTTAGAGCGGTGTGAGCTCTTAGGTAAAGGAGTCTTTACATTGGTTGCCTAAAAAAACACTCTTTTAGAGCAAATTGCCTAAAATTTCTTAAGAAAAAGGAGTTACGCAAACATGACGCTTTCAACAACCTGAACCATTTCCTCAATACACGATCGATCAGTCGAGAGAAGAGTTGCAATGGTATCACTATTTTTTTCCCAACTATAAGGTGCAGGAAATTGTTTTGACGCGTGATAGAGATATTCTGCAGCCTGGATAAGTGCAACGATACGACTGATTTTTGTGCGCATCTCTTTCGGTTTTATATGCATCAAATCATTTTTAAAATTTGTTGTGTGGTGATGATAAATAGTGTGGCACAGTTGCATGGGGAAGTCCCATCGTTTTGCAAAGTAATACCCTACAACAGCATGGTCCAATCGGAATGTTTCATTTTCACTTTTAATAAAGTCTTCTGTGGCATTATTGTGATGCTGAGAAAAGAAGGGGAGGTACTCATTTGAATGAACTTTAAGTATTGGAGCTCCACAGTTTGAGAGGAGTGCACCAGCAAAAGCTTCATCTGGAGCGATGGTGGTAAATTGTTGAGCGAGCTTAGCGGCAATAAGCGCGACTGATTGTGACTCTTCCCATATGTTTTTCATTTCTGGGCTATTCTGACCCGATGATTGCTGAAGGCAAAAAGCAAAAATAAGGTTACTTAAATTGTTAAGTCCCAAGATCATCACTGCCTGGTTAATTGAGACTATATCAAAAGAGAAGCTAAATGCCGCAGAGTTAACTGTTTTTAAAATCGCAACAGAGAGTCCCATATCATTTTGAATCATTTTTGAAATCTCTTGCACGTCAGGATTATTTTTTCTGCGTTCCTTTATAAATGCAACTAAAATATCTGGTTGAGGAGGGATAGGGAGATTTTCTAGAAGCATCTGTGTGAGTTTGGTATGGTTCATGGTCAACCTATGATAAATATTCATATTGATGAGTATAAGACTCACAGTGATGTAATGAGTATATTGTACTTCCATTAAAATGACTACAATTATGGTGTTGTATACAGATTATGAATTGAAAATGTGAAACTAATTAGAGTTTTATGGGGTGTTTGTGACGTTTTTATCTGAAAAATGTGTTTGGTGTCTTATTGTGGCTAGTGAGATTATCAATACTTAGGTATGTTTGCTTTATGGATAAGTGTTTACGATATTTAAATGGGTATGGGGCAGAGGTAGTTACTGCACTAAAACCGGCGTTCGAAAGTGGGCGTGCTGCTGCTTCATTGCAGAAAAAATATGCTGATTTTAAAAATGGAGAGATTAGTAATGATAAACTCCTCTATGAGTATGTCTCTGAATTTAAAAAGCGCTATTTAAAAAGCGCCCCACCGCTTTCTCGAATCTGTTTTGATAAAAAAGTGAGTTTAGAGAAACAAGCCCTTGGTATTTTTACGGTCACCCCCCGGATTCAGGGTAAAAAAATTAAAGCCAAGCACGCCATCCATGTCGCCGAACAGTTTAAAAAAGCCCCTGAACCTATTTTACGTGCAATAGTGGTTCATGAACTTGCCCATCTTAAGGAACGTGACCATAGTAAAGCTTTTTATAATCTTTGTACGCATATCGAACCAGGCTATCATGCTCTAGAGTTTGATATGCGCCTGTGGCTTGCCCTTAAAGAGTATGGACAATAAGCCTTACTATTTGGTAGTCAATTACTTTCTGCTGGTACAGCTGTTCACAAAATGTTGTGTAAACTCTGAACTCAATGTAGAAATTCGATAACATACTATTTTGCATGCTTGAAAGGAAGGCCTATATTTGTAGCGCAGCATAAGCCTGCAGATGGTTATGACATGGCAAGAGAGGAGTGGTCCAGACATCTATGCACTTTCAATGCATTCATACCCATAAATTACACAACACAAGCCTATTTCTGAGGGGGAACAATGGTTAAATATATCGTGGCACTCGTATGCCTAGTCAATCTTTCATTTGCAAGCAATTATCTCTATTACATTAATCAACAGCCAGGAGTTGTTGATATCTCTTTTGTAGGAGATAAAGACAATGCGTACAATGAGATGTTCATAGAAGTAAACGGGGAGCAAGTGATTGCAACCAGTCAATTTGATAGAGTAAGAGATCTTGGAACTGAGAATGAATACGTCATTACTCTTGATGATGTTAAAACTGGTGATGAGGTGAAATTTAGAGCGTATTACCATAAAGAAAATGCAGAGGCTCAATTTGCTCCAGGTGAAGATGCTGGTCAATGGCTCTCTTTTACCTACAGTGGTATAACTCGTCACGTAGTAAGTGCAGACTATATTGATCAAGGTACTGTTAAAGTAAATGCTTTGTTACCAACAGGTCAACAGTGGGTAGAAGTTTTTGTTCGTGTAAATGGTCAACAAGTAATTGCAGGGCCTGTTATGAATTCTGGTGAAGATAATGGTGATGGTACTACAACCTACTCTGTGACACGGAGTGGTCTTTCGGTAGGTGATGTCATTGAGTATCGTGCTTATTCATATCTTCCTGGTAAGCCGGGTACATTTACTCCTGGTACTACTGAACAGAGCTGGGAAACACTGACCTTTGGTACTCTTAATACTACTGATGGTGTTATCTCTACAGAGAATTTCGAAGATGGACATGAATACCAAATCGCTTTTTCAAAGTCTTCTGAATTTGTAATGCCGGCTGGCCATGGTTGGGCTTTGTATAAAGCTACACCACAGTCTATTACTGTGCCACTTATTCATACTACTGCAAGTATGAAAGATATTTACGTTAAAAAATGTGCGGTTACAGAAGGTGAAGCTGAGTGGGTTCCTTATGCAGAAGCGGGGTATGCATCATACAACTCTTATGAATATGTATATCCAGAGGTAGGGACCTACTACTGGTATAATCCATATACTTACAACTACTGGCCAGGTACAAGACTCAATAGTACTTACGCATGTAATGCTTATCCAATTCATGTCTATACATACATTGGTTGGCAGACGCTCCTTACCAATGGTACGGTAACGTTTGCGTATGTTATTGATCATTCGGTAGAGTAATCATACATTGAATATTATTTTAAGCGGTTGAGTGTGATGCTCAACCGCTTTTTTTGTGCAGTATACTATGCTAATCAGTAATATGCATTGTATTCCTCAAGACTGTACTCCCCGTGGTAACTTGGTAAATGTAGATGCCACTTTTTAATGGTGTGCCTTGCGCATCAACAGCTTCCCATCTAATACTTTCAGTAAAGGGAGAGGTGCCTTCATAAATAAGATCACCATTTACTGTATAGACCTTTAATGCAATAGTACCACTAGAATGGGGGACTTGATGTAGTTGTATTGTCGTATATGTTTTGAAAGGGTTCGGAATATTGTGTACCGATGGTCCTTGGAGTAAGTGAGTTATAGCGTAGTTGTTTTCACTGACAATAAGACTATAGTTTTTGGTTCCATTTAAGAGAATCTCAGTGTCAGGATTTTCGATTTTCTGATGTGAGTTACCTTCTATAAGGTAGAAGGTATATCCCAGTTGCTGGATATCTCGCAGTCCATCAAGGGTGAGTATTGCACGTATCGGCTCTTCTTTTGTTGTTCCGGCAGATATATTCCACACTGCATATTCTTTAATTTCTGATTTGTAATCTGTTCTAAATAAAAGATCACTTTGTACAAAGGATAGGGCGACTGCATCGCCTAATGCGACTGGGAGTTCTCTCTTATCGAAAGCATCAATATCATTTGTAGCATAAGGTTTTATACCAATTGCATTGTATTCATCATGTAAGTTACTCTTGAGTGCTTTTAAACTTATGGCCATATCCCAATCTCCTTTTGTAGGAATTGATTTTTTATAGAGCACATTTGATGTCGTTTGTTCAGCATGGTTCCAAGCAACGAGTCTCTCAATATCAATCGTTTCATCCCGAGAGACTGTTGTCCAGTAGCCTTCTCCGGGTATGAGGTAATTGACGAGGTTATAGTTGTTTCCGTTCCATTTAAAAAAGTCACGTTCGCCAAATGCTTGTGTCTCCAGATTAAATCCATAAGGATTGGAAACTTGATTCCAACCATCGTCACCATGTATAATGTCGAGAGAGACTAAGGATGTATCGAAGGTAACGAGCAGGGTTAGCGCAGTGTCAGATTTGACCCATGCACTTTGACCGGGTAAGACTGCATCAATATTGTCTTTGGAAAAGTAGCGGTCAAAAAGAAGGTCGCGCAATGCTGCGTCATACCACCAGAATAGAGAAACATCATCGTCGAGCTGAGAAGTTTGATAGGGGACTGAGCCAAACGAGACCATTTGCCAAGTATCTTCGGGAACTGTTACAGTGGTTGGAATAACCAAAGAAATATCTTTAGTTATGAGGAATGATTGAATAAATGTAGAGTCGGCATCGGTAAGGGATGTTATAAATGCGCTGACTCTTAAAGAGTCCCCAGGTAATCCAAATTTATCTATAGATGACTTATGGAAATCTAAAACGGTATCAGCTGTAGCCGTTTTCAAGTTTATAACACTATAGCCAAATCGCACATTTTCAGCATCCTTGGTGTAGGAATTTAAAAATTGAATTCTATAGGCTGTTCCCATTGACTTGATATCAAAGTCTAAAGATGTATATGCAGATCCAGTTATCGTTGTAGCAGTGGAATATTGCGTACCACTGTTGCGCACTACAGTATAATATTTGTCAGCTTCTAAATATACTCTATCTCCTGTGGTATACTCCTCGAATTGTGCTGTAAATGCATTGAATGAAAAGCTGCTGGTTGATATATTAACTTTCCATAAATCACCCATGATGAAGTAGGTGACTCCGTCAAATTTTTTCAAGTCAACTTCTGGGGCCGAAAAATCGAAGGTACTATCGGCTGGTGGTGGGGCTAAAGTGTCATCAGGTGGTATATACGTAGTGTCTTCAGGGAGTATCACTTCTCCGAGGTCTACCGTAAAAGTAAGGTCTGGATTTGTTGCATTTTCTGTATTGGTGAGTACTCCATGGTGCAAATAGATTACCATTTCATCTTCGAGGACGGCACTATAATAGGTTCTCCAGTATTCCGCTTCGTCACTATTAGTGGTGTTGAGCTGAATGATCAGAGTACTGTCTGATGGATAGTACGTAAATTGATCATCATTTGTCCGTAGGTAGACTGTGTTTGATTGGATTTCGAGGGGAGGACCATCTGAGGCAAACATTGAATCTCTCACTCCAAATATAAGGAAGAGAGAAATTGTCGCAATATCCATATCTACTTGAACAGAATTATAGGCGGTTATGTCGGTTGATAAGGTAAGTTGGAGTAGTTTCTGTTCTATGTCAAAGGTAGCGGCGGTTATCCAATTAGAGCCATAACTGATACCGTAGGTGAGAGGTATTGAATATTCAATGGTTGACTCTTGTAGAGGTTGATCGCTGGAGCTTCTAAGAAGGCCATCATCGAGGTGTATGATTAGATTGTTTTTATGTTGAAATGATTGGAGGGCCCGATGTTCTTGTGGGCTCACAAAAACGGTTAATTCTTGAGCATCCCCATTGCACTCATCACAATCTTCATCACCAAAGTAGTACTTCTGCAGTACTATATCCATACTCTTTTCATCTGATGTTTCAAGTCCGTGCTCTGCGATCGTAATGATGTCTTCTGGTATGAGGCTTGAGGCATCGAGTATACCATCAAATGTTAACTGAAGCTTATGTTCAAATGGTTCATACTGAGCGGCGTACAGTTGGAGTACAGCACCCTGCTCTAGGTCGACAGGTGCTTGGCGGAATGCATTCATCACATTGCTTGTAAGACCTCTGAAAAGAGGGACGTTTATTTCTGCTAACAATACATTTGATTGGAGGTGCATTTTTTTAACGAGAGTGACGTCACTTTCGGTAAGAGCAAACTGAACCGAATTGGTATTGAGTGATGTTTGAGCATCGATAGTAAATGTCATTTCTTGAAGAATTTTAGGAGCAGGGTCATCACGCGATTCATACTGGTAGGCTATTAAATGAATAGTGCCCGATTGTACAAATTCCATAGGTTCATTAAATTCAAAAAGTATGGTGCTATTTGTGAGATTGTGTTCAAATACGGCACGCTGTAAACAAAAGGTAATGCAAGGTTCATAAAATGAGTCATCTTGATTATCAATTTCTACGGTAAGTTGGTGAGAGCCGATAGTGGTGTTGTTGCTGGTGTAGGTTTGTATGAATAAATCTGCAATACCCCACTGGCCCTCAGTGGGAGTAACATAAATCACCCACTGGCCATCACCCATATTTACCCATCGTAATCCAGAGTTTGCTATGACATTTGTTTCGCCGCTCTCAACCGTTAGGGTAAGTTCAGGATGTATAAATACTCTAATGGTACGCATCTCATTGTATCCTATTATATGATCAAAATCTTCAACAGTAAATCTATGAAGTGGTGATTTAACATAAACATTGAGGACTGAGGTAGAGAGGGTGGCACCATAACCATCGGTAGCATTGATCGCTATCGCTACCGGTCCCCATTCTTCGTTGGTTGGTGATACCGTAAGGCTCCATACTCCACCTCCCATATTGTTCAAGATGAGTGAAGAAGGGCTCAGGCCAGTAGTAAGCCCCCAGTCTATAGCGAGAGGGAATCCAGCGGCTGTCGTAATTCCAATGGTGGTTATATCTTCGTAATTGATGCTGTCAGGATAGGTATCAATTGATAGAGTGACCGTTGGAAGATAGATTTCGAGTGGGATCGTTGTGGAATGGAGTATTCCAAAAGATCCATGTATCAGGTTAAGAGTTATATATTCTGAACCCGTAAGTCCCGTTGATGATACAGTAACTAACCATGTGTTATAGGTTTCTTTTGTGATAGATATATTTTCAGGAGCAATAAGTCCCATGCTGGTACTTGCGGTAATAGTTATCTCTTCAATTGTATATTTTGATTCTATGGTTGCTGCAAGAACTGTAGTTGAATGAGTGAGGACCATTGCTGTCCCGGGGGCGATGAGCACATAGTGAGTGGGGTCGGCGGGATTATATATGTCAACAAAACTGGTCATGGTATCCATATATTCATAGTACATGTTGTATCCCTCAATTTGGAGGCTACATTGACCAAGTGCGCTTGAAAGAGTATAGGGAAAGTAATAGAGTGGTCCAGGGGATAGTGAACTATCAATGGGATAAATGAGTGCTGGATTGGTTGAAGTAGCATATACTTCTATATCGTTTTGGTAATATTCGTCATAAGTATAATAGGCTATGGAATCGCCTGTTTGGGTGTAGGGGATCTGGATAAAGGTAGGCCCAATGATTTCGAACGGTGGAGGGTATTGCTCCCATAATTTTACCTCAAAAAGGGTTTCAGGGAGTTGTTGATTGGTGATAAGTGACTGAGCGAAGCCAGAATAGGTACGGAATACTAAGTGTTTACCAGCGGCAATCCATGATTCTATCATAGATTTTTGGGTAGGTGTGACAGAGAGCCTTAAAATAGCTGCGCTGTCATTTAAAAACTGATTGTCAAGGCTATCAAATGAAATTTCAGTATACAGGCTATTGAGAAAAGGGTCATTATATACCTTAAGAGAAAAGGCCTTAGAGTCACCAAGAGATACATGGTGAAGCATCTCTATGGATAGATACTCTTGTTGTGTAATTGAGTCGACCATGATCTGTACCGCTTTGGGCCTAAAGGGGAGCTGGGGGTAATCTCCGGTGTTTGTTGAAAAATTATAGGTAGTACTGCTGCCATCACTAGGACTTTGGATGGTTATATTGATGCTGACGGTGTCCGTATTTGGTCCGGTATAGAACTCCATAAGCCAGTGTATTCCGGTCCAATGGAAGGTAAGGCTCCCGTTACTTATAGCACTCTCATTACCTGATACTCCTGTGACGATATACTGAGAAGGGTCATGTATTGTGTGCATCAGTGCAATGTCAAAAAAGTAGTGGCTGTTTGTGTCGAGTGTATAATCAGGCTCTACGATCATCATTTGTACATAATCATCGCGTATGGTTAGGGGGATAGTTTGTAACGACACCAGATCTCCAGAGAGTGAGTCTCGATACTGTCCATATCCAACGTGGATAGATACCTGCCACTCTTTTTTGAGCCAATTAAAGAGAGTATCTGTAAGCATATAGTCCCACCAAATAGCTGTAGAATCACCGGTAGTTGTATATATATAGTGAGATGATATATCAACATGGCTTTGATAAACCCCCGAAGGGTCAAGGGCTATAATATTCAGCCCTGGCATGCTATCATAGATAACTGGGTCGGACCAGAAGAGTGAGAGGTTTGAGGCGTAATTAGAGAGTACCGCAGAGTCGAGTGTCGGTGAGGCGGGGATTGCTTGGTGAATGATAAAATTATCAGTAGCAACAATTATTGCATTAGGATCGGTATTTATGAGGTTTACAAAGGTATTGGGATTTACTTCTAGTCGCCATGCTGTTGAATCGAGCCCAGGCGTAAGCGGAGGGAGTTGCAGTACGGCCATTGTCGAATCACCGACATAGAGCAGTCGATCGAGCACTGTGTAAAAGCTAAAGACCGAACTGTTATTGGTTACGGTAATCGTTTGGGTATTATCTATAAAGCTCGGATTAATCTTCTCATGAAAATAGAGGATAAGGAGTGAATCAACAGGGTTTATTTCTGCCTTGGCTATAAAGTAGGGAGAACCCACTACTTGAACAGGAACAATTGCTGGTGGTAAATTTTCTCCACTCGATTGCATTATGAAGTCAGTTTCTACATAGCGTAAAAGAAGGTTACTTCCATGGTGCATATAGTTGGGCATGGTAGGTCCATAGGTGGATAGATCAATGACAGTAGAATCGAATCCCGAAGAAGGACTACCCATCCAGCCATTAATAATAAGTGAGTCATTAGGAAAGCCTTCTCTACTAAAGGTAAAGGTCAATGAGTCTTGCATCATGCTTGCTAAAGCCTCACTAAACCATAACGTAAGTTGATTATTTGTATAATTCCATAATGCGGTTGCTTTGTCGAATAGAAAAAAGGGCTGAGTAATCATCGTTGGGTTACTTGAAGGGGAGGTCGTTTCTATGCGATACTCATTGAGCGGGACGCTATCTGGAATGAAGCCTTTGACATACACACACTGATATGATATTTGACATGAGTCAACCCGTACAATTGTTAATGGAACGACTATCGTAGAGTCAAGATAATTATAGAGCCTCGCAGTGATGCTATCTGGGTTCGCATCATAGTCTGCCTTCCACTCGAGCGTACCTCCAAGCTGTATGATAAGTCGCAGTGTATCAGCTCTATATGCTGAAGGCGTCGCGGTTGCACTATCGGGAAGGAGTGGGTTATCAATGCTGAGGAAGTTGTTGAAATATGCCGCCTGAGAGTATACTGCTTGTGTGATGAGCAGCCCTAGTATGAAAAGTAGTACCTTTTTCATGACGACCTCCCGGCTCTCTGTTACTTTTAGAATATAACTTTGTACATAAATAAGCTACAACTTAGTTCAGTTAGTTGAAGTAATATTTTAGTGAAAATGAATAGCGTAAAAAGCTCTAAAGACTCTATGAGTATTGATCAATTAACCCAACTATCGATTGTGTTATTTTAAGATATGCAGGATGTAATTAAAGTGAAATTGAAGCAAGTTCAAATTGATGATTTTCTAAAACCAATCACCTAATGTAAGGTCAAAGGTGATTTCGACTTCTTCATAGCAGATGCCTTCACAGTATTCAATTGAGGAGTTTTCAAGAGAGCCACCATCTACTGCAGTAATATATTTATCACCTACGGCATATTTAATTGTAGCTGAATAACTTCCGATAGGGAGAGAAATGGTAGTTTTGTTTTCAGAAATGAGTTTTGTAAGAACAACCTTATTGTTTTCAAAGTCACCGTTGTAAATAGTCACAGTAACCCTGGGGTTTTCCTCATTGAGGGTTACTTCTATTGTGATCTCTCCCGCTTGACTTGGAGCACTAGAGCAGGCTTTCCAAAGGGGGCGCTCATCACAGTCCTCTTCTTCATTATAAGTAGTACAGCTAAACAGTATAGTCAAAATAATCAGTGCAACACTCATTTTTATTAGACGACATATATATAGTAGATTTTTCATCTTACTCATTATCGATTCCCTGTACAAGATTATAGATTGTATTGCCTAAAAAGACGTTGAGGGTGATTTGATGATTTATGACATGTTCAGTCTTCATGTACCGATAATAGGCACCAAAATAAGATCGTATATATCCAACTTTTATAACAGGTATAAATCCTGTTTCGCCTTTTTTTGCAGTGCCGCTATATTGACTTCCTGAATAAGCTACTCCTGCCATAAGGGCTAGGGCATTTTTATCGAAGAAAAAGTACTTTTCGGCATTCAGGCCAATAGTATATCTCACTTCTCTAAATTGATAATAAGAGTTTTGATCTGTCTCTACCAGTACTTTTTTTTCATAGGGTCTTACGGTAAACATTGGTCCAAACGATAAGCCGAGTGTATTAGATACGCCTTTAAATTCACCTCCAAGCAGAATATCTTCATGGTTGAATCCAAGTTCAAGAGAACCGATGTACTTGTCAATAGGAGTAGATAAAATGATCGTAGAAAAGAGAAGAATGGAGATGGTGATTGTTTTTAAAGGCGTTTGCATTATAGAGAAGAATTAGTTTATTAAATGGATAGGTTAAATGTTACAAATTAATATGAGGTTGACTATGGTGGTTAGACGTTTTGCTTGAGCTGAGGTATGAATTACTCAATAGTAAGCTACTAAAACATATTTGGTAAGAGGTTATCTCACTCGAAAGTACCTGTTTTTCCTTAGTTATAGGAGAGATTGGTCGGATTGAGGTGTGCGCATTCATTGTTATAGGGAATATTGCTGTACTTGGAGGTAATATGAGGGGACTTATAGGGTTGCAGAGTCGGATTGATATGTGCGCACTCATTGTTATAGGGAATATTGCTGTACTTGGAGGCAATATGAGGGGATTTATAGGGTTGCAGAGTCGGATTGATATGTGCGCACTCATCGTTATAGGGAATATTGCTGCACTTGGAGGTAATATGAGGGCGCTAATAGGGTTGCAGAGTTGGATTGATATGTGCGCATTCACCGTTATAGGGAAGATCACCGCACTTGGAAGTAATATGGGGGAAATTATAGGGTTGCATGGTTGGATGGAGGCATGCGCATTCACATTAATCCATAAATTGCTACCAAATGAGCAGAGCGCTTCTCTGAATCAATGATAATACACACCCTTATTCAGTACAAACTTGGTAAAGGTTAAGAATATCTCTGTTAGAGACATTAAAAGTGACATATTGCTCCATATTGTGTGTTTAAGAGAGTGTTAGATGCATATTAAAGTGTTTCTAATTGTAACGTCGGCTTGTTTGGAGAGACTAAAGTTTTTACTTTGACCGCACAGTCAGATTTTCAGATATGATTGGTGTTTTTACAAACTTAGGAAAGCGTATGAAGATTATTGGAATAGTGTTACTTATACTGGGAACAGTTGCTGCAAATGAAGGGCCCATTAAGACTCTAAGTGATATTCTTAAGCGCGCTCAAGCAGGGACAGACAAAAGCGCTATAATTAAAGATGGTATTGCTTCGGGTATTGAAGAGGCGAAGGCCTATGCGGGGTCTGCTTATCCTCAGGTCTCTGTCAGCAGTAATTACATCTACTCATTTTCACCCACAAATACAGTTAGCTCGGGTACAAGTCAATTTCAATTGAGTAACTCTCATTCGCGACTCTTTAATATGGAACTTGGGTTTCGCCAAACTCTCAATGTTTTTCGTTTAGGCCTAGTGCTCGAAATGGAAAAACAACAAATAAAAACATTGCAGAGTAAAAAAGATTTTGAGATGGACTTCTATTATCTTTCTGCTATTCAATACTATGTTGATGCACTCTATGGACAGTATCAATACGAGCTAGATACCACATCACTCGGTATATATAACGATCTTTTAGCAATGACAGCTATTGATGTTGATGCAGGGGTCAAATCAAATGTTGATGAAATGCAGATTAAGGCTCAAGTTGGGCTTTCGAAAGCAGCTTCACTCCAGTCAAAAAATAGAAGTGAAGTTGCTTTGAGGGCTTTGAATGACTTTCTCAATCTTTCACCTGACGAGATGATTGAACTTGAAATAGCAGTCATTGATGGTTCCTTATTTGAAGTACCGAATGCACATATAGAAGGTGTGACAAAAGAGGTGGTTCTTTTAGAAAATCAATTACGTATTGCAGATCAGGTAGCTAAATACCAGAACTCTTTGAAGTACCCTGATATTGCCTTAATAGGTGGTGTTAAACATGATTTTATGAATATGAATTTTGACGAGATTACAATACCAAATGCTGATACGACAAAAGCTCCAATTAAACAGTCAGAAGTTATACCTAAAGGGAGTGAATATTATAGCCCTGAATATTTTGATTATAGTATTGGCATTGCATTAACGGTTCCAGTATTTACAGGGGGTACCGTTAATGCAAATGCAAAAAAAGCTGCAATAGATGCGCGTATTGCAAAGCGTAATGTGTTGATAGCAAAACGAGCTCAGACAAGTAAAGCAATTGATGCGGTGAATAACCTTTCAGCAATACGTAATATGCTCAAAGCGCTCACTATGAGTGTTGAGGCCTCTAAAATTGTCTTTGAGCAAAAACAGAGCGACTATAAAGTAGGTGATATTTCACTGCTTGATTTTAAACAGTCAGAACAAGACTATAACACTGTTAATACTGAATTTTTTAAAGCCCAGTTGCAAGAACTCCTTGCGCTGGTTAATGTGCGTTTAACGCAGGGGTATGCAATTTATGAATAAATTACTAAAAACTACAGCAATAGCACTGGTAACCGGTGCAATCTTTTTGGGGTGTCAAGACGACTCAAAGGGTGATACAAATATTGAGATCAATAGCGAACTCAAAGAGACCATTGTAACTCGGGAAAAAGCAGATATTAAGAGAGTTTCTGTGGTTACTGAACCAATTATCAAGCGATCCTTCGAAGAGTACTACTCTTACTATGGAGTAATTGAAGCGGAAAATCAGACGACTCTTATCTCTTATAATGGGGGCGAAGTACATCAACTTAATGTGAAAGAGGGGCAGTATATTAAAAAAAATACTCCACTTTGTGATATTGACGCTGATATTTATACTACCCAATATGAGGCAGCCCAAACAGCTCAGAGTTTGGCAGAAGACAACTACAAGCGATTGCAAAAGCATCTACAGTCCGGGAATACATCGAGTACACGGGTAAAACAAGCAAAACTCGAGTACCTTACAGCAAAACAGCAGGCACTTCAGACGAGAAAGATTGCCCTTGGCGCTGAGTGTCGTTCATCAATTTCTGGGAGAGTTCTCGCAAAACACATCTCTCGCTTCGACAATATCGCTCCAGGTACCGCGACACTCACTATTGGTCAAACCGGTGTACTCAAGGTTAAAGTAGGTATTCCTGAAGATCAAATTTCGGGTTTTAAAGCAGGTAATGTTGCAGAAATTCGCCTTTCAAGTGAGAAAGATAAAGTGTGGTATGGCAAAATCTATAGTATAGCCCAAGCCCTCGACCCTCAAGAGCGTAAATATATGGCGGAAGTACGGTTGACTTCTAATGGTAATGACATTCAGCTTGGTTTAGTAGCAAAGGTAAAACTTTTGAGAAAAGTATGGAATGATGCAGTAGTGATACCATCTCATACAATTATTTCTCTCGCTACCGAAAATGTGGTGATGGTGAATAATAATGGTGTTGCTCAAAAACGTTCAATAGAAGTTGTTGCTTCAAATGAGACAGAAGTTCTTGTAACCGGTGCTATCGCTCCTGGTGACGACCTTATTGTAAAAGGGTATGTAAATGTCGTTAACGGAAGCCCCCTCAAAATTGTTGAAAAACCTGTATCTCCAAAAGGTGAAGAAGGGTAAATCATATGATCAAGAAAATTGTACACCGTTATATGGCCGTCTTTACTTTGGCCTTTATTATCATTATACTGGGAGCTACAGCATATTTTGATCTTCCCCGTGAATCTGCCCCAGAGATAAAACAACCAAAGATTTTTATCAATACTATTTATCCCGGTGTTGCTGCAAAGGATATTGAAGCGTTGGTAACGCGTCCTATTGAAGAAGAGATTGACGGAACATCAGATGTGAAGCACATCTATTCAACCTCTAAGCAGGGTTTCTCTTCTATTACAGTGGATTTTAACAGTAATACTGATGTTGAGACCGCTCTCAGAAGAGTGCGTGAGCGTGTTGATATCGCAAAAGTACAAATACCAGGTGAGGCTGAAGAACCCTACGTAAAAGAACTCAATTTTTCAGATCAGCCCATTTTTATCGCAGTTCTATCACACCCAGAAGGGCTTGAAGTTATAGAAAAACATGCGGACTATCTTCAAGATGAGATAAAGCGAATCAGGGGTGTACTCGATTGTACTCTTACGGGTAAGCTCGAAAAAGAACTTGCGATTGAAATTGATCCTCTTAAGCTTAAGCACTACGGACTTTCTTTAGATGATGTGTCAAAAGCGATCCGTGCAGAAAACACTACTATTCCTGGTGGAGTCCTTAAAAACACTTCTAAACACTACTCTATCTCAATTTCTGGTGAGATTAAAGACCCGGCACTCTTTCAAGAGTTGATCATAAAAAATAAGGGTAAGAAAGTGAAGCTCCGTGATCTTGGTACTGCTCGCTTTTCTTACAAAGAGGCAGAGACAATATCTCGTATTAATGGTGTTCCCGCAATTTCACTCAATGTAACCAAAAAGAGTGGGGAGAACCTCATTCGTATTGCCGATGAAAT
>JAOPTW010000063.1:0-74173 GCA_051532035.1 Fibrobacterales bacterium | reverse complement strand
CAGATTATGTACCAAGCATACGACCAATTTGGTAATCCGTCAGATTTAGGCGCACAGCCTAGTTATAGTACCACTGGTGGTGGTTGGATTAAAGATTGTTTTAATGATGCGGCGACCGCAGGGATCTACACTTTGACTATGAGTGTTGGATCGGTGTCAGGAACTGCAACGGTTACTGTTGTTGAAGCTGGAACAGACCTCGTATCTAATGGAGATTTCAACAATGGTACAACCAACTGGTTAATTGATGGCTACAATGGTGCGTCTGTTAGTGGTTATGTAAACAATGGCGAATACACTGCTGCTATTAGTAATGGTGGAACTGAAGCATGGACAGTTCAGATGAAACAAAATTCTATTCCGCTCGTTCAAGGAAGACAATACACCATCCGTTTTGATGCACGTGCAGCGTCTAATCGTACGGTGGATGTTAAACTTGAAACTGATGGGTCACCATGGGATAACTATGGTAATCTTTCACCGACAGCTATAACTACAACAATGGCTACCTATGAACACACATTCACTATGAATACTACTGATTTGAATGCACGACTGGTGCTCAATCTTGGTGGTAACAGTGCGGATGTTGTATTCGACAATATCGAGGTTATTGAAGTTCCTTAAATAATGGAATACACCTCAGATATCTTTAAGGCTCGCCTCACTTGGCGAGCCTTTTTTCATTTACAAAAATGAGATGAATAACCTGGCGATAGTATTGTGGCTGTTTATATGAGGCAACCGGAGTCAGTATTATAGTTTGATAGCAGTTGTATTAACCAGACTAATCCAGACCTGAGACAAGGCGGTCTTTAATACTATAGTAATTATTCCAGATGAACGTTTGCTCTAATATTGGATTGTTACGTTTATTTAAAAAAAGGGAACTTAAGGCGTCACAGGGCCGTATATATACCATTAGACTTGAAATGGAATACAGAATGATGGGAATTAATAAGGCTCAGGGGGCTGTAAAGCTCGTATGGGTAGGTGCGAGTATAATTGTTGTGTCACTTTTGGGAGCATGCAATGAGACAGGGATAGGAAAAGAAATAACTCAAGTGAGTTCTTCCGAAGTGGAACGATACTCTGCTGAAGAAACTTACGAGAGCGTATCTTCGCAAGTGGTCTTGTCAAGTGAGGCACTCATGGGTGAATCGTCTTCAGAAGTGGCGATAGAATCTTCGATGTGGCTATTAAGCAGTGAGGAAACGGTGATGAGTAGCTCACATATATCCAGTGAAAGTATTTCTAGTGCTATCAGTGGCTCTCATATATCCAGTGAAAGTAATTCTAGTGCTATCAGTAGCTCTGAGGATGGTAAAGAGTCTTCGTCGAGTAGTGTAGTAAGGAGTAGCTCATCCAAGGATTATATTGGTACTTATAATACTGACTACGTTTTTATTGTTGTGATTGATGGCGTACGGTGGTCTGAAGGGTGGGGGCACCCTCAGAAAAAATTTATGCCGCGGATGCGAGACTCTATGGCTGATGAGGGAGTGGTGTTTACCAACTTTAGAAACGGCGGACCAACTTATACTGTGCCAAGTCATTCAACAATGCTCACGGGGGTTTACGAAGGGATGAATAATTTTGGAAAAGCAACACCGTCTCACTCTTCTATAATGAATCACTATCGCATTACCTTTGACAAAGAAAAAGAGAAGACCATGATCTTTTCGGGTAAAGGTAAATTGCAAATGATTGGACGCACGACTGAGGTGAGTGAAGCTGCGTCACACGAACCTTTTACCTATTGCGGTGAAGAGGGGGGCGGTATCAATCCGAGTTCTTCTTCCACAACGGATTATTGGGATGATAAGGATGTTGCTGCCCGTTCCCTTGAAATTATTGATAAGCACCATCCAGAGATAACACTCGTGAATTTTTATAAAGCTGATAGTAGGGGGCATGATGGCATCTATGGCAGTGAATGGCACTTTAATGAATATACCGAGGCTATCGAAGAGGATGATGCATACGTCTATGCCCTCTGGCAGTATATTCAATCAGACTCGGTATATCAAGGAAAAACCAGTATGTTTGTGACTCATGATCACGGGCGTCACTTGGATGATGTCGGTGACAAATGGCCACAGCATGGTCACACTAACACGTGCGAAGAGAAAAAGCTGTGTGATTATTCAAATAACTGTGATGGGTGCGATCACATCTTTTTATATGCGTATGGGCCTGACTTTCCCAAAGGGACTGTCGTAGAAAATCGCTATGCCCTCGAAAATTTAGCGCCAACAATAGAAAAACTTCTCGACTTTGATTCACCCCACTCGCAGGCTGGAGTCATAGAAGAATTATTCGAATAAGTAAAAGAGTTCCAACGGCTTAAGGAGGCCGATATTTTCTCAAACATTACACTGTAATCCCCTTTAAATGCACTGTTTGCTTCAGTTGAATTTTCTATTCATTATGCTACTAATAACAGGCGTGACTACAACACTTCTCATTTGTACACTACCCTTATCCGGTCTACCGAAAAAACTTCTCGTTCATTTGAAAGAATATCACACCACCCACTGCTCACAAAATAGGAGCAGTTCCTATATATAATCGAATTTACTCATTACTTGATAGGTATCCTATAGCTATAATTATTGTAAGTTACCCTATTTGGAACTCACCATGAACATTACTTCTCTATTCTTATGTCTCAGTTTTGTTGTTATTATCAATTGTAATCTGGCACAGACTGACAATGCAGTACATACTCAATCAGAGGTAGGCTCTTCAGGCGCTTCCAGTGAAAGTCCTTTAAGGCTTAAAGGAGATGAAACAATTTCGAGTAGTTCGAGTAATCTTATTTCATTTGATGTACCTGACAACAGTTCTTTTGAATCTTCTAGTGAAATAGAGGATGACTTAGTAGATACAAGTTCAGATGATGTATCTGATGGAATAGTCAATGAATACTGTTTGGAAAAAAGTACTATAGGAAGGGATGCTATAGGAGTAGGGGACTGTAGCGAAGAGGTTGGTGCTTTTTTTAATGGGAATGATTGTGAAGCTATTAGAGGGTGTAGGTGCGAAGGTGAGGATTGTGAAGAGCTATTTAATGATGTAGATCACTGCTATTTTTTGATGGATAGTTATAAATGTGTGGATCTTTTTGACGATCCCTATTGCTGGGGATATGGAGAAAAATATATGTTGGAAGACACGATTCCAACAATGCCCTATGATTCAAAATGTAGGTCAAAGCGCTTAGTGTGTGGTGACGAGGGTGTTTTCTTTAAGGTGGATCCTTTACCCTGTGTGTCGTGTATTGCATCTGATGGGTATGAAGTCTTTGAAGAGGAAACCTATTTTGATGGATGTGAGACCTATAAGTGCACTTTGGAGGGAGAGCTTGAATTAATAGAAAACCAAAATATTACTTGTGGTATTGACCGCGTAACCTATCCCGATGCGTGTTCAAATAGCGGACTTATTTTCCATGAAGGGGATTGTAGTTTATCAGAAAACTTTGAACAGTTATCGAAAATAATTATGGACCAGGGGCGTAGTTCAAATCCCGCCTATAAGGTTGCAGCGCCCATCATGTTGAAACAAACGGTGAGCATCCAGCAGCCCTTTGAGCATCACCACTACCAGTTAATCGTTATTTTTGATCATAAAAAACAGACGGTAACCATTAAAAAGGAAGATGATGTAGACAGTGATATTGGCAATTCAGGAGTCGTCGTCATTTTTACTGAGAGCTTTGGTTCATCTGTGTATAATGAATTTAAACAGGCGTACAATTCTGGGGATATTTACTATGAAAATAGTGAATGCAATCAGCTGAACACCTGCTCCAATAGGTATAGTGTTGAATTTATCTATAACTCTGAGGAAGAAGAGTTTTCTGTTCTTGCCGATATTCCGGGTGAGAAAGATGCAAGACTCATCAAAAAAGAATTTTTAGATTTGATGCAAGAGTACATTGATAAAAGTGAATAACACCTTTTATACCTGAATGCTCGAAACGAGTAACCTCAGTTTTTAAATGACCATTCTGATTAATACATGCCGTTCCTAATGCGGCATGTATTAATCAGAATGGACTTAGTCTAAAAGCCATATGAGATACTCAAACATCATTTAGCTTTGGAGATGGAAACACCAGAAGAATTTTTTAACTATAAAATGGTTGCGTAACTTGTCCAAGTTTAATACGGAAAGATCAGTTTATTCATTTAGATCACAAGAATAAAATTCATCGTCATGATGTTTTTCAAAGAACTCTATCATTTCATCAGATTGCTTTTCTTTACAGATACCCTCATTAAACATAGAAATGGATGCATTTTTATGTTTAAGAATTGACTCTGGAAGCTCACCGGTGAGATTGTTTCCATCGAATAATAGTGTACTGAGATCATCCATGTCATGAAATATATCGGGTACTTCTCCAGTCAGACCACAATATGAGATACCCAAATGAGAGATGTTAGTTAACTTTTCTAATGATTTTGGTATAGAACTGCCGAGATTAAAATTTTCATATAAACTTATATATTTCAGTGTCGACAGGTTACCGAGTGCTTCAGGGATGCCGCCGGTCAATTTGTTTTGACTTAACGTTATTGTATCAATATTGGGTAAAATCGTTAACCCAAGAGGAATCTCTCCTTTTACCTGTGTATATAATAATTTTAGTTTCCTCAATTCTCTGAGGTTGCCTATGTTGTTTGGAATATACCCATTCATTTCTTTATTGTTAAATGCTATATGAGTAACATTGCCGCCAGTTATGGTAACACCATCCCATTTAGAAGAATCAGGGTTGAGCCAATTGGTGTATTTTTTATTCATCCATTTGTTACCATCTGTACAATTATAGAATGATACTAATGCAATATATTCTTCAAAGGGAATGCCAAATGTTTCGGCATCATTTTTTGTAGGGGTGTAATCAGAGTTTTCACTACACTCAACTTCATTTGAATAGGGATACACATATGTCTTAGGGTTTATATAGTCAACTCTTTTAAAATAACGGTGTGTCCATCGGGGAGTGGTATAATCAAATGTATTGGGTGTTGTTACTGTTAGAATGAGGGCATCATATTTAAAATCAACATAATACTCATAAGAACTTTGGAACTGGTAATTGTGATCAACATCTTCGTAGTCTTCATCCATCTCCATTGTGAGTATATTGCCTTCTAGTTCCCAATTATATACTAGGAAGGGTTTATCAAGATAATCTTTACCTTCCTTTATGTGATCTCCTCGAGGTTTAAATATTTCGATTTTATTTCCACTGAAGATATATCTTGTTTCTTCATATTTTCCGTATCTATCATCATGATCAAAATACATTTCAGGAATACTATCTTTTGTTTTCTGTGACGTGAAATAATCCCATGAACCTTCAAAGTTTGATAGGACGGTAATAGAAGGGTCATCTAATTGTTCTTTTTGACTCGTGTGATCAGTTATGGAAGAGCAGTTGATGACTATAAAAGCTGAGAGAATAGTAGTAATAATTTTCATTGATAATATTTTGACTTTTGTCGACAATAGGGACGATGTATTCCATAAAATGTAGTTAATTGGTTTATCAAGTAAAGTATAGTGGCTGAACATATGAGATAGCTGAAAGAAGTATTATAGTTTATACTAGCAGTGCATTTTGACCTGAGGCAAGGGAGGGGGGTATTCAATTGGCATGAAGTGTCCCCGTTATATGATGCCTTTACCGCTAAAAGGAGTTTATTTAAGATAAATGGAATCTCCTTACTCTTTATAAATCTTAATTATAAGCATCTGATGCGAAGATAACTTAAGTGATACCATTGCTGTTTGGTCTAAAGTAGCACCTTCAAAGAGTAGTCTTCCATGTATAGTATACAATGCTATTGTCGAAGTGCCTTCGGGAGCCTTAAGAAGGTGAAGCGCATTGGAATGAACAATATTTATTGTAACACCATTTGGTGATGGGATGCTGTTTGTATAGAGTGGTGCCCGTTTATTAGTTGAATCCGGTTCTGCACTATCAGATATGTCATTCACGACCAGTGAATTGGTGTCAATAATAGTGGTATCATTAGGGAGAAAGGGATCGGTTTCTGTTGTGTTGTTTTCGGAAGTATCATTTGGAGGAATATAAAGAGCACTCTCTCCAGAAAATTGTAGAGTGGGGTAGGAGATGTCTTCTTGTATTGTCCATACACTATCAAAATCCCAATCTGTGTATGATTCTTGTTGATACATTAAGGCGGTTGAGAGTGGAGTGCCAAATAGAGAGAAGTAAACCGCTGCATTGGTTTCGTCCCAGTAACTTGATAAAGGTTCTTCATCTATTATGCCTCCCACTACTGGTCCCACTAACGTATCACCGGTTATCTGACCCGCGTTATAACAATGCGTTATAGATCCAATTGATGTACCAGAAATTCCACCTATTTTTTCAGGAGATACAACACTTCCGATATTGAATGAGTTTTTAATCACACCCTGATTATTTCCTGATATTCCACCAGCCGAATGTTGTTCAGCATCTACTCTGCCGGTGTTAAATGTTTCGGAGAGTACGCCTCCTTGAATGAGCCCTGCGATACCACCGATTTCACGAACCCCAGAAATATTTCCGGTATTATACGATTGAGTAAGATGTATTGGAGTATCAAAAACGGTGCCTTCTACTCCGACTGCACCGGTAATTCCTCCCGTATTAAAGTCACCACTAACATCTGCGGTATTTATTGCATTCATGAGTGCGCAATCATCTATAGATGCGATAATTCCACCGGATGTAATTTTTCCGGTAATGAGGCCACTATTTTGCACATTTTCAACTAAGCTATACCGACATGCGCCTATTATGCCTCCAGTTCTATTGGAACTGGTGATAGTTGCAGCATTCGTTACCTGCCTTACCTTGCTATAATTCACGAAAGCGATTATCCCGCCCGTTGTCATTTCACCGGTTACACTTCCTGAGAATGAAATGTTTGAAATGTCACTTCCATACGAGTGACCGGCAAGTCCACCAACCATGTCATTTCCGGTTATGGTGCCGTTTATAGTAAGGCTGTCGATGACTGCTCCAGAATCTATGTATCCAAATAAACCAACATAATCTTCTGTGGGTCGATTGATGGTTAGATTGGATAGGGTAAATCCACCTCCACGTACTGTCCCGGTAAAGGGCATGTTGAGGACACCGATAGGGCTGAAGCCCAATCCATTATTGAGTTGTGCTGATGCAGCAGCATCTATATCAGTAGCTATACGGTAGCTTGCATTAAGAGGGTGCGTCCATTCAGTACCAATTTTTAAAAGATCATCAAAAGTGTTAATAGCCATAACCTCTTCGGTTTTAACGGCCACATGAGATACACCGCCCCAGAGGGTGTCACCATTGCTCTCTATGGTGCCCGGGTGATAATGGATATAGGTTGAGTCTTTGGTAGTATTTACATAGGAAAAACCAGCTTTTTTAAGCAGAGTAACTGGTGTACCTTCAGCGTCTAGAGCTACTGAGCTAATGATGGCGAAATCGGGTATGGATGGTGTTATTGTTTGACTCGTTGGAATGGAAAAGACTGCATTATTCACATGTACAAGACCGGGAAGCCGGTTCCCCTCGTCAAAAGACCATACCGTTGTATCCCAATCAGTAAAAGTAGTGCGCTGAAGCATCTGATGAATAGTCACCGGAGTCTCTTCATACCGATCTACAGCAGCCTTGTTCGTTGCCCAGAAGCTGTTTAGCACCTTTCCGCTCGAAGACCAACCAGTTATGCCGCGCGTTCCCTCGCGGTAGTAATCTCTCTTGGAAAATATATAACCGGCATGGTAAGAGTTCTCTATAGTGCCACTATGATCTCCCACAATTCCCCCAATACTTCTGTCTCCTTTAATTATCCCGGTGTTATAACAATTAATAATAGAAGTGTAAGCTTGGGTGAGACCTGCGATTCCACCAACTGAAAACGCCCCGCCATTTGCTCCAAGTAGTGGAGCAGATATTGTTCCTGAGTTATAGGACTGTTCAATAATGCCGGTTGGTAATGTTCCAGCGATACCGCCTACACCATAATCACCATCAACGGTACCGGTATTTGCTGAGAATCGTACGCGAGCTATGTCAATTAGTCCTGATCCAGGGCCGCTTTTACCGGTAATTCCACCTGTATATCGGGGGCACGAAACATATCCAAGATTAAGAGAGTGTTCAATTATCCCTCTGTTTTCGCCAACAATTCCTCCAGTATGTGCTTCTCCAATAACTGTAGCTTTGTTTGTTGCATTCCTCACCGTTGATCCGGAACTATATCCAATAAATGCCCCGACAAACTTATTCCCTGTAATACTCCCTGAAATTGAAACGCTATCAATTATAGAACTATATACATATCCAAATAAGCCTACATATTCTTTATCAGGGGCATAAATATGTAAATGGTGAATGGTATGGCCAGCACCATTCAAAAAAACATTTATTGGCGACTCTTTTGACCCTATGGGTTCAAAACCGGCACCATTGTTTTCATTTATAGATGCAGAAGCGTCTATGTCATGAGCCAATCGAAAATATCTTTTATTATATTGGGCTATGGCTTTTAAATCTTCGTAGTCTTCAATTAAATAGGGACTATCTTCAAAACCCGTTCCAGTAAGGGTGCCATTTAAAGCAAAAATAGATTGTGCACAAATTATACAGATAAGCAGTGATATTAAGCCGAGTCGCATAGTGCTCTCTCAAATAATGTGATTGTATACAACATATATTAAAAGAGATCCACTCTAATTATAAATGACAGTGGATGATAGAACCTTAACTCATTTTTACTTATGCGAATGAAATGAGTACAGTAATTGTGATTAAAATTACCTCTAGAATGTGATGAAACTTTAGTGACTGACTGTTTGAGACAACATGGCTCGTTAACTATATTTGTAGTATTCACATAAAGAGATCCTTTAACATTTATAGAGGGTCATAGAGAAATTATGAAAAGAGATATTAATAAAAAGCATGTAATCTCAAATTGGGGAGTAGTAGGGGCATGTATGCTTCTGAATGCAATACCCTTCATTTCTAACGATCAACTGAGAGCTGAAGTGAATTTGGGTATGATTATAGGTGTAGTCTTTTCAATTTCGATCATTACTGCTTTTTTTGTCAAGCAATCAGTCCCTCTATATGTTGAGACAACTGATGCATACTTAAGCCTATGTTATCTGTTTGGAAAAGTAACGAGAATACCGATAAAAGAAATAATCGATCATCATAAAATACAAAGTACGATAGTAAACAAGATCTATACTTCAACAAAAACATTTGATGTTCATTCATTTGAAGGTGATGTTGACTTTCTTGATAGTGTCTCTTATAAAAACAGGCTCGACATAATAAATAATTCATTCCGCTTTACCTTTAGTACAAGAAGGCCGTTTTTTCTCTATGTAATAGGGGTAATAGTATTCTGGGGATCTTTAATTTGGACTCTTCAGGCACAAAGTACCATGTGGGCCTATGCTCTTATTGCCGCGGTTATATTCACTGTTGTAGTGACAATTAAAAATATCCAGTATCGTGATACCATTATTACTGCAACACAGAAAAGTTTAAAGATATATGTGCATAAAGAAATAGAATATGGCTGGGACCTGTTTTGCGATTTTAGGATACGTCATAATGAAAATAGAGCTATCCAGTCTATAGAGTTGGTGTATAATAATGGTGGTGTTATACAGATACCAGAACGGATAAGTGATCCGGTATTTCTAAAGACTATCGTACTGGCTAATATCAACAAATTGAAATATGAGTAACATTGAATTAATGATATCCAATTACCCCCCCCCTTGTCTCAGGTTAATAGCTCTCTTTTGCTTACCTACGGTAAACAAGTGCACTATTCTAGACTCAAATAGTCCTAGATGTGCGTGAGAGCTCTATATAGATCCGTATTATTATCTATTTTTCTGAAACAATTAAATAAAAAAGAGGGCATCTTTTGAATCTATTTAAAATTGCGGTATCACTCACTGCACTATGGGTCTTTTGGGGCTGTAGTGAAACAGATGCATTGTCGGGTAACGATAAAGAACATACCTATACTCTCGAAATAGCAATTCCAAAAAACTTGCATATTGATAGTGTGGTTGTCGAACAGGTTTCTGGCGATTCAATTATAACGACAAGATACTACGATTCAGAGTTCTCTATTATCGAATTAGACAGTTCCCGGTCTATGGTTACACTCCCAATCCCCACAGGCTCACTCCACAATGAATTGCCTGCTATAGAATATACGGGCTTTTCTTATGATGTCGCTGTGGTCTCAGACAATAAACACTATGCGGTCACCCAAACTATGGTCGATTATCATATTAAAAGGGGAGCCAATGATTCGGCTAATACCGTCTTATTCGATTCTCTTTTTATTGATCATATGCTTCTGCAGGGGAGTGACTTGTCACATCAATACTATTCAGCATATCGATCTAAAATAGATACCGATACCACACATCTTATTGCGAGTCTACTGGATACTCTGGTAAGTCGTGGAGATTCTCACGCCCACACTACTCTAGAAGCAATGCTCCCGCCAGAACTCAATCTACAAGAGGCCGTACTTAATAACCCCGGAGTAACCAATGAACAGTATGCTGTTTTTGGTAAAAAGAAATTTCAGTTTGAGGGAGCGGTGATTGGAACCCTATTAAACGTATCACACATTGATCTTCAATTCCTTGGTGCGAGCTCTATTGATACACTTCATATTAAGACTCAGTTGAATCCTATAAGTGGACTTTTCACCGCACAACAGGTCGTTGACATTTCCCGCATTTTAGGGCCACACGAAGTTACCGTTCTCGTGTATGATCTTGATGAGAAGGTTACCGGGTTTTACATCGATTCTATTCCACTCGATAACGAAGCACTCATTACATTTCCCCGTATTGATATCACCAATGCACTCCCAAAGGTTACTCTGTCTCAACTATCTGCAGGGTATATTCAAGATACGGTTCATTTAGAATTCCATATAGAAGATCGCTCCATTAACCACGTAGATCATACGGTAGAAGTGCAATATGGCACAAGCCCTTTTAGTATTATAGAAGATACCGTTGTGTCCTTTCAGTTGCCCAAACAACCTCAAAATAATTTTACCGTTCGCCTAAAAGTAACCGATGGTGATGGTAACATCAGTCTTGATTCAACTCAGATTATGGTATTAGCAGGACTACCTATTATTGCCTTTACCACTACTCCATCTATTGTTGATACCCATGATTCACTCCATTTTGAATGGAATGGTAACGACGAAAATGGGAGTATTATTAACTACGCCTTATCTACAAATACAATGGATTGGATAGATGCAGGTGCCGACACATCAATCACCATTGCACCGGTAACTCAAATAGGTATGCATGGAATATATGTGAGAGGGATTGATGATGATTCAAATGTTGTATTTGATTCGCTCATGGTTGAAGTCCTATCGGGCGTTCCTGATGTTTCAGTCATGGTTGGCAAAGATACCGTAACGATCAATGACACTATCACAATAGAAACAGTAGCTCGTGATACCTTAGGAACCATTGTTTCAATGGCCTGGAAATCAGGTTTTGTTGGCAGCTTTGTTGCCTGCACCCCAAATACAGCCTTTAATGTAGCTGCTCCAGTGCAAGCAGCAGCACATCCTTTTGTGATACGAACTATTGATGATGATTCAGTTGTGGTGTTTGATACCGTTACCGTCGAGGTAGTCAATGATGTACCCATAGTGAATATTGCTGTACGCACGGTTAATCCTCTCAATTTTAACGTAAATTTTGAGGCTGTTGTAACGCAGGAAGTGGGTACAATCGAAGGCTATTTATGGGATTTTGATATGGATGGTGTATACGACGACTCTTCGGTAACCCATAGTACAACAAACCATGTATTCCCCTCATTTGGTACGTATCAAATTATGGTGATAGCTATAGATGACGATGGGAATAGAGGTGCCGATACGGTAAAAGTTTTAGTTGATGAAATTGAAAGCTTTACGGGCTTTACCCTGTATTTGAATGAAGAATTCAGTGCACCCATTGCTATGGGTCCTTCACCCATAACACCGGCGCACTCCATTTGGACTTGGGGGGATGGAGCAATCCCGGGGAGTTATTCACGCTATATCAAAAACAATATCAGCTTTGCTGATAGTACAATGCAATTAACCCTGAGAGATGAAACCATTCCAAGTTCTTATTCTGATATACGATCCGAATTAATTGCAGAACAATTGTTTTCTGGGGGAGAGTTGCGTTCTATTTTTAATGATTTTAGATATGGTATTTATAAGGTACGCATGAAAATCCCACCGGTCACTTATTCAACATTCAATACCTTTGGAGCTGTTCGATACCCTGTAGGCAATGGTATGAGGGAAGTCTATTTTGATCTTGTTACAAACGATAACTCAAATACTGGTCATATTATGTCCAGTATTGTCAACAATACCGGAATTATACCTGATGGCGATATTGATTTTGATATGTCTTATGCAACAATTTACCCGGGGAGTGGTAATAATGATTATAGTGGATTACAGGACTGGTCGGCCAATGACGGAAAGTGGCATACTTATACTATTCAGTGGTTGCCCGATAGTGTAAGCTGGTCTATTGATGATATTGTAGTGAGAACCTATAGAGAAGATGAGCTTAATATGGAAAATAATATTGTACAGATACCCGATGATTATAGTACGTTCCTCGTGAATTATTGGCTCCCATCATTTTACCAAAGACCCGAAAATTCTGAGTTTCCTCTGGTAGCAGAGTTTGATTGGGTACGATTCTATCGATGGGATCAGGATGCGCTCATAACACCGTTTTACACTCCCATAAGTATTAGTCCCTTGCGATAAGGATAGAGACTGAACAAATGAGACATCTGAAGCCATTATGGATAGCGGAGAGACCCATTCTAATCAGATGATTGGGCTCCTTGGCGATCCTCAGAAGTCCTACGACCTTGCTCAGGTGTTGTTTGATAACCATTGAAGTTACCCGGGCTTAAGAAGCGTTAACATTCTATAAGGCCCGGGGGATTTAAATAAGAGTGTTTTTTATCTGATCAATTTTTCAATTTCCACATCACCGTTATATTTATTAACAAGAAATGCAAATGTCCCTTGAAGAGTTTCAAAAGTATCAATTCCCGTCCAGGTAAAGTTCCAATATTGGTTGTAAATTCCGTACATGTGCACTCCATTGTCATTTAATTTTGAAATATACGTATGTCTATTTGAAACTTTGTTCAAAAACAGATAGGGTTCTTTATCGATATTTATAAACCGTGCAGTCGTCCACCCCGTGGTCCACCATCTACGATCAATACGCGGGCCAAATGTTCCCGTATTGTTCATTACATGGATATCATGTTGACCTGTTCCTGATTTTCTGAGCCACATAACTGTTTCGTTGTTATTGGTATAGGTTACTTGAGCATCATCCCATCCTGCTGTCCAGCCTCTATAGTATGTCCGCGGTCCTAAAGCTCCTTCATTTGGACCTGAATTAATTAATTCAAATATTTTTGCTTGACCTGTGGTTGACTTTGTCATGAACATATAGTGCTTGTCTCCTACCTGATACGAAGTAAATTTTGACCAATGCAACGTCCAATTATCCTCAGTCATTTTACTTCCACCAACGGTACCATCACTCTCCATTTTACGGAATTCAGCATGACCTTCTGCGGCTTTATACATAAGCATATAGGTCGTCCCATTTATTATATACGGTTCAAAGTGGGTCCATCCACCTCCCCAGCCTCCTTCATAGGTATTTGCACCAATAGTTCCATTATCGTTCAATTTGTATATCTTTATCGATCCATTTGTACTATTCATTGTTAAAAGATGATTTAAGCCATCTACCTTATATGTTCGTATAACATCCCAACCAGCTGTCCAGCTTGCAGTTTGATCATCGGTAACGGATATATCATCAATATACAGCACTCTACTATCAGTAGCCCCCATAAAACTTACTTTTATTTCTTCTGTTGCTGATGCTACAAATGACCCGCAAAAGTATATCCACTCATTGGTAGCACGAAATGTTTTTTCATACTGAATAGTATATGGATATGAGGGCTGTTGAAAAACTAGATCGATATTACGTGATGCTGCCTCAGGTGAACGAACTCCAAATCTATAATTATAGGTTCTACCTTCAGTTACATGTATCTTTTGAAAAAGTTGTAGGTCTTCACGAGATGTTGCTGATGACGATGGTTCATATTTTGCAACATTATCTAAGTCGAAATTTCCAAAATTTATTACACCGTGCGCTGTGTGGGTCTCCCACAGCGCACCTTCTCCGTAAAAACTATTATTTTGCAGCAACTCATTTGCTGTAGCGCTCGTTGCGAGGCAAATTAATGATGCGCCTATAAGCTTAGGTAGTATTGTTTTAAATAATTTCATTCATATTCCTTCATGTTAATGTAAACATTCAAAATGCTGAGTAAATGTTTTTACCAACACTTTAATTGAGTGTGTAAATTAAAAAACGGGAACATTTAAATATTTAGTTTTTGGGGTTAAAAATATATTCGCGTACACCTTTAGTGAACACATTGTATAGTGGTCACCTATTTGAGACATCCGGCACCATAACCAGTGACAAAATAGAGTGAACGGTTTTCATCAAGAACAAATGTAAACTTTACTTTACATGATGTATGGAAATAGGTTATTGACAATGTTTGTATACATTAACTCTAACACACAGATACTGAAGGGGCTTTAGTTTTGGGGAATTGTATCTATAGTACAAGTAATTTATGGTATCGTATCTTGTTTGGTATTTTGTTACTGAGCAGTATTGCCTATTCTCAACGTGCAAATTTAGCGTATAATCGTACACCAGTTGAAACGAATGATCTAAACTTTCAATTATCACCAGATCGTGTAGTAGATGGGAATACCACATCTGATAATAGTCGTTGGGGGAGTGCATTTGAAAATGGCCCTTTCTATATCATTATAGATTTAGGTGAAGTATATCTTATTGATGAAATAATCCTTTTTTGGGAAGCTGCTGCAGCATCTCAATACTCTATTGAAGTATCAACAGATGATGTAAATATTGCGTCCGAACAGAGAACGTGGGAGCTCATAGAAAATATTAATGATGGAGCTCCCGGTGAAACGAAGGCTGTTATTTTTTCAGAGCGAGAGGCCCGGTTTGTAAAAGTGACGTGTAAAAGAAGAACAGGAATCTACGGGTACTCCCTCTATGAGGTCGAAGTTTTTGGTGAGTCAAATCCTAATTACCCCTCTAAAATGAAACTCAGCACAAATACAGATGTTGGGATGGTGGGACAAGATGTAACACTATCAGCAAAAATTTATAACAGTGCAGGTGTTGAGCTGGTTGATAAAAGTAATGGGGTCACATGGAATATATTGGATCATGATAGAGCTACTGATGATGTGCTATCTAGTGATGTAGGTGAGTCAGTGCTTTTTACAGCAGAGGTCCCATATAGGACTGTTTGGATAGAAGCGGAATATGCCGATAGTGAATGGCCTCGTTTTTCTTTTACAGACACACTTAAAATCTATATTGATCCAGATGCCTCAATCTATGATGGTCCTGTTCGGTGCGATTTGGTAACCAAAAAAGATGCCTGTATCGATCTAGACCAATTAAACAATAGTACGGTGATTGTTCCCGAAAACATTACAAGAATCTCTGAAAATGGTGTGAATATATGCCTCCCACCTGACCTCAGCTTCACGGCCCCGCTCAATATTGTCTTTGTGGTCGATCAAAGTGGGAGTATGTTTACCCATCATGATGGTACGTTTAGGGCACCTAAAGCAGTGAGAAGGTCACTCGACACCTTGCTTAAGAAAGCGCCACAGTCCAGTGTTGGGTTTATGGGATTTGCTGCGGGTATTTGTAATGGAACACAGGAAATTTATGACGCAAGTTGGCCAGGATGGGGGCCAAGTACTCGACGGAGCGATTCTGTTGATACCCGTGTAAAACCCGGGTTGTTATCAGACACTGATCAGTGGAATAAATTAGTCTATCAATCATCCTATGATGAAACAGACTTTTGGTATGGGTGTGGATCAAAGAGAGTTTATGGCACATGGTATTCTTCACCAATAATTGAGGCTGCAAAATGGCTCGAAGAAGTAAGTCAAACAAATGATAATGAATCAATTATTATCTTTTTAACTGATGGATCACCAACAGATGATCCTGGCATTCAAGACGCATTTAATAATTTTGCCGTAGGTCTTGATTCTACTAATTTCCCGCCAATATATCCAATCTCTTTGACATCGACGGTACACTATACCCTGAGTGATATAGCAACACAAACAAAGGGTCAGGTATTTCAGATAAATTCAGCTGATCAAATTGATCAAGCGATGCAGGCAATTTTAACGAATACGCTCCTAGAGCGTGATCCAGATAGAACTATTATCACCAATGCAAAGAATGATCAAGAATTAGAAAGTACCGAATACATAAAATTTGATCAAAATGATAAATTGTATCAGGTGGTTAGTACACTCCTACCACTTGATATTGGGACTAATAAACTCAATATTGTAGCCCTGAGTGATAGAGATACAAGCAATGCCTTCGAAAGTAACATTACCATAGATGTATCTAAAGGTCCGCTCAGTACCCTCGGAAGACATGACATCTCTAGTAGTTTGTTTGATGCTGTCTGCTATGAAACTCCAACGCTTTCTGTGGTATCTTCCACTGGTAGTCCTCTCACAAGTTTAGGATCAAACGTTGCTAATCTGGGTCTTGAGTTACACACACGGTCCTGTGGTTTTACCCCTGAAGTGAGTATGGTAAGTGATAATGATTCAGAGAGTATTGAACTTGAATTCACCAATCATATTTTTTCTAATTACGCTGTTGCCAGCACCGCTGATGAAAACCCAACACCAAAGAATGATATTATTGAAGGGCTTTCGGGAGAGACTTTTGAATTTACTTGGGTGCATCCTCTTGATCCTCGGGAAACAGCATTTACTCAAATAGATATTGAAGATGGTCCAATCCAACCATCACCAAGGGCTTCATACATTTATGATCGAGATTTAGATGGTGCTGCTGATCAGATTATCATTTTCTTCGATTCAGACTTACGAGAACTGCCTGAAGAAATAACTTCCATTGACTGGCCTACCGATGAAAAAAACTCGATTACCGTAAAAAAGGACAATCTAAGCTTCTTAGAAAGGGATGATAAAAAGAATTACGCTGTAATAGTAGTGGAACTTGATAAACCATTTCCCGTTGGATTGACCACCATGGATACCCAAGATGAACCAACACTCAGAGTTGATGGTGTGAAGGTTGCTATTCAGGATAGCATTGGACCGGTGCTAGTGCGTGCTCTTTCAATACCTGCGCGAAATTATCAATACGCAGTTAAAGATGCAGATGGTGACTACACCTATCATTTTCAGCCAGATACTCTCATGGTATTTGCATCAGAAAACATTATTCGAAAAGATCATTGGCCAGATATGTTTACCATTACAACAAGTAAGGGTAAGACCTTTACTCTACCCCTCACAAAAAAGCCGAGCAAAGGGGAAGAGGGCATATCATGGATGGTACTTTTGGATAAAGAACAAGGAAGTCCAGCGATTACCGTTGGTGATGAAATCTCATTTACACCGAATTCAGGTGTGACTGATGTATACGATAATGAGGTAACGGAACACTCTGTTACTATAGAAGGCGAAGCCTTTGCGAGAAGTGTTATTGGTGCACAATTTCGTTCTAGTGTCATTGGTGTAGAAAATGTAAACAAAGGTTCAATTGCTACAGAAGTGATTCCTGTATTTGATGAAGATGGTGAACCTCTTGATGAAAGCGTTCGAGCGTCCGCGACACTCGATGATTCGTGGGTCGCTCCCTATAATTATTTTGATGGTGTTTTCGAAGAACAGAGTGACGAGGAACAGTGTGAAGATGGACGCTCGTTAAACAATAATTTTGATCATCACTGTTTAGCGTCTCTTGTAGTAGGTACCTTTGAAGGGCAAGGATCCTACACTGCAACGGTGTATGTTCTTGATCATCTTGGGCAATTTATCACTTCTTGGTCGCAACGATTTGGCTTCTGTGATGAGTTTCAAAATGAATATAGAATTGAACAAACGAATATTCATGGTTTCTTTATCAATGATCTCATCTGGGATATAAAGGATACAGACAATCGTCTCGTTGGGAGTGGCGTCTATTACTGGCAAGTAACACTCGCCTTTGATTCAGGGGCTACTGAAAGCTTTACTGAACAAATGGGTGTGGTACGACAGAATATTCAATGTGAATAAGGGAGACAGATCAGCCCGCAACAGGGCTAACTCTTAGGCCTATCGGTTTCTAAGGCGATTTATGATTGATTACTTTTGGTAAGCGTAAATTCCCTCAGAGCGATCTCCTTGTTGTGTTTAATCGATGATCCCTACGATTCAGTAGGTAGCTTCACCACAAAAGAGGTACCCTCGCTGTAGCTGTTGTCATAATAGATTGTTCCATTATTCTCTTCTACAAGCTCTTTGGATAGAGAGAGGCCGAGCCCATTACCTGATTCATTCTCTGTGCCGAGTGTGGATGTTACTTGAGTAGTTTTAAAAAGGTTGTTTACTATAGTGGAGTCAACAGCTTTACCGGAGTTGGTAATGCGAAAAAGAACCGTAAGCTCCTCACTGTTTTGTGAGGTACTGATGGCAATAGTACCTCCGCGAGGGGTGTACTTAATTGCATTCTGAATAATGTTTGCAAACACGATTCGAATACTTGCACTATCGCAAAAAACAGAGTTATTTTCTGGGATTTCTAGTGTTGCTGTAATTTCTTTCTCTGCAATGGTTAATTCATATGCTGCGATACTTTCTTGAATAAGCAGGTGTGCAGAGAGCTGCTCTTTTTTGGGGTTAATCAGCCCGCGCTTTGCTTTGCTCCATGTAAGAACATTAGTGAGCAGGGATTGAACTTTGCCTGTTTGGGCTAATAGTGTATCAATCATTTCATCTTTATTTTGTTTAGAAATATCGTACTCATCATTTTTTAAGAGGGGGAGGAGGCTTTCAATATTATTAAGAGGAGTTCTAAAATCATGAGATATAACTGAAAGGATCATGTCTTTGTCGGTATTTGCTTTTTTCTGATTGAGATACGCTTCATTCAGAAGAGTTTTTGTGGTAAGGCTCATAGTGATGGTAGTGGCAATGGCAATTGATGATATGAGAAGTGCGTCGACGTCGTTGCCACTCACATACATGCCAAGCATTGTCGCTAAAAAGAGAATAAAGATGTAGGAGTATTGAATGAAACGGTTATTCTCTGTTATGGTTACGATATGAATGAGGCCGAGGGAGATGAGCCAGCCTGGGGTTTGAGGCCCTGAAACATAGGGGAGTAGGAATAAGATTGGAACATGAAGAAAACGGCGTATTGTTATAAGAAAACTTTTCTGATAGAGTTTATCAAGTCTTGTAAAGATGATATTGTACAATAGAAATATCGCGAGTATTATTGCTGCATAGAGAGGCTTGTCGGAGAGGGTAATAATGAATGCTGACGATGCGGGGAGCAATATCGACATAGTTTTGGTGTATCGTTGAATAAAATGTGTTTTTTGACTCAGGTTAAATTCTATGCTCATACTCTATTTCAAATGGGGGATTGGAAATAGTATACCATTAAAACGAATAAAAAGAGTATTCAGATACAAAATTTGAGTACGCTTTCAGTACGCATATTGCTTACTCAGTTCTGAATGTATCTACTCATTGGGTATTTGTAGCTACCTTGGGAGCTACACCTGATTGTTCAGGTGGGCTCCATATCGGTAGTAATTATCGGTATCGGTAGTAAGCACACACTTTAAGATATAGGAATAAATATGAAAAAACTACTTTTTTCTACAGTAGCAGCGTTGTCTGTATTTGCAGGGGCCGCACAAGCAGATTTGGCAGATGGTGAATATAAAATAGGTATTTACAGAGCGCAATCTGGATGTATGGATGTACAAGGGGCGTCTACTGAAAATGGTGCCAATATTCAGATGTATGAATGTAATGGAACTGACGCACAGACGTTCTCTATTACTAAAAATCAAGATGGAGAGACGTACAGTGTCAGAAACGTGGGATCTAACAAACTTCTTGATGTTGAAAACTGGGGTAATGGAACAAATGTTCAGCAATATGGTGAAGCGGTCGAGGATTATCGTTCATGGTATATTGAGCAGTCAGCGCCTCCCTATGCATGGTTTGAATTTCGTTTAAAAAGTAACCCTGAAATCTGTTTGAGAGCGGAGAATCCTGGTAATGTAACTGTCGCAAGTGATTACTGTACAGGATTCTCTCTTGCTACTCCTATAAAACAGGAAGTACTCAGTGGGTCATACACTCTCGTTAACTATAGATCAAGAAAATGTGCATCAGTATGGAATGATGCGAATGGTGACAACGCTCTCCAGTATAATTGTGATGTTGAGTATGGTCAGAAAAAAGTATGGAACCTTTCTCACCTTGGTAATGGTGAATATGAGATCCGTAATACTCAAGGTTGGAAACTTCTCGACAAAGATCAAAACTCTTCTAATGTACAGCTTTGGGAAGGATATCCTGCACAAAGTAACCAGAAATGGAGAATAGAGAAAAAATTCAACAATATGTTTAAGTTGGAATCAGTAAGTAACGCCAGTGAGTGTCTTGCTGTAGAAACTGAAAGTGGTGACGATAATGCATCTCTCGTTGTTGACAATTGTGCTAATGGTCTCAGTATTTATTGGGATATCGTGCACCAGTAAGATACCGTATATAGATAAATAATGTAGTGGCCTGTTGGATTATCCAATGGGCCATTTTTTATTCCCGCAGGATACATCTCATAATCCTCTGCATCACTTTTACTCAGTATGCTTAGAAGGTGAATGGCTATGACATGAAATGAGTGGATTTTCATGAAATCCTCTGAAATATCGAAAAACCATTCTGTTTTCTTACTATCAAGTGTTTTTTGGGGAAACAGTGCTATTTTATTTTTTTAATAATATAATGAGTATACGCACTAAAAGGTCCTATAGATATGTCTGAGAATGACTTAGAGTATAAAAAACTGTTAGAATCACTGGGGGACAACTACTTTTATTATGTCCAAGACCTAGATGGCGTATGTACCTATGTCAATCCCAAGATTGAAACTATTTTAGGGTATACTCAAAATGAGTTTCTCACTCATTACTCAGAATATCTCATTGATGATACTCATAAAGAGACCACTGTAAAAAAAATAGAATTAACCATTCAAGGTATTGAGCAAGAATCCTTTCATATACATCTGCGTCATAAAAATGGGCAGACAAAAATTCTTGATGTAAAAGCGATACCCATTAAGGATGAACATGATGGGGTAACTTCTATTCAATGTGTTGCACATGATATTACTACTCATAAAATTATAGAAGATGCACTGTATCAGGTTGCTCAAAAAGGATGGAAAGAAAAGGGTAGGCCATACTTTGAGTCGTTAGTACAATTTTTAGGTACAGTGTTCTCTCTTGACTATGTAATAATAGATAGGCTTCTACCCAATAACACCGTCTCAACCATTGGCTTATATTCTAATGGAGAAATACAGGAGGAGATGTTATATAACTTAAGTGGAACACCTTGTGCAAATGTTTTAACTTCCAAAATGTGTGTCTATAAATCAGGCGTACAAGAATTGTTTCCTAAAGATATCCTCTTACAGCATATGGAAGCTCAAAGTTACTTGGGTATTCCCCTTTGGGATTCTTCTGGAGCAACCATTGGCCTCATTGCTGTTCTCAATAAAGAACCGTTTGTTGATACTTCACTTATTGAAACAGTACTTCAAATAGTTGCAGTACGAACTGCACATGAACTAGAGCGTCTTAGAGATGAATCTGAATTGGTTAAAAGTGAATCGCATTTAAGAACCACATTAAACTCTATAGCTGACGGGGTTATTACCACCGACACCTTGGGATTGATTACTGAAATGAACCCCATAGCGTCAGTTATAACAGGCTGGGACTGTGATGAAGCAATTGGAAAAAATTTAAAAGACGTATTTGCTATTACGTCAATTTCAAACGACTCGTTACGGCTTGTAGATGAGCTCATTAGTAGAGTTATTGAGAGAAAAGAGACCGTAAACCTGGGGCAGGACATTGAGTTACAAACAAAAAACGGATCAAAAATTCGGGTATCTCATTCTGGGTCTCCTATTATAAACAGAGAAAATGAAGTGAGTGGTCTTGTTATAGTATTCAGAGATGTTACCCACGAACTAAAGATGCAACAGCAACTACAGCATGATCAAAAAATGGATGCTATTGGCCAACTAGCTGGAGGGATAGCGCATGACTTTAATAATATGCTTACAGGTATATCAAATGCAGCCGAACTAATTATTGGCAATAGCGGTGATATTGAGCGTGTAACAAATATTGTGAATATGATTCTAAAATCAACGGGGAGAGCGGCAGAGTTAAGTAATAAGCTCTTGACGTTTATACGGCACCCACAACTCTCTTCAACAGCAGTTAATTTACAGACTTCAATTACAGATGCTGTAGAAATTCTTGAAAGAACAATAGATAAACGAATAGTAATTGACTGTAATTTAGATTGCTCTGACTGTAATATTGTGGCAGACCCTGCGCAACTACAAAGTATCTTTATGAATATGGGTATTAATGCGGCTCATGCTCAACCAGATGGTGGGGTTTTAATAATTTCTACCATAAATAGAGTTCTGGATGAAAAAGCATGCCAGTTACTTGATCCTACTTTGATGCCAGGTAATTATGTAGTTGTATCGGTTAAGGATGAAGGTATTGGTGTTTCTGAAAAGGATCTCACTAGAATATTTGAGCCATTTTATACTACCAAACCGCAGGGCATGGGTACAGGTCTTGGGTTATCGACAGTATATGCCATTATCAAACAATACCATGGGTATATAACGGTCGAGAGTGAAATAAATAAAGGCACGACTTTTCAAATGTTATTTCCGGTTAGCGATAAAAAAATTATTGAAAATGAAATATGCCATACTACAGATAGAATGGCTTCTGGAACTATTTTGATTGCTGATGATGAAGAAATTATACGGCTTTCACTCTCAATGATGCTCGAAGATAGAGGATATACCGTAGATGTAGCAGAAGATGGGGTTGAGGCGGTCAAGCTTGTTGAAATGAATCCTGAAAAATATGATGCAATAATATTAGATATGATGATGCCTAATCTCAACGGTAGTGATTGTCTTAAAAAAATTCATACTATAAAACCGGATGTAAAGGCAATAATTTCATCTGGATTTAATAGAGAGAAAGATCTTGACCAGCTAAAGCCTTTCGGGTTAATGGGGCATTTACAAAAGCCGTACAAAAACAACGAACTATTGAATCTATTAGATACATTAATTAATCAGTAGGCTCGAGGTGTATGAATACCGTCTCTATTGAGGGCCCCACTAGAACTGGGTGATGGTTTAAAAGGTCATAGAAAATGGTGAGTTACAGTCTCCATCATCAACAGACCAAGTTCCTGCCTTTTCTTTTAGCAGCATACAGAGCGGTATCAGTCCGATAAATTAATGATTCTAAAGTAGTATCCTCGTCATTACTCCCGATGCCGATACTCGTCGTAATAGATATTTCCTTGTCGTCATACTGAACAACCATTTCAGAAACTTTTTTCCGAATTCGCTCAGCGATAAGTGCTGCGTTGTCATATGAGGTTTCGGGGAGGGCGAGAATAAACTCTTCACCTCCATAGCGTGCTAAATAATCTGAAGTTCTGAGTTCCAATTTTATGAGGTTAGAGAATTTTGTGAGCACGACATCTCCAGCTTGGTGTCCAAAGGTATCATTGATCACTTTAAAATTATCTAAATCAAAAAGTAAGATACTCATATCTGCTTTGTAGCGATTAGAACGATACAGATCAACCTCAGCTTTTTTGTAAAAAGTGACTCGATTATAGGCGTTGGTTAATTGATCTGTTTCAGAAAGTCTGAGTAAACGAATATTTTTATCAAGTAATAATAGTTCATTCTCAATAATCCCCTTAAATCAATGGACAAGCTCTTCGTACTGTTTGTTGTAGATGTTCTCTTTGTTGTCCAAGATGCATATCGTACCAAATGGATTACCGTTAGGCCACAATATGGGCTCTCCGAGGTATGATATCATGTTGAGTTTTACATCGGGATTATTTTTCCATTCGTCATCAATGAGTGCATTGGGGACTTTGAGTTGATTATTAGTTTTAATGACTCGTTCGCAGTAGAGTCCTGAATTCTCCATAATCTCTTTATCACCAACAGCATATGGATTTCCTGATGTTTTGCTTGATACAAAAACTTCCAACTCTCGTTGTTCATTTAAGTGCATCACGAGCCCTGCAGGCACGTTAACAATATCAGCTAATAGATCTATAAGCTCTTGCCACCCATCAACTAATGCACTAACAGCCATTCTATCCAATAGTTCTACCTCCATTGCTCTCTATGTTCAGGGTATCATACATTTGGTGGGATTAGCAACAAAAGGGGCTTTAAAAGAGGGCTTTTACGCGAGGATATCAAACTTGTAATAGGGTACGTGTTGGAATATGTATTGTTTTTACAAAGGTTGTGGGTCTAAAGCAACACTGTCTTACTCGACTCACCCGCTAACTCTTGCACATACCGAGGTACTAAATATCCCGAAACAGATCCGCGCATCTCTGCAATAAGCTTACGACCCTCATCAACGGGTACCTCAAAATGATGCGCCCCTTTGGCACGATCAAGTTGATGCAGATAATAGGGGGTAACCCCCTGTGCAATCAATTTTTCAGAAAGGGCAACCAGTGTGTCAACTGAGTCATTCACCCCTCTGAGGAGTACGCTTTGGTTTAAGAGAAGGGCGCCAGAGATTGAGAGTTTCCAAAGGGCTTCTTTGGTGACGTCATCAAGTTCATTAGGGTGGTTGCAGTGAAGAACAATAATAATCTTTTTAGAACACTGCTGAATAGCAGCGCACAGCTCTGTGGTAATCCGACTCGGTAGGACTGCCGGCATTCGCGTATGAATCCGGATACGCTCAATTGAGTCTATCTGGTTAAAAGTCTCAAAGAGGGTAGAGAGTTCAATGTCGCCCATCATCAGTGGGTCACCACCACTGAGAATTATCTCATCAATAGACTCATCCGCAGCAATTTTTTGCACAACTTCCATTTTTTGAGTTGTACTGAGTACCGGATAGTTGGTGTTGCGTCTAAAGCAGAATCGGCAGTTGACCGAGCACGCGGGACTCGAAAGAAGGAGTGCTCGGGATGCATATTTCTTTAAAACCCCAAAATCTACGGCAGAGTCAATATCGCCAACAGGATCATCAGAAAATCCTTCTTGGAGTTCGAGTTCTCGGTCAGAAAAGGCGATTTGGGCCAAGATTGGGTCGTTGGGGTCGCTCGAGTTTATCTTGTCTGCAAATGATTTGGGTACAAATATGGGGAATTCTGGCGGGGTTGAAGCAATTTCAGATTCTTGCAGCTTGAGGTACTGGGCAAGGGCTTCAACGGTAGTTAATGCATCAGAGAGTTCATCTCGCCAGCTAAAAGTGGGCCCGTTAGGGCTATTTGTATTCGATTGATCATCCATATAGTGTAATTTTTGTTAATTTTGCATCAAAATGTGAGTTTGCAACAAGGAACTATTCATGGCTAAAGTGAACACCAATGAATTTAGAAAAAGATTGAAGATTCTGATTGATAATCAACCGTATGAAATTATCGATAACCAATTTGTAAAACCAGGAAAAGGTCAGGCGTTTAATCGTGTGAAGATCAAAAACCTTTTGAATGGTCGTGTTATAGATAGAACATGGAAATCGGGTGAGATGGTTGATAAAGCTGATGTTACTTCTAATAAAATGGAATATCTTTATAATGATGGTGAGATCTACTCATTCATGGATCAGTCGTCTTATGAGACAATCGAAGTTCCAAAGATCGCACTTGCAGGTCAAGAGCGTTTCCTTCTTGATAACACTCCTTGTGAAGTTCTTATGTGGAATGACACTGTTATCGAAGTAGAACTCCCTAACTTTATGCACCTTGTAGTAACTGACGCCCCTCCAGGAGCACGTGGTGATACGACAGGTAACGTTACTCGTCCTGGCATCCTCGAAAGTGGTGCTGAGATTCATATCCCTCTTTTCATCAATCAAGGTATGAAAATCAAAGTTGATACTCGTACTGGGGAATATGTAGAGCGTTCTAAAGAATAATTTTGGTCCCATTACACTGCACATTTCTTCGTTATCTGGTTTTCCTAATAGTACACTATCAGGAAAACCAGATGCCTCGAACTGCTTGGTACTGGAACAAAAATTTGCTTAATATAATGTGATATTCGTATTTGGAATATGTCTAATTTTAAACCAACACTTTCTATAGAATACGCGCGAAAGCGAGCAGACCTGATCTTCAAGATCAGGTCTTTTTTTCATGCCTTAAATATCATTGAGGTGGAGACACCAATACTCTCTCGTAGTTCAGGGCTTGACCCCTATATCGATGTCTACGAAACCGATCATTTTATTGACGGATCAGAGAGTCCCAAAGAATCTCTGTACTTGAGTACCAGCCCTGAGTTTTTTATGAAGCGCATGTTGGCCGCAGGATATCCCTCAATATATCAGATCTGCAAGGCCTTCAGAAATGGTGAATCAGGTACTATTCATAACCCTGAATTTACCATATTAGAGTGGTATCGGGTGGGTATGAGTTTTAGAGAGCTCATTGTGGAAGTAATGGACTTGGTAAATGAGCTCGGTGATTTTGGTCCCTATTCTGTGGTTACTTATCGAGATGCCTTCTTAAACTATCTCAGTGTTGATCCTCATAAACTCACGGTTAATTGTGCTGTATCACTTGCAGAAGCCCATGATTTGCCCACTATTGAATCTGATGATATCGATGAGTGGCTCATTTACATCCTTTCACAATGTGTAGAACCGAATATGGGTAAGGATGGGCCAGAGATTTTGTGTGACTACCCTGCATCTCAGGCGGCTTTAGCTCAGACCTATACGGATGTGTATGGTAACCTCGTTGCCAAGCGATTTGAACTCTATATTAATGGGGTAGAGCTCTGTAATGGGTATGAAGAACTCATTGACTCAGAAGAGCAAGAGAGGCGCTTTAATGAAGACATTGAAAAGCGCAAGGAGTTGGGTAAAAGGATATTGTCCAAAGATGACTTTTTTCTTGATGCATTACAATCGGGAGTCCCTCAATGTGCGGGGGTTGCTATTGGTCTTGATCGGTTGATTATGCTGATACTTGGTGAAGAAAACCTCTCAAAGGTTTTGAGTTTTCCTTTTTCGAGAAGCTAACTGGGCTTAATAAAAAGGCCACTCCTATAGAGTGACCTTGGCGCTTATGTATTATCAGGAAAGTAAACCATTATTTTATGAGCAAGACTCATCGAAAGCACAGCTTGATTCCTCACAATCGATAAGACCATCCTTGTCATTGTCAATACCATCCTTGCACGTATATGTATCAGCTTCATTGCAAAAATCATATAGTTCACACTCACTATCGTAACAATCAATGAGTTCATCCCCGTCATTGTCAATTCCATCGAGGCATGTTTCAGCTTCGTTTTCTGCTACATTACATATTACAAATGTATTGCAATCAAGGTCAGCACAATCTATTTTGCCATCACGGTCATTGTCAATGCCATCGGTACAAGTATTAAAAGTGCCCTCCAGAAACGGGGAACAGTACCCTAGAGTTGCACACTTATCATCAAGACAGTCAATGAGCCCATTATCATCATTATCAATACCATCATTACATTGAGCATTGGTATTTTCCGTTGGGTCTTGGCAATGAGCGAAGCCAATACACGCATAATCGTCGCAATCCACAAGCCCATTGGTGTCGTTATCTATAGAATCGGTACATAGTTCTCGGTCATCATTGCAAAAATCAAATAAAGCACATTCGCTGTCTTCACAATCAGAAAACCCATCGCCATCATTGTCAGCGTTGTCACTACAGGTTTCACTATCGTTTTCTGCTTGGTTACAGACTACAAATACTTTACAATCGTTATCTGCACAGTTGATCTTTCCATCATTGTCATTATCGATTTCGTCGGTACATTGTGCATAGGTCCCTTCTGTTGGGGCAGTTTGGCATTTGTCAGCAAGCCCTATACATTTGGGGTCATCACAGTCCACGAGTCCATCTTCATCATTGTCAATGCCATCTTTACATTGTGCAGCTGAATTTTCGAGCGGTTCTTGACATTCGACCAATACTATGCAATTGGGATCCCCGCAATCAGTCATTCCATTGTTATCGTTATCTAATCCATCGGTACATTGCATAGGGCCAATTTCAGCAGTACATCCCGCTCGGAATTTACATCCTGGATCATTACAATCAATGAAACCATCCTCGTCATTATCTTTACCGTCCTTGCAGGCATCGTGAGAACTTTCAGCATCTAAGTCGCACACAGTAAAATTTCCACAGATTGGATCATCACAATCTATATGGCCATCGCTATCATTGTCAATATTATCGTTACACTGTAGTTTAGTATTTTCAAGTGGCTCTTGGCAGGCAATGGTAATCGCACAATCAGAGTCATCACAATCTATGGCACCGTCATCATCGTTATCTATGGCATCGGTACACAGTGCTGTACTATTTTCTATGGGGGTGTTGGCGGGTATATCATTGAGATCACTAAAGGGAGGTACCTCTTGGCAATCTTCAAATGCGTCACAGGACGGATCCCAGCAATCTATTAATCCATTAAAGTCATTATCTAATCCATCAGTACATTGCTCAATGGTATTTTCCAACATTGGGTAACAATGAGTGATACCAATACAACTAGGGTCAAGACAATCTATTTTTCCATCTTCATCATTGTCTAAGCCGTCTGCACAGAGTTTTTTAGTGTCCTCATGCTCTAATCCACAATCAAAAAAAATGGAGCAATCAGTATCATTGCAATCGATAAGACCATCATTGTCATTGTCAATCTCATCACTACATTTGCCAAGTGAATTTTCTAGAATGTCTCCGCACTCTAGACTACCGTCATCATCAGTTTTACACTCTTCATTGTTAGGGAGCGGCTTGAGAACGGTGAGAGCGTGGGCAAGTTTGAGTGACACGACCTTTTTAGATTCTGAATCATAAAAATGAACCTCTTGAGAAAAATGGATGTTGCTCTCTTGGTAGCGAATATAGGGAAAGAGATACTCATCATCACTATTTTTCTCAATCTCAATATGATAATTAAAGAGGGCGAACTCTTCCATATCCTGATCGATCTCAAGAGGAAGATATTCAATAGTAGTAAGAGCAAGCTCTTTGATATGATAGGTCGGGTCTTCAGTATCAAGAGTGATTGAGGTGTACAGGCCACCTACGGTATTATTTTTAATCATAATATCGTACTTACCCATGGGGAGTTCAGTAAAGGTAAAGCTGCCATCTTCTTTAAGTTGGGTACTTTTAAAGAGTTCGGTTGGGTTTTCTTGTTGGTACAAGTAGACTTCGTCAGGGAGCTTCTGACTGTCGCTGGTCTTTTTAACTGCAATAGTTGTGGGTACAATAGTACCACCGGTGATTACGCCATTGGTTGTTTCATCTTCTATATGTTCGATGGCGCAACCTAACAATAAGATACAGAAGGTACTCAAGAGTACGAGTAGTTTATGATTCATAATCGATTCCTTTTTGTGAAATAGTTTTTGAAACAGGGAATACCTGTGTATTAATTTGACAGGTAAGTTCTACCGTGTCGGTTTGATTAAGAATTTCAACTACTCTCTTTTGAAATTCATTGAGGGCAAAACTCAGTTGTGCATAGCCATCTTTTGAAACACCTGCACATATTGATAGCGTTTCACGTTGATCAGGGGTAAACCGATCAATTGATTGATACCCTAAGTCTATCAGTGATTTTTGATAGTTTCTGAGGGCTAAAAAGTCGATGTCACTTTTGGCAAGAACGATATTTTGCTTTTGACGATACAGCACGCCCTCTTTCTCAATAAGGTCGAGGTCGAGAAGCAACTGTACTGCCTCTTTGGTCTCTTTGGCAGAGATAACTGGAGTGAGGGCTCTTCCAAGACGTTGATAGTTATCACCAAACTCAAGGCAGGTCACGAGCTCACGTATGGCCGGTATATACCATTTGCTAAAATAGATATACTTTTTTTGTTCTAATTCAAAAGCATCACTATTGGCAAGGGCTTGAATTTGGACGAGCAGACCATTTTTTTCATTGTCTGATTTTGAATGTTTAAACTGGACGAGAAGTGAAAGGTAATCACTCTCGCCTTGGTTCAGTTTGAGCGCCTTGCAAAGCGCAGGTAGGCTTTTTTCGGAGAGTCGAGCAGTGCCTCTGGTGATTCGATGTAAATAGCTTTTGGATTTTATCCCAACAGCATCAGTAATCGATTGCAGGGTAACGCCGCTTCGCTGTTCCTTTTGAGCTCTGAACCAATCTTTCAGGAACTCATGGTAGTTGAAGTAATTAAATATAGTAGTCATAGCCCTAAGGTATCTCTTTGGAAATTAAAATCAAACATCAGGTGACTAAAAATAGATGAAAAAGTCTTATTTTCTACGTAAAATACTGTTTTGTTCACTTTATTATCAGTGAAATGGTGAACGTGATTGAGTGGATGGTTATTCTAGAGGGGGGCTATTGAGCATGCCAGAAGCTATGTAACCTTTAAGATAGGCAGAAGTTTACAGCGTTTCTTTGTATATTGAAATGCGGGAATCAAAATAAATATACGTTCGAGGGCACTATGAAATTATCTATTTACCTACTCTTTTTATGTTCGTTATTTGGTCTAAGCTGTACTGAGGCTTCTGATGCATTGAGTGTTCAAGATTCAAGTAGTATACAAATGGGGGAGAGCTCTTCCACAACACAGAGTTCAACTGTGGTGATTGCGACGAGTATAGACTTTTCTGTTGAGCCATGTAGAGCGACTTTCACCGAAACCTACGAGGTGACCGATCTCTTTGGGGATACCGTTGTATCTATTCAGGTAGGAGAGTCGTATATCATTGGGGATTCATCTCAATTTTTTGGTCGGTATGAATTTGATCTTTATGAAGAGACAAATAGGGGAGTATTTGAATTTACTGTTAAGATTCCTGATACCGTTTCAAGTCTACCGTTTACCTCAAGTTGTGACTTATTGTCGGCCCATTCCTATATGGGGGCTTTTGTTGCTGCTGATGTTTATTCTGATCCCGACATGTCTTTTAAGGTATGTTCGGTTCCAGAGGCCGAAATAGCAGAAACATCAAGCTATCATATTGAAGCGATTACCACTGATTTTATTTCAGGAAATTACACATATCTCTATCGGTCATTTCCCTTTGAACAGCTTTGTGGTGTGTTAGATAGTGGGTATGTTGCCGCTAAAAGCATTGAGTTTGAGGGGGAGCGCGGTCGGCAGGTGGTACTGCCGTTTAAAATGTTTATGTCTCAAGACTAAAAGCCATTTTAAGATGTATTTGAAAAAGGCTAAACGTTGATTATTGATTTTTTTTCATTACAGCACTCAGTTTAAATTGGTATCTTTTGATCGCAAACATTTGATGAATTATGAGTCGGGATGAATTGGCTAAAGAAAAGATACTACCGTGACGCAGGGTACAAAGAACTCCTGAAAGTAGCGTTCCCTTTAATGATTAGTTCAGGGGCGTTTTCACTCCTCATGTTTATCGACCGTATGTTTGTCAGTTGGTACTCCTCTGATGCGCTTGCGGCCGCTATGCCTGCCGGGGCTCTTAGCTTTGCCTTTGGTTGTCTCTTTCTGGGGACCGGCCTCTATGTAGGCACCTTTGTCTCTCAATACTTTGGCTCAAAGAGGCCAGAACGGATTGGACCTGCCGTATGGCAGGGGCTTTACCTCTCGGTTATCGGCGGCTTTCTCATGCTTTTTCTCATACCTCTCGCTCCAATGGTATTCAACTCATTTGATCACGCACCAGAAGTAATCAAATTAGAGATAACCTATTTTCAGGTGCTCTGCCTTGGTGTGTTTCCTATGGTGGCAATGGCAGTATTTGGCGGGTTCTATTCGGGCCGCGGCATTACCAAGCCAGTCATGTGGGTTAATATCTACATGCTCTGTATAAACACCCCCCTTGATTATTTGTTGGTTTTTGGCTGGGGACCCATTCCCGAGTTGGGGCTCTTTGGAGCAGGAATAGCCACAGTAATATCACAACTCCTCGCTCTGGTACTCTTTGCATGGCTTGTATTTAGAAAGAGAAACAATGAGGCATTTAACACGCTCTCAGGATGGAGATTTGATACAGACCTGTTCGGCCGACTGATACGCTATGGACTTCCAAGCGGTGTACACATGTTCATCGAGATTGCAGGCTTTACCGTCTTTATGATCATGATCGGCTTTCTCGGAAAAGAAATTCAGGCCGCATCAAATATCGCGTTCCAGATCGATATCTTTGGCTTTATTATCATTCACAGTATGGCCATTTCCGTGAGCATTAAAGTGGGTCAGTATATCGGTGCGAAACAGATTGAGAAGGCCGAAATTTCCACTTATTCAGGTATTCAGTTGGGCCTTATGATGGCTCTTACGCTTTCATTTATATACGTGACTTTTCCAGGGCCACTCGTAGGCCTCTTTGGCCTCCGCGCGGATCCCGCCGAGTTTGCCCCCATAGCAGAACTTGCAACTGAGCTCCTCCTCTTTGTCGCGATATATGCAGTGGGTGACTGTGTACAGCTCATGTTTTCGTCGGCTATAAAAGGGGCAGGGGATACCCATTTTGTCATGAAATACCTCGGCCTTTTTACAGTCGTGGTAATGATCATTCCATCCATCATTATTATTAAATATCTTGATGGCACTATCTATGCTATGTGGGGGTTACTCACCTTCTTTGTTTTCTCCCTCTCAATCGTATATACCATTCGGTACTTTGGTGGTAAATGGAAGAGCATGCAGGTGATAGAAGACGAGCCAGTGTATATTGGTGATTCGGAACATCGGTAGTTGTATTCGATTGAATTCCTTTGAATTGATCGCACTGAGTTAGTTTTAACTACATTATTTCTTTACTTATTTTGAGGGCATAGATTATGATGCGTTATTTTATTTTAATCTTTTTGGCTGTGTTGTTCAATGGGTGTCTCACTAATGAAGAGATGAGTAATGCCCATGTGGAGCTTGATACATTAAAAATAACCTATACTTATACTGAGGATTCGACAGCGTATTTAGTAGACTCAACTCTCTTTATGTGGTATGTGGATGGGGAATCTACTAAAGAGTTAATAGAAACAACACAAAGACCTTCTCTATCAATTACAGATACAATGTATGGGTATCTCTATGAGTATTATAAAGGATCACCTTGTGCAACGAATGAATATGTACCCTATAAAAGAGGTGTATTAGATGAGGAAGTTGCTCTAGTTTATTGTCAAAATTTGGGGAAAATATATATCGGACAGTCATTTACTCATACCATTGATACTGTTTTTGTAAATAAGTTAGAAAGGAGTGATACCGTATTTGTAAATGATACTATTATACATAAATATGGTGGTAAAAGAGATACGGTCTACAGTGATACAATGGTAGTTGCTATTGACCCAACTCAAAGTAATAATTTTTATCAAAGTAATGCACCCCAGTTTATTCAGAGGGAGTTATTACTCCAGGCACTTGATACCGTTAATGAAGGGTATATATTATTTTACAATGTGCAAGTTTCTCATTTTGAAAACGATAGTGCTCGTTTAGTTACAGAAAATCTTCCACCTTGTGCTGAAGTTATTGTCGATAGATTGCGGAAGCCATCAGGGATGGTGCCGGGGTATACTGATGGGTCTGCTATGATGGATACGTGGTATTCACATGAAAATTTGAGCACAGTCTATAAGGTAGTATTTACTCCAGATTCAACTTGCGCTGGCCAAACCTATGATTGGACTCTTATGCTTCATAATTATTTAGGGCTGGGGGACACTGTAGCAGTTACTACAGTAATTACAGAGTTTGAGCCCAGAAATACCGTACTGAATTAAACAAGAAGTATGGTGGATTGAGCACGATACTGTTAATTATGTAGAAAATCAAAATCCTGCTTCCGAACACCTCCAATGCACGAAGTGCAGATTACGCATCACGTTAGCGCAGTATCCCAAACAGTACCATTGGAAGATGTACGAATCTCATCAAACACGAAATGTAAGGTTTAAGCGCCTCCTGGTGCAATTACTCTATTAATATCAATATACTTTTCCAACAACATTTGATAATAAAAAGTACAGTACAGCGTAACCTGAGCCAGATGTACAAGCCCATGTGATGCGGCTCTCTGCAAGAGAAGCGCGAGATTCTTAAGAGTACGCGCTTGGGCGTATTCTTAAGTCGGGGTCTCAGGCTGCTTGAGCGAGCAGCATGTTTACATGCGACCAGCTGGGGCAGGCAGCCCCGGGAGTTAATACTAGAGAAAAAATTATAGAATAGAAATGGACTACATGGGGACTTCAGAAATAGTAAGGCTAGTATATCTTTTGGGGTACACTGTACACCACATGAGCAGAATTATTCGAACGTTACAATCTGTAACGTTCTCACCCTCCGGGCTCGACTGGACGTCGAGTGATAACCGCTCGCTTGCTCGCGATTATATGAACTGCACAGCATCTCTGCTTATACGCAAAACCTGTACAAACAAAAAAAGCCCATCCTGATGGATGAGCTTTTTTTGTTTGTAATGGCCTCGAGCAGAATTGAACTGCTGACACGAGGATTTTCAGTCCTCTGCTCTACCGACTGAGCTACAAGGCCGTTAGCGAAAGCAATTATAAGTTATTGATGATTTATGTCAATAAAAATTATAATTAATGTGTGAAATATTTAATTTTTTTATCTTCTTACCATAAATAGAGAGGTGGAGAGAGTTTTTATCCACAATACTTTTCAAAATGAAGTGTGCAGATAATGAGGAATAGATCTATATGAGTCCAGTAGTCAAAAATATGTTTGACGGGATATCAACCTACTACGATGTAATGAATAGAATTCTTACAGCGGGTCGTGACGTGCGATGGAGAAAAAAAGCTGTCCGGCTGATCAAGGCAGATACTCCTCTTACGGTTCTTGACCTTTGTGGTGGTACCGGTGATTTTATGGAAAAGTGCTCCGAGCATATTGAAATTGGCGCTCGGGTTTTGGGAGATTTTTCATTTAACATGCTCTCTCATGCTCAAAAAAAGGAGCAGTCGAGAGCTGTTCAGCTCGACGCTCTTAATTTACCGCTAAAATCGGGTATGTTTGACTTGGTGCTCAATGGATTTGGGATGAGGAACCTTGATGACCTCTCTCTAGGGTTAACCGAAATCCATCGGGTATTAAAAGATGAAGGTGAATTCTTAACTCTTGAGTTTTTTAAGCCGTCACACTGCTTTCCAAAGGTGTTTTATCGTTATGTGGCTCCTGTGGTGCTACCACTGCCATCATTGTTGTTCAAAAAGGATGCTCCTGCATATAAATATTTGGTAAACTCTATTCATGCATTTGTTACAGTCGAAGAATATACAAAGCAGTGTCAGGCCCATGGTTTTATTGTGAAGAGTGTAGTACCCTGTGATGGCGGCATAGCACATATTGTCTATCTTCAAAAGGGAAGCAATGAGAGATAATGGAACAATTTTAGTCGGTATAACTGGCGCAAGTGGCGCTATCTACGCTCGTCGGTTGATCTACCATCTGATGAGTTTAAATCACTCTGTAGAGCTCGTTATATCCTCAAACGGTGCCAAAGTTATAGATTTTGAGAAAGAGCGGTGGATTAAAGAGCAGGGGCTCAAAGAGCATGCTATTGATAACATGTTTTCTGCGCCTGCCAGCGGTACTGCAAATATTGCGGCAATGGTAATTCTTCCGTGTTCGGTGGGGACTATTGGTAACATTGCCGGGGGTACTTCAAATAACTTGTTGGTGCGTGCTGCTGATGTCTGTTTAAAAGAGCGTAAGCCACTGATAGTGTGCCCACGTGAGATGCCCTTTAATACCATTCATCTTGATAATATGAAAAAAATTATGACAGCAGGGGGAATTATTGCTCCAACCAGTCCTCATTTCTATTTTCATCCTGAGTCAATAGAAGAAGTTGTTGATACGGTTGTTGCAAAAGTACTCGACCTTCTAGAACTCCCCCATACGGTTTTTCCGGCATGGGGGAGTGAGTAATAATGGCAAAACTTCTTCAGTATTTAGAACTCGTTAAATTTTCTCACACCATCTTTGCGCTCCCTTTTGCATTAGGGACGTTCGTAATAGCGACGGAGGGTGTCCTTGATCCATGGCTTCTCATATGGGTTCTCGTTTGCATGGTTACTGCACGAAATGCTGCAATGGCATTCAACCGTTTGATTGATGCTCGATTTGATGCAAAAAATCCACGCACTGCGGAGAGGCATATACCTGCAGGCCTTATCTCTCCCATACAAGCTACAGTTTTTATTGTGCTCAATTGTATTGTTTTTATGGTCAGTGCCGGTATGCTCAACAAGATGGCGCTAATGTTTTCTGCCCCCTTACTCGTTTTTCTACTCTCTTACTCTTTTTGGAAGAGGTTTAGTTGGCTCTGTCACATATTTTTAGGTCTTGCGATTGGTCTTTCACCCTTGGGGGTGTGGATTGGAGTACGAGGTGAGATTGCTCTTTTTCCAATAATACTTGGGCTCATTCTTACATTTTGGATTTCGGGATTTGACATTATTTATGCCACTCAAGATGAAGAAGCTGATACCACATTGGGGCTGCATTCAGCGGTTACTTTTTTTGGGGCTCAAGGGGCGCTTATTTTTGCAAAGTTCCTCCATTTGGTCATGTTTTCTCTCATGATGTATCTCTATTTTTTAAGACTTCCGAATGTCTATTGGGGAGTTACTTGTGGAGTTACGGGCTTCATCCTCCTCTACCTTCATGTGGGTAAAGCGGGGCGATCACTCGACTCACTCAATAGTGCTTTTTTTAAAGCAAATGCAGCAATAAGTGTTCTTATTATGGGTGCACTTATGGTATCAACTTATATCTAAGAGGCTTTATGCGTATACTTCCCCAATTAAAAGGCATATCCAAAATTAGACAAGTGCTCTTTTTGGTGGTTATCATTATCACGACATGTCAGCTCTTTGCTCGAAAACTTGAAGAGAGTGCCAGTGAGGCAGTATATTATCTTAATGGGGTCAGTTGGGTTCTTTTTGGGGTGCTTCTTATTGGGCTTGTCGTGGCAAAAAAGAGTGAAAAAAAGCAGGAATAACTGGCATTATTAATGGGATAATTATTATAATAGAGTATAATGAAATAGAAAATTTATACATTTGGTATAATACAATTCAAAAGGAATAATAATGGGTCAGCTCGTAGCAGTAGATCAGGCATTAGAAGAATTGGGTCTCGAAATGGAAGATTTTGTCGATTTTGTACAAGATCTTAAAGAATTTATTGGGGAATCTATCCCACTACTCAATGATGCAATTGTACAGGCTGATTATTCAGCGGTACGAGAGCATTCACATTCTATGAAAGGTGCCTTGGCGAATCTTCGATTTGTAGAAGCAGCTAAAATTGCTTACGAGATTGAAAAAATCGGATCTACCGAAATGAATATGTCCGAAGCTGACACCCGGAGTAAAGAGCTCGAGAAATGTATCGAAGAGAGCTTTACTGAGGTCGCTGCCCTGTAATTAATTCAACACCATGAAACATTATCCTACCATTGCAATTGTTGGTCGCCCCAACGTTGGTAAGTCATCTATATTTAATCGCATTGTTGGTCGACGTGCTGCTGTTGTGTCTGACCGTGAAGGGGTAACCCGAGATCGACATTATCAAGTAGCAACCTGGAACCAGGTTCCCTTTAATTTGGTTGATACTGGTGGTTTTATCACAGATGATAGTATTGACGAGATGGCAGACTCTGTCAGAGAGCAAATTATCACTGCAGTTACTTCTGCAGATCTTGTAATATTTGTTGTGGACGGTCGTGTCGGTGTCACAAAACAAGATCAACTCTTCGCTGACCTCATTCACAAGAACCAAAAACAAGTACTCCTTGTCTGTAATAAAAATGAAGAACTTGAAGATCGTATGGAAGTACAGAGCTTTTACAAACTTGGGTTTGGTGAACCATACTCAATTTCTGCACTAACGGGATATGCATTTAACTCTTTTCTTACAATAGCAATTGAAAAAATTCCTAGAAAAGTGATTAAAGAAAGTGAAGAGCAGATTACGAAAATCGCGATTTTAGGTAGACCCAATGCCGGTAAATCTACTCTTCTTAATAGACTTTTAAGAGAAGAGCGTATGATTACCTCTAGTGTTGCTGGTACTACTCGTGATTCAATCGATTGCCACCTTAAAATTGATGGCAAGAACTATCTCATTACCGATACTGCAGGGTTAAGAAAAAAAGCTCGCGTTTCAGAAGAGGTTGAATACTTTTCAAATATGCGCTCTCTTCAATCTATTAAGAGATCTGACGTCGTTGTTCTTATGTTTGATGTTAATCGAGGGCTTGGAATACAAGATTACAGAATCATTGACCAGATTAAACACTCGGCAAAAGGTATTATTCTTGTTATCAATAAATGGGATCTTTATGAGAAAGAGTCCAATACATTAGATACCTTTAAAAAAGAGCTCTATCACAGAGATGCAAGCCTAAAATATTTACCGATTATTGCTATGTCAGCCCTTGAAGGTCTACGTGTTGGTAAACTCATGGAAACCATTGATCAGGTCTATGAGAACTGTTATAAAGTACTGGGTAGAGATGCACTGATCAAAGAGTTTGAAAGTGCTGTTCGTGATAATCCTCATCCAGCGCGTGTTTCTAAAATCATTACTATGACTCGGGTCTGCCAAATTATGGTGAATCCTCCTGTAGTTACTATAGAATCTAACCATCCAGACCTTGTCGATGAGAGTTGGAAACGTTATTTTTTACGAAGACTCCATAAAAGGTTTAATATGATAGGTGCACCCCTTCGATTAAATTTTGACGAAGCACTTGACTTAAGGACGGACGAAGATCTTGGAAATTACCGCTAGTATACTTATCGCATATGTCCTTGGGTCAATCCCATCAGCTGTTTGGTCGGCAAAATATTTTGCAGGAATAGATATCCGTGAACATGGATCCAAAAATGCAGGGCTCACTAATACATATAGAGTGTTAGGGTGGAAGCCTGCACTTCCTGTAGTAATATTAGACCTTGGAAAAGGTATTATTGCTCCTTTTATTGCAACCTTATTAGCACCAGAAATTGGTTGGCTTCCCATTGCAGCAGGTCTTGTTGCGGTACTTGGTCACTCATTTACCTGCTTTGCTAAATTCAAAGGGGGCAAGGGGGTACTGACAGCACTTGGAGTCTTTATGTTTTTAGCGCACCAAGAAGCATTAGTTGCTTTTGCAACATGGGCTGTAATCACTTATGTGACGCGTTATGTTTCATTGGCATCCATTGTTGCTTCAATTGTATTGGCCGCTGGACTTACCGTTTCTTTTATCACTCCAGGGCGAGATATTGCTCTAGAAACTATGATTCTTGGCTGGATCATAGCAGCATTTGTTACTATTAAACATAAAGCGAATATTCAGCGCCTTATCAATGGTACTGAAAATAGATTTGGAAAAGCTAAGGAAGAAGAATGATATTTACCGTATTAGGTACTGGTAGTTGGGGCCTCACAATAGGTAAGCTCCTCTCAGAAAACGGTCACGAAGTACGATTTTGGACATACTCTGCAGAAGAAGCTGCGGAGTTGACTGAAAAGAGAGAACATGTAGTACGCCTTCCAGGGATTAAAATTCCTGATAGTTGTATTATCTCGACAGACTTACAAGAGATGATTGCGGGGACCGATACCATTGTATTTGCAGTGCCTTCTATTCATGTCCGATCAGTTGCGGCTCAAGTAAATGGCTGTACAATACCAGCCCACACTCTGTATCTCTCACTTATAAAAGGGATAGAGAAAGAGTCATTTATGAGAGTGAGTGAGATCATTATCTCTCAAATTGATAAAGCAACACCAGAAAATGTATTGGTTCTTTCTGGACCTTCTCACGCCGAAGAGGTTGCACGCCATATGCCTACAGCTGTAGTTATTGCGGGGCAGTACCTTACTCAGGCAGAGATCTTACAAAAAGCATTTTCTAATGAATATTTTAGAGTCTATCAATCAGATGATGTTATGGGGGTAGAGCTCTGTGGATCACTCAAAAATGTTATTGCCATTGCCACTGGAATTTTAGATGGAATGGGTTTTGGGGATAATCCCAAAGGGGCTCTTATTACAAGAGGCCTTGCAGAAATTAGCCGTTTAGGTGAGCGTATGGGTGGTCAACTCAGAACATTTTCTGGCCTTGCTGGAATGGGAGACCTCATTACTACCTGTACGAGTTCTCATTCAAGAAACCGACATGTTGGTGAACATATCGGGCTTGGCAAAAGTATCGATGACATACTCAGTGAAATGACCATGGTCGCTGAAGGAGTACCGGCTACTCTCAGTACTTGGCAAATGTCGAAGAAGTATGATATTGATATGCCCATATCAAATGCAGTTTATGAAATACTCTACAATGGAAAAGATCCCAAAGAGGCAATCAAAGATTTGATGCGTCGGGAGCTAAAAGCAGAGGGGATTTAATGGCAATTAAATATGGTGGTGAACGCGATATTAAAAAGTATTACTCCATTTCGGAAGTGTGTAGCGTTTCGGGACTCGAGGCTTCTACAGTAAGGTATTGGGAAGAAAAATTTCCTCAACTCAATCCTCCTCGGAATAGAGCAGGGAATAGAACCTATGCCATTCAAGACTTTCAACTGGTACAATATATTAAGTTTTTAGTGTATACCCGTAATCTTGATGATGACGAAATAAGAAACATCTTAAATCAGACTAAGAAATCGAAACTTGAAGAAATGCTCAAGTCGATGACCTACGGCACTGAATCTCCTATGCAAACTCAACTTGAGTTTGAACAAAAAAGTACTCATCCATTACTGAAAAATAAGTTGAAAGAACTTCTTGCTACCCTTCGTGGCTAGTATCAGTATCTAAAATTAGTAACTAAATTTTTGCTTAGGTCGTCTATGGGCGACTATAGTAGTGCGATTGGGGGCAGGGTAGCCTTCAATAGTACGAGTGGGGTCGTTAGGGTCAAGAAAATCTTCTAATGACTTTCCTTCCACCCAAGGCGAATTTTTCTGTTCCTCAAAGGTTGTAGGACTCGTATCAACAACTGTGATATCAACAAAGCCACATTTTTTTATCCAGCTCACTAGTAACGGTACTGTGGGTAAAAAATAGACATTACGCATCTGTGCATAGCGGTCTTCAGGGCAGAGTGAATAAAATTCATCACCTGGAATGGTAATGGTCTCAATCACCGCTTCACCACCCACTTTCAATAGGTCATGAGTCTGTTTTAGGTATTCCAAAGGGGATTTTCTGTGATACATAATACCCATGGTGAAAATCGTGTCAAAACACCCTTTAAATCCATCTAACTGTTCAAGTCTACAGGGGAGGTAGTGAAGAGCTGGGGCAGTAATATAGCGTTTTGCCGTTATGAATTGGTAATAACAGATCACAGAAGGATCAATGCCAATAACTAACTTGGGCTCTTGTTCAAGCATGCGGTACATATAATAACCATTATTGCAGCCGACATCGAGTACTATTTTTTGGTTGAGGTTTTGTATGTGGTCTTTCAGTCTATTCCATTTAAGGTCCGAGCGCCACTCTGTTTCAATGTGGGTACCAAAGAAGTTAAAGGGCCCTTTGCGCCAGGGAATAAGTTGGGTGAGGCTCTCCATAAGCGCAGTGCGTTGAGCATCATCGATTACCGTTTCATGACCTACTGAAAATGCACCGCCAGCAATAGTAAATGAGCCTTTGCCGATAGGGGGGAGTGCTTCGTAGGCTTGTTTCCAGCTTGGTCCATCGCCAATAGCGATTCTTTGTTCAAGGGCAGGCATAAGTTCTTCAACGGCCCGAGTGATTCTTTTGTGAGGGACATGTGTTAGATATTCAAGAATTGAATCCATGCGTTGTCGTTACCACTTGTTTTATTACATTTGGTCAAAAGTAGCAAAACTGGTATAATATGAAACTCATTCTCACAATCCTACTCACAACACTGACACTTTTTGCTGATACAGTAGATACCACGAAAGTAGTTGAGGAGTCTAATGAAATATCACCCCTTTTGAGCTTTGGAATGATATTTTTTGGTTTACTTACGTTTATCCCCTATATCTATCTGACAATCAAAGAGAAAAGTCGTAAAGCTAAGGGCTAAAGAGCCCTAATTTCTTTTTACAAAACCATGCTTTTTAGGATTAAATCCTGAAGGAAATTTCGTGTTTGCGTCATAGAGGCATTCAGTAAATTGCGCATCTTCAATACCTTTAGTACGTGTTAGATCAGCACCAGAGAAGTTACACTGTTGAATGTGCGTTGCGTTATCAAATGTTGCACGTGAAAGGTTGGCATTGGTAAACGAAGCTTTATAGATTGATGCACCTGCAAAGTTAACACTGGTTAAGTTGGCATTACTAAACATTACTTTTTCCATTTTTGCTTTCACAAGACGTGCTTTTGACAAGTCAGAGTTCTTAAAATTACAGTACTCAACAATTGCATCTTCAAAAACAGCTTTTTTGAGGCGCGCCGATACAAATTGTGTTTCTGATATGGTGGCTTGGAAGAATGAACTCTTTTCAAGGTCAGCACCCGAAAATACTACATCACTTATTTTAGTTTCGTCCCAGACAGTTTTGCTCAGTTTTTTCTCTTTAAGGTTAATATTTTCAAAAGAGCCACATTGAGCAAACTTCACACTTTCGAGTTCTGTAGTACTAAAATTGGTTCCATCAAAACTATTGAGTGAGAGATCGGCAAACTTCAGGTTGACATTGGTAAAGGTGGTACCATCCATTGAAATTCTACTGAGGCCTGCTCCCATAAGGTTTACATTCTTAAAAGCAATATCATCAAGGTTACCATTGATAATGTTAGTATATGATAGGTTCGCATCGACAATAATTGCTTCAGAGAGATTTGCACCAGTCATTGTTGAGTTTGAAAGATTTACATTGGTAAGATTCGCTTCTCTAAAGTCAGCCTCGGTCAGGTCACTTCTTAGTTTTTTTGTACCTCCGAAAGTAACACCTTCAAGATTGGCACCTCTAAAATTTGCCTCACCTGCAAACTTAGCTGCGTTTAAGCGGGCACCTTTGAGGTTTGCATCTTCAAAATTAGATTTGAGTAGTATAGCGTTGGTAAAGTTGGCGCGTTGCAAATTGGCACCTTCAAAATTTCCACTTTGAATATCAGCGCGTTTAAATTTTGTACTCGTGAGAGTCGCTTTTTCAAAATTCGGAGAAAGAAAAAAGACACTGCTGAAATTACTTTCAGTGAGATCAGCTTTTTCAAAGTTAGCATCCTCACCACGCGCATTAGAAAAATTTGCTTTTTTCAACGAGGCTTCAGTAAAATTAAAATCAGTAATATCTTTTTTTCTAAAAGAGTTACCATCGAGATTCTGTCGCGCATAGTTTTTTTCGGCAAAAAGAGTTGCTGAAAGGAGAAGCGGTATTGCGAAAACTAAAAGAGTTGCTTTGGGGGACATATCTGTTTCCTGAATCTTTTAAGGTGTCTATAGACTAAACATAAAAAATTAGCTCTATTCATCAACGTTAATCATTACTTTTTCTCTATGTGATTAGGATAGATTTTTTTGGTATTTATGAACCATGAGGCCTTACAGAAACAACGATGGTATCGGAGCAAAGGGGTACCCCTGATTGGAGTAACCCAAACCCTCGTAGCCTCGTGTGGGATGGTTCAAGTTCAGCGCTATGAATGCCATTTTGAGGAGTATTCAGAAGTCTATATCGTGCCTCTCGTAAATGATACATTGGCCTTTACCCATGGGGATTTCGTATCCCATCTAACAGTAGGGAGCTATACTGAGGCTGAACTCCTGAGTGAAGACTCAACAAATCCAATCCTTAAAGTGAATGATTCTACCGTTATAAAACTGTCACCTTTTGCTGGGGGGCTCATGCGCGAGTATGAGGTCTATACCGCTCTTTCAGTCCAGAAGGGGATAGTACCCTTAAAAGGGGCATTTCACTTAGGAGAGGAGCTGTATGGATTGCTATTGAGTTATGGGGAGGGCGTTTCTGGATGGGATTTCTGGGATACTCTCAGTGGCTCAAAAGGAGAAAAAGCACTTGGGACGATTATTAAAAATACAGCCGAGCAATTAGCCAATCTCCACCTGATTCTCCACCATAGTTTTGCTACCCATACTCAGCCTGTAGATACCTATATTAAGCAGGTAAATGCAATTTTATTGAGTGCAGGAAAAGAGAAAATCCCCTTTTTAGGTGGAGAAGTTGAGACTCAAGTGATTCACGGTGATTTTCACCTAGGCCAGCTCCTTGTTGATGCGACATTACAGCCAATAATTATTGATTTTGAAGGAGAGCCGATTTCAGACAAAAAACACCATCACTCAGGCACAATTGACCCACGGGACCATTGTATGCCGCGAGAATACGATGTTGCTTGCTTTTTACGCAGTTTGGACTATGCTGAATCATTAAAAAAGAACACTTTTTCAATACCGAAATTAAAACGAACTTTTGTTGACTCATATATCAACACTTTAAATGACTATAATGTTACCGTCAGTAAAATATTAATTGATCACTTTACACTCATACGGTGCGCCTATGAAGTGGCGTATGAACGTAAAAATCGCCCTTTTTATGCACAAATACCTCAAGATCATCTTAGGGTACTTGTTACTCTTTATGGATAGCGTTATTTCCTTAAATTTTTTGATTTTCTTTCTTTTTTTTATTTACATTATAGGAAACAATAAAAAGGAGCAGAAATGAAATCCCTATTTTCATTACTATTAATCGCTGGAATCGCATTTACATTTTTGAACTGTGCAGAAACTACACCTGACCCCGACCCTGAAAAGAAATCTATAGAAGATTGGTGTGAAGCTGAAGAAACTGGAGCATTATTTAAAACCGCAGAAGTTGCGAACGTAAGTTCTTCAGCTACTGATGGTGAGAGTTCAGCTGCTGCGTTAGCTGAATGTAGCGATAAAGTTACTGAAGAAGATTATAAAGATACATATGCTGACATGTGTACCGACGGAACTTGTGCTGATCAAGAGTAGCATATACTGTTGAACAAATAGTTCATTTATTTTAAGGGCCCTCTTTAGAGAGGGCCTTTTTTTGTACCCTCTTATGACATTGCCCTTCTCCAGGTCATATTTGATAGGCGCTACACTTCTGTTACTATAACTCTCGAGCCAGTGAAAGTACTTCTAAGATCAGCGCAGATTATCATAATACAGAGCACTCATAGCTTATTTACTCAATGAGCTTTTCACTAAAATATTGAAAGATATTTTATATTCTCACCTTACCTTTGTTCTTCAATACTCACTTTCTTTAGCTCTATTTTTAGAGAGTTTTGAAAGAGAATATCAAACACTAGCCCTTTAGTTTGTGGGGTTTGTAGTGTTTATAGGCTTGTAGTGGTGGCAAATTATTTGCGTTTATTAAGATAAATAGTGATCATAGTCACCTGACCATTCGGTCATCTAAATATTTATGGCAATTTGATATAAGTGTGGTAATATTTAGAAAAGTTGCAAAACAAAGATCTTCTTGATTGAGTTTTACAATACCAAATCAAATAAGCCAGGAGTAACACAATGAAAAAACAACTAGCAACCATGATCTCTATTGCATTGATCAGCGGAATGACACTGTCGGGGTGTGATCTGTTTGATAAAGCAAAAGAGGCTGCACAAGAGGCGAACCTCGATGAGGCGCTTGAAACAAACGATGCAGAATCGGAAGAGTGTAATGCATACATGGAACGGTATCGCACTATGCAAGACGAAGAAGCACTAACCATGTATCAAAAGTATTGTCTTAAAGATGATGCTGCTGCAGATGCGCAAGCAGAAGAGTCTCGACCTGAATCCATAAAAACAGACGAACGGTGTGGTGAACTCTACGATAGAGCATACATCATGGCTGACTCAATTTATTTTGAAAACGCAGAGACCTGTGACTTTAATGTGACACAGGTATGTAAAGATCTCATGCAACCTGTTAAGGATATCGTTAAAAGAATCCTTAATGAGTGTGGTGTGCAACAGAGCGAAATCTATGTACGTAGATTTATCGAAGCTGGAGCTGCACCTGATATGGCAAATTGTACGTTCCCGATGTATATTCCATCGGATAACAAATCAATTGAGGTTAAATGTCAAGAAAACCCAAGCTGTGAAGCGGTTAATGGGAAACACCAAGAGCGTTGGACTAAAGCTGACGGTACGGGTGATGTCTTTGTACCGTGCGCAGTAGAATGTCCACAAGGATATTTCTTTGATATGTATACCGAAGAGTGTGTCTATGATAACTATGCTGGCTATGGCACTGCATGTGACCCAAGTGAGTATGTTGCTCCAGATGGAACCTGTAAACCAAATATTAACTGTGCAGAAGGTCAATATACTGATTTCGCTACTGGAACGTGTATGGACGATCCATGGTATTGCCCAATGGGATATTTCAAACCATATGAAGGCGCTCCTTGTGAAGAAGATGTATGGGCGAAAACATGTGATAATGGTGGATTCCGTGATGCTGCTGGTAACTGTGTAACAGTACAGTGTAACTGGGATCAATATTATGATGATGCAACTGGAGCATGTATGACAATGCAACAGTGTGGACCAAATCAATCATGGAGCTATATGAAAGGTGAGTGTGTTACTTTCCAAAATTGCGGCCCTAATGAATGGTTTGATATTGAAATGGGAGAGTGCCAACAAGATTATTCTACTGGCTGTGGCACAGATGAGATGTGGAGCTGGGAACAAAACCGTTGTATCACACTACAGCAGTGTGGGCCTGGTGAGTATTTTGATGTTGGTCGTGGCCATTGTCGTGTAGATGATAAACCGTTTAATGATATGGTTGTTCGTTCACTCACACCATATTGTTCAGATCTCTATTTAAGAATGGATGGACCAAATGAAGATGAAACGTCAATGCAGTCATTTCTTAGAGATTGTATTGGTGAGTTTGTTGCAATCACATTACCTCAAGGACCCAATGAACAATGTAGAACTCTCTATACTGGTATAATGAATGGTATGGCGCAGTATTTTGGCAATGCAACATGTTCACAGTTTGATGGTGATAATAGTGGCACACCTCCACAGGAGTGTATGGATATCATGAATAGCTTTGAGCCAAAAATGGGTGAATTCAAATCACTTGAGTGCGGCAAGCTTGCTCGTGATGTAGATCCATACTGGGTATTCCTAGCTGATGATGGTGGGGATAATGGCGGTGATGGCGGTCCTCAATGTCCAGAAGGCACACGCTGGAATGAGGACTATGATTACTGTGAACCAGAAGATTTCAATACTATTCAATGCCCTGAAGGATTCTATTTTGATCAATACGAGAAGTATTGTAGAGAAGAAGGCACCTACAGCGATCAGTGCGGAGAAGGTATGTATTGGGATGACCACGAACAAATGTGTAAACAAGACGGTCATGACAATGGATTTGGTGATAAAGTTAGTAGTAGGCTTGTAACCCAAGATTGTAAAAATCTGTTCTCCAAGTTAGATGGAGATGGAGGGTTTAACCCTGAAAACTTTACAGCCTTTGTTGATGCCTGTGATGGAGAGTTTAGAGCGGCAGTCATAGATCAATCGCTTCCAGAAACATGTAAGGTAGGCTACAATACTGTTATCTCAACATTTATTGAAATAGCAAGTGGTGAATGTAGCATGTATATGGGAGATGATGATGCGAGTGATTCTACAATGGGTGATATCCCTGCAAATTGTGAAACACTGTTTAACACAATGATGAGTACTTCTGAAAGTCTTTGTGAAGAAGCATTTAATAATCCAGAGTACCCGTTTATACTCGACTAAAATAACCTGGCGAATGTTGTTTTTCCCTGCCTCTCACGAGGTAGGGTTTTAGATTCACCAAATAATAACGGACACAAAAAAAGAGACTTTACATAAAGTCTCTTTTTTATTTTCTTGTTTTTTACACGAAGCGCACATACCACATCATATCAGTGGTTTTTGAAAGCTACGCAATACCACACGATTTCTCAGCTGCCTCAACAGTCTGCATAATCAGCGTCGCAATAGTCATAGGGCCAACGCCACCTGGTACAGGAGTATAGGCTCCACAGCGATCTTTAAGTGCATCAGTGATTTCTATATCACCAAAGCCACCTTTGTGAAATCCGGCATCAACGACAACCGCACCATCTTTAATCCAGTCAGATTTTATCAGCTCTTTAACGCCAACGGCACCAACAATTACATCAGCTTGACGGACAAAGCCTTCGAGGTTTTGTGTACGTGAGTGACAGATAGTTACCGTAGCATGTTTGTTGAGCATCATAGCTGCCATTGGTTTCCCAAGGATAGGTGAGCGGCCAACAACGACAGCATGTTTACCCGAAAGGTCAATATCAAAACGCTTAAGTGTTTCCATTATTCCTTGAGGAGTAGCTGATCCATAGGCAGGTAATCCCATGGTCATGTTACCAAAACCGAGACAGGTTACTCCATCAACATCTTTATGTATAGAGATGCGATCAAAACAGAGACGTTCGTCAATTTGTTTTGGAACAGGATGTTGGAGAAGGATACCATGTACATCTTGATTTGCATTGAGCTCATCAATTTTGGCAAGGAGTTCTTCTGTGGTAGTCTCTTCACTCATCTCTACTTTAATAGACTCCATACCTACGCGAGCACATGCTTTGCCTTTCATACCCACATATATTGCAGATGATGGGTCGGCACCAACGAGTATTGTTGCGAGAATAGGTGTTCTGCCACTTTTTTCTTTAATTGCAGATACACGAACCGAGAGTTCTTCTTCGATTGTTTTAGAGAGTGCTTTACCGTCAAGTTTAAGAGACATACAGGGCCTTTTAGAGGGATTGATTTAAGTGAAAATGTAGTAAAAAAAGAGTGAGCAATGGAATAATGAGACCACTGCATCACTCACCATTATTTATAATGTTTGAAGGGTCTCGTACACAAAGTTTTGAACTGCAACAATTGCGGTGTCCACATGAAACATTTTCTTTTGTGCCTTTTTGAGTCCCTCTTTGGGAGGGAGAAGGCCAAAATTAAAGTTCATAGGCTGAAAGTCTTCATTAGGAGAGGTAAGGTGTTTAACGAGTGCATGGAGACATGACCCTTCAGGAAAGGGGAGTGTTTCACCTTTGGTGGCAAGAGAGTATGCCTGGAGGGCGGTAAAGAACCCCGTACCAATTGCTTCAGTATAGCCTTCAGCACCAGTAATTTGACCGGCAAAAAAGACATTGGTATTATGAGCGCGAAGGCTCGAATCAAGTGCTTTTGGAGAGTCGATAAAGGTATTGCGGTGCATGACACCTAACCGAGCAAACTCAGCATTTTTAAGAGCGGGAACCATACGGAAAATTCGTTTTTGGGTTTCCCATTTAAGACGTGTTTGAAAGCCGACCATATTATAGAGGGTCGCCTCCATGTTTTCTGCTCTGAGTTGGAGCACTGCATAGGGGACATGTCCGTTTTCATCCATGAGTCCTTTTGGACGCATAGGGCCATGGTTGAGTGTCTGCTCACCGCGACGGGCGATCTCTTCTACGGGGAGACAACCTTCAAATAGTTCTTTGGGTTCGTAAGGTTTTGGCTCAACCTGATCAGCTGCAACGAGCTCTGCAACAAAAGCGTTGTAGGTCTCTTTATCGAGAGGACAGTTGATAAAATCTTTGGTGGTCCCTTTTTCCCAACGATTTTTGGTGTAGGCATGGTTGAAATCAATTGAGTCTACGGTAACCACAGGGGCTATTGCATCAAAAAAGTTTAATTTGTCAGTACCAACAAGGCCAAAAACCTTTTCTGAGAGTTTTTGAGAACAGAGTGGTCCTGCTGCAATAATAGTGATCTCATCAGGATTAATCTCAGTAACTTCTTCCTGGATAAAAGTGATGTTCTCTTCAGCATCAATCATCTTCTTCACTTCGGCAGAAAAAATATCTCGGTCTACAGTGAGAGAGTCGCCTGCTTTAACCCGTGCGGCTCGAGCAGCCTTCAACAGTTTGGACCCGAGGAGTTCAAGCTCATGTTTAAAAAGCCCATGAGCTCCAGAAAGGCCAAGGCCTTTCAATGAATTTGAGCAGACGAGTTCAGCGACGTTTTCTGTTTTGTGCGCAGGAGTCTTTTGGGTTGGTCTCATTTCGTAGAGGTCAACCTTAATACCACGAGTGGCAAGTTGCAGTGCGGCCTCACAACCTGAGAGTCCTGCACCAATTACGGTTACTTTTTTCATTACTGTGACTTCTTTATCCCGGAATCGTGGATTGTTTTAAACCAGTTTTTAACCATGGTTCTTTTGATGACTGAAAGTGAGATGGGGAGGTGCTCTTTAAGCGCCATCTCTTCTAAGAGAAATTCAGTTTGGGTTGTCTCAATAAATCCGAGACGTATGGATTCAAGCATGAATCCATAGGCTTCGGGTGAGATCAATTCTTTTTCCATGTCGTGGAGTACGCGATAGGGAAAGGTCTTACTATGTATATATTCGAGAGTACCCGATGCCCAAAAAGAGAAAACATCAATGGTAGATTGAGGAATATCAAGTGCAGAGAGTGAGCCAGTCAGTTCATCCCAAGGAGCATTCGCTAATGGGAGTTTGAGTGCACTATCTAAAAAAGAAGAAAGTGCACTATACACTTTCTCTTTATCTTCATGTTTGAGATCTCTCATTAGTGTCTGAAGTGCCTCGTGCCAGTAAATACCATGGCAACACCAAGTTTATTACAAGTTTCGATTATTTCAGGGTCACGAATAGAGCCACCAGGCTGTACAATGTATTTTATTCCCGCATCGTTTGATGCAACGATGTTGTCATCAAAAGGAAAAAACGCATCAGAACCCATAACGAGGGTGCCAAAGAAATCTTTTTCGAATTGCGCTGAGTCGACACCTTCTGGCTTATCAAGTGTTGCGATAACGTCACGGACACGCGGTTGGCAAAGGCGAAGATTTGAGTCAATACGATTAGGCTGGCCAGGACCAAGGCCGGCGATTGAAAAACAACCTGGAGCGTATTCACGACACATTACAATAGCGTTTGATTTGGTGTGTTTGGTAACAATCCAAGTAAATTTAGCAAGAGCATCAATCTCGGCAGGAAACTGAGTTTCAGTAACACATTCCCATTTATCATAAGTATCGACATCGCGATCTTGAACAAGGAGTCCACCGATTACGTGTTTATATACTTTGGTTTTCTCTGCTTTTTTCACATCCTTAATTTCAAGAATACGAATGTCTTTACTCTTCTTCATGAGGAATTCAAGTGCGTCAGCATCATAGCCTGGAGCAAGAAGGATCTCAATAAAACGACCTTTAAGGAGCTGTGCTGTTTTAAGGTCAACTTTTTGAGTAACTGCAATCACTGAGCCAAATGCAGAGACAGGATCACACTGCCACGCCGCTTCAAAAGCTTGATCAAGAGTGGTTCCTGTTGCAAGTCCACATGGATTAAGGTGCTTGATAATTGAAACTGCAGGAGCGCCCGCAAATTCACGTACCATCTCAAGAGCGGCATCAGCATCGACGATGTTGTTGTAGCTCAGCTCTTTACCATGAAGTTGTTTTGCCGTACCAAGTGATGATTCATCACTGTTAGGGTCTTTATAAAATACTGCTTTTTGGTGCGAGTTTTCGCCATAACGAAGCTCTACGCCATCTTCAAATGCTAATTCAAGTTTTTCACTCATAGTACAGGCTCCTCACCAGTAAGACGTTTGTAAATTTCTAAATATTTGCTCATGCTTTTCTCAATTACCGCATCAGTAAGTGATGGTCCTGGATACTCTTTATCCCAATCGAGTGTACTGAGCCAATTACGGATCACCTGTTTGTCATAGCTATCTTGGTCTTTATCTTCAGCATAGGTCGCTGCATCCCAGTAGCGTGATGAGTCAGGAGTGAGTACTTCATCTATGAGCGTAATTTCGCCATCAATAATACCAAACTCAAATTTTGTATCAGCAAGGATAATGCCTTTTTCTGCAGCAATTTCGCGAGCTTTTGAGTAGATATCTAACGAGAGTGTTCTCATTTCTTCAGCTTGTTCAGCGGTAACAATAGTCTTCATTGTTTCAAAATCGATGTTTTCATCGTGTCCATCATCAATTTTAGCGGCAGGAGTAAAAATTGGAGGATCAATCTTACAGCTAAGTTTTAGATCTGCTGGGAGCTCATGCCCACATACAGCACCAGTGTTTTGATAATCTTTCCATCCCGATCCTACAAGATAGCCACGAACAACACATTCAATATCGAGACGTTCCGCTTTTTTCACAAGCATAGAACGACCCTGTAAATAGTCTTTATATTTGTGGAGTACTTCTGGCATTTCATCAACTTGATCAGTAATGAGGTGATTTTTAAAAGGGAGGGCTTTAAACCAGTACATAGAGAGCTGATTAAGAATCTTGCCTTTTCCTTCGAGTTGATTGGGGAGTACTACATCAAATGCAGAAACTCTGTCGGTTGCAACCATGAGGAATGCATCACCGAGATCAAACATATCACGCACTTTTCCCTGTGCAAAAAGGGGAACATCTGTGAGAACAGGGTCCATTTCAAATTGTCTAGCCATTTCAATTTTCCAGTATATTGTGATGGCTCAAAGATATAATATTTGATTGGTTTCGTCTATGGAGGTGATGCTAACGATAATTGGATGAATTACTGTTTAAACCGCTATTTGAGCCCCCAATACGTTTTCTTTTCTCGGTATTTTGGGCATCCATCTTTCCAAAATAGTAGGCAAATTTTACATGTAATGATATACCACCAAAGCTCCACGATGCCTTCTCTTCAGAAAGCTCTTCGTCATTGAGTATATCCTGCTCTTCTTCAGTGGGCTTTTCTGTGAGAGGAAGTAAGGTGCTCCATGGCTCATTGCTCTCAATTGATACAAAACTCACACCAATATCACCTTCAAGAGTGATTGAGCGCCATTGAGCAAATTCATATCCTAAATAGACGCCACCACCATTACCCCAAGGGTTAAAGGTGCTATTGAGTTTCTTTGTCGTATGAAACTGTTTGACCTCCTCAGATGAATATTCATAGGGGAAATCATCGCCCTGCCTATCAATATACTCAGATGCCCCAATAATTGGACGGTTTGTGGAAGTTATGTAGGTTTCGGAGAGAAACCAGTACCAGCGAAAGGAGATAGATACATTGCGTACATCACTTATGGTAAAAAGTCCATCCGAAATCATGTGCTTGTATTCTAAGAAAAGTGGGGTGGCGGTGAGGTTGTACTCAAATGCTGAGCTCACAATTTTTTTATCCTCGGACTGACTGATAATCGCTAAATCATTGGTGTAGACATAGTAACCAATACCTCCGCTCAGGGATATATTGTGAGTGATTTTTGCAGTAATACCTAAATAGAGTGGAATGGAAAAATTAACCGTTTCAAACCGGTCTTCTTGTTTAATTGATGCGTTAGAAGCCTCTTTGAGGTAGCTCTCAGTTTTCGAGAGTTCAGCTGCAAATTTATTCCGTTGTTCAAAATCAACAAATTGAGCTCCAACTTGTGCAAAAATTGCAAACCGACTCGAATCTGCTAAATGGATAGAGTCTGGGTGAATTGATATCTCTGCCGTGAGAGAATCATGAGCAAGAGAATCTAGTGCTGCTGAGTCGAGAAAGAGAGAATCCTGGATGAGTGAATCTTGGGTGAGAGAATCATAGGGGAGAGAATCAAGGAACGCGCTTTTTTCTGATACGGTATCGACAATGAGGCTATCTACGGAGAGAGAGTCACCAGGCGTACTCAGAATATCTAATTCTGCAGTTGTGTCGGCTACAGTGATTGTATCAGTAGTGATTGGTTGTGGCGCAGCATAGAGTGCAGTGGATGCGCAGACAAACAGAGTACTCAATTTGAGTACTCGGAAGAATAGAGAGTGAGGTATGTTTTTAAGTAATGTGTTATTCATGATATACGAGCTGGCTTTGAGCATTTAGGGCAGTTGCCTGTAAAAAGCCCCGTTTTGGGGTTTTGATAGGCTCTGCCATAAACACCACAGCAATTAAAAATGACCCCTTTCCATTTTCGGGCGGGACTCACTTTAGAATTCAACCTTTTTCTTGGCTTTTTTCTTACGCTCTTCTGTTACTTGTGCTTCAAATGTTTTACGATCAGCAGTAAAGGTCTCTACAGCAGCAGTATAGCGAGATTGTTCATCTTCAGTTAGGGTATTATTTTTGAGAGTCTCTACAAATTGTTCAGCTTGGTTAAACTGCTCAATACGGGTATAACACTCAATAAGCATAATAAGGACCGTGTTTACTCGGCTACTACTCGGGAACTCATTCAAAAAATCTTTAAGATAGATAGCGGCTGCGAGAGGCTTACCCATGGTGAGGTAGAGTTCTGCGGTACGCATCTGCTCAGAAGCAAGACGTTCATAGAGTTTCAGGGTATAAGTATTTGCTGAATCAATAAGGGTTGAATTTGGATACTGACTGATAAAGTCATTAAAGTCATTCAAACTGTTTTTCGTTTGTTGCCCATCTCTCCCTGGAACAAAATCGATATTATAGCTCGAGAGACCCTTTTTAAAGAGTGCTTCTTCTGCACTCGGCGATGAAGGGTAGTGTGATACGAAGATGCCATATTCAGAGCGTGCCTCGAGCCAACTCTCCATATTAAAGTAAGACTCAGCAAGAATAAATTGTGCTTGTTCCATCACACCGGTACCCGTACAAGTGTTGAGGAGTTCATTGACATTCTCTTGAACTTCAAAATAATCTTTATCATCAAAGAGGGCTTTAACTTCAGTATAAAGGTCGCTACAGTGAGTGGTTCTGTTTTTGACCTGAGATTTTTCTGATGCACATCCTGAAATTAAGATTGATACGCAGAGGACGCTACAAAGGGTTTTTATCATTCAGTTACTTTACTCCAATTTTTGAGAGCTCTAGACGTGATTTTTGTACAAATTCGCTCTCGGGGTATATGATTATTAGTTTTTTAAATTCTGCAATAGCTTGTTTTTTCTTTCCAAGCTTAAGATTACACATGGCCATCTTAAACTGGGCATTATCGCCTTTTTCAGAGTTAATATAGCCAAACACCTTTTTAAATGAGGCGATTGCTTTGGCATAGTCTCCGAGATTGTAATGACTTTCGCCAATCCAAAAGTACGAATCGTCAGCATACGGACCATCAGATCTGTCCATTATAACCTTTTGAAAGAGAGTTATAGCAGGAAGAAACTCTTTTGAGTGGTAATATTTAGTTGCTTTCTTATAGTCGAGTGGAGGAGGTTCCACAACATATTTAGGGGCAGAAATCTTTTTATCTTTGGTATTAAATGTTTCAAATTTACCCGACTGTGCGAGCACCCGTTTAATAAGTGCGATTTCTTCTTGAAGAACGGTAATCTTATTCTCGAGTTCTTCCATACGAGCAATAGGCAAGCTCAATATAGAGTTGTTAATATCAATAGTGAGTCGTTCAAGTTCTGATATGCGGGTGTTGATCACATCGATATCGAGTTTTGACTGCTGAGAGAGCTTGAGTGCAGACTCAGTATTCTCTTTCATCTGTAGGACGTCAATCTCTGGAAGGAGTGGTTCTTCCACATCAACTTTTTGCGTACTTGCACACGCGATAAGGAGTGCGGGAATGCCGATAATTACTGCTTTTGAGATATACCTATGGACTGCTCGTTTCACAACGTTCGGTCTACCTTGAGCATTTGATTGATCTGTATGATTGTATCTTCTCATATTCCAACTCTTAAAAACCGACATCCAAAATCTTCACAACTCTAGGGCACAGATGCATGGAAGTGAAATGATCACTCACAACAGCTGTAATCAAAGCAGAGCCACAGTCTATAGTCTGTAAGGCTACTTTAATTCCCCTTTTAAATCAAGGGATTCTGGAGTACCGGTTAAAAATAAAAAACCCTAATATCTTTATCGGATTTATTTAGAAAAAACTATAATTGGATTACCTTTTTTCCTCATTTTTTGGAAATTTACAAAATATGCTCCTTACGCGGTACATCATAAAAGAGTTATTACAGCCCTTTTTACTTTCTCTGGCTGTCATTACCTTTCTTCTTGGAATACAGTACGTATTGCAGTTGATGGACTCGGTCGCATCCAAAGGGTTACCTCTTTCGGTTGTGCTAGAAATTCTTACATTAAGTTTAGCGTGGATGTTTGCTTTAAGTATCCCGATGTCATGCCTTGTTGCGGCACTTATGGCATTTGGACGGCTCTCGGCGGATCGTGAAATTGTCGCCCTCAAAGGGGCTGGGCTCTCTCCTATGAAGATGCTCTTTCCGGCGTTAGTACTTGCTTCTATAATTATGGTTGGGCTCATGGCATTTAATAATTATGTGCTCCCCGAGGCTAACCACCGCAATGCCGCTATATTATCATCCATTTCTCGTAAAAAACCTCAGGCTTTTATCAATTCTGGTCAATTAATCAAAGATTTTCCTGGGATTCAGATCTGGATCGACAAAATTGATAATGAAACTGGAACCCTTCATGGAATCAAAATATTTGAGTTTCAAAGAAGAGGCTCTCCTAAAGTTATCTATGCCAAATATGGTATGCTCGAATATCAGGACATGGGGGCAACACTCCTGCTCTATCTTTTTCATGGTGAAAATCATCTCCCTCAAGGGAAAAGTAAAGATAGTTATCTGAGAATAGGATTCGTTAAACAGGTGTTTTCGGTTAAAAACGTAGATTCTGACTTTGAGCTTAAAGAACGAAACTATCGGGGGGACCGAGAAATGTCGGTCGAAGAGATGTTTAAAGTGGTCGAAAAGGCCGAAAGAAAATATGGTAAGATTAAGAATGACCAAAAAATGTGGAAGGAAGTTGATTTTGTAAAGCAATTAGCAGAGAATGCAATTGTACAGCATGATTCACTGTTACTCGATTCATTAGGGTCGGTAGGGATGGATTCAAATTCGACCATACAGCTTTCACAAAATATGATTCTCAATACCACTATAGATAGTAGCAAAAAGGCGATGCTTTCAGTTTCGATATACGACAGTATCCCGCCCTTGGATACCCTCTTCTATTCTCATAAGGCGGTTGGGAAGCTCCTAAAAGATGAAGAGAGTCGTAAAGGCAAGGTTGAGAAGGTGCTCAGAAGATTAAAAAGGCAAAAAGAACGTCTGTCTCAATATAGTGTCGAGATCCATAAGAAGTTTTCTATTCCCGTTGCTTGTGTGGTATTTATCCTCATTGGTGGTCCGTTGGGGATTATGGCTCGCAGTGGTGGCATTGGGACCGGAGTAATCTACAGTATTTTCTTTTTTATTCTTTACTGGACTTGTTTAACCGGTGGTGAACGACTAGCAGACCGGTTGTTTATACCAGCGTGGCTCGGCATGTGGGCTCCCAATATTATACTGGGTGTTACTGGGCTCTACTTAACTCGGATGGTAACTCGAGATAATTTCACGGGGAATAACAGAATTCTCAACCTTTTTGGTAAAATTAAACGTCTTATTCTATTTAAGGCAAAGGGGGCGGATGCGCCTCATAACTAGGTATGTCTCGTTTAACTTTTTAAAAGTCTTCTTTTTGCTCCTTGTCTGTACCCTTGTCGTGGCACTCGTCATGGATTTTGTTGGGCAGATTAAAATGTGGCTCAATGATAATCACTCACCAGCAGAGATTTTAGAATATTACATTTATTATACACCTCAGATTATGCACTTAGTCATGCCTGTTGTGGTAATGCTGGCTGTTGTCGCATCTGTTGGGGGGATGGCAAAGCATTTTGAACTCACTCCTATTCAGTTTTCAGGTATTTCTACCTTTCGCGCATTGGTCCCAATTATGGTACTGGCGGCAATAATTACAGGGGGAATGTTTTATATTCAAGAGACCATATTGCCTAATGCCAATCATAAACGGCTTGAGATCGCTCAAACTGGTGTAAAAAAAGTTAAACGAGAGATGACAAAAAAAGAGCTTGTGTATATTGGGGGCAAAACCCTTACCATTAGCTTTAAAAAGTACTCAGCCAAAGATGAAGTTGGTAAAGCTCCTGTGATTTGTCGGTTTCGGCACGGAAAAATCTATGATAGGTTTGATGCGGAAAAGATGGTATGGAGTGGTAAATATTGGGTGCTTAAAAATGGTACTCGTCGCCTCTTTTTACAAGATACTGTTGAACATACTGAGTTCAAAACCTTTTCGCTCAGTGCAATTATTGATGAGAAACCAACGGATTTTATCAACCAACGGTTTAGCCACGAAGAGATGGATATGTCTCAGCTTAAAAAAAGAATAGCGACCTTGAAGCGGGTAGGGGAATCGACCAAGCGTTTTGAGACTCAACTACACTTTAAGCTTTCAGGTCCGTTCATGAACTTTTTTGTTGCATTAATGGCTCTCTCCTTGACCCACCGGACTCGAAAAGCAGGAATAGCCTTTAAGTTTGCTATTGGCCTGTTGATTGTCGTGCTCTATTACGTAACCATAAAGGCAGGGCTCATTTTGGGAGAACAGGGAGCTATTGCACCTGTTGCAGCTGCGTGGATCGGTAATGTCATTTTCGGGATTCTTTCCATAACACTTTTTGTGCGGTCGGTGAAAGTATAAAAGAGAGTCGGAACTAAAAAGTAGCACGAGATTCTTTAATTCTCTCGTGGAAAATAGCTATATTGTCCTTTATATAATAATGTCACAGTTTCAGTTTCTCACACAGTATACCCAGGACTCTTTTGGTTAGTAACGTATTCTTTTTCATTGCCGGTTTTTTAGGTGGCCTATCTCTTCTCTCAATAGTTTCGGGTAAAGATGAATTTATCTATGCAATCCCTGTAGCAGTTGTGGCCCTTGTACTCGCTATCTTAAATTATAAACCGGTCATTAGTCGGTTGACTCAGAAAGTTCCTGTTGTAAAAAAAGAGAGTGCTCCCACACAGCCGTCTGAATCAGAGGGTGATGAAGATCTTCACGTAAAAGAAAACACCTTTAAAACAGATGCGGTTAAAGAGAAGGACTCTAAGATCGAAGAGGGTGTTGGTAAGAACCTCAAGAAAAAATTGTGGATGGAAGTAGAGAAAGAGATTGATACCACTCTTTATGCTGCCATTATGATGCTTAAATGGATGATTCCTGCTTCAAAATCTATATTGATATTTTTTCCGGGTCCCAAAAAGCAGACTATAGCTCTCAGAGTACATCACTCTGACTCATCGAATATTATACCCGATGTGATTATACAACCCAATCAGGGGCTTACAGGGCTTTTAATTAAAGATGATGTGGAGCGGATACTCGAAGGGGATCTCCATAGTTCAAAGACCCTTTTCTATTATGATGAAGAGGAACAAATTCGCTCTATCGCTGGCGTACCAGTGATGGTACAAGGGAAGAAAAATGGAGCGGTAGTGATTGATTCACGAGAAGCTCAAGCCTTTGGAGAAGACACCATACATGCCCTTACTCAATTTGCAACAGTTCTCGGGCAATATGTCTATACCTCTTACATGAATTCAGAGCATATTTATCAAAAAGAGCAACTTGCCTTTCTCTATTACTATCAAGAGAAGTTTTTTGCAAAGATGTCGGTACTTGATATCTTCGATAACATCGAGTCGTACATTAAAAACTCATTACCCTTTGACCGTATTTTAATTCTCGCAGTAGATGAGACTAACAAAAATAAGGGACAAGTGGTTAAGAGTTTTGGTCTTGATGCTGAGTATTTTCAAAATATGAATTTCAGCATGACCGATAAAGGGCTTCTTCAGGTTGCCTTTCATAAGAATCGAATTATTCCTCGAACTATACGGGCCAACGAAACCATTTACCGTATTTCACGTGACGAACAACCCAACAACAGTTTTAAATCACTCCTTGCGGTACCGGTAAGTATTGATGAGAGTGTTGAACTGGTTATTTGTATTGAGAGTACTCGTATTCCACAATATTCAGATCACCATATCAGTCTCCTTTCGAGTTTGGCTGGAGTTGCGGGCTTTGCTCTTGCGCGGGCTCGAGCCTATGAAGAGAAACACGAGCAGGCATCAAAAGATGGATTAACCGGGTTAATTAATCACAAAACCTTCCAAGAGAAGCTTCGAATCGAGAGTCTTCGAGTGAGTCGGATGAACTCATCTTTTGCTATCATGATGATCGACCTCGACCACTTTAAAAAGGTTAATGATACCTATGGGCATCCCATTGGTGATATCGTTCTGAAAGAGACTTCAAAAATCATTGCCCGTGAAGTACGAGGTGAAGTCGATATTGTTGCCCGGTATGGTGGCGAAGAATTTATAATAATGCTGATTGATGCGGATGAATCAGTGGTCAGTGAGACTGCAGAGCGTATTCGTGCCTCTATTGCAGGGACTGATTTTAATATTATGAAAGATAAACCATTAAAATGTACTTGTAGTATTGGGTATGCACTTTTCCCTGAGCATTCTAATAATGCAAAAGAGGTAGTGGGTAAAGCAGATATAGCCCTCTATAAAGCAAAAGATTCTGGTCGTAATCAAGCGGTAGGGTATAATTAATGGAGGCGCTCGATTGGGTTGTTCTTCTTGGGTACCTTGGTATTACCGCACTTCTCGGTTTTTACTTTTCAAAGTCTAATAAAAAATTCTCTGACTTTATGTTTGGTGGTGGCTCTATGCCATGGCTCAGTGTTGGCATCTCTCTCATTGCTACATCAGTCAGTGCAACTACTTTTTTAGGTAACCCTGCAGATGTCTATGGCACCAACATGACCTACCTCATGTGTAATGTTGGGGTGTTTCTTGGTATAGCTATAGTTGGTTTTGTCTTTATTCCTAAGATACGGCAGTACAATGCGTCATCTGCTTACGAGATACTCGAAATAGAGTTCTCACGCCCGGTACGCCTTCTTGCCTCTACGCTTTACTCAATTCACCTGCTCCTCAGAACGGGTTTATTGCTGTATGTTCCGTCACTGGTTCTTTCTTCAATTCTCGGTATTCATGTCGGGTGGGCGATTACTCTCTGTGCAATTCTTGGAATTGTGTACACTTACTATGGTGGTATCAAAGCAGTTATATGGACCGATGTCTTACAGTTTGTCGTACTGTTTGGCGGGGGGCTTCTTATCGTCTATCTCTTAGCCGATAAAATTGGCGGACTCTCAACCATGCTCTCTCTCGCTTCGGATGCAGGTAAAACGAAGGTGTTTGATTTTTCTCTTGATGTTCAAAATGCACGCACCTTTTGGAATGCCGGCATTATCTATCTCATTTTTGAAGTTGCTATTCGCGGATGTGACCAACAGTTTGTACAGCGGTACCTCTCGTGTAAATCAACTAAGGAAGCGAACTATGCTTCTATCACCTCAGCTGTACTGGGTCTTGCAGTAGGCGTGCTCTTCTTTGTTATTGGAGCAGGGCTGTATGTGTTTTATACGAAAGAATTTGGTGGTGCATTGCCAGAAGGCATGGCACTGAATGAAATATTCCCGCACTATATTTTGAGTGAGCTTCATCCTGGTCTGAAGGGATTGATGGTTGCAGCCATTTTTGCTGCGGCAATGAGTTCTCTTGACTCTGCAATTACTGCGCTTTCAAATACGACGGTTGTCGATTTTATTGTTGCTAAAAAAAGCGACACTGAAGGGACCTCCTTTAAGAATGCAAAAAACTGGGTTGTGGTATGGGGTATTGTTGGTATTGGAGCTGCGTTTATTTGTGCTGCAGGAGAGAAATCGATACTGAGCAAGGCACTCTTTTTTACCTCACTCTTCACGGGGCCACTTCTGGGGCTCTTTATCTTTGCCTTCTATTTTAAAAAGTTACAGCAGAATGCTATTCTACCGGGTGTATTTCTCGGTATGGCAAGTCTCTTACTCTTTTCAAAGGTACCATGGCTTGGTATTTCTGAACCCGTTATTATGAGTTTCTCATGGCCATGGAACCCACTCATCTCTCTGATATTCACTACGCTGTTTACGGTAGTGCTCAATAAAATTCTCAACAAAAGTTTTGGTTATGCTCCTACGCGATGAAAATTTCTACATGCAACAAGCACTCCGTGAAGCCGAGATGGCTGGAGATAAAAAAGAAGTACCTATTGGCTGTGTCATCGTTAAAGATGGGCAGATTATTGGCCGTGGTCATAATGGGGTGGAGGGACTTAAAGACCCAACGGCACATGCTGAGATCATTGCCATTGGTTCTGCCTGTGATGCTGTAGATAATTGGCGTCTGGAAGGCTGTGAGCTCTATGTTACTCTTGAACCGTGCCCAATGTGTGCAGGGGCGATTCTTAATTCTCGTATTGCCAAAGTCATATACGCGGCACCTGATAAACGTCTAGGTGCTTGTGGTTCTACCATGGATATTCTATCCGGTAACCCAATCAATAGAGTTGTTGATGTGCATGGCGGTGTTCTTGAAAATGAAGCACTCTATCTTATTCAAGAGTTTTTTCGTGGAGTGCGAGAACGTAAGAAATAGCTTACCTCAAGTAGTAGTTGTTGTAGCTTATTTTGAAATGATCATTCTTTGTTTTTCAAATTAGTTGAACGGCCAAACAGGTACTTCTGTAATGGCTGTGTAATTACCATTTATACATTACTGTTTTATTTGTTGCGTTATATTGGCCTTTAGTACAAGGGTGATATCATTAGGGCTACAATAGGTATTGCCTTTGAGAATATATGTGAATATCGATGATGGACTCTTGTGTGTCGCTATTGGGTGTTGCTTACCTAAAAATAACTGAATAAAAACATATGTATAGCAATTCGTTTTTATTTATCGTATTATCCTAATTCATAAAAGGGAACGAATGTTCCTGTATAAAAACTTATAGAAAGAGATGTGATACAATGTTAAAGAATGCTACAGCCCGAAGAAGAGCAGGTATTACCTATTCAAATGCACAAATGATTAAAAAAGCAGCAAATTATTATCATTCAATAATTATGATTCGTTGCGTAAGTGGAGATAATATCTCGCTTAATAAGGCATTATATGAAACCAAAGGGTATCATATTAAAGCAAAATCGTGCAATTTTGGGCCAATGAAGGAGTTTGTAGCGGCAAACCCTAAGTTCAGTAAACTCTCTTTTAGCCAGGGTGGATATAAAAAGCAAAAAAAATTGTTGGAAAATTCAGCGGATTGTGGTGCCGGAACCACAGAGCTCTATATTTCATGGGCAAGAATCAAAGAGTTACTGGCAGACAATATTATCTCAAGGACAGAAGACTGTACCCCCGAAAGTTTGAAGAAAACTGAGCATGAGCCCGATAAAAAAACAATTGCAGTTAAAGCGACATTAGTCAATACACCAGGCAAGGGGAAAGTTGATAAATCAATAACCGAAATAATAAATTATGTCTATTACTTATCTACTGTAGATAAAGATCATGATAATCCAAAAGCGATGTATAAGGTGTTTTATGCAGAGAGTGTTTTGAAAAAGCCTAAAGAACTGAACGTTTTAACCAATCCACAATTTAACAATAATTTTGACCAGCAGAAATCAGTTATATCTCTTGATCCGGATAGCTTTAATAATGGTAATAACAATGTTGGAAATGAACACTTAAAAGCGGTTGTAGCAGATTATGATTTGTTTGGAATTTGGACAAATATAGAAGACGACTATTTAAAGCATTATTCGCATCAATTGGGGGGGAGAGAATACTTACTGAGGTTTGCACGGTGTGTCCCTGGGGCCGGGATGATATATGATATCAGCAATATCAATACATTTTCCAACTTTGAAGATCCAGAGGTAGGGAATGTATCTGCTAATTTAATTAAAATTTCCAAAGCTATTAATGGAATAGATAATATTGATGGTGCTGCACCAGTTGATCAGGATATCCAACAAGTAGATAATGCATATCATGACTATATGCTTAGGAAATTTATTCATCATAATGATGAAACGGGAAGGCCCGGTGTCAGTGAAATTGATTTGCCAATATATGTAGTAATTCCCGACGAATACACATTTAGTTTTGGTCGAGAAAATCAACTCTATATTGAAACTGAAGAAGACTTTTTTAAGCTTTTCAATAATTATAAAAAAAGGCCTGAATTTTTATTGGAGTTGAATCCTGGCTGGGAGGATAGTATTAGCGATAAATTAGAGGCGCACAATATTAATTTTAATGAATATAAGGTTATTCCTGGAGCAGACAATATAAATAGTCAATATCGAAATGATCAAAACTATGGGCAAGAACGAATGAAATATATATCAAATCGGGCTTTTAATGGTGTGAGGCAAGGGGATAGTGAGCGCTATGCACTCGGTGATGGCGAGGACACAGAGACCGAATACTACAACAACACTTTTAACTTTAGAGCATGTAAAGAAGCGTGGGTCAATAAGCTTAGAGCAGGGACGTTATTTTCAGAAAATAATTACGAGTATAGTGATCATATATAACAGTAATACATTAATGGAAATTCACGACACTGATAACAAATTAAGGGACCTATCAAATGATACAGAAATCTATTCAAGGTAATAAGTCAGACTTTCATATAGAGCTTTTTTATAGTAGTTGTTTAAATGAATCTGGGGAATGTACTATAACGACCTCTTCAATGGACGGGATGTTTGCCTCTTTTTTAAAAGACAATTTTTATAAAGAGGGTGAAACGCTCAGGATTATTAATTGTGAGGTTGTTCCAGGTGCTACAACTAATTCTTTAGTAGTGAGTGGAAAAGCAGACTTCTTAAATATTCCAAATCTTCCGGTTAAAGCTGAGTTTGTATTTGATGTAGAGGGAAACGTTTCAGTATGTATTGAATATACTTTTGTTAAACGAGGCCAGACTTCAAATTATTGGCAGTTTCAGAAGTCATTTCCGTTTATTCCCGTTCGGGAAGTATATGATACGATGTTTCATGGGCAAGAAGAAAAATCATTAGTTGACGAATTTTTATTTAAAGAAGTTACTGTTGTCTTGAGTAATACTCTTGTAGAAGATAGTCCTTATGGAATGGGTCTTACTCCAGGAATAAACTTTATTGCTTACACGAGTATGTATGGACCGTTAAAGATTTTACAAACTATTCTGGATAAAGATGCTGAAACCAAGGTGTTTGGTAAAATTAATCTACCTAAGTTAGGTACAAACTTTCAGTCCGATTCCTTAGCGGTTAAACAGAAAAGAATGTTGAATGAGCAAGTCTTTCCTTGGGACTTTGCTGACGATCTTCCGGGGGTTCATCTAAAAGCAGAAATTGGTAAATCCATTAAGATTAAAGATTTGGAATTGAAGAATACATACCTTAAGATGTATGTTCCCTTGGGGAGCTGGTCTGGTTACGATCCAATTTATACTCCGGTAAAGGGAATTGTCGGTGAATTGGAGATCGCAAAGGCAGGTATTACTATAGAGGCAAATGGTATTGTATCTGCTGACAATTCTTTATTTGTGTATACTCGCTTTGAAGGACTTTCTATTGGGAAATTGACAGAGTTGGCTGGGCTATGTGGTGGTATAGCGTTGAGTGGTAATCTGCCTAGCTTTGTACAGAAATCTATGAAAAAGATCAATCAATTAGAGGTGTTAGATCTAGGATTCAAGCTAGGACTTAAAGATGGAAAGGTTAAGGGAGTTAAGCAGTTGGCTGTTTCATATGCCACCATACAATTAGGATTTAGAGATCTTAATTGGAACATTTGGGATGATCATATTGTATTGAATGATCTTTCACTACGCTTTGATCTCTTAAACTTGGTTTCTAATCCTTATCTGAAGGCAACTCTTCTTGCGAAAACAACATTAGAAGGTGTCCCCATAAACATCATGGGATGTAAATCTGGAAAAGAATATATTCTTAATGCTTCATTGGGCAGCGCCCAGACGTTACCATTAAAATCCTTTATGAAAAAATGTTTTCCTGGCTTACCTGCACCCGGAGATTTAACGATCGATAGTCTGGCTGTAGAAATATGTCCTGGAGTATATACGACGGTAAATGGAAGCTTGGCGAGTAAACCGAATGCATGGGAAATTGAGCTCGGTCCTAAGCTGCTTAAGGTAGAGGATATTTCATTTGAGTTAACCGTAGCGGCGAAACAAAAAAAGAAAACCGCTACAGGGACGCAGGTGGCACAAAATCAATCACGATTTTCTGGCTTTTTTAGTGGTACTTTGAGTATGGATGGAATTATGCTCCAGCTGAATTATTTCATGCCGGATAATTTTTCGATCAAAGCAAACATAGATGAAATTGACCTTTCAAAACTACATAAAAGTCTCACGGGGCAGCCCTTAAGTTCACCGGGTGGCTTTAATTTAAAACTGACCAATACACAAATTATTGTCGAAAAAGAGGGATCAAATTTTGTTTTTAAGGCACTAAGCACAGTCCCTAATGTAGGCATGCTTGCCTTTCAGGCGGGAAAAATGGCTGCCAAGCAAGTATCGGGTTCAGGTAAGGCCGCTACTACCAAAGGTGCGAAAGCATCTGGGGAATGGGGTGCTGCTGCTGGAGTTTATCTTACCTCACCTAAAATATCGAAAATAAAAGGGTTGGAGTTCATAGCGCCATTAGAAAAAATGGTGAGCTTGAAAGATATTACCCTGATTGTTTCAACCATAGAAAATGCCGATTTTCAATTTCCTACAACTGCTGCCTTTAGTGGTAACCAAACGATGAATTCAACGGGGATAACACTGCCCACCGCTTCCGCTGGTGTGGTTCGTGGATTTAACCTCAATGGAAATTGGGTATTTAAGAAAACCAATAAGCAACAGAAGGTACTCCAAAAAGTTTTTAATCTAGATGCCGTTGTGCCTATTACCATACAGGTTGAAATTAAAAAAGGGAAATCGCCTGCCGTAAATTTATTTGCCAGTATTGATACAACATTTAACGGCTCACCTTTGAAAATTCAAATGGGCCTACGGTTTCAATCCGGCACACAACCTGAGTATTATGTAATCGGGAGTGGCTCTATTACGGTCGCTAAAAAGAAGCTCCTTTTAGATGTGGGCGTGAGTGTAACGGTTACCGGTTTAAGTCTTGCTGGCTCCCTTCAGGGTACCCTCGATGTGCAAGGGTTAAAAATCAGTAACCTTGGCCTAATGGGTTCAATTAACTGGGGAGGTGTTCCTGGATTTGGCTTCACGGGACGAATCGATAGCAGGGCATTCCAAAGTTCTATTACTATGCTTATCGATTCGGCAAATGGAGGATTTGTATTTGCTGGTTCGCTAAGTGAACTTAACGCTTATAAGGTATTGACCTCTATTGCGAACGTTAAACAGTTGCCGGCAGGAATGGCGGAGCCTCTCAAAAAAATTGAGATCAAAGGAACCAAAGAGTTTTTTATGCCAAAGGCAACCGTAAAAGCTCTGGACTCTGGAGACCTAGGAACCGTCTCTCAGGCATTTCAAAAAAGTGGGGGACTGAGTATCCCGGCGAATGAATTGGACTCATTGTTGATTGCACATACAGGGGGAAAACAATGGTCTCTCACCAATCGACGTGATAATCTAAAAAGCTATCAGCTTGACTTGGTGAATAATAAGGTGCGTGTGGTTGTAGCTCCTCAGATATATGTCTGTCCTACTTATTCTCGAATAGGTGCCATAGAGTTTCAACCAGGGTTCTTTCTCTCTGCCTGTCTTAAAATCGTTGATTTTGAAGCATATGCGAGTATAGAGATTAACCCAAGTAAAGGGGTTGCTATAGAGGCCTATATTAATAAGCCAATAGTGATTTCTAGTAAGAGCTTCTTTTGTCTCAGCGATGTTTCAAAGAAAAGAGGCCCTTACATATCGGTCAGTACTTTTAAGCAGCCTAAGCATGCCATTAAAGACTTTCGACAGCCGCACCTCTACATTGATGGGTATTTACGGTTAATGGGGCTGCAGCTCTCTTGTTTGGCAAAGATCTCATCAAAAAGCCTGGAGATTGATGCTCAGCTCAGTTTAGAGAATAAAATTCGAACCGACGTCATTAGAGGCTCGGTAACATTTGTATTTAATATACAAGCCAAAGTCGGAAACATCGATGACTTTTATGCCAAATTCGGTGTAGCCTTTGCGTTAAAAACGTCATTGTATTTGGCTAATGTTAAGACAGCCAGTTTGAATATTGCCATCGCCGGTACCGTAGAAGTGGGAATGAAAAAAATGGTCCCCTATGCCAAACTCACTGCTCAGTTTAAACTGCTTGGAGAAAATTGCTCAGTGAGTGTAACATTATCTCCGGGTAAAGATGGATTGAATGATGCCGGTAAATTTCTTACGAAAGAGATCGGTAAAAAATTCAAAAAAATGTATGATGACGTTGGTAAATTTGTAGAAGATGTTGGCGAAGGTATACTTGAAGGCTTTGAAGATAGCGGAAAGCTTGCTGTTGCATTGGCAGATGATTTTGGTCAGGCAGCCGAAGATGTTGGAAAGGTATTATCTGATATTGGCAAAGGTCCGGAAGCTATCGCTAATGCACTCCTAGGAGCTAAGATCAATCCCGATGATATAGCAAAAGCCTTGTTGAAGATAGACATTAAGCCTCTTGATATTGCCAATGCATTATCGAATGTAAAAATAAACACCAAAGATGTTGAAAGGGCGCTCAAGAGTATTAAAATTGATACCAAGGCTATTGAGAATGCGGTAGATGATGCCTTTGATGATGTTGGTGACGCATTCAAAGATCTTGGCAAAGCTATCGGCGGCTTATTTAAAAAGAAGAAGAAAAAGAAAAAGAAGAGAAAACCATCTGCCGACGAGATAGCTCAGAAGTTGGTACCACTCACCGACAATGTTGAGTATCTGTACAAAACCATGATTAAGGCCGGGCACTCTAAGGTAGATATTGCAAAGGCTCTGAAAAAATGGAAAGCAAACCCACAGGGATTGATTCAGGTACTTAAAAAGGGGACTGGAAATGATACCGAATTTTACCGTGTGCTCCGGCAATCGGGATGGCGTGATATATCAGCGGTCAAAGAGATGAAAAAAACAGGAGTCAATTCTAGTAGAATGGCGATAGCACTGAGTCTTAATGATTGTAATAGTGTCAAAATCGGACAGCTCTTAAAAGCCGGGAGATATCCCAATAAAGAGTTGAAAGGCGCTAAACAGGCTGCGGCTGAGAATACCTTTAATATGTGTATCTTATATACCGCACACAAAAGATATCTCAGGGCAGAAGATGGTGGAGGGAAGGGCCTTAAAGGAGATGCTCAGTCGCCCAAAAGTCACGAACGGTTCCGACTGCAATTAACGAAGGCCAAGAACAAAAAGGATACAGGAATCAGACACGGTTCTAAAGTTGCGATACTCACAAATAATCACACCTATGTGCGCGCCAATTCAAAAGGTTCATTAGATGCGAAACCAACAAAGGTCGGCTCATGGGAACAATTTACCGTAGTGAATCATACCAGTAAAACCAGGGTAATTAAAAAGGGTGACACAATCTCCTTGAAAAGTGCCCACAACAAATATTTTGTTGCAGAGAAAAAAAGTAAGATGTATGCAAACAGAACGAAAATTGGTAATTGGGAAAAATTTGTTTTGAAATAATGGTGAGCAACAAAGTTTAATAGAGAACAATAGCGATTAACAGGGAGGAAGAATATGGCTGTACTCAGACTTTACGACGGATATAAAAAACATCTGGAGTTAAAAGATGATGTCATGAGAGCTCTCACCCTATTAGGTTATTAGTACTCGGTCATCTCTTCTGCAAATTCGAGAACCTGGCTTTTTACAATATCAAGATGCGTTAACCAGTATGATTCACTGATAGCTCCTTTACGGCCATACTGATAACCGGGCCAGGGCGCGGGATCACCAAAAACTTCATTCATTGTATTGGTTGCTGGTGTGATTTGTGTCTGCCATTGATCAATTGCATCAGAAATAAAAGGATAGACTGCACGAGTAAATTGCGCCACTTGCTGTCGGTACTCATCTTCAAAGAGGGTAAAGCCGTACATCAGAAGGTTACACTGTGGATAATTATTTTCTACTAAACTGGGATCGTTATTATTAGCTAAACATTCTTGGGGAGTGGGACTGTTGGGGAGTGGTGTCATTGGTTCTCCGTTCCAGCCGAGCGTCTCCCAGATAAACGAAAAGGGAGCTTGAGCGCTGAGTATGCCTTCCATGTCCCAGGGAATCAAGGTAAACTTTTGACGTTCAGTATCTTCATACCAGTAGTAATTTTTCCCGTTTGCTACTTGATACATTAAAATCCAAGGACTGTCCCAGTGCCTGAGAACTCGATTGACAAGCATGTGTGCCATCATCTGATCGACATCCATCCACAATTCAATAACCGACTTTATGGAAAGAGAATCTGCTGCGGAAATGGCCTGAGCGAAGGACTCCATTAGGGATGTTTCTGGAGTATCTTCATTTGTAGAAAGGGCATCCTGATACATATACGAAGGCCAGGGTTTATTATCAGGCTGCACCGGCATAATCTGTTTGTAGAGATTGCCATCACCGCCACTAAAATTTCTCCGGGTAAAGCGACTATCAACCTGATCAGTCATAGTGTATAGCCCAAACGGCTCTCCATTGATCGTTACTATGGCGTGAACCGAACGAGGTGCTATAACTCCCATTTTCCGGAACATCCAGTAACCGAGCCGCTCTTTGATTTGTGAGGGATCGTTATTCATTGCATGAAACTGCAGCTTTTTCAACCCGTAAAAACGTTGTTCAGGCGCTGCGTCGCTTTTGAATTTAAGCTTGAGTGAAAGTTTCTGGCAGGATCTCGGTGCGGTAATTGGTATGAATTCATATCCTTCAATACATTTGAGTTCACTGTCCTGTATGGTGTTTTCATAGAGCCATGAGCCGATGTTGCCTTTATATCGAATCTGGATATTCTCAATGTGTTGATCTTCAAATTCCAATAGTGCAGGATAATATTCTTCAGCAATAGGATCACTATCCATTGCAGCAAGATCATTGGGGTCAATAATAATATTATACGTGCGGAGAGTGGTGTTGCTAAAAAGAAATTCTGAATCTGTTGATGTATCGTATGCTTCTACAGGTTGTAGAGTATCAGGGGCAGGTATCACGTGGCTCGTTGCGCTGCTAGTTGTGAAACTTGAACTACTGAGCTGTACGGCATTTGATGATTCTTGACTTGATATTGCTAGAGTAGGGGTAAGTTCAGAGGATGACTCGTTCTCAGATGAAAGGTTCTCAGATGAAATTTCTTGAGATGAATGTGAATCTTGTGAACTGTGTAAGGCTGATTCATATTGGGCTGACGAATAATAGTTTGTATCGTGAGAGGGGTCTTCTGGTTCATTGAGAGTGGAGTTAGCACACCGAGTAAAAAATGTCAGGGAAAACAGGGCGAACAAAATAACCGATGCAGGTCGATACATGTACTTACTCCAAATTTGATTTGATATATAGGGGTGCCTTCAGTTATACCGTCGCTGTCTGAAGGCGAAGGTGTGAAGGTTTCTCATCTTGGTGCCAAATATAACTTTCACTATGAAATTTACCACAGCGTGCATTCGAACCATTCAATGTAAGCTGTATTATTACATAGGTTTACAATAATGTTGGAGAATTTGGGTTTTTCAATTGGGCTAATGAGTTTCTTAGGACGTACTTGAATACAAAGTGTTCACAATTTGAAAACACTTTTATTTACTGTAAGAAATTAGTTATTTATGGATATTGTTTTTACATGTAAATTTGTTATATGAAAACGATTTAATAAAAGGAAATAGAATGAAAAAGATATTTGCAATGATGGGTATGACATTTACAGAAGTAACCTGCTTTGTTGGAGCTTCAACACACTTATAAATGAATAACAAATAGCCCTGACTGCTCCTGATGCATCTAGGTAAAGTCATTTTGTAGATACTACACCTTTGTAATCCATAGATAAAGGTGCTTTAAATCTAACAAACCCACATCTTTTTAAATAAACTCAATTTTACAAAGAGCTACCGCTTTGAGTTACTGAGTTTGTTATTGATATCCTGTAAATCCATGGTAAAATGGAGAGAGTATAGTATTAACTATAACTCGAGCTGGCAGGAGGTACACGATGACGTTTCTTAAAAGTTGCATCTTATCTATTTTGGTAACTTTTTTTATAGCAGGTTGTGGTGTGGTAGAGCCCGATACCGAATCAGCTCTAAACAGTTCATCTGAACCAATCATACTCTTATCATCATCAAAAAGTATCCTGGTTCTTTCGAGTACGCTCGCGCAGGTGTCGAGCAGAGCATCGGAATCATCGAGTACTGTTTCACTTTCATCAAATGCTCAATCAAGCGGCTCCTTAACGCTCAGTAGTACTCAAGAATCAAGTGTAGCTATGAGCTCAACAAGCAACACGGTATCATCTACGACACAAAGTTCATCGTCTCAAACGGGAGTATATGTCGGCCTCCCTGAATGCGAAATTACTAACTATATTGCCGAAGCAATCGATACCATTGGCACCGAAGTTATGATAGAAGTAACAGCCTCTGACTCGTTGCTTTATATTAAGACAATGGTGCTCTTTGTTGATGGGGTACCCGTTGACACCATTGAAAAATTTAATATCGGTACCTATACTTTTACGCTACTCACCGATTCATTACTTCCCGGCGCTCATACTATCAATGCAACGGTGACTAATGATTCGAGCACCACTGCCTCTTGCGCGCAAGAGTACCAATTTGTATTACCACCGTTTTCTACCTATAGTTTTGATGCGGAAATATCAAAAATCACTACACCTCGGGCACAAATAAGTTCGTATTTAGATAGCAACAATAATACCCATATTGCATGGATTAAAAATGAGTCGGCGAACAACTATTTGATGTATACCAAGTTCACCCTCGATACGAAACAGTTTGTCACTACACAGATTACAACTCCATCGACCACTGAATTAAAGTGGGCTCCGAGCATTATAACTGATAACAATAATAACCCCCATATCGTCTATATGATTAAACGAGACCCAGATCTCAGCTCAGTGAGCAGAAATGGAAATAATGCAATTATGTATGCCGGCGACAGTGATGGAGACGGTACCTTCGAAGTATTACAGGTCTCAGCGAATTCACTTGTCGCAGACTCTGATGTTGATAACAGCTACAACTCATACGTTAACGGCCGGCCGCAAATATCTCTTGAAGGTTCTACAATACTCATTGGCTATGCAGGTGAATCAAATAGTTTGAATGATGGATCCTATATCATTTTTGCCCGAAAAAACGGAGCAACCTGGACACGATCACAGGAGTTTAAATTTAGTAGCTTTACGGGTACCTATAGTGGCACCGACGACAAAGCATTGACGCTTCCGTCAAGGATGCCTCAAGAGGCTATTGGAGCGTGGATAGATATCAGTAGTTACAATCCCCAAATCGTACGAAAAGAGTCGGGAGTATGGGCAACATACATCGTAGCTGGATATACTGCGACCTTTGGCAACTCGCATCCACAAATAGACATTGATGCTCAGGGTGTTGTCCACTTTATGTGGTTCCACGATGAAGACGACCAATTTAATCACACCATTATTACGGGAAATACATCCGTATCTGTTTTAGAAGTGCCTATCGAAAACGCTGCATCGGGAAACTTTTTTCCGGCCGCTTTTGACCAGAGCACTCATGAAAAAGTGTTTTTTTACGAACGGTCTAATTCAGACAATGGGTACCTCATCCGCGTTGATTCTAACAATGTTGCTACTGAATATTTTCTATCCGGTGTTGTTAATGTTTTTGGCAAGAGTGCCTTACATGCGGGCAATGGAACGATTTCGTTGGTTACCGGTAGCGATAGCCGAGACAAAATATATGTTACGGTTAATAATCCATAATCCTCAAATA
>JAOPTW010000062.1:0-24310 GCA_051532035.1 Fibrobacterales bacterium | reverse complement strand
AGGCTTTTTGATTCTCTTTAAGAACTCTTCTCTTCCAGTATATTTCTGTCTCATTATTACTCAATTTCGCCCAATTATTTAGGTAATCAAGCGGACATTTTGCCCTGAGACAAGGGGGGGGATTACACTGCGACCAACTAAATTGCACGAATTGAGGAGTGGTTAATTGACGGCTCGCAGTGTTGTGGAGAGTTACAAAGGGCTTTCGTTGTAGTATCTAACTTACTTTTAATCAAACTGATCAATAAATAAGGTCCTTTACCATGTTGTTAAAATACTTTTTTGAGTATAAAGTTATTAAGGATTTTTCAACATTTCTAAATACAGAGAATCATACCTAACCATAGAAGTGTCGATATAGTTCAAAATATTTTGATAATGAATTTGATCAAAGTGATTCTTATCTATCATCAATTCAGCCTTTATCACATTTTTTACAGTATGATTTGCAGCTAAATGTTGCGAATAATTCTTTATAAGTTCTTCTCGTCTTGTATGATTATCAGGTAGTCCAATAAATTCATCATAGTTACCCCGCATTTGTTCTTCTGCATTCAGTACCCAAAACATATGATCATGACCACTACGTTGGTGAAATTCATCTTTTAAGTTACAAGCTCTGGTATAAGTACAATCCTTATCTTCACAATCAATTTTGTTGTCTAAATCATTATCTATACCATCATTACAAGTTTCATCAGAAGTTTCGAAAAGACTAGTATCAACCGGTGGGGGAAGAATTGAAGCATTGATAGAATTGTCTTTTTCTACACAATAAGACAAGTCATACACGGAGTCTTTTAATATAAACAATGTATTATTTTCTATGTATGATGTATCTGAATAATAGCTATGGTCACACTCAGAAAAGAGTGTAACAACTGGACAGTATGTAAAGCTTTCCATCCTTGAATTACCGTTCTTATAGCTACTTTCAACCCATTCATCAGTTAATGTATTAAATATAACTAGAGAATAAAAGTTGTTTAAATTTGGAGAATAACCATATGTATCAGGGATTTTTCTGATATATAAATCATCGTATTTCCTAAAATAATCACCATTTGTTAAGGTTAATTGATTCGAATGTATATTTACTCGATATACCCTTTCATTAGAATTTATGTTATGCGAGTTTCTTGGTACTAGTGTAGTATCATATTCTTGAGTACGATTCTTATATGTCATAATCAAATATTTGTCCTCTAATTCCCAGTATCCTTTCTGAGAAATCCATTGATTATGGTATGATGTATCACCTGACATTGTCTCTATATTGAAAGTTACATTTCTATGGCGAGCATTTTCCCAGAAGGTACCATCTGAATAAATTCGTAAGGAATCAATACCCATATGCCTATAAAAATGATTATTACACGACGTACTATTAGATACTTTCCAAGCTCCAATTATCTGTTCTTTTAAAGAACCATTATCTATATTTTCATTTGTGAAATGTTGAGAGGAAATACTTTCTAATTCTGATGAATATCTACTGTGGTATTGGCTGGATAATGACATTGAAGGATCAGAAGATATTGAACTTGAAATAATTTCAGTAGAGCTAATTAGTTGCCCATTCTCATTACTACTAGCTCTCTTGAATGAAGAAGAAAATCCAACAACCCTATTTTCATCACTTGAGCTACTAACTGCATTTCCTTTTGTTGAGGAGGATGCTAGTTTAGGTTCAGGTTGAGATGTAAAACAACCTATCAAGAGGAAAGATAAAAAATAGTAGAATTTCATTAAGTTAAACTTTAATAACATTAAACATCTACAAAATATAATTATTAAGCAATAATTTTTGTCAGGTGAACCCTGCTAGATCTATAGAAAATGTTTTTACTTCAAATTTTACATAACAAATGTTTCCTGCCCTTTGTAATTTTCCTTGCTCTTTCCGCTTAAAAGTTAGACCAGCTATGCAGCCTGTAATCCCCCAAAAAACAACTCTATTAACCACAAGCCCATTGTAAACATCTTCTTTACATAACAACCCTTGTTGTTTAATATACATTTAGCATACCCATACACAAACAGCTCAATCATTTTCTGTGGGGACAGAAGGTATGATGGAACAAAAGAGCCGTGTATGCACATAAATCAGCGGGGATATTATTACTATTTTACGATTCATATCGACATTTTTACTGTGTGCTATAGTTTCTATTAGTGCATCGGGCTACACCGAATATTGGGCAGCGATACCTGATCTTGCTTCGGGCCATGGGGCAAATGGCTATAGCCATGATAGTCATGCAGCACTCAGATTTGCTTCACTCGGTGATGATATAACCATAACTATAACGATGCCCGCAGATAATAACCGCCTTGTAGGGACAGTAGATATTATAGGTGGCGCTTCTGGTGAACTATCTCTCGTTGATATCATTGGTGATCCGACAAATACTCATTTACATGCAAATGATACTAACTGGATTGAGAGTGGGCTCCCTGGCCGACGTGGTATTATTGATACCCGAGGATTACTTATATCAGCAAAACCTAAAACCGTTGGAGGTGATGCTCGTTTTACCGCCTATATCGACCGATATGCTCAATTAAATCGTGATATTACCACCCTGAAAGGTGAGAGCGCAAAAGGGTATGCCTTCACTATTCCAGGACGAGATCGTTGGGAAAATAGTACGAGTTATGCCGCGAGTAGTGCATTTGATATCGTTGCGACTGAGGATGACACCGAAATAACGATAATCCCCAAAAATGATATTGCAAGTAATGGAAGTAGTACCGGAATATATCCCGCAGGTAAACCTTTTTCTATTGTATTGATGCGTGGTGAATCTTTTAATGGCTCTTCTGTGAGAACAGTCGTCGGCACGAGCAAAAAAATGCTTCCCTCTGGCCATGTCGGCGGTACATACATTACCGCAAAGAAGCCCATTGTCGTAATGTTTAAGGACGATTCCGTTACTGATCCAGGTGATATGAGTGGGCAAGATACCATGGGCGATCAATTGGTTCCCGATGCATTGGCAGGATCTCAGTTTATTGTCATTCGTGGAGAATTAGAAAATGGTCGTACCGGATCGACTCCTCTTGATAGCATATCTGAAGAGACTGCTTTTTTAACTACGGTGAGTGATGGAACAACTACCATTGAATATGATGGTGAAGAGTATACTCTTACAGGCAAGGGCGACGTCATTGGAATTCGGTTAAAGGATGAGGCAAACTATTTTTCGGTAAAAGAAAAAGGACAACGAGTACACCTTTTTCAAGGTACGGGGTATTATGATGAGGTGGGTGGAAATATTGTACCTCCTATTGTCTGTACAGGCTCCAAGGATGTGACCTTGGTTCGTACTCAAAGCCCTGACGACCCAAAAGAAGATCATTTTGATGTAAACTTGATTACGAGAAAATCAAATAAAGATAATTTTGAATATAGCATCAATGGTGGGAGCTTTACAAAAATTGCCAGTTCTAATTTTACTGAAGTCGCTACAGCTGGAGGAGATGAGTGGTTCTATTTTAGCAATAAATCAATGTTTCGAGACTCACTCACTATAGGGAATACTCTTCGTATACAAAATACTACACCCAAAGATGACGGAGATGGGCTTTTTCATTTGGGAGTACTTGAAGGTACAACCGGTGGAGCAAAAGGAGGGTACTTTTCTGATTTTGCCTCGCTCTCTGGAGAGGCTGGTGTAAACAGCTTAGGCCATCACGACTTTACCCTCGCGTGCGACCTTAAGGTACCCTTAATTGCCTCAGGTGGTAAACGGTATACGTGGAGTAGCCCTTCTGGCCATTTACATATGCTCGGTGACGCATCTGCTGATAATGATACTCTCTACTTTACCCCAAATAGTAGAGAGGGGACAGGGCCCTTTGAGTTTGAAGTAGAAATTGTTGGGAGAGAATGTGAAGAGACAAAAGTTATCGGCCTTAAAATTACAGTAGATATGTTGGATGATAATTTTGGTGGTGATATACTCATGTGTGCTGGGGAAAACGATACCCTTAATAATGTCTCTACAGATCCTGATGCGTTCTCTGTAATTGATGATCGCTATACGTGGCGTTCTGAGGTGCTGCTAAACGACCTAAATATTATGTCTCCTATTTTTTCTGTAGGAACTGATACAGAATTTGAAGTTGTTTATGATGATGGCCATTGTATCGCCGAAAAGGTTATTTCGGTAACAACCGAAGAGTGTGGTGATTGTGACCTCGAAGCGAAAGATACCGTGAGTATCTGCCTTAATGAAGAGGTGACTCTCAGCGCATCGGGTCGAGGGAATTTTGTTGAATGGGTATATCAGGAAGATGGACAAGATGAGACTCTGATTAATGAAAGACCCGCTGTAAGCCCTAAAACGACCACTACCTATACCGCTCGGTATAATAACGCCATTAAAGAAGCCCCAGGAATGGATTGGTCTACTACTATGTTTTGTGAAGCAACAACAACAGTGGTACTCGATCCCTGTCTTCCCGATCCCGATATTGTAAAGGCAGAGATCTTTGATGACAATAGTGATGGGCGTGCAGAAACGATCCTCGTTACCTTTGATCTCCCCGTTTCAGAATACCTCTATGACTTTACCTCAATTGATTGGCCCAAAGAGGGGAAGAATGATGAAAAGGTGCGAAAAAGAGATATAATTCAGGTAGACTCACTGACCGTTAAACTTGAATTACATGATGCGTTTGAGGTGGCAACGGAGGCAGATGCAGATAAGCCGCCGTATATCGATTATGGCGAGACCTCAGTCCTTATAGAAGATAGAGTGGGGCCCGTGGTGGTCTCAATTGAAAAAGTACCTGCCGAGATGGCTTATTTCGCAATTAAGCACGATGATGATTCCATATCGACACATCGTACTCCCGATACGTTATTGATTACGCTATCAGAGACAGTGTCTCTTCCTGAGGAAGGCTGGGGATCACTCTTTACGCTCCATACCACTGACGGTAAAAGCTTCCCTCTTGTACTGTTAGAAATACCAACATCGGTTGATGAGAATGATGATCTGAATGAATCAAAGCAGTGGAAGCTTGTTCTTGATACGAGTGGTACGATGTCACTCGCGGCAGTTGGAGATAGTATATCTCTCAATAGTGCAAATCCCGTAAAAGACCAATTTGGTAATCCTGCAGTGGAACGATACGTAGAGATTGGTGGTGTTGAGGGGAGTAAGGCGCTGCTCAGTTCTCAATTTCGGACCCCTGTTGTAGGGGCGACAAACGCAGAATCGTATTCAATACCGATTCATAGTATTCCACTCTACGATACTTCAGGCGAAGCACTCAATGAAACGACATCTCAGTCAATTCCCTTCAATCCAGAATGGGTCCGCCCGGCAGTCTATCCAACATCTGGTGATATTGATGATGAGAGTGAGTGTACCGATAAACGGACAGCTGAACCCTTTGATATGAGTTGTAATGCCTCCTTAGCAATAGGTACCTATAAAGAACAAGGGGCCTATACTGCGATGGTTTATATATATGATCATCTTGGACAGTATATCACTCAATGGTCTCAGCGTTTTGGTGCCTGTGGAGAATTTACCAACGAAGATCGCATGAGTCAAAGCGCTATTAAAAACTTCTTTATCCTCGACCTTGCTTGGAATTTACAAGACGCTAATGGTCGAATAGGTGGTACGGGAGTATATTACTGGCAGGTCTATATTAAATTCGATAATGGTCCGAGTGAAAAATTCACTAGAAAGATGGGTATTGTCCGCCAGAATAGTCAGTGTGAGGCCGATCAGTAGGTGCACATATCAGGTGTCATGTGTCAGTTCATAAGGCTAACGATGCCACCTAATTCTTTGTACTTTTAAAATACTTTTTTAAAAGGTACTCTGCCTGTCCTATTCTTTCTTATTGACTATTGCAATTGTAACTATTGGCGTGAGTCCATTACTTGTGAAGCATTCAGGGGTTCCAGGGATTGAGGTAACATTGTATAGAATGCTCTTTGCATCTCTCTTTCTCTATATTCCTATCGTTCTTAAAAAACAAAAACTCTATCCTACTACAAAAAAGAGGGTAGTAGTAGTTGCCGCTTTGTTTTTTACCGCAAATATGGTGCTCTGGAATACCGCAATAATCCAAGGGAGTGCCTATAAAGCGACCCTGTTTGTAAATGCATTCCCTCTCTGGGTCGCCCTTCTCTCAATTGTATTTTTAAAGTTTATGCCAACCGTACGATTGGGAATTGGTGCAGGCTTGATGATTCTGGGTGGATATTTATTGTTGGGTGAAGGTGAAAATAATTCTGATACAGCCCTAGGCCTGCCCGATGTTTATTCACTTGGTGCAGGGTTGTCATATGCTCTCTTTCTTCTTGTAAGTAAGTACTTAAGAGGCTTTTATAACGCATTTACTATGAGTGCATACACGATGGCCCTTGGGACAGGGGTGGTCTATCTGCTCATCTCTATGCAGTCAGTTCCGTTGTTTAATTTGAGCCTCTATTCTTTGGGTATTCTTTTACTGCTCGGATTGTGTCATGCAGTGACGGTAGTGTCGGTCAATAGTCTCCTCGCCCTAAAAGACCCTTTTACAATAGCAACCTTTCTTCTTATTGCACCAATCATTACTACTTTTTTATCAGTGCTCTATTTCAACGAACCATTTCATAGTATCTATATTGGGGCAATTCTATGCTATCTGGTGGGTATCTATGTTGTTAATAAAAAGAGTTGATCTCCTGAAAATATAAACAGATGACAGAGATTTATTTGCCATAATATTTCAAATAGAATTCGTTACAGTCTTTTGAGAGTGTCCCCAAACGACGTTTAATTAAGAAGAGCCCTGTAAGGTGTATTACCGTTTTGAAGTTTTCTACAAAGCCTCGTTTGGTCCAAGTACGGGTACTGCATTCTACATAACCTGGAATAAAAACGGTATCACCCTGCTCTTTAATGAGGAGGGCAATCTCAATGTCTTCCATAAGTCGAAAGGGTTGAAGCTTTGCTTTGATATAAGCCGTTCTAAAAAACTGAACTTGATCACCAAATGATATACCGAGGTATTTAGCTCTAAGGGTGTTCAAGGTTTGAGTAATGGTAAACTTTATAGATGAATCACTGTAGCGAGCCCCAAGAGCACCACCATATACGGCTGGTGATCTATCGAGAGTTTCTATGATTGACTCAATAGCCCCACCTTTGAGTATGGTGTCTGCATGAACAACAGCGATAGCATTGCTGGTTGCTTCCTCAATACCCGTAAGTATTTGATTGCCGCGTCCTTTCTCTGCAATAACCACCGAAACATTTTCAAATGCCCGTGCCAGGTTTCGAGTTTTATCATGTGAACCAGCATCAACAACTATGATCTCTTCGATCCCTTTTTGATACATAAGAGAGTCAAGGCACGCGGTAATGTTTTTACCTTCATTGAGAGTTGGAATAATAACTGTAATCTTAGATCGTTTTATACCAATGGAAGGCTCTTTTATTTGACGTTCAAAGATGATGAGAGTCGCGAGTACAAAGGGGACATATTCTATTAACTGCAAGAATAGCTCATTGTGCCAGAAACTACCTACTACTAAATCATTGTATCTAAAGACGAGAGGGATAACAGTAAGGTGTAAAAGCAGTACAGGACGTGAAGGGTGGAGTACTAAAAATGGGGTGACCATGATAAGGTACCATGGATGAAAGGTGGGGCTGCAGAGAATAAAGACTAAGGCAGCATTAAATATGGCTTTTGAGCGCATTGGTGTTACAAAGAAAATGGTGGTATAGAGCAGTGCCGCAATGGGGAAAACAACAAAAGTAGCGGCTTTTTCACTCACTACTAAACTGATGAGGGAATGAAGAAGTCCATTGTAAGAGAGAGAAGTGGTAAATTTGGTAAGACTGAGTAAAAGGTCTAAAGGTGTTTCTAGATAAGCGAATATTAGGTAGAAGGGAATGCAGATAAAGCTGAGATGTATTACGTTTTTTCGATTGATAAATAAGGGGAGAAAAATAATGTAAGGCGCTTTAATCATTATTGCCATACCAATTGAAATGTAGAGCCATACCCACTGCTTTTTCAGATAGAGTAGATAGGCGAGTACAACAAAAAAGAGTGGTAAAATTTCGAGGTGTGCTTCGCCCATTGTATATATGAGTATAAGAGGGTTCAAACCATAGAGGAGTAGGTTGCTCATGTGCTTTTTTCTCAGGAGGATAATCTGCCTGAGCATGAGGATCATTCCAATATCAAAAATAAGAAACAGAATCCGGTAACTGGTTACCGAACCAAAAAGGTCGTACATGGTCTTAAATAATATCTGTGCAAGGGGCCAATAGATAGTAGTGTAGTCTTTATGATTTACTCTACCCCATATACCATCCCTTAAACCGAGGAGTTCTTGACTATCGGGGGCTACATGAAAAGGATTAAATCCATGGAGTTGTATTTTACCTTCCCAGAGGTATCGAAAAATATCCCCATTCACCGGAAAGAGGAAAAAGCCAATTTTTATTACAATGGAAAATGCGAGAGTGCCGTAAATAAATTTGCTGGATGGCCGTTGTCTCCATAACAGGGTCATAGAGAAAAACATAATAATAGTGAGAAAAATCATTGAGGGGTTTTGCTCAATGGTTTTTAGCTGGGAAATGAGTATACCAGAAGAAATGGCATAGGAAAGAAGGGCGATAAGAGAGAGCGTCTGCAAGGCTGCCTTATAATAAGAGATTGTATGTATCTAGTATAACAAAAAAATAGGTCAGATCAAGTAAATATCATCTGTTCAAAGGCAAAGAGAGGGACACCATTAAATGGTGCCATTAAATAATGAGGTATGTGAAGCTGCTCTAAAAGAGACTTTTGTACTGGGCGTATCCTCGCGCTTCAAGTTCTTCTTTTGGTATAAACTCTATTGATGCTGAATTAAGGCAGTACCGTAACCCTGTAGGAGCAGGGCCATCATCAAAAACATGTCCCAAATGAGCGTTTCCATGTCGGCTTCGAACTTCTATTCGATTCATGCCAAGCTCGGTATCGATTACTTCGATAATATTGTTCGGATCAAGGGGAGTGTGGAAGCTTGGCCAGCCCGTTCCTGATACAAATTTAGTTGATGAGCTAAAGAGGGGTTCTTTACTGACAAGATCTATATAAATACCCTCATTTTTATTGTTCCAATATTCATTGTTAAAAGGGCGCTCGGTGCCATTGTTTTGAGTCACGGTAAATTGTAAATCTGTTAAGGTACCTTTCAGTGTCGCAACAGAGGAGCGAGTATAGGTAAATTCACTTGGGTTGGGCCAATATTTTGCAATAAAGGCATCGCGTCCAGAGCCACTGCGATAGCGGTAGTAGTGGTCGGGGTTCTTTTTGTAGTAATCCTGATGATACTCCTCGGCAGGCCAAAAATCCCCTACTTTAGTTAATTCCGTGGCCAGTGGTTTGCCAAAAGGGTTGTTTTCAATTAAATGAGCCATCGACTTTTCGGCAATTTGTTTTTGAAGGTCGGTATGATAAAATATGGCAGGCCGATATTGTGAGCCCCGGTCATAAAATGAGCCCCCCGCATCGGTCGGGTCATATTGACGCCAGAAAAATTCTACGAGTTGATTGTAGGTGATAAGGGATGAATCAAAATAGACGCGAACGACTTCTGTATGGCCCGTTGCTCCGGATGACACCTCTTTGTATGTTGGATTCGTTTCTGAACCACCAGAATATCCCGAAACCGCAGAGGCAACCCCTTCTAACTCATCGAAAACCGATTCAGTACACCAGAAACACCCCCCAGCAAATGTTGCAGAGTCATTAGCTATTATTCCATCAGATGATTTAATGGTTGATAGGTCACCTGATTCAGGTTCAGTTTGAGTTGTTTTGGCTTCGATACATGATGTCGCCGACAAAAAGGCTGTTATAAATAGACTGAGGATGATAGACGATTGTTTCATAATACGCTCAATGAGGTTGATACTTTTTATTAGTATGTATTTGTGGAGCTTCCTTACATACTTTTTTTCGAAGTGAATACTTCTATAGTGGATTCAGTAGTTGTTTTGAGGGTTTGATGACTATAAATAAACAAATATGATATCATTACACTTTTAGTAAGCGTAATATTTATGGGCAAATTGGCCTGTATAAGCTAAAAAGGTCCAATTACAAGTTTTTACGGAGTTGATATTTATTGCAACTACTTATCTAATAATATTATTAAACTTTATACTACAGAATTTTCATAATGAGAAGGTAATTGTGGGAAGCTTTTTCGATAGTTTGGGTAAACTCAAATACCCTATAGTAATTGCGTTAGCAATTTTGGTTGGCATTGGTATGTACACAGCATATGAAGCTCGAGTGTGGAGTTATGCGTCGAGCTCTCCAGAAACCTGTATTAACTGTCATGTTATGACGAGTGAATACGTTTCGTGGAGAAGAAGTTCACATGGTCGGTTTAGTACATGTGTCGACTGTCACCTGCCCCAACAGAACATTGTCAAAAAAATGGCCTACAAAGCAATTGATGGTATGGTTCATACTGCAGTCTTTACTGCACACGCTGAGCCACAAGCTATTACCATATCCCCCATGGGTAAAAAAGCGGTTCAAGAGAACTGTAAACGGTGCCATGAGAGCCTCGTGCACGATATCGGTTTACTTGGTCATGATAATGATGACTATGAGAAAGGCGAGAAGCGGTGCTGGGATTGTCATAGGCATGTTCCTCATGGCACAGTAAAAAGTTTATCATCCACTCCCAATGCAGGTATCGGAATCGGACCTGCTGATCGAGTACCAGAGTGGATCAAAGAGCATTCAAAAAACAATAAATAAACAAAAATAAGGTGGTCACAGTGGCTAAAGAAAAAAAATCAATTCTTGGATGGCTTCTATTTTTTACAATAATAGTTGCAATAGTTCTTGGAGGACTTCTTGCATCTGATATTGTAAATAGAAGGGTAGAAGCAAAAGTTGCATACCGTCCGGTTAAACCGCTCAAACAGTTTGAGCCTCGTAACGAAGAGTTTATCAAGCAGTATCCTCTCGAAGGAGAGACCTGGAAAGAGACTGCGAAAAAAGACTTCAAATCAAAATACAACGGTAATGTTGATATTGATATGCTTGAAGTTGATCCGCGCTTAGTTATTCTTTGGGCTGGCTATGGCTTCTCTAAAGGCTATAATCAATCAAAAGGTCACTTTTATGCGATTGATGATATTCAAAAAATACAACGGACTGGTGCGCCAATGAAAAAAGGTGACGGCCCAATGCCTGCAACCTGTTGGACTTGTAAATCTCCAGACGTACCACGTCTTATGAATGAACTTGGCAAAGACGGTAAAGATGGTGTTGCTGAATTCTATAAAGGTAAATGGTTTGATAAAGGTGAAGAAATCGTCAATCCAATTGGGTGTTCAGATTGTCACAATCCAGAAACAATGGAACTTGCGATCTCTCGTCCTGCTCTTGTTGAGGCATTTCAACGTCAGGGTAAAGATATCAATGATGCGACTCATAACGAAATGCGTTCACTCGTCTGTGCTCAATGTCACGTAGAGTACTACTTCAATAAAACAGTTAAGCCTGGTTCTCCCTATCTTACCTTCCCATGGGATCAAGGTATGAGCGTTGAAGCTATGGAAACATACTATGATAATGTTAAAGGTAAAGATGGCAAGCCTTTTAAAGATTGGACACATAAAATTTCAAAAGCACCAATGCTTAAAGCACAGCATCCAGGATACGAAGTACATCTTCAAGGTATTCATGGAAAACGTGGTGTAAGCTGTGCAGATTGTCACATGCCATATAAAACTCAAGGTGCTGTTAAATTTTCTGATCACCGTATTCAATCTCCACTCAACAATATTGCAAATTCATGTCAGGTGTGCCATAGAGAGAGTGCAGAAGAGTTAAAAGCAAATGTCTACTCTAACCAAGATAAAGTAATTGATGTTCGTGATCAACTCGAAATTCTACTGGTTAAAGCACATCTCGAAGCGGGTAAAGCGTGGGAAGTTGGAGCAAAACAAGAGCAGATGAAAGATATCCTTCAAGATATTCGTCATGCACAGTGGAGATGGGATTATGCAGCTGCGTCACATGGTGCTTCATTTCATGCCCCTGTTGAGATTACTCGTGTAATTAGTACTGGTATCCAGAGAGCTCAAGAGGCTCGTATTAAACTTGCGAAGCTCCTTCCAAAACTTGGCTTTGATGGCGAGGTGCCTTATCCAGATATCTCAACCAAAGATAAAGCACAGCGTTTTATTGGTCTCAATCCTGATAAAATGAAAGCTGACAAGAAAAAGTTTTTGGAGACTGTTGTTCCTGAATGGAATAAACGTGCCGCTGAACGCGAAGCGAAATACGACTCAAAATAATCTAATTGTACATAGTTTTAAAAGCCTCCTGTTTTCAGGGGGCTTTTTTTGTATCATAGAATAGCCTTAACACAGAACAAAAATACAACTTTAAACAACAGTGTGTAAAACTGTTATAAAGCCTATCATTTGACGTTCAGATGGGTAGAGATACTTATATTTATAATCATAACAACTTTGAGAATTCCGGTTATAAACCGGTATAAAAAGGTGATATGCACATTACCGAATTAATAGGGAATACCCCTCTTGTAGAACTTCAGCGGATCAATACCAACCCAAATGTTTCGGTATTGGTCAAACTTGAAGGGAACAACCCTGCGGGGTCAGTAAAAGATAGACCAGCCTACTCTATGATTAAAAGAGCTTTAGAGCGTGGCGAGATTGATGAAAACTCTCGGCTTATTGAGCCAACGAGTGGTAACACTGGTATTGCACTTGCAATGGTTGCGAGTATGCTCGGACTTACTATAGAATTGGTCATGCCGGCCAATGCCTCAAAAGAGCGCGTGCTCACTATGGAGGCTTTTGGTGCAACTGTTACCCTTACTCCTGCAGAAGCGAGCATGGAAGGTGCTATTGATTATGCTCATAATCAAGTAAAAGAAAATGGGTGCGTCATTTTAAATCAATTTGCGAATCCTGATAACTGGCTAGCCCACTATGAAGGTACAGGACCTGAAATATGGAAAGATACCAATGGCGAGGTTACACACTTTGTCTCATCAATGGGGACTACGGGAACCATTATGGGTGTATCGCGATACCTAAAAGAGCAGAGTGAAGCGGTACAGATTATTGGGTGTCAACCTACTGAAAACTCCAATATACCAGGGATTCGTAGATGGCCCAAAGAGTACCTACCCAAAATATTTGAACCCGACAGAGTTGATGTGGTCGTTGATGTTTCTGAGGCGGATGCCGTACGGATGACTCAACGTCTTGCACGTGAAGAAGGAATATTTGCAGGAATGAGCTCGGGAGGCGCGGTACACGCAGCAATAGAACTTGCAAAAACACTTAAGAGTGGCACTATCGTTGCAATTATTTGCGATCGAGGCGACCGCTATTTATCAACAAATTTATTTATAAACAAGAGGTAACAATGTCATACCTAGATGATATTAAAAACGAGATTGCTGAAGGTTCAGCTCAATTGGTTGATGTACGTGAAAAAGAAGAATGGGATGCTGGCCATGTAGCTGGTGCATTTTTTGCCCCTCTTACTCAACTCAATCAGGATGTTATTCCTGACACTCTTGATAAGACTAAAAAATTATATCTTTACTGTCGCAGTGGGGCGCGTGTTCAGATGGCTGCTCCGGTACTAGAAGAACATGGCTTCGAAGATGTTGAAGCTCTCGCTGAAGGGTTTGTTGATCTCATTTCAATGGGCTTCGAACAGGCATAATATGGTAGAAGTTACTCTTAAGAGAGATACAGGATATAAATTTGTAGCATCGAATGCCACAGGGCACGAGGCTGTTCTTGATGGGCCAGCCAAAATTGGTGGTACTGATGATGGGCTCCGTCCAATGGAAATGGTGCTCATGGGGCTTGCAGGTTGTAGTTCCTTTGATCTCCTCTCAATTCTCGAAAAACAACGTCAAACAGTAGAAGATCTTGAAATTAAAGTACAGGGGAGTCGTGTTGATACTGTTCCTTCAGTCTATGATGCAATTCATCTCATCTTTAATTTTAAAGGTGATATTGACCCAGCAAAGCTTGAAAGGGCGCTAGCACTTGCAGTTGACAAATATTGTTCTGTAGCAGAGATGCTTAAAACAACGGTAAAAATATCCTACGAATATACCATTACTCAATGATCAACATTGAGTTAATGATTACTTTAACGAGCAGTGAACAAAATGTTCATTGCTCGTTCTGTATAAGGAAATAAGATGTCTCATCATTCCCCTTCTCGATTATCATCTATTTGGCAGTTCCCTTGGGGGTTCAGTGAAGGCTTCCTGGTATTACTCGGGCTTATGCTCTCTGGTGGTATTCTTGAATTGATTGTCCCTTCACTTGGTGGTGGTACACTCCAGTGGCCTTGGAATGGCGTTCTCTTTGTCGGGCTCATCTCTGGTGCAGCCCTCATCTATAGTCTCTATAAAAAACACCCCATCGTTCAGTGGTTGTCGGGCGCCAAAGCAGCCATTGTTTCAATTCTTGGCGTCTGCCTCATTGTGATGCTTATGGGTACTTTTCCTCAATGGATTGATTATGCCAATCATGACTCACTGAGTCACAGGTTAGGGGTACGATCAGTACTCTCAGCGTGGTACTTCTTTTTTATTGTACTCTTTTTTGTTATTTCACTCACTTTTGCAACCCTCCGTAATATACTCCACCCCGCTAAACGAAATTGGGGTGTCGTCATGAGTCACCTCGGACTCCTTGTTGTTACGTTGTCACTTGCATTTGGTGCCGGAGATATTCAAAAGGCACGCATGGAACTGACCGTTGGTGGCGGGGTTTCAGATAGAGGGGTTACTGATTCAGGGGACAGTATCACCTTTCCTTTTTTGATTGAGCTTACAGATTTTGCTGTGGACGAATTTAATCCAAAGCTTGCCACAATAGACCTTGCAGGAACAATCATTGCTCCTCAAACGAGTATGTTTGAAATTACAGAAGGGAAAAAAGGGGTGATTGGCGAGTGGGAGTTTAAGGTAGAGAAGTATTTTGAACTTGCATATAGTATGGATAATGGTGAATACCAACCAGTATTTCAGCCGGGGGCCGCACCTGCCGCACTGTTAAGACTTACAAATTCCCGGACTGGGCGCACTATAGAGCAGTGGGTAAGTTGTGGGAGCCTTTCGGTTGCTCGTAAAGGTATTGCCGTTAATGATTCCGTTACCTTTGTGATGGCACTCCCTGAAGCAAAACGATTTCGTTCTACTATTACTATTATAGAAAAAGAAGCTCAATCTAAAGGGCTCTCCCTTGAAGTAAATAAGCCCATTAAAAGAGAAGGGTGGCTCATCTATCAAGTGAGCTTTGATACCCGTATGGGGCGCTGGTCTCAGCTCAGTGTTATTGAGCTGGTCAAAGACCCATGGCTACCCGTTGTCTATACAGGTGTTGCGATGATGCTTCTTGGTGCACTCTATCTGTTTTGGTATGGAAAAGTGAGGAGAGAAAAATATGTGGATTGATTTCCCTCTCTATGTAACAATCGTGGTACTCTGTTGGGCTGTTGGAACCAGTGTCGTTATGCGTTGGCCCCAAGGCAAGAGGCACTGGGTAGGTGTTGGTATGGTGACACTTGGCTCTTTGGCTTTGTTCCTGTTTATCAAAGATTTATGGGTAGCCCTTGAACGACCACCATTACGGACTCTTGGAGAAACACGCCTTCTCTATGCTACATTTATAAGTGTGATAGGACTGATGCTCTACCTACGGTGGCGGTATCGCTGGCTCCTCATTTACAGTTACTCGGTTGCAGCACTTTTTTTAGCCATTAATATTCTTCGCCCCGAAGTGCTCAATAAAACCTTAATGCCAGCACTCCATAGTGCATGGTTTGTGCCACACGTCGTTGTGTATATTTTTAGCTATGCAATGCTTGGTGCGGCTTCGCTCTTTGCAGTTAAAGGGTTACTGCTTCACCATTCAAACAAACCTGTTGATACTACCCTTCGTGATGCTGATAATATTGTCTATATTGGATTTGCATTTCTTACACTCGGTCTTCTCTTTGGAGCATTATGGGCCAAAGAAGCTTGGGGGCACTATTGGGCTTGGGACCCCAAAGAGACCTGGGCGTTTATTACCTGGACCTGTTACCTCATTTATATTCATGTTCGGTTTATACCAACGATTACCCCCGTTGTCTCCTTGCGGATACTCGCTCTGGCCTTCGTGGTATTGTTGGTATGTTGGTTTGGAGTGAACTATCTCCCTGCTGCTCAGAGTAGCGTACATACCTATACAGAGTAGTTATGAGTTATCCCTTTACTTTTAATGAAATTAAAATTGTGAATCAGATGATTCTACTCTATTGTAAAAAGAATCACTCGTATGATGGAACACTTTGCTCTGAATGTCGTACTGTTGCTGAGTACTCCGAAAAACGGGTAAAGTATTGTCCAATAAAACAGAAAAAGCCTGTCTGTAATGTGTGTACTGTGCACTGTTATTCAGAAGAAATGCGTCAAAAAATAATTATCATCATGCGGTACTCAGGCCCTCGAATGATTTTATTCTACCCGTTATCAGCAATACAGTATCTTTTCAAAAAGTATATTTCAGGATGATGATAAGGGGAGAGAAGAGTAAAAAGGGTGGGTCTTAAAAAGGCCCTTGGGTATTGATGGTCCATTTAGTTCCATCAGTATCGGTACCATAGAGATAGGTGCCGATACATCTTTTGGTTGCTCGAGTACTACAAGTGTGTGCGGAGTAAATAGTAATAATGGTGGTTTTATTTTTTTGGGTGAGCAATATAAAGAGAGTGCTCTTTGGAAATAGCTTTTGTTTCAGTGCCTTGTTCAATTCATAGCCCGACACAAAAGTGGTATTGTAAGGAATGGCATTATTACGTAGTGTGGTAGATTGTTCTTTCAAATAACTGGTTTGGAGATGTTTTGAACTCGCTGTTGTGGCAACAAGTGCGACTATTGCAAAGATTAGTGTGGTACGTTTCATTGTGTATCCCTTATTCTGTTACTATTCTAATAACTTATTGAAGAGTACACCATAAAAAAGTGCTTACAGAGAGATTGATTTGAATTTTAATTACGCTCTGAGGTTTGATTGTGTTTCGCTTACAGCTTGGTAAGCAAGGTTGTTTGATATGTTTTTCCGTTAATTTGACTCAAATCAAGGGATTGTGGATTCAGATCGGCTATATTGAGGGTCAATATTTATTATCTACAGGGTGCTATGCATATTCCAATGTCAGAAGGTGAAGTGGTATTTGATCAAAATGGTTGTTTGGGCATTAAGAAGCTTGTCACCCAAGATACAGAGTTTGTTACGTTAACGATTAAACCAAAGGGTGACATGATAAAGCACGCTCTCCCATTTGATGTAACATTTTTTGTGTCACAGGGTGATGGTGTTGCCATAATCGATGGCACTGATATAGAAGCAAAGGAAGGTGATATACTTACCGTTCAAGCAGGACAAGAGAGAAGTTGGTTTAATGGGGGAACTTCGAGCCTACTACTGCTCGTTGCGAAACATCTTAAGTCATAAAAAGTGAAAGATACTGTGCATAGGCTGAATTACCGAGGTTCTCCTTGGGGACAAATCGCAGTGATGCTGAATTGATACAGTAGCGAAGGCCCGTTGGTGCAGGGCCATCGGGAAAGAGGTGGCCTAAATGTGCATCGCCCTCAACGCTGCGTACTTCAACCCGCTCCATGCCGTGGGAATGATCGTGTACTTCAGTGATATTTGACGGTTCGATCGGTGAAAAAAAACTAGGCCAACCTGTTCCTGAATCAAATTTGTCCAGTGAGCTAAAGAGCGGTTCACCAGAGATAATGTCCACATAGATTCCTTCACTTTTAGTATCCCAAAACTCATTTTTAAAAGGTGCTTCGGTACCATTCTCTTTGGTAACATGGTATTGTAATGCAGAGAGTGTCTCTTTGAGGGTATCATTGTGAGGAGGAACAGATGTGTCGGTATCTAATGGTCGATTCCAGTTGTTTTCTATAAATGCATCGCGCCCAGATCCCATACGATACTGTTTGTAGCGGTTGGGGTTGTTTTTATAGTACTCTTGATGATACTCTTCGGCAGGCCAGAACTTGGTAAAAGGGGTAATAGCTGTTACGACAGGACTCTCGAATCTTCCTGAATCATTGATTTCATTTTTAGTGAGAACCGCACTCTCTTTCTGTTGGTCATTGTGGTAGAAAATTTCGGATCGATACTGGGGACCACGGTCAAAGAATGATCCTCCTGCATCCGTAGGGTCAATCTGCTTCCAGAAGAGTTCGATAAGTGTTGAGTACTCGATAATAGAGGAATCAAAGGTAATGTGTATTACTTCTGCATGGCCGGTGAGACCACTACACACCTGCTCGTAAGTGGGATTTTCTTCGGGTCCCCCTGAATAGCCCGAAATAACAGACTGAATACCAGCAAGTGTTGCAAAGGCTGACTCCATACACCAAAAGCACCCGCCTGCAAATGTTGCGTTTTCTATAGTGGTAGTATCAATCATATACACTCCGAGTAAAGGGTTGCCTCTTCCTTGAAAATATCAAATTTCAAATGGAATGGTACCTCCATGTCGTAACTCTTCAATTTAGTGTAAAGTTGCAATGGTAAGGTCGAGTCTGTGTTTTATTGGTTATTAAGCCTGATTTGTTCTATACAGGTTGCAATGAGGTGCCATTGGAAATGCATTTGATCATCAATGGACATTGCGCTGAGCCCTTGTTGATATGAATCGTCTAAAATCGACTCATTACTCATTAAGCCAGTGCGCCACTTAAGAATGTGCTCTTTCCATTTTGCCCCAATAGGGTCGGGTGGACCGAGGGTGTCACCGATGCCTGGAGTGATAAAAAGGGGCATCTCTGAAACAACAGTAAGGCAGTCCTTACTGATTGAACGCATCACTTCCATTGAGCTAGGGTGAAAACGATCTGCTGTTGCAACATCTCCTTTATCCATGAAAAAAGCGCGCATATTTTCAGAGTCGGGTCGAGTACAAAATCCTTTTCCGAGACGAAAAAAGCCCTTTTCACCAAGTCGTTCAATATCATGAACGCTGTATGCCTTAGCTTCTACCTCTGTAAGGCACTGCTCTTTTAAAAAAGAAATGCGATGTTGCCATTCACTCTCTATAAGGTACCAGGGACCTGCGGCGAAAGCCATTCCATGAAGTGAGGCATGGAGGTCAAAAGACTTCTCTTGGCTGATCCACCAATCATAAATCTCTCGGTTCTCGATACGAGCACCAGGATCTCGTGCATCTCTGGGATACCCAAACTCAATATCTTCACCGGGAAGTTCACGCTGGCTTAATGATAAGTAGGAAATGAGTTCTGCTGTATCCGTACTGTTACTCCACCATTGATCATTAATCAATTGTCCATCTGGATTTGCATGGGGGATAATCGACCAAGAGTAATCAGTAAGAAGGGGGTGTTCAGGGGGGAGTTGATTGAGGTAATTAACGAGTTTATGAAGAAGCTTAGGGCCTACGGGTTCATCAGCATGGGAGCCTGCTATGAGACTAATTGATAGGGCGCCTGTTCCAAAAATGAAGCCGTCTATAGGATTATTGTCTCTACTGTAGCCAATGGGTGATTGTACGCTCAGGGTATCAGAGCAGGACCGAATAACTTGTGATAGGGAACAAAGATCTGTATAATGCATATAATACCTCAACGAGCTTACTCATATGTAGTAACTTGGAAGGTATTAAACGTGTTTTTAGGTCTGTATTACACTCCCTTTTTCTATTATTTGTTCATTATTAACAATTGAGGGCTCTATGAAAAAGGCTTTATTACTAATAGCGAGTACACTTGTAATCTTTACTGGGTGTATTACATCTGATGATTCATCTTCGGCATCTTCGACGACCCAAACTAATCCTGAACTTGAAGAGGCGCAAGCCGAGCTTGATAGTGTTCAGGCTGAATTGGAAAGTGTTAAATCTGAATTGAACAAAGTACAGGAAGAATATGATGATGCAATAGAGGACGATGCTGATTGTAAGACTTCTGAATGTAAAGAGGCGAAAACCGCTTTAGATACCAAAGAATCTGAAGTAACTGAAGTTGAAACAAAAGTAGATGCTCAAGAAAAAGAAGTAAAAGAGACTGAAAAGAAAATTGCAGATGAAATTGCACAAGCGACTCAAAATAGTGGTTCATATAGTAATTCATTTTCTATTCATGAAGAGTATGCTATAGAGTCCTACACTGATCAAACCCTTATTACAATGGAGATTTCAGATGATTGTATTGAGGAGGAAATTACTTATAATTATACCATGGATAATGGTGAGCTTATTATAGAAACTGAGGATTGTGAACGTATTACCTATACAGGTTCAAATGCAACTGTTATAGGAGACTGGACTTTTAAAAATATGGAATTTGACCCTTCTATCTCATATTACTGTGATGAAGATGGTGAAAGTGATTTTGGAACGTCGAATGTCACTGGAACTATGACTATTACTGAATCAAAAATGACTATCAACCAGACTGTCGCGTATAACTGCCTCGTCGATGCAATGACTACTACAGGAAGTGATGATGTTGTTAAAATGGAAAAAGTAGATTGTAATACGGTAGGAGGCTCCAATAATGGCTTTGATTCAGAAACATCAATAGATATCTCACAAGGGTATATGTCTGTTGTTATGTCGCAATCATATAAGGGTACTTCTTGTGAGATAGAGCTATCAAGAAGTCTAGATCAAGTTCTATCAATTGAGCAGTGTGAAGATGAGCAGTCAAAAATGGAAGCTGAAATGGTTAATATTTTTTGTATCCTGGGTTTAAATCAAACATATTGCTCTGATTTTCCAGAAGATCAGGGCTGTAATGGTGGATATGAAAGTACTATAGAAACAGATGATGGTGATGACTCTGATGAATCAGATGACACTAACACTAACACTAACACTAACACTGATACTGAGGTTATTTTTCCTCAAGAAATGACTGGGACTGAATCAGCTTCATGTGAGCAGCCAGGAATGATGTGTGTAACGTATAAGTCGATATCATCCGAATATAAAGATGCTTTAAAATTAACTTGTGGAAACGATGGTGGGATATATTTAGAGCAATGCCCGAGTGAGTATACTGATTGTGCAGATCAAACAATATTGGGGAATCTTACAATGCAAATATCTATTCCTCCAGATGCTATGTTTACTTGTGAAATGATGGAGCAGATGCAAGAGTAACATAGGTGTAGAACATAATTGGGCCCTCACTTCATATTGAGGGCTTTTTTTATGGGTAATTATAAGTGGGTAAGATGCTCACACACACTGCTCAAGACACTATTTGCTTTCTGCATATGGTGAAGAGCATTCTCCCGAATCGTTGACTCAGTCTGAATAAAAGGTCCATCAACGAGTTCCTCCCCACAGTGGGCAATAAGATTGTCGAGGCTTTTACCGGTGCTTTCAATATGAAACTGAAAGCCTATTACCTGATCATTATAGATAAAACCTTGGGTGTCACATCCTTCTGAGCTAAAGAGTGAAACGGCATTTTTGGGGATATCAAACCGATCGCCATGCCAATGCATTGCCATCATAGAGTCTGGGACATTTGCAAAATACGGGTGAGTTTTTGCCCCCATTAGACGTTCAATGGGGAACCAGCCGATCTCTTTTTGAGGACCTGGAGCGACTTTTGCACCCAGAACATCGGCAATAAGCTGTGCTCCAAGGCAGATTCCAATCATCTTGGTTCCCTGGTCTATCTCTCGCTCTAAGAACTCTTTTTCAGTTGTAAGCCAAGGGTGTTCTTCATAGTCATAGATACCCATAGGGCCACCCATAATCACCAAGAGGTCGGTCTTTAAACGATCAGGGAGTCGTTCTCCATCGTAGAGTTTTGTGCAACTGATATCAAAGGAGTGTTCTTCAGCCCATTCAAGAATATATCCAGGGTCTTCAAACGGTACGTGTTGTATATAATGGAGTGTTTTCATATACCAAAAATACTAAGAGGGAAAATTCTCGTCCATAAATATCTTTGGTTACACAATGTGGAGCCTGTGGATCTTGTTGGGCCCTTAATGAGTTTCATGATTAGGAAGAACCTGTTTCAATACATCTGCAACTTTTGTTGTCGGTAGATCACAAACTTTACCACGACAGACGTAAAGAGTAGTTTTGTCCGAAACTAATTTATGTTCAAGAAGCGCGAGGGTACCTTCATTTTCACCACCAAGGAGTATTGTGTTTGGAAGGTAATATTGAGCGAGTTCATTTCTGACTTTTTCGGCATCGGGGCCAACAATAGCCACCTCATAATGAGGGGCCGTGTGGTACATGAGCTGTCGACTCCAGTTTGAGTAGTAGTAGCCCCCTTTAGGGAGGTTGCGATAGACGACATTCACCATTCGCTTATGCATGTCGTTATATGCAGTGTCGTCTAACAGTGTACCAAGTTTGAAGAGATTCTCTGCAAGGACTGAGTTTGAGGCAGGAGTCACATTATCAGCTGATTCATATTTATCCGCAATCAACTCATTACTCTCTTTTGGAGTATATTGAAATAGGTGGGCTTTATTATCCCAAAAATGATTAATGGTATAGCCCATGAGGGTGTTTGCTTTTTGAAGCCACTGCTCATCAAACGTTGCTTCGTAGAGTTCAATAAGTGCCTTAATGACAAAAGCATAATCATCCGAAAATCCCCCTATAGTAGGCGCCCCTTTTTTGTAATTATGATAGAGTCCGCCATCAGAAGTTGTCAGAGAGTCGAGGACAAAGGAGAGTGCTGTCGTGGCTCGGTGTAAAAAAGAAGGTTCACTAAAGGCTTCATAGGCAGCGATGAGGCCCGAAATAGTCAGAGCATTCCAGGAGGTAATAATTTTGTCATCAAGGGCAGGAGGAATTCGCTTTGAACGGAAATTATAAAGCAGTGCTCTATTTTCAATAAGTTTTTGATGGAGCTCTTCTAGGGATAGCTTATGCTTTGAAGCAAAGTGCTCAAGGTGCTCCTCACGGTGGATAACATTCTTGCCGTGCTCCCAGTTACCTCGTTGAGTAATAGTGTAGACCTCTTTAAAGAGCGGGGCATCGGTTCCCAAAATACGGTCAATATCATTGGCACTCCATGCGTAAAATTTGCCCTCTTCACCTTCACTGTCCGCATCATAGGCTGCGTAGAAGGCGTCTTTGTCACTACTCATATCACTATTGAGGAATTCAATTGTTTGATAGACAATCTCTTTATATAGAGGACTTTTTGTCTGCTTATATGCTTTTGAGTAGAGTTCAATGAGCTGGCCATTGTCGTAGAGCATTTTTTCAAAGTGGGGGACCTTCCAATAGCGGTCAACGGAGTATCGTGAAAAGGCACCGCCGAGTTGATCATAGATCCCTCCCATAGCCATTTTGTCAAGAGTGAGGGAGGTAGCCTTTTGAGTAGCCTCTTCTCCATAGTAATATGAGTGCTGGAGCAAAAACTCAATACCGACAGGCATAGGGAATTTCGGTGCGCCTTCGGTTCCGCCATGGGTCATGTCCATGCCACTCATTATGTGGGTATGAATTTTTTTAATATCATCATCCATAAAGGTGTGATCACTATAGTCTCCTAAGCGAGCAAGATCACCCCGCTTAATACCATTGGTGATGTTCTCAGCTTGCATCAACACTTTTTGTGGGTCAGTCGCATAGATAGAGTCAAGTTTTTGTAGGAGTTCCATCCATTGCTTTTTGGGGTAATAGGTGCCGGCATAAATGGGGCGTCCATCAGGGAGGGCAATAGCATTGAGAGGCCAACCACCACTTCCCGAGAGGAGGTGCACGGCATCCATATATATCTGATCCACATCGGGACGCTCTTCGCGGTCAACTTTAATAGAAACAAAACGGTCATTCATCATTGCAGCAGCGGTGTCATCAGAAAAAGTCTCGTGTTCCATGACATGACACCAGTGACAAGCTGCATAGCCCACACTGATAATAACCAACTTATTCTCTTCTTTGGCTTTTTCAAATGCTTCAGTACCCCAAGGGTACCAGTTTACAGGGTTATGGGCGTGCATTTGAAGATAGGGGCTCGTTTCATTAATCAGTGCATTGGTATGTTGCATCGTGTCTCCGCTCGATCTACATCCAAACAGTGCGATAGATGCCAAAAAGAGTGTTCGGGGTAGGGTAAACATATTATTATCTCCTAATGTTAGATTATTAGTCTTAAAATACCTGAAAGCCTTACAGTTTCTACAAAGTTGAATGGCGTTACATCAAGATTGTGGAGAAGGGTGTATTTCAATTATGTAAT
>JAOPTW010000061.1:0-10540 GCA_051532035.1 Fibrobacterales bacterium | reverse complement strand
TCAGCGCCTCCCAATCAGATTCTGTGGGAGTTTTTTTCCAAACGATTCCCCCGTCAGAAGTTGCATAGAGGGTACCGGTTGTATGATCTTTATCGAGACCGTTAATGCGCCCTGCAACCGAATTTGGACCTTTTTCTACCCAGTAACCAGATACCATACCATCGGCTATGCGGGAATGGTCTCCAGGGGCAGGGGCAGGTATCGGCTTTTCACTCCTATTGGGTTGCTGGCGTAAGAACCGCTCTGTGCGGAGTGCAGCATCAATAGAGTCGATATTTGTTCCCGGAGCGGCAACTTCGAAGTCGTTGCGCCATTTGGCAAAAGAGGCTTTGTGTCTCCGTTTCTCAAGCTTTTTACTCCAATGGTGCCGAGATTCAAGGGATTCTTTGATTATAGGAAACCAAAGAGAAAGTGCTCCTAGGGTAAGGAGTAGCGCAATTGTTTTTTTCATAGAGTATCGTACTTTTTGTATGCCTCACCTGTGTCCCAGTGTGTGTGTGAGGTCGCTGGTAATATATGTTTTTTAGAGTGGGAGAGGACGTTTTTGAGGTATATAAGGGATAAAAAGAGGGGGACAGAGGCTTCTGTTTCTCTATTTCTATTCCTTGGTTGTATGTTGAAACTTTACTTGAGAATCTGTTGTGCTAATTTTATGTTTGGACTCTGAACTATGAGGATATTATATATGGGTGCCTCTATACATCAGTAAACAATAGGTGACTATTTATGATACAGATACTTTTCCGCAATCCTACTCGAATGCTCTTTACCATTGTTCTAGGGCTGATAATTTTTCTTGCAGCCTGCGCTGATACAGTGCAGGCTGATACAACTGCTGACGACGAGAGCTCTTCTTCGGGTATGTCAGTTGAGGACTCAGAGTGTAGCGAAGCACAAAGCAGTAGTTCCCTTTTAAATGGAGGAGAGGAGTTGTCTGCTACCGCGCCTCTACAAAGCAGTAGTAACACCGTAAGCTCAGATGGGGCACTATCAAGCTCCTCAACTATTCTATTTGATTCGTCTGATGAAGTATCTTCTGCAAGGCTATCCTCTGTCGATACCCAAGACATTAGCAGTGATGAAGAAACCGCGACAGAACGCCGTGATCGCATGAATACCGAAATAGATCATGTCTTTGATCAAGATGAGTTGCGTGTATATAATATAATTATTGACTCTACTGACTTGGCTGCTATGGACGCCGATCCATCCGCAGAGATTTACTATTCAGGTTCTCTTGAAGTTGAAGGAGAGCGGTATGATAATGTTGCAGTACGATATAAAGGCAATTTGGGTGCATGGTGGACATCATATGCAGAGCACTGTTTAAGTGGCTTGGGTATCGTTGCAGGAGAATTTATTGTAGAGGGGCATCGAACATGTCAAAAGCTTTCATTGAAAATAAAGTTTAATACCAGTTCTGATCCGGATAGGAGATTTCATGAACTTAAAAAGTTGCAGTTTCATAGTATGAATGGTGACCGGTCTCAAGTCAGGGAACGTCTCGGATACTGGCTTTTCAGGGCTATGGGTGTTAAGGCTCCTCGTTCAGTTCATGCAAAAGTGCAGATAAATGGTGAAGATAACGGGCTGTATGCTCTCGTTGAACAGATAGATGGGCGTTTTACAAGGGCCAATTTTGATAATGGCAAAGGTAATCTCTATAAAGAAATTTTGCCTATCGATTCAGATGATCAACCTCACACTGCTCAGGAATATCTAAACGCCCTGAAGACAAATGAAGATGAAAATCCTTCGGTGGCCCTTATGGAAGAATTTGCAGAAGATATAATTGCTGCGGATGAGAATTCTATAAAAGAGGTGATTAAGCAATGGATGGATATTGATGAAATTATTGCTCATATGATGGTTAATCGGTTAATTTGGCACTATGATGGTCCGTGGAGTCCGGAAGGGTTGAAGAACTATTATTTCTATGAAGATCTGGATCGTAAAAAGTTTACCCTTATTCCCTGGGATATGGATCATACATTGCATGAGGGTGAACCATGGCCCGGTGTTGATCAGACGGTAATCCCACGTGCGGGAGATCCTCAACCTGAGTACCTCAATAAATTGCTGAAGGGATTCTCTTTGTTTGAAACAGAGTACCGCCAGGCGGTTATGACATTCCGTGATGATGTATATCCCTCTATAAATGAGAATGTGGTTCAGTGGAAAAGCCAATTGAGTCCCGTTACTAGAGAACTCAATGCTACTTTGGGGGATATTAGGCCATGGCTTCCCAAGGGAGTATACGGGGCTCCATCTGAGAGTGATTGGTTACTGAGATATGAGCAGATCGAATCAAATATTAAACGATATTCCCAACAGATGATTGAGTACATTGGCGAGCCTTAAAAGCTAAAGAATAAAGAGAGTGTTGAGTGGTTTATTCTACTACAATAGGCTCCAATGTATTATATGATTACTTGTGGGAGTAAAAGGGTGATAACGCAGCTAAAGTACTCTTTTTTTTGCATAAATGAGCGGCTTATGCTATGATTAGAGGTGTACCATTCGAGCAAAATGTAAGCAAGGGCTTTGTAATGCATTCATTTGAAGAAAAATCAAAAGACCAGTTAATTACTGAACTTAAAGCCGCCAATGAGAAGTTTCAACATTCGAGCGAGACCATTCAGTTAAAGAATAGTGAACTTGTAGCGGCACATGCACGTATTGAAGCAAATGAAATATTACTGAACAAAACGGGAGAAATCGCAAAGGTTGGCGGTTGGAGCATTAACCTGAGTTCTAATTCTCTTACATGGACTAATGAAGTATATCGCATTCATGAAGTAGAGAGGGGTTATCTGCCTACTGTTGAAGAGGCTATTAACTTTTATGATACGGAGTCAAAAGATATCATTCAAAAGGCAGTTTCTGACGCCATTGAGCGGGGAGAGTCCTTTGATGTTGAACTTGGAATCATCACTCAAAAGGGTAATAACGTAGCAGTGCGGGCAATGGGTAATGTTCAGACCGATGCCAACGGTGACCAACTTGTTGTTGGGGTGTTTCAAGATATTACTGAAGCAAAAAAAATTGAGAATCAACTGCAGAAAATGAATGAACAGCTCCAGTTGGCAATGAAATCGGCCAACATGGGAATTTTGGAGTGGGATATCATAAGTGATACCGTAACCTGGTCTGATGAAGTACTCAGTATTTTTGGCGTAACTGCTGAGGAGTTTGGAGGGACTTTTGATGATTTTATTACATTATTAACTCCTGAGTTTCGCGAGCCTGTAGCACAACAGACCGAAGCGTTTATTGCGACGTCAAAGCAGTCGGATGTGCTTTTTTTGGAGTATGAAATAGAGAAGCCGGATGGGCAACGAGCGTGGGTGGAAGCCAAGGCCAAGTTGTATAGAAATGAAAATGGGGCACCCCTTCGTTTTATTGGTATCTCCTCTGACGTAACTGAACGTAAAAAAATGGAGAACCGTCTCTTTACTACTGAGAAGATGGAGGCTGTTGGTCAGCTTGCCGGAGGTGTCGCCCATGATTTTAATAATATCCTTGGTGCAATTATCGGGTATAGTGATCTTATTTTGAGTAAATCTGAACCGGGTAGTACTATTGAGAAATACAGTGGACAGATTCTTAAAGCAGGAGATCGTGCAAAGGGGCTTGTCTCACAAATTCTCGCATTTAGTAGGCAAATTCAAGAGGCGAAAGTAGCATTAACATTACCGCCGATTATCGAGGAAACTCTTGTAATGCTAAAGGCAAGCTTGCCCTCATCAATTGAGTTTAAGTGTCACTGCGATGAAGACTCCTACCCTGTTCTTGCTGACCCCGTAAAAATTCACGAAATAGTATTCAACCTCTGTATAAATGCAGCTTATGCAATGGACAATAAGGGTGCGTTGGAAATGTCGTGCACTAATAGAGAGGTGAGTCAGGAGTTTGAAGGGCGTTTTGGAAAGATTGTACCAGGTCAATACTCTGTAATAATGGTGAAAGATACTGGGTGTGGTATGACTGACGAAGTTCTCAAATCCATATTTGAGCCGTTCTTTACAACCAAAGAAGTTGGTGAAGGGACTGGCATGGGCCTCTCCGTAGTTTTTGGCATCGTGCAAAGCTTTGAAGGTAATATCATTGTCACCTCAACACTAGGCAACGGTTCGATATTTGAGATTTATTTACCTGCAACTGAACAGAGTGTTGTACACGATGACGAAACAGTTGGTGTCGTTGAAGGTGGAAACGAGCATATTCTTTTGGTCGATGATGAAGAAATATTAGGCGAAGTTTTTGCCGAACAACTTTTGGATCTAGGGTATAGGGTTACTGTTTTTAATGAGAGTACAAAAGCATTTGATGCATTTAAAGCTGACCCATCGGCATTCGACCTTATAATTACCGATCAGACTATGCCGATACTCACAGGACTTGAATTGTCCAAAAAAGTACAAGATATAAAAAGAGATGTTCCCGTTGTGCTTTGTACAGGTTATGGAAAGATGATTGATGAAAAAAGCGCTATACAAAGTGGTATTAAAGGATTTTTAATGAAGCCGTTTCGTAATGATGAGCTGGCAGAAAAAATTCGCAATGTTCTATCATAAATAATGAGGGACCTTAGTTAAGGTCATTGTTTTCCGATATGGGTAACAACCAAATTATTGTATCACTGAAATTAGGTCATATTGACTGTTGGTTCCAATTTTAACTTTTACAACGTAAAAACCCTGAGCATTTGCCTTAACCGCCCAAGACCTCATTTTTTTAGAAAGAGGTGACTGTGTCTGCCCCTTCAGGCGAACTCCATTTAAGGTGTAGAGTGAAAACTCGATGGGTGAACTGATCTTCTCTTGAAAATTTGCATTCACATTAACTCGAATAGTAGTGCCTTGTGTTGACGTCTGTATAGAGAAATAAGAATGTTTCAAAACAGTATTATTGAGGTCGGTGATGGTAGGTGGAATACTATCCTTATGTTGGACGCTATTTTCTTTGGTGTCATTAACGGCAAGATACCATTGAGGGCTTTCTGTTGTCCTGAATATGTCAGTGCCTGTTGAGAGCATATGCACGTGTAATTCATCATAGGCTTCCTTTGCACCTTCTATATTTACCCGAGCTGCAATCGTCATAACATAGTGAAGAATAGTTAAATAATCATGTCCACCTTTTGGGGCTGGCCATTGTGAAGGGGAAGACTCTGTTCTTCCATCAAAATTCCAGCTGTAGAGTTCAGACCAGTTTGTGGGTAGAATGTAACCCATATCAAGACAATCATCACATTTGATCGTTTGTAGAATTCTATAGGCATTTGCATCATATTTGTTAAACTGTGGATGGTTCGATAGAGTACCAACAGGGAATTTGAGCATATGATCTCTTACACTGGCCATCTCATTAAAGCCGAGGCGCACCATTTGATCGAGGGTAGCGATGTAGTAATTGTTCATCCAAGGGCTACAGCCATGTTGTATTGTGTCATAGGGCAGAGGACTGTTGGGGAAATCTGGTTCACGGTGTTGACCATTTAGGGTGAAATAACCGAAGGGGTTGTTTTTATATGCGGTATCCAAGTGTGTAACATTATGATGTATAGTGTTATTGACTTTTTCATTAAAATAGGATTGCTCTATTGAATTGTCAGGTGCAATCACTGCAGATTCAACCATACTGCGAAGCCCCCACGCTGCCGCTCTTTCTGAACCTTTAACAATCCCTTTTTCATTTTCTCTCGTATAGACATAGTGGTATAAAAGCAGAGATGAGTTACCCCAGAACATCTGTTCTTCCATATAGAAGTAATCTCCCGTTATGAGGTAGGGGATTAATGACAACGATGGTTTATGAGAATTATCGAGTGTCATAGGATTATTCATATCACCCTGTTCAAACCCATATAAATAATCTCCCCCTGCCCAGTTGTAGGGGTTTTTCTTTGGGAAGTCGTCAATAGTTGCTATGTGTCCCGTTGCTCTATTCCGTATATGAGCGGGGAAGCTCCCTGCTTGCTCTCCCAGCCGAAGGACGACTTCTTCTGCACGCCAATCCATTGATTGAAGATAGACAACTGCCCACCCAGGTAATACACCTAAATCGGCTCTTCCGCCTGCCATACCCATTACCGGAGAGATTAATCCCCAGCTCATAATCTCTTTGGTACCTTTTTGCCAATGGGTTTCATTTTCCCACGAGGTATATATCTTATCAATGCTTTGCTCTGCTACTCCCAGTGCGGTATCATATGGGGGAATATATCCCGTTCTTATTAAATAGTCTAAATCGTATTGTACACTACTTCGAGGGGGCTCGTCACCAATCCAAAAAACGCGCCTCCACCGGGAGTCATGATAATGCTTGACCTTCTCTTTAGAAAATGTCTGAGCGGGGTTGGAATGGCCAAATTGTAAGTCCACATCATAATAGATCGTGCCCCGTGTGTCATGCCAAGCGTTTTCAGTCACTACGGATACTCTTGTGCCATTCCAGCCTGGGTATTTTCTTACCTGATATTGAATATTGAGACTGCTGTGCGGGTTAAGAGATGCATCATGAATAAGAAACTCAGTCACGACTTCGCCTTCGAGCCATTTCTCAATTTCTGATGATTTTTCGAGTATGGCTCTCCCAGAGGTAGAAGCGGTTAACGACGATTGAGCCATTGTCGAATCTGGATAAATATCAAAGGTTACTAAGGCTTCGAAATCACCTTCTAAAAGGTCTCCTTTTTTTAAAGAGTGGGTATTGGCGTTGGTGCCTCCACTATATAATTGAACTGAGACACTGCTATTGGCTTGTAGTTCTGGGACAATAAAACTGATAATACAATGACGAATAGACCCATCAGTATAGGTGACTTTAATATCGGTCTGTGTTTGAACAGGAGAACCATTGATATACGCGGTGACTGCATCGCGTGCATCTCCTTGTATCAAAGGGAGGCCCATAGTTATGGGGTAATGGGAGGTGCTCGTACCAGAAACCTCATTGATGGTAATAGTGGTAATGAGGGTTTGTGCTGTCAATATACTGTGAAAACAGAGGAGTATTAGTAATAATCTAGGGAACATAGGTAAGTCACTTCATAGGTTCTGTCACATGTCGGGATAGTAAAGATAGGTATCTATTAAAGAGTTCTCAGTGTATAGGTAGAGAAGATACGTAATAGCGTACACTTGTATGTGTACGTAAAGAAGTGAGACAAGATACAGTCATTTTGCTCATACCATTTTCTCAATGGTTATATCAATAACTTTAGGAACTCAAATTGATTTGGATAGAACGAGATTGAAATATTTCTGATTTATATTAATTTGGGTAATCGGGTTTCGCTTTCATAACATGAAAGGATGCCACAATATACTATAAAGGAGTATAGATGCAAAGTTCTGTTGCTGATCAGTCGTTGGATTTTTTATTTGTTCATGTTCCCAAGCCAAGTAATTATTACAAGCCCTTAGATGAATTCACCTTCATCAATTATATACCCATGGGTGTCTTTGCAATCTGTGACCTTTTAAATCGTCACGCTGTTCGGTCTCGTATTAAGCATCTGGGGCTCGAAACAATTTTAGATGAATCCTTTTCTATTGGCAACTGGGTGAAGGACCACAAGGTTCCCGTAGTAGGGCTCTCTCTCCACTGGCACTATCAATCATTTGATGTTATTGATGTGGCTCAAAAAATAAAGATCAAAAACCCTGATACGGTTATTGTACTGGGCGGCTTGACAGCCAGTCGGTTTGCCGAAGAGATACTCCGTGAGTTTGAGTATATCGATGCAGTGATTACCGGAGACGCCGAAGGAGGCATTGTACCCTTTGCCCAAACAGCGTTAACAGAAAATAAGAATTTTGAACAGGTTAAGAATTGTGTCTGGCGTAAGCCATCGGGTGAAGTGGTACACAATGGCACAACCTATGTTGCCGATGCAGAGGCACTCAGTGCCTTAGATTATGCAAACCTCTCTTTGTTAGATAATGCGCAAAAGTATAGAGAATATTATAGAATGCCTATGTTTTGGATGAACCACGAAACAGTTTCTCAAAATTTAAAAATGCGCTTGGGAGCTGAGTCATTGTTCCCCTTAGCACTCGGAAGAGGGTGCCCTGCAAATTGTACTTTTTGTGGGGGAGGAAGCGATGCCCAGAAGAGTATTTGTAATCGTCCCGATTTTAGTGTGCGGAGTGTCGATTCAGTCATCGAAACAATGAAAAGTGCTGTCGGTCATGGCTATACCGGTTTTATAACCTGTTTTGAACCGACTCCTGAGGATGATCGTTGGAACCTTGAATGGCTCAAAGCCATTGGGGATAATGGTATAACGTGTGGCGTAACCTTTGAGTGCTGGGGACTCCCTTCTGAAGCATTCATTCGCTCTTTCAAAGAGAATACACAAGGTAGCCGTTCGTTAATAGCGCTTTCACCTGAAACGGGTTCCGAAAAAGTGCGCAGAGAGAATAAATCATTTTACTATAGTAATGAAGCGTTGTACAAAACTATGGAAACGTTACTTGAATGTAATGTTTCAACCATACTCTATTTTACTGCGGGAATTCCCGGTGAGAGTGCTTCTGACATACAAGAAACTGTAGCGTTAAGCAAAGATCTAAAAAAACGGTTTGGCAAAATTATTGATGGTATTTTCTGTTTGCCTGTGCAAATTGAACCCGGTGCTCCATTGTTTGAGAACCCGGACAAATATGGCGTTGATTCAAAGCGCTCGTGTTTTTTGGATTTCTACAACTCTCATGGTCGCTGTGATTCTGGGCCCTATGACTACCTCGGATATGTAACTGATGCGCTCAAGGAGGCAGATGGAGATATGGATGCATTTCTTGCGCATATTCAGAAAGAACAGTGCAAACATTTCTGTACTGCCACCCCTGCAATTATTAAGAAGCTCGGATTAGAGGTTTTATCGCCGTACCTCTGCAAAATGAGACATAAGCAGTGGAAGAAAAAGGGTTTTGGGGAGGTTGCGACGGGTCGGAGGACGTTTAGTTCTTAGATTGAGGGGCTAACGCCCCTTTAAGAAGTTATCTGCTCAATGTTCTTATCAATAGTTCGATTTCCATTTCTATTTATCTTCTCATTTATTCTTATTTTTTTTCTTTGTTTTCATCTTTTTCCTTTTTATAGAGTTCCCAGCGCGTCGGCGCTGGACCCGACCAAGCCTTTTTGATGTCAAAAAGGTTGGATAAAAACCACTCTTTGCAGAGAGCAACATTACAAATGCTTTGTACATCTGGTACAGGTTACGCTGATCTGTACCTATTATGAGTGGATTGGTTTCTCCGTTACTGAGTATAAAATGTCATCATGCACATGGTGTAGCTTTAACCTTTCAGTTGTGTACGGGCTAGTCTGTACTTCTTTGTATGGTGTCGCTATGCAAGGGCGCGGTTGTAATGTGTCTGTACATCATCAAGCTGTATTTGATCCTTTCGAATGCGCTGCATACTGTAAAACGTGCCCCGCACCTGAGTAAAAATGTTCGGACACACTATCTCGGATGCTTTTGTAGTACTCCCTGAAAAGCAATGTTGATATCAGTTGAAGTCTCTGGCTATTTGAACTGTTGAAATTAGGGGTGATTACAATTCATATGCTCTATCCGCAAAAATTCTACCACACAGGCGTGTCTATAGAATGAGTATCTAGACAATCTTCAAAATATTGTAGAAGCATACAACTTGTTTGTGTTAGTGGAATGTCAAAGGCTGTAAGGCATGCATTAGTATTATCCGATGCAGATCGTTTAACTTGATTCTTAGGATAAGACACTTCTTGTGTATATTCCCATGGTCCATTACTATAGGATGCACTATTACAAGAGTAATCCCAATATTCTTGAGGATTTGACCATTCCAAATAACAATCCTTTTGTATATATGCACTTTTGGTAATTGTTGTCTCATCAATGGTGATATATACAGAAAACTCGTCAAAGTCTATGTCGGCTTGTGCTGTATCGAGATCTTCGGAACAATACCTGTGCTCGGCATACTCGGGCCCTTCAGTATAACCAGCAAACAACCACCTCCCATAGAGAGTAGTGGATGTGTTTTCAACATATACTAAATAGACACAGGGTGTTTGTTCTAATAGTAGTGTATCATTCCGCAATCTATATTGCTTGGATCCAGATTGGTCCAGTGATTGTAACTGACCATCCTCGCAATAGTTCATCTCTAATTTTCGGTCAATAGTTGAATCAGTAATATTTGTAATGGTAAATGAATACTCAATTTTTCCAAAATCTCCACTCGTCCCACTCTCCTCACTTGACTCACTGATCTGACTTGACTCAAATAACTCACTGAACTCACTGGAAAACGGAGATAGGCTACCGCCACTTGATTCTTTGATAAATATAGTGGATGAGAGAGGGGTGCCCACTGAAGAACTCGCTGACTCTTTCGCTTCCGAAGATACTCTGGTACTCTCTGAAGATGATTGTATCGTATCACCAAGTTCTTCCCTGTAATAATCTACAACAGTATCACTACTAGAAAGTATTTCTGGTGTGGTATCTTATAGTGGCCGCTCATTTGAGACACCTTGCCTA
>JAOPTW010000060.1:0-23944 GCA_051532035.1 Fibrobacterales bacterium | reverse complement strand
CTGTTGGATCTGTACATGGGGATTACAATGTTGGTGGTCTCGTTGGTTATTTACAAGGAGTGATCGATCGGAGTTTTACTTCAGGAATTGTAAAAGGAGAGTCTGCTGTTGGTGGTATTGCGGGTGAAGTACAAGGAGATCATTCGTGTAGTAATAGCAATAGCCCCGGTGAAATAACCAATACTTATACCTATAGCACAGTCAAAGGAAATGAAGGTGCAGGAATCAGTGGGTACAATGGTGGACTTATTTCAGCAAGTTATGCAGGTGGGTACGTCGAAGATCTCTTTGGTGGAGGCATTACCTCGTATTCTACGGGAACGATTACTCACTCTTTTTGGAATGCAGCAGTTACCAGTCAAGAGTGGTCGGATGGAATGAATGGAAAGGATTATGCCTTGTTATCTGATAGTGCACTATTCAAAAGACAGTCCTTCTATTATTGGGATTTTGATTCTACCTGGATGATGAATGAAGGCGAAACGCATCCTGTATTACAAGATATGGAAACACCTCCTTTTGCTGCTCCCGATACTTTTTCAGTCGGGAGTTCATTTAACCTTGCACGTTTGATGGATAATGACTTTGACGGGGGCGCTCCTGAAGCGTCAATGATGTTCTCAATTGAGACTATTGATGGTCAGGGAACAACCGATTCGTTGACGTGGTATTCATTTCCTCAATCAGTTCCCAAAGGCACTCAAGACACAGTCATGTACCGGTTAATGAAGCAAATAGACTCAGGAGACACGTTGTGGAGCATGGGGATTGCATTCTTAACCAATAGTATCAATAGTGCACCAATAGCAATGGAAGATACCGTGGTTGTGGCTGAAGATGGCACGCATACCATTGTTCCTCAGATGTTCCTCGCAAATGATTATGATCCAGAGAATGATTTTATTTCTCTGGTGAGTTATTCGAGTACTGAATTGTCAGGAGGTATCGTTGAAGATGGTGCATCGGTGGTGTATACTCCAGTGGCTGATTGGAATGGCTCGTCAACGATAACGTATGTTGTTTCTGATGGTGATTTAACTACAACAGGGACCGTAGTAGTAGTAGTGACCCCTTCTAATGACCTACCGACCCTTACTGAAGCATATCCACAAAGTATGTTAGAAGAAGCGGTACTGACTGTGTCTCTTGCGATGACGGATGGTACTGATATTGATGGTGACGCACTTCAGATACTCTTAGGAGCGGGTGATCACTATACGGTTAATGGGGCGATGATAACTCCTGTTCAAGATTATTTCGGTTCCCTTGCTGTGCCGGTTAGAGTCACTGATGGGATCGATACTACAGCCGATGTCATTCTCACAGTGGTAGTAAATGATGTTCCAGAATCAATAAGTACTGGTACACCGGATACGACACCGGGTACTACAACAGGTGGCGGCGATCCTGTAATACCAACTGATGGGGGCGAGGTTATTGGCAGTGATAGCATTGTGCAAGGAAGTTCAAATGTCAGTTATTCAGGAAGTATTGGCAACGAGGGGCTTTCAAGTTCATCGGAGTTTGGATACTCAAGTAGTGCAATCGATTCTATAGGGGTATCTCCTGTCGTAATACATAGACATAATGGAGGTCGATATTCTCGTATGGTGAGGTCGAATGATGTTAATACTACGATTCAAAATGCGCCGGAGTTTGCGAATTACTATACTCTTTATTCTATACATGGTAAAAAAATTACAGAAGGCAGTGTACATATGGGTGAGGGTTCCCTCCCTCCATTTCTCACTCATGGGTTAGTAATAGTCAAATTTCACTAATACGACATTTACACCGCCTTAAAAAGCTCCAACTACCCTTGCGGTAGTTGGAGCTTTTTTTGTGACATTGTAAAAAAAGATTAATCAAATACGAAAGCTCTATTAAAAAAGCTACAATACAGTCTCTCACATGAGAAAGGGACATAATGCGGGCATATATTCATTTTAATTTACTCATACTGATACTCATTAGTATAGCTGGGTGTAGTGTATCAAATGAGTCGTCTGGTAATTCACTCTCAGGAATTGTAGTAGTAGGTGATAACCCTGTTGCAGCGAAAGTCGCATTATATAATGCACCTCTTCCTGATTCTCTGCTTTACGAAACAGTCAGTGATAAAAACGGGCAGTTTACATTCACTCATATCGAAGAGAGAGAATATAGTGTTGTTGTGAAAAAAGAGTGGGACTATGCAGAAGTAATTGAGTCTTATGTGTTTTCTCAGAATAGCCAACATCTTACTATTCCTCTAAGCCCTTTGAAGGCCTTTCGACTTACTGATGAGATTGGTGTGAAACGTATGTTTTGGTTTTCTGATGAACTCCCCCAATTTTTAGAAGACTCTTTGGTGTATTATTTAGATGATCGAAGCGTCTATCTTACCGCCGTAAATGAATTTACAGAGAGTACCCTAATCATTGTAGAAGAAGGGGATTCTGTTGGGGTAATTAAAGAGTATGGTAATAGTGAAGTTTCAGTTGTTGATAGCGTTATTACTGATGGAGCTATTGATACTGTTACTCATCAAGTTGATAGTCTTCATTTAAGGGCGAGTGCGTTGGTGATAGAGGTCGAGGGAAATGAAGATATGCGACAGTGGTATAGCAATGGAGTTCGGTCTTTGTTTCAACCTGACTCTCAGCCTATCTATAGTGCTTCATACCTTGATCGAACGGTGTTCTTTACTTTCCCTTTTAATGATCAGCAGGGTGATTTTTGGCTCTGGGAAGGTGACTCGCTCCATAAACTCTCTCATCCGGGGTTATTCAAGTTAACGGAACCAATGTTTCCGGATTTAGATAATATTCCGGCAACGTTGACCTATAAGCCTTCTGACTCTTCAAATCGAATTATTCAACTCTGGGGGGACCGTTTAGTCATAAGTGTTTACCCGGCTGTAGGTACTTCCTATGTTGAAAATGTGATTTACGATATCAGACAGGAAAAAGTAATTGATACTGTTCCGAGTCTTGCTGGCCAGCTGGTTACTGACCAACTTATTGTTACTGCAGAATTACAGCAAATAGTGTATATGTATGGTACAGATAGTCTTGAGGTATTAAATACAGAAGGAGAGGCTAATAACCTTCAGGCTTATGATGATTGGTTTAGTTTTTCTTCAACACAGTATGTTGAGGGTATTACAGAGATCAATGTCTGGACTCCCCAAATTGGTATTCGTACTTTAGATACTATCCCATTTGATTCAATTGCTGGGGTTGGAGTAATAGCCTTACATTCTCACTATATGGTTTGGAATACGGGCCTTCGATCTGGTACAGATACTATAAGAAGTTTTGATGGTATTGACGTTAAAGATATTGTGGTGGAGCCTGAAGGGGTATCACTCATTGCAACAGATGGGGAGAGGGTTTTGTGGGTAACAGATACTCAGAAGCTGAAGATATATACTGATGATACGGTTGTGGTTATTGATTCTATAACCGATGGATCAATAGTAGATCGAATAGCCCTCATGGGTGACCGAATTATGTATCAAATGACCAATACTCTTGATGTGCCCATTGTAATTGAACAATTAATTATGGGCGGTTCGATGGCGTCAACACGGTATAATTCGGCTTTATTTCCTACAAGGGGAACTCCGCAAAGCTTCTGGTCCGAAATTTTTTAATTAATCCCCACTAGTGTTCTCAGCATGTTTGCTTAAGAAAAGGAGCGTAATTAATGCATATTATTCTCCTTACTCACCATCCAAAATATATTTTTATCAATAGCAGAAAAATTGTGTTTTGTGAATATGGACGGGTGAGGGAAGATGGTTGCAGTAAATTCTAGGGCAATAAAAAGTATTCGATTGTTAGGACTTTTCTTTATATGTGTTGCTTTGATTTTAGCCTGTTCAGATACGGTTCAAAATCCAGATATACGCTCTTCAATGGATGCAGAGGGAGATGAATCCTCTCAACAGATGAGTACACTATCTTCTTCTCATAATGAAAACATCGGTTCGAGTGGTATCGGGGGCGGTGAATCGGGGCAATCAAGTAATGCTCTTCCCGGTGAAAGTTCTCAGGGGTCATCTCAAGCGAGTAGCGAAGCGAATACTTCAGGTACGGCTCAATCTTCTCAAGAACTTGGTGCAGAAAGTAGTGTAGCAGAAGAACTCAAGAAAAAGCCTGCATATATTTTTGATCCGAGTGTTGTGCGGAGCTATCAAATTTTAGTTGATGAAAATGATTGGGAATATCTCGATAAAATGCCTGGACGAGAAGAGTATGTAGAGGCAAAACTTGTCTTTGAAGGTGATACTATTCAACCTGTAGGTGTGCGCTATAAAGGTTCTGTTGGGGGTTGGGTCGGATGTACGCAAGATATTTTTAGTCAAACTACTCCTAAGATAGAAGGAGCCAAGTGTTCCGTGAAAATTAAATTTAATTGGAAAGATACGGGAGGTCGTTTTTATGGACTCCGTAAATTGCAACTCCATAGTCAAAATCTCGATGCTTCTAAATTGCATGACCGATTGGCGTATCACCTGTATAATATTTTTGACGTACCTGCTTCGCGAAGTTCGAATGCACATCTCTATTTTAATGATACCTATATGGGACTGTATGGTGTTATCGAGCAGGTAGACAAAGAGTTTGTTGAACACCACTTTCCTGATGATTCAGAGGGGAACCTTTTTAAAGAAGCATGGCCAGTAGCTAATGAAGGTACGCCTATGCCAGCATATATATTGGAAGACCTCTTGAAAACCAACGAAGATTCACCAGATGCTTCTCAGATGGTGGATGTCATCACTCAGTTTCTGAATGCAGATGGAGATGTTAATCGTAAAAAGATATTTGAAAAGTATTTTGCCGTCGATGAAATACTTCGTAATGTGGTGGTTGACCGAGCCATTGCAAATGATGATGGAATGTTTAAATGGTACTGTAGTGAGGGTGTGGGTTGTTATCCTCATAATTTGTTTTGGTACCAAGAACCGGCAACTCAAAAACTCCATCTTATTCCATGGGATATGGACAATGCTTTTGATAATGTAAATCCCGATAACATACATAATACCTTTACTTTGGTACAAGATGCATGGAATAAAACTCGTAATGAGTGTGAACCATTTGATGGAATGTTAGGTAAACAACGTTCAGCGGCTTGTGATGATATTATACATATGCTCACACTCTATGCAAATGAACATGATACTCTCAAAGAGGAATTCTACAGTACTTATATGAACGAAGAGTATATCTTTGAAAAAATTGATGAATGGGTAGCGCTCCTTGACCTTGAAGTGAAGAAAGAGAGTGAAGAGTTCTTTGGCAGTGATGAAAAATATCGTGAATGGGAAACTGGAGTTGCGTTACTTAAATCTGATATTAAAGCGTCGTTTTCTGCCCGGGGGCCTCAATAGGCACTATTCTTTCGGCACTACTCTTTTGTCGCGTTTTGAGCTAAAAACATCCTTTTAATAAAATTTCAATAAAGTGTGTAATGGTTGCCTTTACTTCAATACTAAAGAAGTAACAAAACTTCTGGAGCAGGGTATGATTACCATAGGACTCTTCTTAGCTGCACTTTTTTTAGCCTACAGTAACGGGGCAAATGATAATTTTAAAGGGGTTGCAACCCTTTTTGGCACCAATAGCACCAATTATAAAGTGGCGATCAGATGGGCAACCATCACAACCTTTTTAGGATCGGTGACCTCTATCTTTCTTGCTTCGGCATTGGTAAAAAACTTCTCGGGCAAAGGTTTGGTACCGGTAGAGATATTACAGACTCCTGAGTTTGGTACTTCAATTGCCCTTGGGGCAGCTATAACCGTTTTGCTTGCTACTCGTATTGGAATGCCGATTTCTACCACTCATGGACTCGTGGGGGCGCTGTTTGGCGCCGGGGTAGTGGCTGTGGGAATGCTCTTTAATTTTGAACGACTCCTCTCTGTTTTTCTCTTTCCTCTTATTGTTAGTCCATTAATGGCTGCGGTGATGAGTTTAAGTATATACCTCGTCATTAAGAAGGTGCGTGCCCTCAAAAAACGTTCTACAGAAAATGCAAAAAATGATTGTATCTGTGTTGGTACAGAGACTCGTATTGCGAGTGGCGCTGGGGGCACTGCGATGCTTTTTAATACAACGACACCCACACTTACCTACGGAAGTCAAATAGCGTGTGAAGCTCCTTCAGATACCGCTCGTTTTGCAATAACAGAGGAGTCGGTATTACGATTTTTTCATTTTATCAGTGCGGGGGTCGTGAGTTTTGCCCGAGGGTTAAATGATACTCCAAAAATTGTGGGCCTCCTTCTTATAATAAATGCTTTTAATATTAGTTATGGAATGCTGGCAATTGCGTTGGCTATGGCAATTGGGGGCCTTTTGAATGCCCGAAAAGTGGGCGAGACGGTGAGTAAAAAAATAACCAGTATGAGTAATGGTCAAGGATTTACTGCAAACCTTGTTACGGGGTTGCTCGTAACAACAGCAAGTATCCATGGGATGCCTGTTTCTACAACTCATGTCTCTGTGGGTTCAATATTTGGTATGAGCACCGTGTCAAAGAAGGTAGACCTTACCGTGATCAGAAATATTGTGTTTTCGTGGGTAATGACACTTCCCATTGCGGCGCTTATCAGTGGCACCTGTTATTATCTCATTTCTATGGTGTTCTGAATAGGGATAAAATTATTGGGTGAAACAAAGTTATCCTTGATCTCAAATAATTTTGCATTTTTGGAGAAGACCGTCATTTGTGTGGTTTATGCTCTATCTGTATGGACTATAGTTGAGTATGTTACCCATAATTTAGAGGAGAGGCTTCATTGAAAGACATTAAGTATATTGAACTCAATATAGGATCTGACCACGTTGGACCCGCTTGGATTTGTAAAGTCTCCTTTTCAAAGTCGGGACGAAGCCTCTATTTTGATGGCCGAACCCTTAAAAAAGAGTTGGGTACCTACAGTAGTTATATCGATGCTGAAACTGGTGAAGGGTTCTCTGTCTATGAGCCCCAACAGGATGGTCAGGATCGTGATAATTCTGGTAATGGACTCGTCTATCTCGATGATTCAATCTATGATGAGTATTTGGCTTTTCGCAAAGTGTCTGCCCTTGACTCTAATAGCTTTCGAAGAACAACCCTCGAGGCGATTGATAAATCAAATGCTGGATCAAAAAAGAAGCAAGAAAAGGCTCCCGTAGTGTTGGATTCCGACCTCCAATATTGTGATATTGAAGAGCTTGGTGAAAATGAGCTCAATTGGCTTATTGATTATTATGCGAGTGAAGAAGAACAGTCTTCAGATAAAAAAAGTAAGAGAGTCCTGAAACAGAGTAGAATTAAAGTTATTGAAGAGCTCAATAGCCGCAGCTAATGTGATGATAATTTAACAGCACCTTTCATAAAATTTCCTATAAATCAGTTTCACTTATTATACTTAAGTATAGGTGTGGTGATGAATTGAGTAGAAAGGAGCACTGTATGGATACATTATCTATTGCTGAACGCGCAAAAATAAAAACCTTGGTTCAAGAAGGGTTACAGAAAGATATTACGAAAATTTCTGACCGTCTCTATGAGAATCTTGATGATTGGAAAGAAGAGCTGTGTAATCTCCAAGAAGCTCGTATTGCTATTGCAGAAGCGGAAGAACAGATTGTTGAGATCGAGAAGAGCTACAATAACGATGATCTCCTCTTTGCAGTATCTTTTGGAGTTTCTCGCAATTGTATCGACATTTATGAACTCCCCGAGTCTATTTTTACCACTGTACAAGAGTTTGCCTCTACTATCACCAAGTGTTAGCCAATTAGTTGTAAAATGCCCCTTGGTACCCCTTAAAAATAGTTACATATATCTATAGAGTAAGCTAAGATCGGGCGAAAGCTCCTTAAGGATCTGTATATGAGTGTGCGTAAAGTGTTTGTTAAAACCTCTTTGGTGACCGTGGGGGCAATAGCCGGGGTTTCTGTCGTGTGGCAACCCGCAGTATGGAGCTTGGTTGTTGTGGGGCCTGTAGTTCTCTTAGGGGCTACAGATATGATGCAAAAGAAGCATGCTATTAAGCGGAATTTCCCCGTTATTGGTCATGGACGTTATTTTTTAGAAAAGATACGGCCCGAGATTATGCAGTACTTCGTAGAGACCGACACTGAAGGTACTCCTTTTAATCGTATCTTTCGAAATCTTATTTATCAACGAGCAAAAAAAACCAATGATACTATCCCCTTTGGTACTCAGATGGATGTCTATAGAGTGGGCTATGAGTGGTTGGCGCACTCAATGTATATCAACCAGTCCGTAACCCATAGTAACCTATTAAGGGTTATGGTTGGGGGGAGGCACTGTACCAAACCATATTCTTCAAGTATACTCAATGTGTCAGCGATGAGCTATGGTTCTTTGAGTAAAAATGCGGTACTTGCCATTAACAAAGGAGCAAAGGCTGGAAACTTTTCTCAAAATACGGGTGAAGGTTCCATTTCACCGCATCATCTGGAGCACGGTGGTGATCTTGTATGGCAAATTGGTACGGGGTATTTTGGGTGTAGAACCGAGGAGGGTGATTTCTATCCAGAAGCATTTAAGAAAAATGCAACGCGTGATTCTGTAAAAATGATTGAGATCAAAATATCTCAAGGGGCTAAGCCTGGTCATGGTGGTATTTTGCCCGGTAATAAAAATACTCCCGAAATTGCGGCTATTCGTGGCGTAGAGCCAGGGGTTACGGTGCATTCGCCACCGTCCCACTCAATGTTTTCGAATCCTGCAGAGCTATTAACCTTTGTACAGCAACTCCGTGAGCTGTCGGGGGGCAAACCTGTTGGATTTAAACTCTGTATCGGTATAAAAGAACAGTTCATTGCACTGTGCGCAGAGATGGTTGCAAGTGGAATCTCTCCAGACTTTATCACGATTGATGGTGGTGAAGGGGGGACGGGAGCGGCACCGGTTGAGTTCTCAAACTCTTTAGGTATGCCTCTTCGTGATGCTCTTTCATTTGCGAGTGATACCTTAATTGGGTTTGATCTGAAAAAAGAGATAAAAGTAATTGCTACTGGTAAAATTACCAGTGGCTTCCATATTGTACGAGCATTGGCACTTGGGGCCGACATGGTGAATAGTGCTCGTGGTATGATGATGGCGATTGGGTGTATTCAAGCGCTCCACTGTAATAAGAATAGTTGTCCTGTTGGTGTTGCCACTCAAGACCCTTCACTCATGAAAGGCCTCAACGTTACGGATAAATCAGTGCGTATTTCTCAATTTCATCACTTGACTCTCGAGAGCTTTAATGATCTTATTTCGGCAGCTGGTATACCTGGTCATACAAAATTACATCGCCATCATATTAATAGACGGGTGAGTGCTACGGCAGTAATGAATTACGAAGAGATCTACCCGTCAACTGAATTAGGTGCCCTGCTCCCATAGTGTAGGGGAGCACTCCTTGGCTTATTCTTTTCGAATAAGCCCATATTTAAAAAGCTCCGAAGTAACTTCGGTACGTATAATCTCAAAGTCGTCATCGCCCTGCTCACCCTTGGTGTATTGATAGTAACTCTCTGAAGAAACAATGTAAATACCGCTTCCTAGTAGGCGTCCTGTGGTCGAAAAGTAGGGAGGGTAAATCGCTATGGCTTCACCGTTTTCAGGCCTGATACTGGTGCAGACTTCCCCTTCAAAAATATCAGTGTCGTTGCATTGGATGATTGTATCTGAGGTATTAATGTATTGGCCCAGGGCAGAGAAGGTGTGCATGGTTATCACGAATGAGTAGCGTTCGGGATGAACGGTGCCTTTTGCTTTACTGTCGAGTCTATCATAGAGAACATCATGCATATTGAGCATCTTTTGTAGCCCTGCCCGATTACTGTCGAGTGGAGAGCCAATGGGGATAATGTCCACCTTTGGGTTGAGCATCGTTTCAGGGTCTTCAAACGTTTCCCAATCTGCTACGGTATAGTCACTGGTGCCGAGAGTAGTTATCAGTTCTGAATTTACCTGGATAGCACGAGTACTATCACCGGGGCGATTACCTTCGGCGTCAAAAATACCGTCGTCAATGTCTCGGATTCTGAGTGAGTCACCACGCTCAACGGGGTGTTCGTCTGTGACATCAATTATAAGAAGGTGCTCTGTCTCGCCAAATTCTAGAAAGTTGAAGGAGGTAGAGTCGGCTCGTACGGTTTCAAATGAATCATCTTCATCGCGACTTCGTGCCTCATATGACCTCAGGAGGTCCCCCTCTTCGGTTTCAACGGGTTCAGACAGAGTAATAAGTAATCGGTCAATCTCTGGAGTACTCTTCAGTACCGCTTCTTTAAGCACCGGGGGCATGCGGTCTGTAATAGGGAATGTATAGGTTGAGTCTTCGCCGTCATCTGTTTCAACTACTACCGTTGCTGTTGCAAATTGTTCTTTGGTGATGCTTGTGGTGTATTCGCGAATAGTATAGCGCTCTGGGATGTTCCAGTAAAAATAGTGACTGTCTTCGATTTGCCCCCAATTACCCTCATATGATTCGAGGTTGGTTCCATCATTGTGGGGCCAGTGAAAGGTTATGTTTTGTTGGTCAAGAGCATTGAGGGTGGGGATCTCTTTAAAGTAGAGTTGAATCCTATCAAGGGTTCCATCGCTATTCATATCGAGGTAGGAGTGGTAGCCGCCTTCACGTTCAGGGTCTTCAAGAGGACGCCCTTTTTTAATCTCTTCTTTGTTGGTTACAAAAAAGGTAAATGATCCGTAATCATTACGAGTTGCATCGGTTGTTTGGTAGTAAACGGTGTAGGTGCCAGGAAGAAGACCTTCCATCTCTTTTTCATTGATAAGTACTTGATGCTTGTTTCCACGTATCTCTATACCTCCGTGATAGGTTTTACCAGGGGTGAGTTCTTTAAAATCAGTAGGGTCATCTTCGCTTTCAGGTTCCCCTTCTTTAAGATAAAATGTAGAGATGTTGGTGATTGAGCCGCTCTCAGCATCACACCCTGAACTGCTGTATTCACCTTTCTGTATAGTGTAGAGAACACCATCTTGTTGAGTTTTAAATTGGTGCCCATAGCGAATGGGTTGGTCAAAATCAAGGTCGGTTTCAATCGTGAGGTTTGATTCCACTGTATTTCGTTCACAATAAAAAAGGTCAAATCGATGCGTTGTGCCTGGTTCATTACCTTCAGAGTACACTATATCATTATTAGCATCTTTTCTTGAGAGAAACTCATCAAGGGTTTTAGTTTCTGTCTCTGAGCCATGGACCCCGCCAATGTCAAGAAAGAGGCTATCATCAATAAACACCCAGACATCATCATCACCAATAAAGGTAAAGGACTGTCCTGTTTGGTAGGTAAATGTGTTAGATGTTTTCATGCAGTAGTGATAGTTGTGGGTGTATCTATTGTCAGTGTCACCAAGAATGGGTTTACCTATCATATTGTTGTCGTTGGTAAAATTGTCAATTGGAAAAAAACCATCATTTTTAGAATGTTTATCATACTGTACACGGAACGTGCCTTGTGGAGTGATGTTCAGTTCAAGGTCTACGCACTGAGTATTGTCTTTCTTGGCATTGGGCTTGAACCATTTGCTCACACTATTCATACACTTTTGGCGTCCTAGTTTTGTTGGAACAGGGAGGCTGTCAATGAGTTTATTTTCAATTAAACCGTCAATTCGTCCTGTGCACGATTCAGGGGGTTGGAATGCTGAATCTAGATCCAGCTCTTTCCAATCAAATATTTCGCCACGGAGAATGCCAACTAAGCATGATGGCGAGTTATTAACTTTTATTCGTGTAGCGCTACTATTGAGTTGGGTAGTAGAGGGGAAGTGAAGGTAGACGTCATTGTGCTCTTGTATCATAGTTTCAAGAGATATGTAAGAGGTGTCGTCATCCCCTGCATTTCCATAGTTTTTACCATATTTGTTGGTGAAATAGAATTCTTTTAGGTCTTGTGATTGGTCGACTTGATAGGTGTACCAGCCACAGTGGTCAATGTCGGGAGACATAAGGGTTGCGGTACCCTCTATAACAATTTGTGGAATTGCGTTGTCCCAGGGAGAGTGAAGGTGGAGCTCTTTTTGAGCAAAAAGTGTTGATGCTACGCTTAGTAACAAAAATATATGTATTGACCAATAATGTACTTTCATGCAGTATACCTCAAAATGTACAACAAAGATTTTTTGTACTCTATTCAATGCCCCCAAGGCATAGTGAGTCCATTGTAGCAATAAACTCTCTATAAACCTAGATAAAGAAACCCGAAACCCTGAGTAAACTTTTGTAAACATCTAAGGGTGGAAATAAGTGAATGAGAGGCGTGTACTGATATATGGATCTCAATAAGTATGAGAGAAGGATGAAAATTTGATTAATTGTAAAAAAAACCTTTACATGGATAAAATATTGTTATGTTCTTTTGTAGTGATTGCTTTAATTGCTTTAAAATCAATCGCTTAGAGAGATTAATCAAAAAACTTCATAGTAGGGAACCGGGGTAATGCGACGATTAATGGGTAAAGAAAAAAGACGAATACTGCCGAGTTATGATATGGATGTTCAGACTCAGGAGCCACAGCCAAATAAACGGGGATATGTATCTCAGACATTGGCAATGAGAATACTTGAGCCAAAGACACAGAAAAGTGTTGCTGAAACGAAGTCAGCTCCGGTATTAGTGAAGCTCGAGAGTATGATTCAGAAAAAAATGGTGGTAAAAGAGCGTATTCTTCACTTTTTAGAACGAGAGAAGGCCTATTTCTTGGAACAGGACAATGATCAGTATCTCAGAGAGGTTCTGACTCAAAATATACCCGATATCTCCTTACTTAGTTCATACAATCTCCGTGAAATTTTTAGAAACTGGCGTTCAGCTATTGTTGCATCAATAACTTAGAATTGGCATAACATTTAGTGAGTAAAAGGGCGCTTCTAGGTAATAGAGGTGCCCTTTTTGATGCTGTATCTCAGAAAAAGGTTATAAAAAGTATCGGTATCGAGATCTCTCGTCGTTATACCTCTATATGGCTAATTATGGAGTGTGTAATGATGTATAGATTGAGTATAACTAGCGTAGCGGTACTGTTCGTTGTAATGCTATTGGTGGCTTGTACGGAAGAAAGTACTATGACCGTGGGTACTGCTGATACCAGTGAGATGGGGGGAGGGGCGGAGGTGCCCACGCCTGATATACAAATTCAAAATGATCAAGATAACTACAGTGGTTCGATGACTGCCGCTGAATGGAATGACCTCGTGGAGTGGGATCAGTGGTTGGATCTTGAGAAAAATCGTGAAAATATTGAAGCGCAGAGTTTGTGGGGGTTAGATCTGGGAGGCCGTATCTCTGTGGAGGTGCTTGATTCTGTTGAAGCTTTCGTCATTGGGGCCAAGGTGCAACTCTTTTGTGGGGACTCACTTGTTTGGAATGCTCAGTCTGATAATAAAGGCAGAGCAGAGTTGTGGCGTGGGAGTTCGTTTGCTCAAGAGGTCTGTACAATATGGGTCGTGTATAATGATCTTACGTATGGTGTCGACCCCGTGATGCTGTATGCCCAAGGGACAAATACAGTCATCCTCCCTGGTCTTTCGATAAGACCTCAAATGATTGACTTACAATTTGTTGTTGATGGAACAGGGTCAATGTCTGATGAAATTTCTTATTTAACACAAGAACTCGCAGATGTGATTGAACGGGTTTCGAAGGTCCAGGCCCATACAACCATTAATGTTGGATCAGTGTTTTATCGTGATCATGGGGACGAGTATCTTACTCGGGTTTCGCCCTTTAGTACCAATGCTTCTGAAGTAACAACGTTTATACAGAATCAAAGTGCGGGAGGGGGTGGTGACTTTCCTGAGGCTGTTGATGAGGCATTAGCCGTGGCATTAGAACAACAAGGGTGGAGTGGGAGCGCGGTGACTCGTATACTCTTTTTGGTACTTGATGCGCCCCCTCATAGTGACCCTACTACTCGTATGCAACTCCATGCAGCAATTGAGCGGGCTGTTAAGATGGGGGTACGGATTGTGCCTATTGTTGCAAGTGGTATCGATAAGAGTACAGAGTTTTTAATGCGTCATTTAGCTATTGCAACTAATGGGACTTATGTCTTTATTACCGATGATAGTGGTTTGGGGAGTGATCATTTGGAGGCGACTGTTGGGGAGTATACGGTTGAGTATTTAAATGATCTTATGGTGCGGCTTATTCTTGAGTATTCGGAGTAGGGGTGGATGGGGGGGGCAGTGCTTCTAATCACTTTATACTATGTAATTAGATTTTATGAAAAAATTGTCATGGTGACTTTCCAGCACAATGAATCGCTATTATTTTGCCCTCATCCAGAAGTTTTAAATATTGAGCAAGGGTTTCAATATACATCGACTCAATTTACGGGTATTTTAGGGGATATGAAATTTTTTGATCAGCATGGATGGTAAAGGACGATGGGCCGACAATGTTATAATAGAACGATTTTGGAGAGGCTTGAAATATGAAGAGGTCTACACAAGGCGATGTGAAATTTCTTCATAGAATCTTCTACTTATACCATCAACAGTTATTCGGGGGACTATACCAAGCTTATCTCAGTATTGGCTTCAACCCATACTCAGACATTATCTCTCTAAGGCGCCCATCTTTTTTCATACGCATAATCTCTTTTGAATAGCGATCTGCCCAGATAGAGGCCTGCTTAAAATTCGGATTAAATGCGGTATAATTGTTGTAGCGGCACTTATTGGGATCAACTGTTGAGAAATTACTTGCATCACTTCTATTAGAAAGGGCGTAGTTTATAATGAACTCACCTTCTATGTAGAGGTCAATGCGTTTCATAGAGAGTTTTTGAATATGGGTATTGATAGAGTTGGTGCCCAAGAGTTGCTCTATGTTGCTCCCTTTTTTGGGTATAGCCAGGTAGTCACCAAGATCATCGCAATACTTGAAATTCTTTATAGTACCCACAGTAACCTTTTTGAGGCTTGGGATTCCGGTATACTCCCATTTGAAGTTTGCACGTTTAAGAAAGATTAATCCTTGAGAGCCCGCGGTGTATTTTGGGTAAATAAGATCAGGAACATGGTCTTTCCCCATTATTATGAGGCCGTCGTATTCAGGGCTTTTTGCAATGGTCAGGTAGCGGTTAAAAGGGAAATTTTCGAGGATAAGATGGGTGTCGTACTGGCGCGCAATCTCATACATGATGTCTACAAGAAACCCTTTGTTTTCTAAGGGGCCTTGTGCATTGCAGCTAAAAGGGCAGTAATCAATCGTTGCTAACTTAAGAGTGTCTTTGGCAGACGTGGTTGTTGCAAGGAGTGTGAGGAGTATGAGAATAATTTTCACGCTTTTTCCTTGTGCTCATATACTAGTTGTGAATATCGCTCTATGATACCAAAATATTCTCACTTTTGCATGTTATTTTTTGGGGAGAGATACCCCATTATGGGTTGTAATGAGTCAATATTTTGGACGCATTCGCAGTGGGTATGGCTCCTAGTGCCCTCATATTCTTCAAATGTCACAACATTAGTATCCCAATTGTATTGTTATAGGGTATAATAGAGAGAGTGGATGTCAGTAGGTACTTCAGGGTGTGAGTAGAATGGAATCTCTGCCTTCAGTCAAAAGGGTAAAACGAGGTGATATGAGAGTGTTACAAATCATTGCATTTGCGTTTGCATTAATAACTATTGGGTGTGGCGTTTCTACAGATGGCGATACTGCAGGGACTTATATTGAGACAACCAATGGTGTTGCAGGGGTGATGCGTAATAGTGACTCTTCTGTTGCTGTGGCGGCTAAAGTATCTCTCAGACCCAAAGACTATTTAGCCCCCATTAGTGGTGATACTCGCTATAAAAGCTATACAACCCAAACGAACCAAGTAGGATATTTTTCCCTAGATTCTATCGAGCCGGGTGATTATATTCTAGAGGTTTTGGGCGCGGATACAACTCAAAGAATGAGTGATATAATGGTACCGGATGATTCTATTTTTATTGCAGTGAATGAGTACCTTGCACAACCAGTTATGATTGAGGGGGCTATAAAACGCTATGCTACAGCTCCGTTAGGGACAACGTACTGGGTACAGGTCTATGGGCTCGATCGATTACTCCCCGCTGATTCGCTCGGCAAATACTCCGGCTACTTACCCGCTGGTAATCATACCTTGCGGGTCATTACAAGTGCTACAACCCTCTTGGCGTATGATTATGCCCAATTGAGTGCTCTTGCTGGGGATCACCTGACTATTGATACCCTTGGGGTCTATCGTGTGATACCAAAAGATGAAGAGAGTAGTTTTGATCAGAGTTCAGCGCATCAAACGAGTGTGAGCTCAGTTGTGGCACTCTCTTCGAGTAGCGAAGGTGTTGATTCTTCAGCTCAAGGAGATACCGTAAGTAGTGACGTTTCTGAGGAATCGGGGGCAGGGGCTCTCAGTAGTTCGAGTGCTGTAGCTTTGAGTAGTGCAGGAGTAATAGTCAGTAGTTCAGAATATACACTCAGTGTGAGTCCCTTGTATTACAATGAACTCGGTACTGTCTTTTCAGGAGAGAGTCTTCTCGATTTAGGAAGTACTACGGATCTTCTTGATCCTGGCTTGGGTAATTTTTCTGTATCGTTTAATTTTAGTTATGTCGATTCGAGTACCCACTACCTTGTGCTCAAGGGGAACACCTATAGCTATCAAGAGGGGTGGAGTTGTTTCCTCGAAAACGGAGTACTCAATTGGCGAGTGAATAGTTCTAATGATGATAGTGAAAAGGCTGCTCTTACTATTGAGCTTTCAGAAGATTTAAAAAATACTATAGTCTCGGTGGTGGGAATAGTTGATCGTGGTGAGGGAGTGCTCAAAGCGTATTTGAATGGTTCCGACCTTGGCTGGATGCCGGGGGGAGGTGGTACGCAGTCTCAGAGTATTGTTGGGTTTGGGCCCATTCAAAAGAGTGCATCGGTCACGGTCTCTGGAGCCTACGATATAATCGAGGGAAATAATCAAGGATATCATGTGGGCTATATTGGTGACCTCAGAATATTCAATGAGATTCTCAGTGGAGATGATATCAACTTTTTGAGTGTAGTGCAGTAATTATTGATATCATGCTCTTTTGCCTATCATGGCAGAGGAGTAGCGCAATTTTTTAGTATTTCATCATATTGTTAAAAATCTAAAAGTACTCAAGACGTTCCTTATTTAAATGGTATTTCCATAGTGCCTGAGGTATACTCATAAGAGATACTAGTATAAGGGTAGCACGAATAGTGTGTTGGTATTTGTAGGTGTAGAGTGAGAACTGACACCTGATACAGTATTTGTGTATCTCACTGTGGGGCGTTATGATTGTTCGATTGCTTATTATTGCTTTGTATGCTGTAAGTATAGTGAGTACAGTTTCGTGTATATCAAATAGTGATGATTACTTTGAAATGAATAGAGATGTTGATACCGAGTTGGTTGCATTAGAATCTTTTGAAGCGACGCCGCAAAATTGCCAAGACAAAAAAGATAATGATGATGATGGATTAATAGATTGTGCCGACCCCGATTGCGCTACTATCGTAAATTGCCTTCCAGAATTTTTGTGTGATGATGGCATTGATAATGATTTTGATTTGATGATCGATTGTCAAGATGCAGATTGTCTGGGATTTGAATCGTGTGGTGAGCCCGTAGAAAATACTTTTGCTCTGTGTACGGATGATCTAGATAATGATAGTGATGGTGCAGTAGATTGTGACGATCCCGACTGTGCGTTCTTTTGTGTTATTCCTTCGGAGAATACCCTCGTGTATTGTACTGATTTTGTTGATAATGATCAGGATGGTTTGGTAGATTGTAATGATGATGAGTGCTCATACTTTTGCCCTGAACCAACAGAGAATAGCTATAAGCTGTGCAGTAATGGTTTAGACGACGATAACGATGGTGATATTGATTGTGATGATATTGAATGTCAATATTTTCAGGTATGTACTGCACCTGAGTTTTTTGAAAATACCGTAACACTTTGTAGTGACGGTGTTGATAATGATAGTGATGGTGACGTAGATTGTGAGGATGATAACTGTGGAGGTATTGCTGCCTGTGCACCAACCTTTGAAGACTCTTACTCACAATGCACCGATGGGAGTGATAATGATAGTGATGGGTTGGTGGATTGCGCTGATACTGATTGTCACTTGACTCAGGCGTGTTTGACCCTTACAGAGAATACTCTTGCACTGTGTAGTGATGGTATCGATAATGATGCGAATGGCGAATATGATTGTCATGACTCTAAGTGTGCGCCGTTTGGAGCATGTCAAGAAAACACAAGTGCAGCATGTAGCGATGGTATTGATAACGATGCCGATACTGATATCGATTGTGATGATTCTGGTTGTGAGCTCACCGCAGCGTGTCTTGGGGAAGGAACCCAACAGCTCTGTACCAATGGTGCTGATGATGATGGAGACTTATTGATAGATTGTGATGACCCTGATTGCAGTACTACTTTAGCATGTGTAGGAGAGGCGACAATGCTTTTTTGCATGAATGGTATCGATGATGATGATGATGGATTGGTAGATTGTGATGATGTTGATTGTAGTGGGACGTTAGCCTGCCAAGAAGCCGCAGAAAACACCTTAGAGCTTTGTCAGGATGGGGTCGACAATGATGGAGATAGTGCGGTTGACTGTGACGATGACCATTGCAAGCATTTTATGCAGTGTAATATCGTTGATTACTCTTGCTTGACCGAAGGGTATACGCCGGCATCGACCGTCGATTTTAAGATTAAGCTCTATGATTTTGTTGATGGGTGTGGGCAGCATAAGGACTTTGGATGTTATGAGAGAGGTAACACGAGTGCTATCACGGGTATGGTGCAACAGCACTTAGGCAGGAATGGCCTCCCACTCTATAAAGCAAACGTTGACTATAATCAGTCGGTTGAAAATTGGTGGAATACTAGTGGTGGTGGGATAAAATCCACAAAACAACTGACGTTTTCTCATGCGGGTAATAATGTGTATGTGTATGATAATCTAGAGTACTTTCCTCTGGGGGTTGGTAACTATGGCTTTACGGGGCATATTCATCGCAAGTTTCTCTATATACGAGAAGGAGCAGAAAATCAATCTTTCATGTTTACCGGTGATGATGATGTATTTGTCTTTCTGGATGGGTATTTAGTGCTCGACCTTGGTGGTATCCATACTCCGGTTTCAGGCTCGTTTAATCTGCTCGAAGAAGCTGATAAATTAGGGCTTCAGACGGGGGATTCGACTACCTTGGATTTCTTTATTGCCGAAAGAATGCCGACAGGGTCTGTGGCCCGTATTTCAATCAATATGCCGTGCCTCACCATTGGCGACTTGTAATTAGTTTAAAAGGTGTCTCGTGTCTCAGTAGTGGGCTCGTCACCAAAATTCAACAGATATGGAGGCTGGTGTGAAAAAGAGGTCACGGAATGGGGATGTGATTATATATTAAATATATTGGGGATATTGTACGAGAAGGTCATTGGGCTGTTATTGTATATTACATGATTTTTATAGAAATTGGGATGAAAATGAAAATAGTACATCTAGTATTGATCTGTTCTGTTGTATCAACATTTGCAGCACTACCAACAGGGTATGTAACACTCACAAATAAAAACAGTGACAAAGTCTTTAGTCCAAAAGATGGTAATCCAGCAAATGGAACGAATATCGTACAATACGACTATGCCGCTCAAGATCAGGAGTGGAAGTTTGTCGAGGTTGAGAGTGGGTATTATGCCATAGAGAATCGGCTAACGGGTAAAGTACTCGATGTTGATAATCAGTCTAATGATGATGGTGCCAATGTACAGCAATGGCACTTTAGTGGAGTCCCCGGACAGTTATGGAGTGTTGAAGAGGCGGCAGGGGCGTTTCGTATTATTAATAAAAAATCAGGAAAAGCACTATCTGTAGAGTCTGAGTCCGTCGCAGATGGTGGTAATATTCAACAGTGGAGTGATGGAGGCGGTACTTCTCAATTGTGGGATATTGCTCATGTTGCCGGTGCAACCAGTATAACTCCCTTTTCTGAAACAGTTTACTCGCCTGATGGCACGGCTGCAATTACCTTTGAGTTGATTAATGGTTCTCTTTTTTATTCGGTTGCGTATAACAATACTCCCATTGTTAACCGGTCGGGTCTTGGTTTTTATGTAAAAGAGAGTGCTCCTTTGCTGAGTTTTGACTTAGTAAAGAGTGCAAATGCCGTTATTGACGAAGTGTGGGAACCGGTGTGGGGATATGACTCATTGGTGCATAATCATGGCAATGAACTGACTATAGACCTCAAAGAGGATGTGGATTCGGGGCGTGAACTATCTTTGGTTTTTCGAGCATATAATGATGGTGTTGCTTTTAAATATGTCTTTCCCGAAAGTATGGGTTCTTTTGATATCATGAGTGAAGAGACCTACTTTATTTTTGCGGATGATTCTCGAACGTGGTGGATACAAGATCAGTGGTTTAGTTATGAAGATATCTATTTCGACACAAAACTTTCTGAGGTACAAGGGGCTAATACTCCTCTAACGATGAAATCAACAGATGGCATTTATTATAGCATTCATGAAGCTGACCTTACTGACTATGCGGGTATGACTTTCATGCCTACCGGAGGACCATTGAGTTTTAAATCAGAACTCGTCCCTTGGGCCGATGGAACAAAAGTAAAAGTAACCGCACCCCATCAGTCTCCTTGGAGAACCATAATGCTTGCCGAGAGATCAGGAGCCCTCATGGAGTCGCATATGATTCAAAATTTGAACGACCCCAATGAGATTGAGGATACCAGTTGGATTAAACCAACTAAATATATTGGTATCTGGTGGGGTATGCATATGGGCGAGTTTAGTTGGGAACAAGGGTCCATTCATGGAGCGACGACCGAGAATGCCAAAACCTATATTGATTATGCCGCAGACTTTGGTATGGATGGTGTCCTCATTGAAGGGTGGAACCTAGGGTGGAGTTCGCCGGGGTGGAGCGAAATGGATTTTACTCAACCCTATGATGATTTTGATATTGATGCAGTTACGGAATATGCAGCGAGTAAAGGGGTCTTTCTTATTGGTCACCACGAAACGGGCGCTAATATTATCGGGGGTCAATACGCCTATGATGATCAGCTCGAAGCTGCATTAGATTTTTATGAATCCAAAGGGGTGCCTGCAATAAAAACAGGGTATGTTGGCGAAGAAGCACTGGCAAGTCCGAATGGTGAAAATAAGCATGGGCAATTAATTGTACGGCACTATCAACGTGTAGTAGAAGAGGCCGCAAAAAGAAACATTATGATCAATGCCCATGAGCCTATTAAAGGTACAGGTATAGACAGAACGTGGCCAAACTTTATTGCGCGTGAAGGCGTGCGTGGTAATGAGTATAATGCGTGGGGGGTACCAATTAATCCTCCAGATCATGCAGTGGTGATTCCTTTTACCAGAATTCTATCGGGGCCTGTTGATTTTACTCCTGGCATTTTTAACCTTGATAACTTTGGGGGTGGCCAAGCAAATAGTACTATTGCAAAACAACTCGCTATGTATGTGGTGTTTTATAGCCCCCTTCAGATGGCGGCAGATTTGCCAAGAAATTATGTAGGAAACCCTGCATTTCAGTTTATCAGAAATGTACCACTCAACTGGACAAAAACTAAAGTAATTGAGAGTGAAATTGGTGATCATGTAACGGTTACGCGGAAAAATGGTAACAACTGGTATATTGGTTCTATCACCGATGAGAACTCACGCGCTGTCTCGTATAGTGCTGACTTTTTGGTGCCTGGTGCCGAGTACGAGATGACTATCTATGTAGATGCTGCCGACACAGATTATGAATCAAAACCTCACAGTATTGATATTACGACAAAAACAGAGATGATTACCTCTGAGAGTATTATCTCCTATGATCTTAAGGCGTGTGGTGGTGCGGCAATAGAGCTTATCCATAAAACGGGGCCTGTTGTTGATTCTCGTGATACTATTCCAACGGTTTTGAGTAGTGCTGAAAGTGTCAGTAGCTCTGTTGAGCTCAATGTGTCGAGTAGTAGTGAAGGTGTCTCAAGTAGTATGACTCTTCTCTCTTCAGAAGATGGAGTGGACGACAGTAGTTACGAGGGTGTTTCTTCTGAGGTTACGGGGTTGTATAGTCGGGGCGCATTACTTGGCAGTGGTTCAAGTATGATAGTGAATAGTACAAACTACGAAAATGGGTTAGTTGCCGTAACCCAAAGTGCGAACCAGTTTACGGTGTATACCTTGTACGGTGGTGTACTACAGAGTGGTCGAGTAGTAGAAGGAGCTATCACCCTGTCGCAATCAGTACAGGGTGTCGTTATTATACACTATCAGTAAGGTGCATGTGGCTTACTGATATTTATTAAAGAACTCTAAAATAACTTCTGTCGTATTGTCAATTTGGCTCCAATTATGACCCTTGCTCTCTACGACATAGAAGTGTACTTCTGCCTCGCCATCACAGTCATTCCATGACCTTATTTCTACGTCTGGAATAGAGGTGTCGGTAGTCATGACATCACTACAACCATTCTCTGTACGCCAGCCTTCAACGGCTGTTTCAACACTTTCGCCCCAACGGGCATCACCGCCACCATTTCCTGGGAAGACATTGACATTGTCGTCACGGCTGTGAAATGTGATTATAGGCATGGTGCTCTCCTCACAAGGCTCATCGTATCGTATGCCTGCAACTGGAGCAATGGCTCGAATTCTATTGGGGATATCACAGGCAAACCGTGATGACGTGCGTGCTCCGCCAGAAAAACCTGTTGAGAACACTCGGTTCGTATCGAGGCAGAAGTTAGCTGTAGCATGGTCTATAATAGCAGAAGCGAAATGGACGTCGTGGGGCTTAGAATCATCTTGTGGCGTGTTCCAGAGGTTGTCCCAGCCATTCATAAGGGCGACTATGTACCCATGTTTGTCGGCGAGTGGCTCAATACCTGTATTGGATAGATTGCCATCAGGGGTGCCTGTTGAGCCGTGCAGGCTAAAAGTCATAGGAAGTACACCGGCGGTGTCGTTGTATCCAGAAGGAATATAGAAGAGTACTTTTCGATCGGTCCCATCGACAGTGATGGTTTCCCAGTGCTGGCCAGGTGCCATGTATTTGTCGCAGAGAATAGCGCTTGATGATTCTTCAAGTGATGAAGAAGATGATTCTAGGGATGATGATGAGAGAGATGATGAAGATTCGCTACTGCTTGAAGAAAGTGAAGAGCTGGACTGGCTCGATTCAGAGGAGAGTGAACTACTTGACGACAGTATTTCAGAACTGAGTTCCATAGATGATTCATCCGAACTTTTAGCTATATCTTCAAGAGAGCTCTCCAATTGTTCTTCTGAACTACTCGTGGTAGCACTGCTGTCAGATTGTTGGCTATTGGTTGGTGTCTCGTCTGTAGTGCAGTGCATGAGAATGAGCGTACTCATAATAACAAGGATGACTTTTTTCATTGGTGGTCCCGATGTAAGTATGTCTTATATATATAATTTTCACATCGGGGTAGGAAAATGCCGTACCAATTTGGCTAGAGTTTCCCTATTTAATGGCTGTATGGTGACATTTTACTTGGTGTCGTTGACATTTAAGGGAGAGTGCGGTGTATGATTATCCTTGAGCGGATGCTTATCGCCGCCCTTTAGAACGCCTCTTTTTCTTACGGTGTGACCGAGAACTCTTTTGCTTTTTGATATATGACCTTTGGCTCACAATCAGACCAAGGTACTTCTCAGAGGTTTGAGATCCGGTTGACCACTCATTAGTAAAGAGTGACTCAGCCTTTGATATATCTCCCATGGAGTAGGTGACTACCCCAAGGTTATTCGATGCTTTGCGTGCCGCTGTTGTGTCATTAATTGCTATAGCCATGTCAAGTGAGAGTGTGAGATGGCTTGCGGCAGACTCATTGT
>JAOPTW010000059.1:1740-23376 GCA_051532035.1 Fibrobacterales bacterium | reverse complement strand
GTCCAGGAGTGACGAGTGTGGTGCTCAAGCCGCGCCAGGCCCTTGAATATGTGCGCCTTATTGCAGCCAAAGACCCTTCTCTCTCGACCATCGGTATCGCAGGCCCGGGTGATCCAATGGCTGAGCCAGAAAAAACACTTGAGACTCTCGAATTAATACGGAGTGAGTTTCCAGAGATGATCTTCTGTATCTCGTCAAATGGCCTAAATGTGGCTGATCATGTAGAGCGTTTGAAGGAGCTCGGAGTCTCTCACGTGACTCTTACGATTAATGCGGTTGATCCTGTTATACTTAGTGAGATATATGCATGGGTGCGCTACAAGAAGAAAATATATAGAGGTCACGATGCTGCAGAGCTGATGATGCAAAAACAGTTTGAAGCACTTGAGAAATTAAAAGCCTGCGGTATGACCGTAAAAATAAATAGTGTAATTATGCCTGGAGTCAACGACAAACATGTCGTTGATGTTGCCAAAGTTGTTAAGAGTTATGGAGCCGATTTGATGAACTGTATCTCGGTTATCCCCAACTCTAACAGCTTTTTTGAAAATGTTGAGGAGCCTTCTCATGAGGATATGAGTAGTCTCAAATGCGAAATAGCAAAATATATTGAGCCTATGGATCACTGCAATCGCTGTAGAGCTGATGCGGTCGGTAAACTAGGACATGACAATCAAGAGATGCTCGCTCTATTACAAGAGGTAGCTGTGGGCGCACATAAAGATGATAGACCGTATGTTGCAGTAGCGACCCACGAAGGGATATTGATCAACTGTCACCTTGGTGAGGCTGATACGCTCTATATCTGTGAACAGTACGAAGAGGGGTATCGTGTGTTTGATCTTAGAAAAACACCACAGACTGGGCTGGGTGATTCCAGATGGAATGCAATGGCTGAGACATTAAAAGATTGTCGTGCTGTTCTCGTCAGTGGTGTTGGTCCTAAGCCTCTTGAGATACTCGAACAATCTGGGGTTCAGGTGATGGAGACATCAGGTCTTATCGAAGAAGCTCTAGAGAGAATGTATACAGGACAAAAGCTCGTTACCAAAAAGCGTGATGCCTTTGAGTGTGGCACTGAGTGTGGTGGTGATGGAATGGGGTGTAACTAGTTTTAAAAAGTAAGTACCCTACCTTAATGGGGTTCTTATCATAAAACGGAGTATATAATGAAAATAGCTGTAGCAACTAAAAATGGCTTTGATGTGGATATGCACTTTGGTCAGACAGAGAGTTTTGTCATCTATAGTATCAAAAAGCATACTGCACAAAAAGAGCGCCGTGGGGTAGAGTCTTATGCTGACCCTCGTGCATTGGCTACGCATAATCACCCGTTCAATGACGTTCGATTTGAAAAGGTAAAGCAGTGTATTGATGACTGTGATAAAGTGATCATAAGTAAGATTGGAAAAACCCCTGCCCTCAAACTTCATGAGGCAGGGATCATACCCATCGTATTTGACGGAAAAATATTAGACATCGTAAGAGCAATTCAAAAGGAGGAGCTATGAACAAGCCCGAATATCATTTTTTTGTATGTAACTCATTTAGAGTATCTGGAGACCCTCAAGGAGTCTGTAACCGTAAAGACGCAGTAAGCTTACTGGCAATACTGGAGGAAGAGATCGTTGATCGAGGTATTGATGGCATGGTGTCGAGTACCGGCTGTGTGAAAGCCTGTGAAAAGGGACCCATAGTTATTGTACAACCTCAAAACGTATGGTACGCCAATGTTGATGAAGAGGCCCTTGATAAAATCCTCGATTGTGTTGAAGAGGGTGAAATCTGCGAAGAGTACGCAATGTAATGTACTATTCAGTGTTACTCATAAAAAGGAATCCCGATGTACCTGGTTGATACAACACTGCGTGATGGTGAGCAAGCGCCAGGAGTGATTTTCTCAGTAGATGAAAAACTCTCTATTGCCCGTATGCTTGATGCAGTAGGTGTTGATGAGGTTGAGATCGGGACCCCTATTATGGGTGAGGGTGAAAGAGAAGATATTAACGAACTACTACACCAGGGGTTTCATTTCCGTACTTCCAGTTGGTGTAGAGGTCGGATCGGTGATATAGATGCGGCAGCTAAATGTGGTACTGATGGGGTCCATATCAGCTTTTCCACATCGACTATTCATCGAGCAAACCTGGGTCTAAGCGAGCGAGATATACTGGGGCAACTTCCTGAACTGGTGTCATATGCCCGAGACCAGTTCCCGTATGTCTCGCTCGGGGCCCAGGATGCCGGCCGTACCAATCGTGAGTTTCTCTATCGGTATCTTGAGGCGGCAGAAGAGTCAGGTGCCTACCGTGTTCGTATTGCCGATACGGTTGGCTCTCTCAATCCGGCACAGGTTATCGATCTGTTTGCTGATTTAAAAAGACGAGTATCCGATCTGTTATTAGAATTTCATGGGCATAATGATCTGGGGATGGCGACTGCAAACTCGTTGACTGCAATCACGAGTGGTGCAGAGGCCTGTTCAGTGACTGTTAATGGTCTGGGTGAACGCGCGGGGAATGCTTCTCTCGCAGAAGTGATCCTTGGGGCGCGTCTGAGTTATGACCAAACGGATAGCTATCATACTCAGTACCTCTATGATCTCTCCCATACTGTTGCTCGTGCAAGTGGTCGGCCCCTGCCTGTCGATAAACCAATTGCCGGAGCGGCAGTGTTACAACATGAATCGGGATTACATACTTATGCCCAGGCAAAAAACTCTCAGAGCTATCAGCTCTTTACTCAGTCAGATATTGGGGCTTCAAAGACTCAGTTAGTTTTTGGGAAACATAGTGGGTTGAGTTCTATTGCTCAGTTACTTAAAGAGCAGAAGTTGGAATATGATCAGATAACGCAACAACAGTTGCTGCAGTTGATTCACCAATCCGCTGTACGGTTAAAACGATCACTGACTGAAGGTGAGGTGCTGGAGTTACTCTCTGAAAAGCGGGCACTGAATAGAGTAGATGAGATGGTTTTGGGGGGAAATCCCCTTAGATGTGTGAGAGAAGAATCGGGTAGTATACGATACTTTATTACACTGTGCAAGTAAAGAATTCTCTAAATTACACCTGGAAAAGTATTTGTAACTCCCTCCTCCTAAAAGACTTAAAGTTTCTCAATACGAGCATTTTCCTCGTTGCGTCCTCATTTTTATAAGGATACAATAGGCCACTTCTTTTGAATTGGTTTTAAAAATGAACTACAACACTTATAAAAAATGGGCATGCAGATTACTCTCTATTATGGTTCTTGCCCAGCTTACGTCTTGCGCTGCAAGTGAACAGACAATGAGTCAATCACCAGACAGTTTTGCTGAACAGTATCGTGAACAACTTACTGCTACAGTTGCAGAGGTTGCGCCGACCCATTCATTACTTGTTAATATTGATTCCGAAGAGTTGGAACGCCTCTATCGTGAATATACACTCTATGCCCTCGGAACGGGAATGAGTCAGCCGAGAGAGATGCGCTACAAAGAGTTTGGGCTTCAGCATGGCAGAAGTGGTCACACTATTTCTTTGATTGATTCATACATGACCACAAAAAAGGTGCGTGTTCTGGAGAAGACACTCGAAAGTATATTTAAGGATATTCCTGAAATTACTCCGGACCCTTTTTCTCCCATACGACAAACTGCCTATTTTGGGACATACACCTTTAAGGGTGCACTCTCCATTAATGGATGTAGTGATGAACCCGAATTTGATGCTCAGGTTAAACGAAGTCTCGATCTATTGAAAGGGGTTGTGCGGGAACATTTTGATGGCTACAAAATTACTGAGATTCATTATAACTGTGTCACCATGGATGACTCATTTGATCTGCATACGACAACAGGTGTTTTAGAAGTAGGGTACTACTGGAAGAAGAGTACCTATGAGACTGAGAAAATTGCTTCATGTCAAGAAGAAGGTACACGGTACGCTCCTGAATTTACCACAAACTGGTGCCAGGATTCGTGGAATGACTTGCGTCCCGTTGAGAGCTTTGGTGCGGGTGGGCGTCTTGCGCAGAAGTATGAGTAGTTGCAATCAATTATGCGCCGTCTTTTGAAGACGGCCTGATCTTTATTTGAGGAATGGTGGTTTTACATCCCAGGTTACGTTTTCAACTATGATTTCAGCGCCGGGTTTTACTTCGAAGCCATCCCAGTTTACATCTTTGAATGTAACGTTACGAAGTATTAATTGACTTTCTACAACTATATTTTTATGTGTATTTCCCTGATAAACTATTTCTTCTTTTGAAAGCCCGTCAAAAATCCATTTTTTAGTTGTAATATTTTCAAATATGTTATTTATGAATTTTTTATTTTCAGCAAAGTATACTTCAAATGTCTTTATATTAATAAATTTTGAATCTGAATGATCCATACCTAAAATAAGATTTTTATATTCACCCAGATCTTGATAATAATCATAATTTTCAATAGTAATATTATTGCCTTGTGGAGGATACAAACTTCCCTTAAGGTTTGAAGCGTCATAGTAAACGTCATTGATTATTGTATTACCTCCGACATCAAAGCCATCATTGTCATATGAACTTGCTATTATCGTATCAATACCACTAATAGTTACAAAGTTAAGTCTAATGTTTTCATTTAAACTTAACTCTAAAATTGTGAATTCTTCAATTTTGGGGTTAATTAATTCTCCTCCCCAAACTTTTATATTTTCATATTTATTATCCTTAAAAACAGGATTATTAAATGTGTTTTTTCCTAAATGCATATTTTTTAAAACTGAATTTTTAATTAATAACTTTTCAAAAGACGATTTTTTAAAACGAAAATCATCAATGTATACATTGTCAAATAAAACTGACTTAAAAGAACTGTTTTTCATACCGGATTGATTTGCTGGACCATCGCCCCGATTAAATTTTGTGCCAATAAATTCAACGTTAGTAAAGCTATTATTTTTAACGTCTCTAAAATTACTAAACACACCATCATCAAAACTACAATTCTCAAATGAGATGTCTTCCCAAATAACATTCTCAAATTTTACAGCCTTGAATTTACAATTTGTGAATGTGGAATTAATCAGTTGAGTATGAATAAAATTAACATTGTCAAACATGCAACTATCAAACTTCAAGTCTTTTGTTTTTACAGTAGGCCATTCGATGTTTGAGAATTTAATTTTTGATCCAAAATTTTTATTAAACGTATCACTGTTTTCAATTTCTTTAAAATTTTCTTTATTGAAAGTATTCATACATCCACCCATTATTATTATTATTAAAACCCAAAATATATTTTTCATATTCTTTAATACCTACTATGATATAAATGTTTTTCCATAAAATCGTCAAAATCTGGAGTCATTGATGCAAGTCCATCTCGCGACATAACAAGTTCTAATTCTTCCAAAGATACAGCTGTTCTTCTCTTAAATATTTTTTTTACTTTTATATTTGTAATCCATGGTGTTAAAAAATCATAACTTTGACTGATTTTTTTTATAAAATCGACACCTGAAACAGGTTTATTTACGTAAATACTAATAAACCCATATTCTTTTATTTTTTTCACATCTCTAAGTAAAGTATTTAATGAATTACATTTAAACTTATATGAATCTCCATCACTTAATAATTCTGCATCAATAACAATAGGTTTTAAACCTGCAAATAATACAATTTTAATTTTCCCAAACACTACCCAGTCTGGTATGAAAGGAGTTGAGAAATCAATTTTGTTTAAAAAAATATTTCCGGTAATTTCTTTATTTATAATACTTATATCTATAACATCAACAATTGTTTTTGTGTTATCCGTAACCTGTATTGATTCCATGTAATCAAGGCTTACACCAATTCTTGGTTTAGGTATTCTATTGACATTCAATTTTCTTGATTGTTCTATAGTTATTAATGGTTTCTTCCAGTCACCAATATCATATATACTTGATTCACGCTTTAAATCAATTAATTCTCCTGCAAAATCAAATGTTAAACCAAGAATTGACGGAACGCAACTTCCATTCCCATTAAATTCATTAGAAAGGTTTTCTCGTGGGACTGGCCCTGATGAGTCACAAACCATGATTTTGGGGTACTTCCTAACATTATGGTTATCATTTGGTAAAGATAAAAACTCTTCTTCACTCCAGTTAATTATTGGCATTCCTACAATATCTGCACTTTCACCTTCAGCATTTATGAGCCCATACACACCACCTCGATGTGCATGTCCCGAAAGAGTATAATGAATTTGTGGTTTGCCTACATCAGCGTTAAAATATTTAAACAAAACGTCTTTATTTTTTGCACACGTTCCAAAACAATAATTATCTTGCACTATGCCGCGCAAGCCATAAGGCGACATTTTCCCATTTAAAGCAATATTTTTTGTCATTTTATCTTGAACATCTTTATATTCAAAACACACATATGTATAATGACTCATAAGTAATCTTTTTATACTATCACCACCACCTGTAATTTGAGCGCCATAATCTACAATTTTTAAATCATTTTCAGTCATGTTTTTAGTTGCAACTGGTACATCACCTATTTCATCTGATTCAAAAACCATAGTCTCTTCTTTAGTCCATCCAGTTATAATTAACTGCATTCTACCAAACTTACAAGTATAAGACTCAAAGGGACACAATAAAAAGAAAAACATATCAGCAATTGAACCATCAAAATAACCAACTGGCTTAATTTTAGGGAAAGGAACATAGTCATATTTATCCCCATATAATAAACATGCTTCCATAATTGTAAGGTTAGCATCGGCAGCCATACCTGAGTTAGGGGTTTCACCCGCTATTCTCGGTGACATCCCAAATGGTTTTTCATAGCCGTCATGATTTCCGCTGCAGACAATTACCGGCTTTTTATACTCAACTAAAAAATTTACAAGCATCAAAAAGATGCCCATAAAGTCAACCCCATGCTGGTTAGTGAATTCAATATGATCTGGGTCAACATTTGTAAATTTCCAAATAACTTCAAAGGGCATACCTGTTGTTACTTTGTCCTTAGGGTTTGTATTATTCAAATCTACAGTGCCTGGATAACAACTTTCAGAAAAGTCAATTAAATCACCACCAATTAATAATGCGTCGTAATCAGGGGATTTTCCTGCAAGTGTTATTAACTTTTTGAAGTTTTGAGAGTGAGGTGTTATGCAATCACTGAGTAATGGTGAGACATCTTCATCAACGCCAGGAATAATCTGGAGATCTGACTTACTCATCACCTCCAACCGTGAAACAATATGTACATCACCAGTAAATGCAACGTTTAATATTTTTTCCTCTCTATAAAAGAAGACTGGGTGTAAAGCCATAAAGGCTAATTCAGTAAACTTGTTTTCAGTAATATCCCAGGTATTTAAAACAGTACCACCAAAGGTAGCCTTCTTGTCATTTAATAATTTTAGTACACCTCCAGTAGGAGTAGATTTGTTTTTAGAGGTGTTACACGAATCTGAGTCCTTAACAATTTTGTCACCTACAAAGCCGGTTCTTTTTGCCATTAGCCAGGTAAAACTTTTAACCTCAAATGACTCTAAAACGGTCGTTTGGGTGGGTATCCAGTTTAGAAACTTCATTTTTTCGATATTGTATAATTCTCTACTTCCTGATGTTAATTTACTCGAATCAATTTCTATGTGATAATATGTGAGTTCAATTTTATTATCCCCAGAGCCATAAGGGTTTACTATTGAGGGTTTGTCTTTTGCTTTCTCATCTTTATCTTTTTTAATATCTTCAATTTTTCCACTTTTAAAATAGTCATACACATTTGAGCGGAAGAGTCCTTTCATACGTTTGTTATCGCAGGTAAAAAACTTTGAATCAGTTATTTCAGTAATAGATTCTATTGCTTCTTGAGGAATATAATCTTGCGCCATTAACTCATCTACTGTGAGTTGATTTCTATAGAACTTCTGTGTTGCATTGTGATCAGATAAACATAAATGTTCAGATACCATTTTTTTATGAGTATCATCCGTTAGAGCACCCGACAGCGCTTCTAATCCTATTATTACATTGAGTTTGTCATTACCAAAAATGAGTTCCGGCATTCCAAAAGAAGGATATAATATTACTGCTTTTTTACTCTGCATGTTAGTTCTGGAACTATTAGAGTTGATCGGAATGAGCTCTTCAACAGGGGCTTCGGTACCCGCAACATTGGGAATGAGCAATGCTTGCCCTGGATAAATGATATATCTGTGGTTAGGGTCATTGGTGTCAATAACCGCACCCAGTGCTACATGTGCATTTTGCCAATTTTCTATGCGTGTACTATTTGCATCATATATCTGTTGCCAGGTGACATTTTCATTATGGGCAGCATTCCAATTGTTGGCGATCTTAATTAAATACTCACCACTCACTACGTGATGAAATCTGGGGCCGAGGCATTGAGCGCTGTCAGCTTGTAATTCTCTTAATGTACTCATGCTAGCCCCTACAGTAATTCTTTGATTTCTGATTCATCAAGCAGATAGGTACCGGGTAAGCTTCTTTCTACCACGATCTTTCCATCAGCGGGAATAGAGTATGCAGTCTCTGTACTGTCAGGCGCTATAACTGTTATAGTCTTACCTTCAAATTCTCCTGCATTGCCTTCCTCCACGATGTAATTCAAAATCATATTATGTGATACGAGAAAAGTGTCCGATTTCTCTTTTGTAGCATACGCTTCAACGGTAAACCAATATCCCGGTTGATAATATTCCTCACCATCTCTTGCGAGTGTCTCATGAGTGTCAATCTCATCAATGCTCTTTCCTAGGGTCTCAGTCCAAGGCGTTTTCACATGGCCCGCTTCAGTAAGTACTTCCTGTGAAAAAATCATGGTTGATTCATGCTCAGAATACTGTTCATGGAGTGTTATAAGGCATTTGGTGCCGTCAGGTGGCCCGGTAACCTCAGCATCAAGAATCACATCTTGTCCATCAGCAATAGTCTCTAACACTGCTTCATCCTCACCATTCAGAAACTGAAGATTCTCTATGGTGACCGTTGGAAATACACGCATAATATTCGAATCAGCTTCAAGGCTATGGGCACTCATCTCTGCGGTAAATTTCAACCCTTGTGTATCATTGGGTTCGGGGGTATACTCTTTGCGGAAAAGGTTGTTCCACACTTTGCCTTGGATAACCTCAATCTCCCCATCATCCCGGTCTTTCATGGTGATAGTGATGTCGGAGCTGTTGGCTACCCATTGGGTTAATACTTCAATTGTTATTGTGCCTCCTGCAGAGGTGGCGCTCCCTCGCCATTTGGCGTAAATAATTCGAGAGGGGAGTTGAACGGTAATTGTTTCATCTGTTTGACCAGTAAAGGTTAAGTCTGCCATAGATACTACTTTTAATATAGGGGATGGTAATGGGTAGTCTGTAGAAAATTATGTAGAAAATTTTAAAATATGTAAGCGAGCGAAACGTTAGAAAAAATATTTCATTTTAGATAATGCTAATGTGCTTCGAATAGTGAAGTGTGATGCGTGTCACATATTATAGAGGGTTTTATGTTTTTATTGTTTGATGATGTTATTCCAATCTATGACCATCCTCCAATAATCTGAGCGGATACTGTTCCTGCAACGACGTAGAAGAACTCATTGATAGTGAGTCACCATTTGCAATAGCCTTAGATGGCGCTACCCGGTCTGCATCATTGCTTTGAATAACCTGAGGCAGGGAATCAATGTATGGCTCCTTTGGTGTCAGAACTTCACGAGATTCAGTAACCATTATTTCTCCAGTCTTCTGTAGTTTGTTCTTCTTTATCTGAGCCTTTCTTTTTAATGCTTCTCGCGCTTTTGCATTACGCTTTCGGTAAAAATCACTGGTAAATTGATGGTATTCCTTACTCCCTTTTCTATACATCATTTTGGACATTCGTCGGAGTAAATCAACACTCTTTTTTAATACGAGGTATGCATTGTCTCGGAGTATTTTGTAGTGAGTGTCCATGCGATCGAGTCGTGCTGCGGTTTGCATACGTCCTAAGTTTTCACTATAGAAGAGGGCCTGGTCACCCATGGTGTGATCAATAGTGTATTTTGAGAGAGGTTCTTTGGCCTGTCTCCAAAGAGTACCGAGAATACCGAGATCCATAGTCAGGCAACTGATAGACTTATTCTTTTTTGTACCGCTCAGTATTCTTGAAATTTCATGTGAAATAGGGGAGCCATTGGGGTAGGCGCGGGAGAGAAAGAAGAGCATCGTGTATCGGAGGTCAAATGCCTTTGGGACGGCCTCTTTCCAAGCGGTTTCATGGTCTGTTTGACAGTGCTGTTCTATGATAAATGTACGCTCTGCTTGTTTTAGTGCAAGTATCTGGTCATCTATACGGTCACTTAGGTCGGGTTCAGCGAGCTTGAACTCATGATAGACTCCATAGCGGTGGGCCATGATGGAGAGCTTCTCAGCTTCTGTTACATACTCCGCAATGGGCATAACCGCAGGGGATCTTTGGGGGCGTCTCTGTGTCATAATCTCGTTCTCTCTCGGTGATACTTATTGAGTGTGTCTGTTCTTCTGAGTTTTAGACGAATTCAGGAGTGCATTAGTAACAAGAATCTATAAAAACATGAATATGAGGGTAATATTTGCTCTATAGGGAGGGGCGCAGCTGTATGGGGCGCGATATATGTTGGATAGAGGTGCGCGCATTCATCTCTGAGGGGGGATTTGGGGTGATAGAGGTGGTATTGGCTTAACGTGTACTTTGAGATGTCAGATGTTGGTGTGCGCACTCGTCATTGTGATGGATATTGCGCTGATAGAGAGCTTGCGTAGTGTTATACGACTGTTGATTCTTTGGATGGATGTGTGCGAACTTATCACTGAAGGGGATATTGCGCTGATGAAGTGTTGTGCGGGGTTGCTTAGCTGTTGTTTCTTTGGATGGGCATGTGCGCATTCATCTCTGAAGGAAATATTGGGAGATTTATAGTAGAGATGAATTGGATAGATGTGTGCGCACTCACTGTTGAAGGGTTTTGTAGGTTAGTCCTTAAGGAGAACGTATCTGTAGACAGTATGGATTGTGTTGTAGGAGCTTTGTTTGTTTGAGTTGGTGCTATGTACTCATAGTGAAACGACTTTTCCAAAGACTTCTGGTGGTTCTAATGAAATGAGATTGAGGATATTGGGGAGGGGGAGCGTTGTAAAGAGTTGCTCCTGTAATAATGCTGTTGTAGTGGTTGCCTATCTGAGTAATCTATATCAAAGAAAAGCAGATGGCGATCTGATCGCTCCCTATAAAATAGTGCGCCCGAGGCATCTTTAAGTACGTATCCTAACATTATCATTTTTATTGCTGGATATATCCCCATATCAACAATAAAACACCAATGACACCCTTTAATTGTAGATGACAAATATTATCAACATATTGTTAGGCGTGTATTCGCGTGACCTCCCTTTGGTTAATGACCAAAATTGTGCTATTTAACCAATAAGTACACCAAATAAGGTATTAAATTGGTTTATACGGTCTTTTTTTAGAGGTGTCGATTGACACTAAGTGTAGACAAATATATACTATATGTGATCAGTTTTGAAATGCATTACGATGTAACTCTTTATAATGGTCGGGGAGTATTGGGGAAAATAGTAGCGAAGGGTGTCTATAAGAAGGCGCAATTCGAGGAGATATTTTTTTATACAGGAGTTCTGCATGATTCAGAACAAAATAAAGCAAGTTACATATGCAATACTCACCGCTCTTATAGGTTTTTCAACGGTATCAGCAGAAGGGCCAGTAGACGTGTATGGTGAGATGAAGGTGAGCGGTCGCTATTTTGTTGGTTCAGCTGAGAAATACAAGGAGTCATTAGTTCAGGTAAAAGGCTTGAGTTTTTTCTGGAATCAATGGGGTGGTCAATCACAGTGGAATGCCGGTATTGTCGATAAAATGGTTGATGACTACAATGCTGAGATTTTACGAGTTCCTGTTGCGACGTCTCGCGGTGGTAAACGAGCCAATCTTAATGATGCGGTAGCAGTTATTGATCAGTGTATTAAGCGTGGGATTTATGTCATTATCGATTTTCATGCTCATCATGCTCATGAAGAACTTGGCGAAGCAAAAGAATTTTTTACCAATGTGGTGAATAGATATGGTGATAAGGATAATGTTATTTTTGAAGTCTATAATGAGCCGGACACCGAAGATTGGGGGCCTGTGCGGGATTATGGAAATGCAATAGTTAAGCATATTCGTGATGCGGGGTCTAATAACCTTATAATTATGGGTACTCCGAAGTTTGACCAGATTTTTGATGGTATTAAAGAAGACCCCGTGATTGACCCTGATAACAACCTTGCGTATGCGATGCACTTTTATTCATATAGTCACAAGGTAGATGATGATTGGTTGGGTGGGAATTTTAATGTCGCTATTAAAGAAGAGCTTCCAATCTTTGTGTCAGAATGGGGCACGTCACACTCTGATGGTGGGCAAGGTGGGAGCACTTTTGATGGTGAAAGTGCTGATGAGTGGCATGCGCTACTCGATAGATTTGGTTGGTCATCTGCAATGTGGTCTATACATAGTGATGGACAGTCATCTGCAATTTGGGGTAACTCTGGACAAGCTGATGGGTATATTAAGAAGCTTCTTAATGATTGGAAAGAGGTTGCTGATTGGAGAAATGGTACAGTGCGAGCAATTCCTGATGAGTTCATGTCTTATGATAAAAAATATAGTGTCGCTTCACCGGGCACAACAGTGACTCTTGAAGCTGATTTTGCTGGTGGTGCCGGCCCCTATACTTTTAGTTGGTTCAAAAAATCGGCTGCTGAAGCGAAAATTGGGAATGGAACAGGTGAAATAACAGAAATTACTAATCTTGCAGATGGGGCATACACTTTTGGTCTTACCGTAAAAGATGGACAGGGCTCAAAAGCAAAGTCAGTACACACTGTAGTGGTTAAAGCTCAACCCGCTCCAGAGTCATCTGAAGCAAAAATAATTGAATCTTCGCCTGAAAATGGACAGTCGAGTAGTCAAATGGGTGATGCTGAGAGTTTCAATGATGGTGATGATGATCAAAGCTCGAGTAGTAACGGTGCAGTGTCGAACAGTGATACTAAAAATTCAAGCAGCGGCAAATTAGCCCCCTTGATTGCTCAAAATGTAAACGGGACTTCCTCTTCAATGATTGCGACTCTTCTTTTGAATGGCCAATCAGTATCTCTTGGGATAGATCAGTCGGGGCATTACCAAGTGACACTTTGGGCGGTTACAGGTGAAAAATTAGTAGATCTTGGTAATCAGTACTTAGAGCGGGGCAATAATAGTATTGAGCTCCCGAGAGGGTTTTCTCAAAGTGCTGCGGTTGTTCACGTTGTAAAACAGTAAGTTTAGATAGGTACGCTTGTGTTTGTCTATAAAATTTGGCCATTCCAAGCTAGATAGTACTATATTTTGGATACTATTAAAGTGTCCAATCGTCACTGAGGTGATGTTGATTTCGGACTGATGGAGAAGAAATATCATGAGTATAGAGCTGTTTCGGATTCTTATACTATTCGCCCTAAGTAGTGTGGCGTTATCTATTGCAATAAATGCTAAAAAACCAATAAAAATGACGGTCTCATTTTTGATTGCAATTTCTGCTTTTGGATTAGCGGGTTGGGTTACCTCTGCTAATTGGAGTCTTGTTAAAGGGACTCAAGAAGCTGATGAGTTAATGATTCAGAATATGCAAATCGAAGACCTGCCTGCCGACCCTGTCACTGGAGTAACCTCTGTGCGCATTGTTGAAGAGAAGGGACCTAAAATTGACCGTATCGCTGTGAATTCTTTTATGAAAGAAGGGAAGTATTGGGTCATTCGTGGTGAATATTGGGCCAAAAAAGTGACCGAACTCAAAGTTGGTAACTTGGTTAAACTCAGTGATGATGAATATGAAGAGTTGAGTGGCGAGGCGAGAAGCTTACGCTACAAAACGGCGAGTATTTATCAAAAAATTAAAGATATGAAATCAGGAAGTCCTAAAACTAAAGAAATGAAAAAAGAGATTCTTCTTGCGGGCAAGGCCCTCAGTTTAGCAGGGACAAAGCTGCATCGCTATTTTAATGCCGAAAGTGAAGATGAAGAAGCAATCCTTGTAAAAGAGTATAAGAAGTTTGCTCAAATCGCTGAGAAAAAATTTCGCGCCCTAAAAAAGAGCTATCCTTAAGGGTGGCTTCATCGAGCTTTAGCATCCTAAAGCTCTTCTATTGAGTGCAATTTTAAGACTCCCCTGATCTAAAATCCAGTAACTGCCTTTTTTACAGAATCAAAGTGAATCTATTATTTAAAAAGATATTTATCTTTTAATTTCTGTTACACGTTAACGAGAAAACGTACGCATCATAATAAACCCATAAGGAGTGGTGTATGCCAGAGGCAGGAATAGATAGAGTACTCATCGCTGAAGATGCAATTAAAGAAATTGTAACCCGATTGGGCAAAGAGATAACTGAACATTATAAAAACTCGAAGAGTGAGCTTGTCGTTGTGGGCCTCCTTCGAGGATCGTTTGTTTTTATGGCAGATCTGATTCGCAAGATTGATTACCCAATGATAACGGATTTTTTAACAGTATCGAGTTATGGTGATAGTACCGTGAGCTCGGGGAATCTTAAGGTCGTCATGGATCTCGATGAATCAATTGAAGGGCGTGACGTACTCATTGTTGAAGATATTGTCGATACAGGCAATACCTTTAGTAAAGTGCTCCATATTCTCGAGAGTCGAGGACCGGCATCCCTTAAAGTGTGTACCTTTCTTAATAAGCCTGCCCGACGAGAGGTCGAAGTGCCTATTGACTTTTGTGGTATAGATATCCCTGATGAATTTGTAGTGGGGTACGGGCTTGATCTCGCTCAAAAATACCGAAACCTTCCGTATGTTGGGATCTTTAACCCTGATACAGCTGCGAGATAATGTGATAGCTCTGTAATGAAGTGTTAATGCTGAAGAGCATCTTAATTGTAAAAAAGAGTAAAAGAACCTTTCTATAGAGGTTCTTTTACTTATTATATCTAATAATACATTTCGGGGGAAGCATAATGCCGCTATTTACACATGCGCTCAGCTTGCAACGAGTAACTATTCTGGGGATTGCGGTTACTCTATTCATACAATCATGTATGTCAGATAAAAATGATATGCTTAATATGGAGCTTCAATCAGAAGCGGTTGAGCCATTACCAATTGAAAGTACTCATATAGAGTGTACCGACTCTAAAGACAACGATAGAGATGGATTCATTGACTGTGATGACTCTGACTGCTATGGTATCCCTGAGTGTATTCCTGAGTATCTTTGTGATGACGATATCGATAATGATGATGATGGTGAAGAAGATTGTGAAGACCCTGATTGCTTTTACACTGAAGTCTGTTTCAAAGTCTCCTTGGAGAATACCTATGATCTCTGTAGTGACGAAGAAGATAATGATGATAATGGACGAGTTGATTGTAATGATCCTAGTTGTTCACGGTTTGATTTTTGTATAGAGAATACTGATGAATTTTGTAGTGATGAGATAGATAATGATGGTGATGACCTCACGGACTGTGATGATCCAGGGTGTAACGGCAAGGGGGAGTGTTCTGAAAATAGTGATGAGGCCTGTCGTGATGGAATAGACAACGATGCGGATGATGATATTGATTGTCAAGATAAAAGCTGTGCCTTTGTAGGGGCGTGCCTTCCTGAGCTTGTCTGTGATGATAAAGAAGATAACGACTTTGATAATCGTATCGACTGTGAAGATTCAGACTGTAATTTTCATCCTGCCTGTGTCTCCCACGACTTGGTTGAAAATACTTTTGACCTCTGCGAAGATGGTATTGATAATGATCTTGATAATAAAATAGATTGTGAGGATTCTGACTGTTTAAGAGCGAGTAACTGTCAGGAAAATACCAATACTGCTTGTGATGATGGTATCGATAATGATTTTGATACAAAAATTGATTGTGATGACGAAGAGTGTCTTTCACAATTGGTGTGTAGCACAGGTACTGATATAAAGTGTATTCCTGATGGGTACGTCGCTCCAATAACGTTGGATTTAAAGCTGACAGTGTATGATCATGAAAGTATCCAGGGAACTCCATTCTGGTTTATGGATTGTCCCGATGAGTGGACTCAAAATATGGTACAGGACACCCTTGGAGCTAATGGTCGCCCTTTGATGAAGAGAGATACGTGCGCAAACGCAGATATTAATTCATGGTGGACTGAGGATGGGGCAATTTCGGTAAAAGATACCATGTTAACTTTCTCACGTACAACAGGAAGTACCTATCAGTACAAAACAGATGCCATGGGGTTTTTCCCTGCTGGGGGTTGTGATGAGGGTACTGGAGGAGGGAATGGTTCTGTGTGTAAAGGAACCCCTAATTATGGGTTTGCAGCACACATGCAGCGAAAATTCCTCTATGTGCGTGAGGGGGCAGATAGCCAGACTTTTGACTTTTCTGGTGATGATGATGTGTTTGTTTTTTTAAATGGGCATCTGGTTCTCGATATTGGTGGAATTCATAACCCCATACAAAAAGAGTTCTATCTGCAGCCAGCTGCAGATTCTGTTGGTCTGATTAGCGGTGATACGGCAGTGCTTGATTTCTTTATTGCCGAGAGACGGCGGTATGGATCACAGGCGCAAATCACTATGAATATTGAGTGTCTTATTGCTGCGGCGTTTGATAAGGAGTAGGGGAGGGTTGTCCCCTATAGATGTTTTATTGAGCTTGAAGCGTTGCTTGGATAGTCTCGAGTGATTTTCTAACACTCTCATGAGTATACTCATCATCAGGATGAGCTTTACCACCGGGCACCTGAAAGTGTGGCCGCTCTTGATACATTTTACCATAACAGGCATCGACCTCTCTCACAAAGTCAAAGAGAAGAGGTTCATTTTCTAAAAAGAGCACGACCATATTTTTCAGAACCACTAGTGGGTTGTCTATATGCTCCGCAATGACTGATTGCTTTCGTTTGATACGAGTTTGAAGAGTTGCTCTAAGAGCACCACAGGAATCTTTTACTTCATTGTTGATATAATTGGCTATTGCCGTTTCGGCTTGTAAAATAAGAGGTACTGGTGACCCACCGTTAAGGAAATCACTTCCTTCTTCACTAAATGCAGATGCGAGTGACCCGCCACCTTTAGCGTGGAGTTGCCGTTTACTCTCTCTCTCTATCTCTCTGTCACGTTCTCTGCTATCCATCGGGCAACCTCGTTCTGTAGTTGTGGAAAAAAGGTTAAGAAGTCCTCTTCTAATCCTGTACTATATAGAATAATTTCTTCAATTGATCCAGTGAGAGGATTATCTCGTCCGGTTCGTTTAGCAAATCGTCTACTGATACTCTCTAGCGTTTGGGAAATTCCCTCTAATGAGTGGTAACCTCTCAGCCAATCATAACGGATTATGCGGTCGCGCACCTCAATAAAGTGAGGGGGGAGTAATGATTCATGGTGGGTAAGGGCAGCGTAGACAGAGTCAATATGCGTGAACCGTTTTACTGTTGAAAATTTATCCCAGTGTTGCGATAAAAAATAGTCATAGGCAACATCAATAATGATGCCGGCAAAGCGCCGTCTCTTTTGGGAAAGGCGGGCTCTACTTTGTAAAAAAATAGGATGATTGTCGGTGTATCCATCGATAAATCTATGGAGCTGAATGCCGCTCCATAGGTCATCAGACACTCCAGGGTTTATAGACCCCTTTACAAAATCACCACAGACATTTCCGAGGAGAACTCCAGGGAGAGGTGGTGATAATAGAGAGTGGGCAAGATAGTTCATGTGTTTCAGTTACTTTGTGAGAATTGGTTCAGGAGGTCGTTCTTTATCACGCTCGACATTGCCATGGCTCATGCTGTTATTGTATGATCGTTCTGCAGAATCCTCTGCAGCAATTTGATTAAGGCGATAGGATTCCTCGGCACCTTCTTTAGCACGCTCTTTCTCTTGAATACGTGCTTGGTAATAGCTCTTTTTTGAAGGATCTATTTGGAGAGAGTCTTGGAGTTGCTCGATTTCAAATTCAAGTACTTCAATTTGCCTTTGAGACTTTTCCATGCGGGTGAGGCTGCTTGATGCAGTATCAAAGTCGGGGTTCTGTTTGCGTTTTTTTGAACTACATCCGTAGGTGATGAGTAAACAACAGGCGAGTGCAATAAGTAGTTTCATAAGTGTGGTCCTTGTAGGGTTAAGAAAAAGGTTTAAATTGAGTCAGAAAGAGTGCGCTTAGGGGAGGGTAATGCTTCCACTGGGTTCATTGGTAATAGGGTCTGGAGCGCCGTAACGCATACCAGTATCATAATTCTGTTTCTCTTTGGCTCCTGCAGAAATTTGAAGGAGTCGGTGTGATCGTTCTGCCTCTTCTTTAGATCGCTCTTTTTCTCTGATTCGTGCATTAAAATAACTGGTTCGTTGAGGCTCGGCATCGAGAGAGTCCTGGAGTTGTTCTATCTCAAAATCAAGGGTGGCTATCTGTTGCTCTGATTGTTTCAAGCCTGAGTGTAAATCCGAGTTACTGGCACAAGCAAAAAGTGTAAGGCTGAGGAAAATGTACCATTTTGTCATTAAGGGCCCTTATAGATATAAGACGTTTAATAGATGAAAAGGTATAAAAATATCAAAAATTGGACTTATATGATGCTAAAATGAGGTATTTACGCTCTTTTTAAAGAGAGTGGGCGTTGGCGGTGCTATTCTCTCAGAGGTTAGGGGGAAAGTGACCAGTACAACATTGTGAATGAGGTCTAATTTTACTATCTTACCCCTCAAATTGAAATTCTAACCAAGGAATATAGATGTCAGAAATATCGGTATTGGCAAAAGCTCGTAAAGAGTATCAGCCTAAGCTCCCCGTATCACTCAGAAATGGTACTAAAAACGTAACAATCGTAGCTGGTGCTCCTACTGAGTCTATCAAAGACCAAGAAGCAATCAAAAAATTATTCCCTAATACGTATGGTGCTCCAGTAGTATCTTTCGCTGACGGTGCTTCTGCTGCAGATACTAAAGCAATCACTGTTGGTGTTGTTCTTTCTGGTGGTCAAGCTCCTGGTGGACACAATGTTATCGCTGGTATCTTTGATGGTGTTAAATCTATCAATGCTGACTCTAAAGTACTTGGTTTCATCGGCGGTCCTGGTGGGCTTGAGCATGGTGAATTCCTTGAAATTACTCCAGCAATCATGGACGATTACCGTAACACTGGTGGATTCGATATCATTGGTTCTGGTCGTACAAAACTTGAATCTACTGCACAGTTCGACAAATGTATCGAAGTAGTAAAAGCAAATAACGTTGATTGTATCGTTATCATCGGTGGTGATGACTCTAATACAAACGCAGCAGTTCTTGCAGAATACTTTAAAGAGCAAGGTGCTCCATGTTCAGTAGTTGGCGCGCCAAAAACTATTGATGGTGACCTTAAAAACGAATATGTTGAAACTTCTTTTGGTTTTGACACCGCAGTTAAAACATATGCTGAGCTTATTGGTAACATCGCTCGTGACTGTAACTCTGCTAAAAAATATTATCACTTCATCAAACTTATGGGTCGTTCTGCGTCACACATCGGTCTTGAAGCAGTTCTTCAAACTCAAGTGAACTACTGTATCATCTCTGAAGAGGTTGAAGCTGAACAACAGACTCTTGGTCAAGTTGTTAACGGTATTGCTGATATGGTTGAAGCACGTGCTGCAGCTGGTAAAAACTTTGGTGTTATCCTTATTCCTGAAGGTCTTGTTGAGTTTATCCCAGAGATTAAAGCACTTATTTCTGAGCTTAATGACTCACTTGCACATCACGAAGCAGAAGTAAACGCTATCGAAGAGATCCCGGCGAAAGTTGAAAAAGTTTGTACGCTTATCTCTGCAGATGCAGCGATCGTACTTAACTCACTTCCACAAGGCATCCAAGCACAACTTCTTCTCGATCGTGACCCACATGGTAACGTTCAAGTATCACTTATTGAAACTGAAAAACTTCTTATCGAGCTCGTTGGTAAAGAAGTTAAAGCACGTGCAGCTTTCAAAGGTTCTTTCAAAGCACTCAATCACTTCTTCGGTTACGAAGGTCGTTGTGCAGCACCATCTAACTTTGATGCTGACTACTGTTACGGTCTTGGTTACTCTGCAGCAGTTCTTGCTCAGAACGGTATGACTGGTTACATGTCTTCAATCTCTGATCTTACTCAAGGTATTGAAAACTGGAGAGCGGGTGGTATTCCAACAACTATGCTTATGAACATGGAGCGTCGTCACGGTGAAGACAAACCTGTTATTCAAAAAGCACTTGTTGAGCTTGATGCTGGACCTTTCAAATACTTTGCTTCAAAACGTGAAGAGTGGAAAATGTCTGATTCATACCTCTACCCAGGACCAATTCAATATTTTGGTCCATCAGAAGTATGTGACCAAGTGTCACGTACATTAGAGCTTGAGCACCAGTCAGTAAAAGCTTAATTTTTGCTCCAGCTGCAACGCTGATACTTCGTTATTGAGCGCTTGACGTACAAAATGTACGCCTGTGCTCTCAATGCCTTGTGTCAGCATTACATCTGAATCAAAAATATGGTTCTTATATGTTTAAAAGCCCCATCCATTGGATGTGGGCTTTTTTTATTTTACAGTACTGATTTTTTAACGAGGTGAGTAGTATCTCTTTTTAAAAACAAAAAAGGTTGCCTCGTGAGGCAACCTTTTTGAGTCAATAGTTCATTGACCATATACTATGATATTGAGTCTACTCTAGTCCAGAAACCTGGTCAAGTAAACAACGAACCGACATTTTGTATTCCTTAATATGAGTATCAGAACCAAGGATGTCATCATCATTTCCACCTGGATTATCGAGGTAGATATATTTGTAATGGCCTTTATTGGGTTCGGCAGGCTCTAGGACTTCTTCATTTGCGGCCCACCAACGCCCTCTGGCATCTATATTGTCCCATACACCAGTATCTCTCTGGTAACCACCGAGAAATGCATCAAAACCAAATTGATTTTCATTCGCTTCAAGGAGGCTATAGCCAACACCTTTCACAGCAAAATTATCTGCAATGTAGTTGTTTAGAATATCCCATTCATCAATAGAAGGGAGATGCCATCCATCTGGGCAGATACCTTTAATTGAAACAGAAAGATCGGTCACTGAGTCAATGGCTGTATAAAAGTCATACAGGTGTCCATAGGCGGCACAATTGGCTTGATCATCATCATAACATGAACTTCCTTCTTCGCGAGCATAATTGAGGTTTTTTCTCATCCATTTTTGTTCACCAATAGTCACCCATGCATAGAGAGTGCCATCACGTACATCTTCTGCTGATCCAATAATACCAGCAGTTGTAAGGCTCTCTTCAGATACGCCAGCGGTTTCAAGATCTTTTAGAGTATATTGAGTACCAAAGAGAATTTCTAGAGGAACTCCAGCGTTAACGAGGTAATCAAGTTCAACTTTTCTCATTGCAGCATCTATATCGAGTATTTCCCAAACTCCTGCTCTTTTTTTGAAAAAGATCTCTTTATCAATATCGAGGTAAGTATCTCCATCTATGCCCAGAGTTGCATCAGGGATACCATAGTTAGAGCGAAAGCTTAAGCCTTGGTCTCCTTGATCTCCTT
>JAOPTW010000059.1:0-1666 GCA_051532035.1 Fibrobacterales bacterium | reverse complement strand
TCTCCTTGATCACCTTGATCTCCTTGATCACCTTGATCACCTTGATCACCTTTTTCACCTGTTGAAGAACCTGGAATACCTTGGTCTCCTTTGGCCCCTGTAGCGCCATCGTCACCATTTTCACCGTCAGTACCGTTCGTACCATTTTCACCATCAGTACCGTTCGTACCATTTTCACCGTCAATACCGTCTTTACCTTCAGCACCAGTAAGGCCATTGACTCCATTGGTACCATTTAGGCCATTAACGCCATCGGTTCCTTCGTTTCCATCGACTCCATTAGTTCCATTTACACCATCAACGCCATTTTCACCTGGTGTGCCTGGTGCACCTGCAGCGCCATCGACTGGAATACCTGAAGGTCCAGCTGGTCCTGCAGGACCTTTGAGGTCAATATCTTTATATCCTTCAGCTGCACATACTTTGAACTCTTCGAGTTCTACAACATAAAAGAGTTGATTTAATGAAGTACTGTCACAGATCGGAAGTGTAGAGACTTCTGCAACAATTTTTGCACCGTAAAATTCACTTGCATCTGCTTCTGCAATTGGTTGAGTAGATTTTGAATCACACGAAGTGAGTGGCAGGCTCAAAAGCACAGAGAGTCCAATAAGTTTTGTTAAATTTTTCATAATGTTCCTTTATTAGGTTTGTAAATCACAAGATCTATTGATGTAAAAACAGACCAATATGTATCATGTAGAGCAGTAGAGCAGTAGGTGTGCCCTGTTGTGGGTAATACAGTATCTTGTGTAAATATCTCACTATAGGGTTGAGATTATATGGTTTGCTCAAACAAGGTATCAATTATTTCTTCATTTGGATGGTCATGAATTGTTACTTACAGTAAGTTAAATTCATGATTTAATGTAAGCAAAAAGTTTTCATTGTGACTATTTATGGGCGAAATGGGAGGGTTGGCAGTTTTTACAAAATAGTGATATACTTATTGTGAATCATACGCATGAGGTTATCATGGCACGCAGTCAACATATTGTAATTCCCGACAAAGGTTCACCACTAGTATTCAAAAAAGATGGTACTCCAAAAGCAAACAATAATCCTATTGTCCCCTATATTGTTGGTGATGGTATCGGGCCGGATATTTGGTCTGCTGCTCGGCGTGTCATAGATGGAGCTGTTGCAAAAGCGTATGGCACAAAGAAAAAAATTGCGTGGATGGAGCTGTATGCCGGGGATCGCGCACGAGAATTGTATGGTGCTGAAGAACGGCTTCCTAAAGAGACTATCGCTATGATTAAAAAGTATGGCGTTGCATTAAAAGGGCCTCTGGGGACAAAGGCGGCGGAGGGCAACAGTCTTGCCCTTGAGTTGAGAAAGAAACTCGGTTTGTACATGAGTATTAGACCTATACAGTGGTTTCCGGGGGTCATAAGCCCTACAAAGGCGCCAGGTGAAGTGCATCTCACTCTGTTTAGAGAAAGTAGTGAAGACACCTATGCCGGTATTGAATTTAAAGCAGGTGCTCAGAAAACAAAAAATCTTATAAAAGAAATTAAAAAGAGTCACACTCATTCTGCACTGACTGCCTCGAGTAGCATAGCTATTAAACCGGTATCTAAAAAAGCAACTACGCGTTTGGTGCGTAAAGCAATACAGTATGCTATTGATCATAAGCGGCCTTCAGTAACATTGGTTCATAAAG
>JAOPTW010000058.1:0-17701 GCA_051532035.1 Fibrobacterales bacterium | reverse complement strand
GGAACAGGCATTACCTTCCGTACCCCCATTGTAGGAATAAACGATCGAACTCGATCTATTGATACACAAATGTTTCCAATATATGATAGCGAAGGAACCATACTCGAAGAAAAATCTCCTGACCACGTTTCACTTCCCAAAAGGTGGATTGCACCAGTACAATTTCGTGATGGAGTACTCGACCCCCACTATGAATGTGATGACGACACTCGGGATGATGAACAGAGTAGTGTTACCACAACATCCTCCTTTGACCGAAAATGCTTAGCCTCACTAATCGTGGGGACCTTTGCTCAAGAAGGCCCTTACACCTCTACCATTTACGTCTATGATCAACTTGGACAATTTATCACAACATGGTCTCAAACGTTCGGCTCTTGTGGCGAATACACCAATGAAAACAGACGATCACAAACGGACATTGATAATTACTTCCTCAATGAACTTGTGTGGGACTTAAAGGATTCGGAAGGACGGAAAGCTGGTTCAGGAGTGTATCACTGGAAGGTAAAAACAACGTTTGATTCAGGAAAACAAACCAACGTTTCTCATAAAATGGGCATTGTACGTCAATCAGAGGAATGTGAATAACTCACTATTTTTAAGCAACCTAAGGTCTCCCTTATGAAACATTTTTTGTTACTTGTAATTTCTGTACCCTTTATCCTGTTCACTTCGTGTGTAACCCCTAATGAACCAAAATCTTCAGTAATTGAAATGAGTTCATGGGAAGATCTCGTTGAATCCTCTAGAGAATCGAGCAACCTTTCAACACAAACTACATCAAAACATAGTTCTGCCTCACAGAGTTCACACACCGAATGGAATATTTCAGTTAGTTTCAATAGTGTAAGTAGCACTCATCCATCTATAAGCAGCGAGGCAGTATCAAGCATAGAACATATCAGTGCGGCACACCCTTCTTCATCGTCAAAAGGAAAGCCTATTGAACCGAGTAGTTCTTCAGCCCTCAGTAGCTCCGCCCTTATAAGTAGCTCCGAAACATCAAGTAGTTCACAGACAACCATCAAACAACCTTCGCCCCGAGGAACCCTCACCGTCTCTTTCACCCCCGTTACCTATAATGGAGAATATGCACCCAAGAATTATTATGCCATTTGGGTTACCAAAGCAGACGGAACGTTTGTACGGTCTCTCAAAGCTAAAGTACAAAACCATCACTATCGTCCAACCTACTTATACAAATGGCAAAAGGCTAAATCATCTATTGGACTTGGATTACTCGATGCCATAACCGGAGCATCAGCCAACGGACATAGTAAAAGAAACATCTCTTGGAATTTAAAAAACCATAAGGGGAAACAAGTTACAGCGGGGAAATACAAATTACACATGGAATTTACAGAACAAAACGAAGCCGGCCCCCACCATGCTGTCAAATTCACTCTTAATAATACGAAATTTACCATTTCTGATAAGAGTGAGAACTATAAAAATATTTCTCTCAACTTTGTTCCAAAAAAATAACGACACCGTCAGCCACAATACACCTATACCAACAGAGAACTCCAATGAAAAGACACAACACCAAACACTTGTTACTCTCAGGAATTGTACTTGTAAGCAGTATGCTCTTCTATGCCTGTGCAGAACCAACTCAAAGTGATGATGATCATGATTCAGACACTCATTCCTCAGAACAACATAATAGCGACTCAAGTAATGAGGGCCACAGTGGCACCACCGCCAGCCCAGACGATCCAAGCAGTGAAGACCATAGTGGCACCTCTGGCAACCCAGAAACAGCCGACAGTGATTATATTTTTAATGATGATGCACCAGTCAAAGTATACAATATACTTATTGAACCCGATGCATTGGAACGCCTCGACGCTGACCCTATGGCAGAAGTATACGAAAGTGCCCACATAGTTTTTGAAGGTGACACCATACGCGACATCCAAGTACGCTATAAAGGTGGGCGGGGCGCCTGGTATCCTTGTGGAGATTCAGAGCATTATGGCTTGGGCGGTATAAAAACATGTATCAAACTTTCTACGAAAGTAAAGTTTAATACCGATACCGACCCTGATAGAAAATTTTTCTCACTTAAGAAACTCCAATTTCATCATATGCATCATTATGATAGTCAATTACGGGAACGCATAGCCTATTGGTTCCATAGAGAAATGGGAAACCCAGCACCGCGACTCGTCCATGCGCAACTTAAAATTAATGACGAACTCATAGGACTTTTTTCTCTAGTAGAACAGGTAGATGGTCGCTTTACAAGAGAGCACTGGGAAGATGGTGAAGGAAATCTGTATAAAGAATTACTTCCCGTAGCCGGAGACTCCCTCACCCATGATACTACATTTATGAATGCCCTCAAAACTAATGAGGACGAAAACCCAACATTTACGGCCATGCAGACGTTTGAACAAGAGATACTGGACGCCTCCACAGAAGACGAAATTAAAGAAGTGATTAGCAAATGGTGGGATGTACCTCAACTGGTGAGCACGATACTCACCTCCGCTGCCCTAAGACACTGGGATAGTCCCTACCTCCGCATTCAGTACATGGGTCATAACTCATATTGGTATTCTGACCCCACCGAAGGCAAGCTCTATTCAATACCGTGGGACACAGACAACGCCCACCTATCAATTCACGGTCGACCGAACGACTTCTCTAAAGACCATATGAAGCATGAGGACGTACTTGATGCATTACAATGCGAAAGCCCAGTAGACAATCAGTTTATGGGCCACTGGCTCTGTTTCCCCGACGAAGCAAAAGAAGCATTAGATAGACTCATCAATGATGTCTACCCAATGGCTGAGACCATGATCGACAAATGGAAAGGTCAGATTAATGATGCGACTAAAGAAGCATATACTACTCATGGAGATGGATTTCCTAAAACAGGTGCCTTAAAACCCAAGAAATGGAAAGCCGCTATAGCAGAAGAAAAAAAGATTCTCAGAGAAGGCCTCAGCGCTGTCGAAGAGTGGTACGAATCACTGTAGAGAATAATTAAAACAATACAAATAACAAAAAGCACAAGGATTTTTCTCCTTGTGCTTTTTCTATCTTATTCTAATTATCTTAAGCGCTGAGTCATCAGCCTCCGAGTCGAAGCTAATCCCAATAGTGAGATGCGGGGGTACAATGATCATCGGTATAATATATATCAGCCATAGATACCCCTCTAGGCTGCTATACATTGCCCTCTGGGACACACATCATATTCCCGCATCTCTATATTCGTAGTTTTTCACAAACAACTATTGTCACTGTAATAAGTATCCATACGATTGTTATACTCAGCCTTTTCGGCAAAACATTTCTCCAATGTTAAATGAGAATGTATTCGAATAGTTGTATGGAATATTTTCATATAACAAAACCCCTATACTACTCTCAGAAAGGGCATTCTAGAGTAGTATAGGGTCTTCATGCGCTAGGGGATTAGCGCATGATGTTAGTTATTCAATACTAACCAGTATTTACTTTGGTGGACTCCAAATCAAGGAGAGACCCAATCAAATCATACCCCAAATATAAAATTTTAAAACAAATATTTTTGTAGAGTGATCTTAATTTCACTTAATTTACAGATGCGAACATTCTAAGTACAAACCCCCAACCACTGTACGTATAAACCCCTCTGACCTCATTATTTCAAATGTTCTTCAATCTCATTAAACGTACGATTTTGACGATCATACACCTTATACCACCCAGAGTCATCCCAAACAGAATAGGCGCCATCCCATTTATTAATCGCCTCTGTGGTAGTTGAATAATACTTTAAAACCGACTCCCAATCCTTTGCCATCTTACCATGGTTGACACCAAACTCTCCGACAAATCCTGGTATGCCTTTAGTGTTTTTTAACCAACTAAAAATGTCATCCATCTCCTCCCAAAGCGCTCCAACATTAGACCAATCATAGCCGCTTTCATGGGTAAAGGTAAAGGGTTCATAATAGTGAAACGATGCCCAAAGGTAAGGGTCATCTGGCCAGCTTACATTTTTAAGATCACGCCAGTTACCCCAGTTGCCTCCCGTTACAATACATACTCGCTTTGGATTTGTTTTCCGAACAGTTTTTAAAAGTATCGTATTTAAATCACTCACATCACTGTCAGTCATTGGGGCACGTGGTTCATTGAACAATTCAAACACTAAAAGATTTGGCTTATCTTTAAACCGCTCTGCGACTTGCTCCCATATTCGAATGAGTTTTGATTTACTTCCACTATAGTTATTAATCGCCCACTCTTCGTGATGGGTATTAATTATGGTTACCAACCCATAAGATAGAGCCCAGTCCACCACCTCTTCTACACGATCAAGAAATTTTTTGTCCACATTTCCGTCACCATCTATACGTATCCCCCAATGAATCGGTATCCGTACATTCGTGAAGCCGTTCTTTTGATAATCTTCAAAATAATACTCCTTCGCTGCAGGTGCCCATGAACCTTCACCATTTTTAGCTTCCAGTGTATTTCCCATATTGATACCCCGGCCAGCCTTTTTGGAGAGCTCCCAAGGATCGATAGGAGTAAAAGGTGTTGTAGGGTCAAAGATATCTCCCTTTTTAACCTTTATCACAAGTGTATCTACCGCTATGTCTCCGAGTTCGTCGGTAACCGTCAACACAACCTTATGAACACCCACAGGAAACACTTGCATGTGAGTACTTTCATCAGATATCACAGAATCCTTAAATTCCCACTGGTAACTCGATATTGCATAGCTTCCTGGCAAAGAAGCATTACCATTGAGCTCGACCTTTTCTTTTCCATTATTATTCGTATCAACTACTTTGATATTGGACCCAGCCTGGGCTAAAAGAACATTAGCAGTAAGTTCACCTACAACTGAGAGCTCACCAAAATTAAAGTGCCCCGCATCATGTATTCTCTGGACACGTACATAGCGATAACTTTCAGATAGCTCCACTGGCACTTCCCATATTCCAGCATTTGAATAGATTACATTTTTCTCAGGGTCTTCAACAACAACCTCTCCAATTTCTATATACTCTGCAAAGGTTGGGTCATTCGACACCCAAAGGGCAACATTGGTACGATATGATGGTTTTGGTTTATCTTGCCGTGCGGTGAGAGACACTGAAGAAAGTCTATACATCCCTTGTAAGTCAACTTGATACCATGGCAATAGGGTTTCAATATCAGAGGACCAATAGCGATGGGGGTCTCCATCAGTCCCCCTATTGCCCTCAAAACCTGAAAATGGCTCAGTATGCTGTACCGGTTTAAGAGTAAGGTCAATAGCAACAACCCCGTCAGAGTTGGTGAAATCGACGGGGACCGGTCCATAGTCATCGATTACTTTTTCGTCATCAAATTCAGTTGATGAAGACACTGGTACGTCTATCATATGTGATGATGACATTTCAGAGTGACTCCTTTGATGTGTGGTATCAGCACTACCCATTCCTGCACTACTCAGCGAATCTAGATCTTCAACAGCCTGTATCGTAACCGAATCATTAAAACACCCCGACAAGAGCCACAACAACCCGAGAACACCAATACACAATTTCATATCCATTCTATACCTTTCTATGATAAACCATGACCCTCTCACATCCACAAAGCACAAACCCTGTAAATATGAGAAAGTAATGATCTGGTTTGGCAAATACCCCTAAGTGCCATTGAATGAGCGCCTACACGCTCGCTCTATCGTATAAATTCGATTGAATCTATTCTAATTAATTTCTGTCCCTCAATAGTAAAACCAACAAGCCTTACTCTTTTGAGAAGTTTTTTAATTCCTTGCTTTGGACCATCTGTTTCAGCGTCAAAATTGATATACCAAAAATCGTTAAGGTTGAGCGTGACCTCTTTCCAATCACCCTCTGCTTGAATAGGTTCAGAAGAGAGAAAGAAATTTTCATACACATCAGGAGTATTGAGCTTGTGTATAAACATATTAATGTTCAATGCACCTGTTCCTTTAATAGAAAATCGAATTTTTGAATACTGAGATATATTTATTGATCTATCATCAAACACAGCCATTACGCCACTCCGATCCCATGTTTTAATAGAGTCTCCGGTATCATAATAATTCTTGATCTTTAGCCCAAAACCATCGTCACCTGAATAGGCATTTATTTTAAATCGATTATCAAACGTATCACCCATCATTGATTGTGCATCATTATATTTTAGCCATGTATGTGATGCTATACGAAAATACCAACTAAATGGATTATCACCAACACTCCCCTTCCAATTACCATCATTAAAATCATCAAAACTCAATACCGAATCAATAGAAGTTGAGGTAGTATCCCCCCCCAGAGTACCACCTTGCACTGTCGAATCTTGAGAGGCTGTTGTATCTATTACATCAGTAGTATCCTCATCGGTGCCTGAGCTCGGAACACTATCAATCTTTCTTACAGTTACATCAGGAACATCTTTAAGTTTAAAGCCTTCAAAAGGGGTAGTCGTTTCCGTGATATTTACCATAGAATCTGAAATGCTTATAACTGTTCCAGCTACTGTATCGCGTATATAAAAACGATAGTCATGCTCTAATAATCCACGAAAAAGAAAGGTGCCCCTCCCATCAACCACAACAGAATGGCGTGTGGGTTCTATAAATAATTTGCTATTAAAATAGGCCGAATCGATAACAACACCTTTAAACCATTTTGTTGAAACCAACGTCAATGTATCGAGCATGATACTATCTTGATCACCCTGTACATCATACACTTGTTGTATTAATGAGTCGTATACTACCTCAATACTTACTGCACTATTTTCATATCTCTCAAAAGTAAACGATCCTGATTTATCCGTAGTAGTAGAGGTAATTACTGGTGATTTTTTTGCAGCCACCTTATCACTCCATCCATTCTGTTCTACCATATACACTCGTGCATTATCTACCGGACCCTCAAGCGAATCAATAACCGTTCCGGCTATAGTATTAGGGTATTCTGTTGTTGTACCTGCCTGATCACCATCAGTAACACTACAAGCACTTAAGACAAGAGCACTCACTATTAACGTTATAAACCCTATCATACGTCTGCCTCCTTAGATATCGGAAAAAATTGCACATTGAGATGGTACACCTGATTTTCATTAGTATCGGCTCGTACTATCTCTATTGCCTCTTTCCTAAAAACATCAATTTTATGAATGAGTCGTTGCACCCCTTCTTCAGAGATACTCATAGAGAGTGCCGACACATTTCGTTTTTCTTGAGTAAAAAGATCAAGACTCGCTTTTCCTAGATCCATAAATTGTTTTTGGACATCATGCATCGTAAATATATCAATGTGATCACCATTGATACTTCCATTTTTTGAGCGCCAAAATCCATTTTGTTTTTCAATAAGATCAAGATCAATTAATAACTGCATTGCACTTTTTACTTTAGGAATCGAGACTCGTGGAGTAAGAAACAAAGCAAGATCTTGAAAGTTATCATCGACACTCATTACCGCGAGTGTTTCACGAATTGCCGACACATACCAATGCTCATAATAGGCACGTTGATCTTTACTCAGTTTCCGCGCAGTACTTGGCAACAATTTTGCCATAGTATTAAAGGTCTCTTCTTTTGCTTCCTGAGATTTAGCATGAGTAAAATGCATCATCTGCATCAGATACTTTGACTCTTTTTCATTTAAGCCAAGTGCAGCCGAAAATTTTGGCAACAATGCTGGAGTTATATTTCTCCGGCCATTAACCATATCAACGTAGAGACTTGGCGATTTAATTCCAGCACTCTCAGCAAATTTACGATACGTAAAGTGGCGATCTCTCGACTTCCTATACTCATAATAATCTTTGAGATAGGTTCGATAATTATAGTAACCAAAAATATTCATTGTATGCCCCGAAGTCTTATTGTAATATATATTTTTTAATATTGTGGATACAAAAATTGATTCTTATTACTGCTCTTTTACACAAGAGAACAGTTTGCGAAAGAAAGATACCATTTTTTATCCAATCATTTGAGTACATGCTTTGAGAATTTTTAGGGCGTACTTTTAATAAACCCATATCTCTCTTAATCACGTAATCAATCATGCCTCACACTGCTATTTATGACGTATGTACCCAAAAGAATGTAATGCACTCTTTGTAACAGTTGCCGTATATCCATTGTCAATATCTGCATAGTTCTCTGCTAAACTATAGACTATAGTACTTTTTATTGCAGCAAGTATCACACCACTTTGAATGTGTCTGTTATTGTGGGCGGTTAAAATAGCATAATCGTCCATATGCTCAGGTATCCATTCTTGGTACACTTTTGCAGTCCCACTTTCAAGATACTCCTTGCCTAATGTTATTTCTTGAGACACAGCTCTAATATATTCACCTTGAGTATTGTAATAAAAAACCTCAAGTATAACTGTAGCATTCCATGCAGGCTTACCTAAATCATCGAAATCGAAGTCAGTCCCCTCCAAATCACCACTTATTTTGGGAACTTCAAGCTCTAAGTTTATTGTTGGTCCTATAAATTCGCTTTCTTCTTTCTGAATACTCCCACTAAATTCTTCATCCTCATAGTCATACACTTCTACTTCATTTTTACCAGACTCAACAAATAGGGCATGGTTCTCTCTTTGTAATGAAGAATTTTCAAAAAGAACATTGTTCTCTACAAGATCTTTATCACTCACTTGGGTATAATCAAGTAGAGACCGAACGATTCCAAATGTTAATCGCCCCGAAGAAATTTCAAAAGGAACTTTTTCATACACAAGGACTTCGAGTTCACTTCGAATCTCATCGCCATAATAATCTTCATAATACACTTCGAGTGTGATACGGTCACCTTCATAGGGGAGCAGTGCATCATAAATATTTTCGGTACTTTCAAAAACCCCATCGGTTTCACCACGCTCCAATTCTATCTCAATCTCAGAGCCTTTAGGAAGAACCAATGTCGCCGTGATACTCACTTTAGGCGATTCAAAATTACCGGCAATTATCGTGAGTTCCGCCGACTCCATTTGACCAACCACTCCCTTTTCATGTTCTATTTCTAATTCTAATGTACTGATACTTTTTGTTATAGTAGTATCGACCCATGTGGTATCAATTATTTCAACATGTTTCCTCGTTGTATCGGGCTCTTCAATTTCTCCTACAATAGTGATCAATACTGAATCACCGAGTAAGCCCTTTTCATCAACTCGGATATATGTTTCGCCCGATTCACCCGTTGTAAATAGTATCCCGTGAGGCGGTGCAATCATGTTATCAATACTCACCTGAGTACTATTGCCACTAGTCCATTGTGCTGTTTTGGCACTTTCAATAAAATTACCATATTCATCACGGACAAAAGCATACACTGAGTCTTCTAAAACATCAGTAACATTAAATGAAATATCGTTATAATATTCAACTTTAGATTTTCTCTTTTTGGTTGGCTCAATATCGAGTCCATAGGGCTCTGCTGGAACAACGGTCACCGTAATAGTGTCTTTTAATTTCTTCTTACTATTGTCAGGGTCGGTATATACAACTCTAATAGGCACTGTTCTATGGGCTTGTGTTGCAGTAAAAGAGCTTTTACCCTTTGTATTTACAATTACTAAATCCCCTTCCTCTTTTTCATCTGCAATAATCGTCCACTTAAAATCTTCTTTTGATGTTTGATACGTTTCATAATAGACATCGGTCACCACAGCAGAAAGAGAAACAGTATCACCTGCCACTAATTCGTGATCGGAAGCGGTAATTTCATGTGGTCCCGGTGCAAGTATTATATCTGGGTCAATGGGCTCTGCTCCAAGCTCTGCAAAGTCAAAAGTTAAAAAAGGGTCAGAAACATTATTAAAGGCCGCTTTAAAATAACCAATATGATATCCATTCTCTTTTTTATAAAATACATCACTAAAATTCACCACATAGTATGTTGTTTGGATTAATCCATCATTCTCTTCTCCAGCCCCTACCTGATTTTGAAGAGTAGGCGTAAGGGTTGTGATTGGACCATTGTTATTGGAAATTTCGATTGTAGCACCATGATTATCATAATCACCAAATATCATATTAAAATATATTTCAGCCTTAGGGTCAATCATTCCTTCTTTTACTTTAAAATCAAAAACAAACTCTGGCCGAGTCGCCCATGCCATGGTATGGTCTGTCCACTGAGAGCCTTTTGTACCATTATTTATGATAGCACCACGTGCTTCAACCTTGCCATCACCGTGTTCTGATCCGTCACGGTTATCAAAATCATCACCTTGACTTGCTTGTACCGTACCTCCATGATTTAAATCAGGTAAGAAATCTCCACCATACAGCATACCTATACCATCAACATTCAGAGGTGAACCGGCAGCACTTGTATGACCCGAGCCTTCGTTAAACCCAAACCCATCCATATCACCGACACGAATAAAGGTAAAGGGAATATCATCTTGATTTGCAGCAGATGCTGTTGATGCGAGAACTATTATTGCCAATACGAATAAGCATAGCTTTCTATTAAGTCCTAGTAGGTGTATATTAAATTTCGTCATGATTGTGCCCCCTGTGTCATCTACCTTTAGTCACACCAATATATATCAATACAATTAATGAGTACAGCAAAACCCTCTTTATTGACCCTATTTTACCTTTGCGAACAAAATGAGTACAACAAACAGGATTTAATTAGGTTTTTTTTGAGTACAACGGTATATCAATTCCCACAAATACAACCAATAGTGCCTCATACACATCAAACTTCGCAAAAATACCTATCCCCCAAAGAAACCTGGTATTTTAGAGCCGTTACTATTGGTTCTCATCGGTTTGTAGTAATGGCATATCTCTTGAATCGTGGCATTCAATAGTCATATCATAAGTACATTTGTCTGACGGTCCAGCATGAACAGTATTCATTGAGCTAAACCCCGAATTCATATTTGGGTTTTGCTGACAATATACTGTAAAAACATTGGATATTTCATAATTATCCTCACCACAAATCTCTGCAGCTTTTACTCTACAATCATACTTACTAGGAGAGCAAGTAATAACAAAACCTGTCTCACTCGTTTTCCTTACACTAACACTTGGGGCACACCCAGCCATAAAAAAAGTCAATCCTACAAGAACTACACCTAACATCGCATTCATACACACTCCATATTCTTATTGTGATTCATAACCTCTTACCTTTTTAAATCATTAGATTAAACTAGGCCCTATAACCCTAAAGACTTTTTCATCGTATTGATATCATTTTCTCGTGCATCAAGTATCTCAGTATACAGGTCAATAGCATCTTCCCAATGACGTATCTTCTGAGCGTAGCGCGGATAACCCGTTGAAGAGGGATATGTATCAGAAGTCCCTATTTTAAACGTTTCTGCAATTTCTTCCATAACCGGACGAATCTGGGCTGTCCACTGAGTTAATATCTTATCTCTTTTATTCAATACATTATTTTCTAAATCCACAAATGCTTTTTTATACTCTTCAGGAAAACAAAACCAGGCTTTTGAAAAAAGGGCTGTTGTTTTATCGGGGCACCCAGGGTATCCTCCTTTCCCACCCCATAGAGAATACTGAGTGACAAAACCAATCATATACCCTGGAAATTCAGGCATATCCATATCCCATGGTATCATTATAAATTTTTCAGATTCGGGCAACACAGCCCAATAGGTATTATGACCACTATCCCAGGCCCCCATATACGGGCCATCCCAATCGTAGACCGCATTTGCCGTAACAACTTGTCGTGCTATCATCCCGGCCATATCCCACTTTTTGAGAACTGCCGCCAAATTGTTTTTGCCCATACCTGCATCAATAAGCTCATTTTCAAATGCTGTTACAACGGTATGATCAGCTTCTTCTTCATTGGTCTCAAGATGTGCAGTGAGAGAATCAGCAGTACTCGCACTACTATCTTTGAGTGGCCAATAATGCTTATACACATTCCCTTTAGAATCATTTAGATGATAGCGAGTAAAACGTCCATCAATCTGTTCCACAATTAAAAAGAGCCCTTCTAACTCTCCATTTACCAGAAGACGCGCATAGGCAGTACGTGAAGCAGCCCCTCCCATCTGTCTGTAAGCCCAATAAGCAAAGCGCTCAGACAAATGAGAAGGACTGTGATTCATAGAGTGAAATTGTAATTTTTTAAGACCATAAAAAAGCCGGTCTTTATGACCATCAGTATTAAATTTAACTTTGGTGGAGAGGTTACACGATTTTTGTCCCTCACCACAAGGAGTCCACGCCCCCTTAGAGCCTTTATAGCGAACTAAAACATTATCCACCGTATCGCCTTGAAATATAATAGCAGCGGGAACATACTCCTCTCGCTGTGGTTCTATGTCGAGAAAAGCCAAATCTGATTCGTCAATGAGGAGCTCATAAGTATAGAGCGAATCAGGATGAAACACAAATCGCGTGGAATCCCGCCAGTCATCTGTAGAAAGAAGTACTTCCCCATCCAGTTGCTCTCGTTCCTTATTCTCAGTCCTCAATAAGGTACTTTCATCTTGACTCTCTTCGACCACTTCATCAGAAGAGTCATCATTACTATCTAAGTTCACTGAACTATCTACCGATTCAGGTTGTTCGCTACTCATAGGGACAGATTGCTTTGATACTGAGCTCGCAGAACCATCAAGAGATTCATTTGATGAACTATTTTTCTCTACAAGATCTGCACTTGATTCACTATCAGTATTCGCAGCTCCATTAGAACTAATGGTAGAAGAACTATCACTATCCTGAGAAACCTCTGTTGCAGCATCACACGCTACAAGAAGTAGTGAAACTACCCCTAATTTTAATAGCATTTGTATGGACTGCATTCTTCTTAGTAGCATAGACTCCCTCAATATTATTTGAATTTTAAATATAGGTTCAAAAATTAAGGCAAGAGTAGTAGCAACCTTATACTAAAAACCTTTTACACTTGCGAATAAAATGAGTACATAATTTACAGATCATTAGAAAACAAAAAAGCAGAAGCCCACAAGAGCTTCTGCTTTTTTAAAACGATCTATACTGCTTCTAATCGGTTTACTTACGGGTTACAAGGTCCTCCATTATGATTTATATCTGTACTCCCATTAAAACCAATTAATTGATCCATTATTACATCAATATTACAGCGCATCAATGTTGTATTATTTACCACTCTTACAGCAGTACCAACTGTAGTAAGTGTTGCATAGCCATCAACTGAAGTTAACAGAGCATTGTTCTCTAAATTAAACACTTCACCTATAGTTATCAACTGAACAAAACTATCAATATTCATAAGGGCTTTATTATCACGTACACGCAATGAACCACCAACATCTGTAAGCTCCTCAAAACCATGTATATCTTTTAATTTATTACTTCCTATTATCATCAAATCTCCCCCCACTTGTGTAAGAGTTGAAAATGATTCAAATAATTCGACATTTTTTAGATTAATAATTTTCAAATCCCCCCCAATACTCTCTAGGCTATTAAAAGCATTGAAGGTAAATGGACTATATACCCCAGACACAATGACTGTAGTATCAACAGTTTTGAGATTTGAAAAGCAATCAAGATTTAATTGTGGTGTACCCGAAAGTTTAAGATTACCAACATTAGTTAGAGCTGTAAAGGCACCGGCATCCTTAAGTATAATATTATTCTTAATTTCAATTGTCCCTACGTTCGAACTTAACTTATCAAAAGCATCTATTGTTTTTAGGGCTTTGTTATTCGAAACTTGGAGTAGATCATCAATACGTTCTACACCTTCAAGTCCTTTAAGTGACACCATACCATTATTACTATCAATAACAATACCGCCATCTATATCTGTTAATTTTTCTAGGCCTTCCATATTTAATATCGAATGATTTTTAACCACAGACAAATCACCATGAATGATCGTTAAGTGAGAGAGAGCATCTATTGATGAAAGTTTTATATTTTCTCTTATAACCAATGATTCCCCTAGGTATTTAAGATTCGATAATCCATTTAAATTTTTAAGATTTGGATTGTTCTTTATAATGAGAGACTCTCCAATAGAATAGAGTGATTGTAATCCCGATAAAGAACTTAATGACTTATTCAATGAAATATTAACTTTGCCTGTTACCTCTTTTATATGAGATAAAAATTTTAAATTTTTCAGCGTCACAAACTCTTTAATTCTTAGATCACCATTTATCTTATTATATCCTTTTATGAGATTTAAATCAGTAGAGTCATCAATCACAAAATCCCCATCCCATACCAGACTTTCATTACACATGGTTGTACTATCAGAAATTTCAATATCATCAAGTATGCCATTTTCATTTACATCAAATCCAGTACGAATAACCGTACCAAAACCAGAACATGCATCGAGATCGGCTGCTGTCGATTCCATCAAAAATTTATTATACATATCCGGGTTATTTCCATCAATACCGTTTTCCCCCTGAGGTCCTTGTGGACCTGCAGGACCTTGAGCCCCTTCTTCACCATCTTTTCCATCTTTTCCATCTATTCCGCCGGACGGCCCTTTTTCACCTTGCTCTCCTTTAGCACCATCAGTACCATCAGTACCATCAGCACCATCAGTACCATCAGTACCATCAGTACCATCAGTACCATCAGTACCATCAGCACCATCAGCACCATCAGCACCATCAGCACCATTCTCTCCAGCGGCACCATTTTCACCGACAACACCATTAGCTCCGTGAACTAATGTATCTATAACATCACCACACACAATTTCGACTCCAACGTCAATTGGGAGAGTACTACAAGAAGTACCGTTTTTTCCATTTAAGCCAGCAATGCCTTGAGATCCTTGCTCACCAGGGTTTCCTTCTCTCCCCGGTATTCCTTCATTTCCAGGTAACCCCTGTTTTATTGTACTATCATCATTTGCAACTAACACTATATACTCTTCGCCATCACAGAGTAAAAACTTCTTATTTTCTATCACATAAAATGTTTGACCAGTTACCAGTGAATCACACTGTGTTACTGAATCAATAGTGGAAATCACCTGAACCCCTTTTGATTCATCATCATAAGAAACTTCATTTATAGTATTTGATCCAAAGGGATTACACCCAATCAAAGTAAACATGAAACTAGTAAGTATTAATATTATGTATTTAATCATCGAGTCCTCACTCTTTTAAAGTTGTAATAAAAAAGTAATAACAAATAGTGTACCAGAATTGTTCGCAAATGTAAAAAGGCTATAACCCTTTCACCACATACCTCTAGGCAGTGGAACTTGCAAACAAAGTCTTATTTATCAGACTCTACAGCCAATTATGCCATACTTTAAATGTTGTACTCATGGCATTCGCAAATGAAAAAGTTTGATAACAGTATAGTCTGTTGCTCAAATACCTATACTGTCACGAACAAACCAACCATCGTCATAGATAGTAGTTGATTAACCACATACATAAGGTATTTTTAATTCGGTAATAATAAGGGGCACACCATTTGAAACACAATACATTTCGAACCATCGCATGCATTGCAACTCTATCAACTCTTTTTCTGAATTGCACTCAACAATTCAATACCGAAGATCCTCAGTCAAGTGACACAACAAGCAATAGTTCACCGGTAGAAATAGATAGTTCATTGGATATATTTTCATCTGAATACCAGGAGTCAAGTGACAATCGAACAATGGAAATATCTTCATCAACGACTCTTGAACGTTCGAGTAATGCCAGATTTATAAGTTCAACAACTGACCTTTCGTCTTCACACTATTCGAATCCGACCACCCTATCATCAGAACAAGCAGAATCATCGAATTCTGTATCATCATCTGAGACACTCCCTGAATCATCAAGTTCTGAAATACTCTCTTCAGAAAACCAATGGGGCGTTCAAATGTACACCTTTCGCGATGACCTCGACACCAAATTCAAAGAGACGCTACAATTTATAAAAAGCGCAGGATATGATCAGATAGAGCTCGCAGGATATTATGGATACTCCGCAGACACACTGTTTGCATGGGGTCAAGAGATTGGGGTCGACTTCATGAGTACGCACCACCTCACAGAACCTCTCAGAGACAGCCTTCCCCAGCTTATTGAACGTGCCCTTACCTTAAAAGCGCAATACTTAGTGTTAGCATGGCTCGCCCCTGATGAACGCGAAACTATTGCACAATACAAATCACTCGCCCAAAAACTCAATGAATGGGGAGCTACACTCAAACAGTATGATTTAACAATGGTCTACCACAATCATGAATTTGAATTTGAGCCCATTAATGGGAAAATACCCTATGAGGTTTTACTCAACAATACTGACTCAAGCCTTGTCTCTTTTCAAATTGACATTGCATGGGCCTATAAGTCAGGGATAGATCCGCTAAAATATTACAGAATGAATCCTGAACGATTCCCTCTTTTTCATTTAAAAGATTTAGATGCGCCAGGTGCTGAAATTGTACTTGATTTGGGTGAAGGAAATGTCGATTATGAAACAATATTACCGGAACTGTTATCTCATCCTAACCAGTTATATTTTATTGAGCATGATCACACACTCAACCCTCATGCAACTATTGAGACAAACATGAACTTCTTAAAATCGTTAGGACTTTAGTTTTTGTTACAGTCTGCTCGTGTGTAACAAAAACTAAATATCAACTGAGATGTCTCTCAAGCAGTACTCAGCTGAATTCCCCTAACGTTCTAATCCTAGTATAATACGGATGGAATTCCTTTATTGGCCCACCCTTTATGGGTTCCATCGAAAGCCCATTTAGAGTAATTAGGATACGCACCAACAAAATCTTGAAATTCAACGGGATACTGTGTAGCCTGATTAATCTCAATAGCCCAAGGAATCCCATTATCATCCTCGTACGGGTGTCCCTCTGCAGGTGAACCTACAATATTTTGAGCAACGCCTCGTGCACTCAATACACCATTTCTCATATGTATTTCACGCTGTACATTATCCGTGAAAAATATAAATGGATTAAATATTGAAAGTTTTTTCTCAGGAATTGCGGTACCTTGATTAAAAAGTATGTTTGCCCTCAGAGTCGATTTGGGTGCATATGCTGGCGCATTTGTATTTCCTGCTATTGGGTCTGTATTCACAAAAATAGTCGATGGTTGAGGCGTAAATTCATCCCTCATAAAATCAAAAAATTCAATTATAGACTCACCATCAACTCGCTCTACTTTCGATGAAGCACCATCAACAGTCACCTCTGCATTTGCGTAGTCACTGCTCAATGCTACTGCAAAACCGAGAGAATACAGGGCGCCATTCGCCACAGGTGTTACCGCTACTGATCCATAGAGTAGCTGAGGCGCATAATTAACCCCATAACTCGCGTCATAGATTGGCACTCCCAAAACATTACATTGCTGTGCAACTATCGTATAATCAATATCAACGACGACATCATTATAATCAAAGTCCCCATACTCTGGGTATTGATCTTCAAAGGCGAGTCGTGAACTTTTATTATATGGTAATTCACTACAGTTAAAACATGAAGAATCATTGAGATAATCACACACAGTTGATTCATCAATATCATCGATTATCAGAATAAGATCATTATAGTCTTCATCAGATTCACCATTTCGAAGGTCCTCTATTCCAAAAACAAATTCTGTAGGATCAGAGAGTGAGGGAAAACTAACATGATGCTTTTTTTCTTTCAAACCGTGCAACTGAACATTATATGCATTTTTTGAAT
>JAOPTW010000057.1:0-11817 GCA_051532035.1 Fibrobacterales bacterium | reverse complement strand
TGTGCTTGACCGGACGGTTACCATACCGTAAGCTACTATTGTTTTCGATAAAAATACTACCATCAAATATCACTGACACTTTATTACACTTCATGCATTTAATACTACTCATAAATCACCTTAGATTGGCCAATCTTAAAATTCTGAAAATTTTCTTGTTACGTACCCATACAGTTGAGCATTTCCGAAATCATCACCACTGACCAATGAAAGAAAATTATGCTCCATGGCAATTGGAAGTAATTTATCATGATATTTATCTGCTATAACATGTAAAATAATGACTAATTCTGGAATTGAAAGGTTTGTTAAAATAACAGTATAATAAAAACCTTTTGATTCAATACTACTATTGGATACATAGTCAAATAAAAATGTAAGGTAATTTAAGTAATGCTTTAATTGCTTGCTCCGTGACTCCCACAAACTAGCAAATGTCCTTTTACATCTTTTATTATCATTTTTCTCACTCTGAAGTCTATTGCCATACGTTGTACTCATATTGTTTATCCAAAATGCGAGACATTCACTTCCACTGATATTATTCCCTGAATTTGGTGAATGTTGACTAATACTATTAATAATCGATGAAAAAGAATTCAGAACTTGAAAAAATTGAGTATCAAATTTCTGCTGTATAAGAGTATCATTTTGAAGCTTCATTTCTTGTTTCTGATCTGACAATTCGGTTTTACTATTGTTTAATGCTTCTGTACTATTTTTCAATTCTTCACTTTGCATCCTTACAGTATATATAAGCATAATTATAGTTATAAAGGAAAACAGGGGATTTAATACACCTCCAAAGTAATCGCCAACGCTACCCATATATGGTAATGTATAGAGGAAATTGCTATCAAATACTTCATTCGATTTTCCAATTACTATCAATGATAGTATCGATGAAAATAAAAACAGAATAGCCATTATAATCACAGTTACATTAAATTTGTTCTTACCAAACCAGTTCATCATCTTTGTTCCTTCATATTGAAATCAACCCACTATTTATCAATCAAAACACAACAACATCGTTGATATCTCGGTTACCTATAGGAACGATTACAACTTTGCCTTCCCAATTTTTTAACGATATATTTTTCTCATCACATAATCGTTCAATCTTATTCCAAAATACGTCAAATACATCTGAAAGAATTCCACCACGGACTCCCATCATTAGTTCTCTTAAACTGAAGATTGAAGCCAACTGTTCATGTGTAAATATTAATGCGGAATTTTGTAACATTTCCCTATCTCGACCCGACAGTAGATATGCCTTAATCTGGAGATTGTATTTTAACTCCATCCCTGTATTTTTACGTATTTTGATGACAACTTTTTTTGCATAATCCTCAGAACAGCATAGAGCCTTAGCAATTTCTTTCTTTGTCATTGAGCCATTACACCATGAAAGCGCATCATGAAGCCTATTTAATTTTGTATCGCTAGCTGAAATTAGGCGCCTCCTTCAAATGAATCATCTCCATCCACCCTTCATAAATCATAACCATAGCCAAGGTATCCAACTCACAATACTTCAACAACGCCTTCCTCACCTCTTCTCGTTCAGCATCACTCATCTCAGAAAACTGCATCCGTGCATAAGCAGTCATAGCGGCACCACCATCAGCCAAAGAAGGGTCACTCGATAAGAGTTCTATATCCAAATCACTCACACCATCAAACATAGGTGGGAGCCGCTTATATGGATCTATAACCTTTCCTGCTTCATCATAGGTAATCCAAGTCCAATCGTTGAAATTAAGACTTACCATTCCACCGGCTGCACCATATATAGGCTTAGAATACTTCTCTTTCAAAAATGCCGAGCTATTGAGCATCGCAGGAAGAACTTGCTTAATCGAGTTTGATCCACCCATCGCAGGATCGTAATAATATTTCTTAACTACATCCAATAGGTCGATCATATCTCTTGAACCTTGACGAGTTATTTTACTGTTCTTTTTGTCGTTGGTAATAGAATCGATAAATTCAATAAGATCATCCCGATCCGGGATTTCACTATTATCCTTAAGAATCTGTACTTTAATCATCTTGAGATAGGTATTCTCATGAGCTGAATATTTAAAGATTGATCCGGCATCTGTTTCCAGCTCCGTCTTTAGAGCACGTACAAACTCATAGTTTGGGAAAACGCCCCTTTCTGTATGAAGAAACTCACCAGTATGCTCCACCCTACCATCTTCAAATACTGTATGATGAGAAAACTGAAAGGCAATACCCTCATACGGCCTTCTGCCCTTGTTAAAAGGTATAGCAACCATACTCGTCTCAAAATCAATGAAGTGAAGTGGATACACCCAACTAGACATCTCTGATTTTAGTCCCTCAACATCAATAAAGGGTGTAATATCTCCTTTTGCAGCCTTCTCTACTTGGAGCCATTGCCGTTCACTAGGTGAAATACCCACACCTGTGCCTGATTTGACCTTCAAATCCTCTTCAGATATTAACCGCATTTTTATTTTGCCATCAGCGATCAACTTATCTTTTGCTCTACAGTTCCAGATATCAAATACCGTTTGTTCTTCGAAATCTGCATCAGACCAACTCAGCTGCTCTTTAAAGCACTCTCTTTTGCCACTGAGCATGTCAGCATTATCACTCGTGGTATCAAACTCACACGTACCGCACACAGAAGATATCGGTGAAGAGATCTTTATGTCCTGTTCATACTGATTAGCATAGTATTCAATACGCTCGGCAAATGTGTAACACCTCCCCTGCAGTTCGTATCCCTCTTTTGAATCCTGACCTTCGTATATGCTATTACAGTAATTTTCTACATTTACTGACGATAAGACCCGTTCTTCAAGCTCCTCTTTAGTGACATCATCTGAAACCGTGACACCAGAATGACCATTGTAATCCTTGGTAATCATAAACTTTTGATTGAGGCCATCGGTTGGACAATTTGATGTCTTATCTACCAACATTAGAAAGGGCCGTATACGAAAACTAGGAAAGGCATTTTCGGTCACATATTTTTGAAAGGCTATATCGTATAGGTATGGCTTCCATGTACTTGATATGTACCCTGCTTTTGTTTCGAATTCATTTACATTATCTGGATCAAATGATTTCGCTTTAACCTCTATAAGGTCAATTTTGTTTCCGGTTTTTACCAGTATATCAGCACGAATAAAGAGGCTCTTGTATTTTATGGCCGCTTCATAGATTATTACATTCTCTTGTTTTAGAAGTTCGTTAGTCTCCTCAAGTGATTCTTCATAATCAAGGGTTATTATATCGTGACCACCAGGGTAATATAATTTTGCCAGTTCCCCCACTTGGAATCCACCTTCAGCTAGTGCCATTAGGAAAGAATCATCTAGCTTCTTGTTAGCGTATTCTTTTTTGGCTGTGTAGAATAGTTTAGCTGGGCATTCACAGCCAATTTTAAAGCGGGATTTTGTTAGGTAGCGTGGTTTCATATTAACCTTATTAAAGAAATACCCCATAAACCATCACTGCAACGATAACGCATCGGGATAGCAGAACCTATGGAATTAGTTTGTTGTTTATTTATCCAATGTGCTTATAGGTAAAAACACCTTTTATACATCGATTTAAATATGTTCCTTTTGAGTCAGCAGCTACTATCCCTCTATAGATATTATCTGGCACATTATAATATTCATATTTTGATCCATTATTAAACACTACTGTTAAGGTTAGTTTAGTCGCTTCATAACCAAATCCAGCTACATTTGATGATTGGGGTGTTGATATCCATTTACTCATTATTTCTCCTTAATTTTTTAGCATGATTATTTCTTACTAGATTAAGTCACCAAATATTTCTTTTAATTTATTTTTCCAACCGGCTGGCAAGGAATCCCAATCGGAATAATTAGATATCTCTTTAAAGGCTTTAAATGGTTTATCCGATGAAGGGGCCTTATATCCTATTTCATCTTCAATATTTTCTTCCATTAAGACTAATTTACCAACACCACCAAGAGCATCTTTAATAGGTTGATTAAACACTTCAGCTCCAGCAGTGCCCCTGTCCCTATCATGGACAACAATTGGTTCAATCCCTAAAGCTTTTAAATATTTGACAAAACTTATTATAGTGGCTTTGCCTCGTGCTTTCACAATTTCACAGCTAGAAACAATTTTTAAATACTGATCTTTGGGTAATTTCTTAATAGACTCTTTTAGTGCTATATCATCAGTATCCCCTTCAACTACAATCACTTTTTCAGTAAAAAATACTCTTGATATATAATCATCTATTTTAAGCAACATTTTAACATGATCCTTATCTACACCTTCTAATTTTTTATATTCGTCAGAAACACTAAATGGCTTCATATCTATACCTTCATCCGTTGCCTTCATTGAATTCAATACTTGAGAAGGTTTTCGCGATATATCAATTATAAATGGCGAGTGTGTCGTGGCAACAATTTGAGAATTACTTGTACTCAATTCATATATTGTATCCCTCATTTGATTAGCAGCACTGGGGTGTAAATATATCTCAGGCTCTTCAAAGCAAATGATTATAGAACGATCATCTTCCCCTTCACGTCTAGACAACCATTTTTGTCTAAATCTTAGCATTCCAAAAGCAGCAGCTCTAATCATTCCGGAACCTTGATGGTCAACAGTTGTTTTAACATTGCTTGACATTTCCACATCAAAAATTGGTTTAATCGCTTTACTTGGGTCACTTAAATCAGTACTAGCATGTAACTGAGTATCAGGAAACACACCTGCCAATACATCATTTAGTTCAAGCATCATTTTCCCAAACTCTGAATCTTTATCTGATGGATTGAGTTCCTTAGCTAACTTATCAAGGTATTCCTGAGCTTTTTCATAGTTTGCAGACCCCTCTCTTACATCTTCAAATAATTCATTTAATGTTTTGTTAAGTACACCACTAGAACCATTTATTTCTGAAATCGAAGTTTCTGCTGGTATTAATAAAAACCTTGGTAACATTTTAAGTACATTACCCGGAATCCCTCCCGGATTAGTAAACCATTCTTCTTCTTCAAGCAAGTTCCAAATATCATCAAGCTCCTCAAACTTGGCTACAACAGGCTTGCTAACTCCTAAATTTGCACCTAAAGCTTTTCCAGGAAATAATTCTTCCATTTTTTCTAGCGATATTCCCTGTGTGACGTAGTCTTCAATTTTTTTACAATTTACAAATTCTTCCTTTCTTTCTCTTTTTTTAGACTTGAATTGAATGACAACATCCTTTCCAAGTTCATATGATTTTTTGTAAAATACTGATAATCCTGTTTCATTTTCTACTTCATATTCAAAGATTCGCCCTTTGAAACCTCTCCATTGTTTTGATTCTTCAGGTAAGTTCCTAAACTCCCCTTCAATTGTGATTGTATTATCAACAACTTTTGTTTCTCCTGTTTCAATATCTGCTATTGAATAATACTCATCAGAGCTAATTTGTTTTTTAGCTGATAGCAGGTATTCAATCGCCTTAAGAACAGAACTTTTACCTGCATTATTAGGGCCGATTAAGAAAGTTGCATCGCCGCACAATACAGAAACGTCTTTTAATCTTTTATAGCCATTAATTTTTATTTCATGTAATCTCATATATAAAACTCCATACTGACATCTTTTCTTGGGTTAAATTTTAACAATACAATCATCATATCTATTCGAATAAGGATCATACTCGTCATCTATAACGAAAACATGTTGAGGAATAACAAGCTCAACATCAACCAAATCATCTAAATCAAACATACGCCAATCATATGGATTAGTTTCACTATCAGACACTCCTCCTGTCTGGAAAACATCAACTTTAACAGACACTGAGCCATCTTTACGGTGAAAATTATAAACTGCATAAGGATCACCAACCCTTACACCTCGTACTTTACCAGCCTTAATATAACCAAATGATATTTTTGACCGTTTTTCTATAGCACTTTTTAATACACCTAAAGACATAAAAACCTCTATTAATTATGATTATATTTTTAACTCAACAGGAAAAGCATCTTCCCCCACAGTCTCACCAACAACCTCTTCAACCCCTACACCAAACTCATTCCGAATAGTTAGAGACTCCCGATACTCAACTGCCTCATGATCAAAGACAAATTCAAACTCACCATGCGCCCTCTCAACCTCTTCTTTAATTTCACCAAGACTTATATTAAAGAACTCTCTCCTGAGGTTAACTAGGTTCACTCGTTTCTCATGAAACAATTTATGAAGTTGGTTTTCCAACGCTGGTGCATTATCACTATAGATCATAGCATGAACATCAAATTTGAATGGAACACTGGCATCACCCAATTCGTGAACCCTATCAAGAGGCTCAAGCCTTCTAGTCATACCAATCTTGTACATATTCTCACCAAACGAGCCTATGTTACTTATAACATACACATGACCTGACTTAGTCTGCTGAGCCATTGATAGAGCACGTTTATTACTCTCTTCTGCATCATGCAGTTTACCCTCTAACTCTTTCAATTGTTGTTCAAACTGAGCGCGCTCTTCAGCACTTGCTGCTTGCATCTGTTTTTGAGCCTCTTTCAGCGCTTTTTGAAGTAGTTTTTCTTCCTTCTCCGCATCAGCAATTGCCTTTTCATAATCCCTACGAGCACGTTCCTCTTCTCTCATTTGCTCTTTAATTGCTTTCTGTTCTTCTTTTTCCTCGTACCTCTTTAGCCTGAACTCATGGGTCAATCGAAGCTCTTTTAGCTTTAGATCACAATAGTTATTGGCTATGGCTAACCCTGTCGTTTCTCCCATTTTAGATATGGCATCAAAGGACTTTTGTGTGCGCTCTTCCATTCGACCAATATTATTCCAAGAGACATTAGAGATAAAACTATCGCACTCCCCATTAAACGCACGCAATATCACTTTTTTATTGCGCTTGACCATCTGCTTGCCTTCGGACTGACTTCCATTAACAGTCCAACCCTCACCTCCATCAACCGCTTTATCTACTTTAATAAGGCCTTTTAATTTTTCACGAACATTCTTAATTTCATCTTTAAATCTATCTGAGGTATCAAAATCAAAATGAGGTTCATATATGCCATATGCCGAGATATCTAAATTGTCTTGTAGTACATCAGACTCCTTTTTAAGCTTTGCATATACATCCATTGCATTTGAATAGTTATACTTCAAACTATTAACCTCAGCCTCAATGCCACTAAGGCTACTTTTTGCATGATACGTTATTTGTTCTGCATCAAGATTTGCTTTACTTATAATTGACTCGGATTCAATGCTCGCCCTTTTAACAGATTCCTCAGCCTCTTTTATCATCCTTTGTGATTCAAGGTCCAAATCTTTAATTGTTTCAAACTTTTTAAGATGCTCAGTAGTACTTTTTAAATAGCTAAGATCACTTTTAAGAATCCTAAGCTCTTCATGCTTCTCATTAATTGTATTCAAATGACCAGTTATATCATTTGCCAATTTCTTATTCGATTTCTCACTATCTCTTAAAGCGGTTCGTGATTGAAAATACAATACACCAAGTATTACAACTCCAACGATCGATACTAATGCCCATACTTCCATAATTTACACTGCCCCATAACGCTTAATAAATTCATTATTACTCATTGATACAAGAAGTATGAAGTCTATAAGTGCAATACATGCAGGTATCAATGTCCAGCAAAACAACAGATAAAAGAATCCAAGTCCAGCCTGCCCTAAATAAAACCTATGTATACCGAAGCCTCCTAAAAATATCGCAAACAAAGCTGCCGCTGTTTTATTTTTCCCATTTGGTGCCTCGTCCAGTGAGAGCATTTGTCTTACTCCACACTTAGGGCATATCTCAGCCTTTAGATTTATTATTTCACCACACTCACTACAATATTTTTCATTTATAGATTTTTCTTTACCTGTTGTAATATTCATCATCTACTCTCCTCTTATACACAATATTTAATTTGCTCTTTACCTCACTACCCATTATGAAATAGATAGTGAGCGACCTATTGAAACTACTCATTGACTTACATTTTTTACTATTCAGAAATCGTTATTCTGTATCTTCAAAAAAAAACAACATAGGGGAACGTTTAACCTTTAGCCGTAATCACCCATCACAAGCACACCCAACACCCTTACTACAAGTCTTCCAACGCGCAATACAACTATTCCCACACGCCTTCCCCTTCTTACAAATCTTACAACAGACAATCGCCTCACTACCAACCTCACCACCAGCGTCATCATCAACCCCTACCTCAGACCCACCACCATCCAAGCTATCAGCCTGAACTGCAACAACCTTAACCGGAGCAACGGTACGAGTCAAATACGTATCTGTCGGCGCACCATGACAATGAAACCCACCAGTCTTACGATTATTATGACACCCATCAGCATTAGTCCCCCCTCCATGAGAGAACCCCGTAACCGAAAGCATCAATACTACTATTACCATCGTTATCATTCTAATCTCCATAGCCGTAGGTTGTATACTCTGCATAATGACACTTCGGACAGTGTGGCAATGCATCGGTTGAATCATCTAACGTCACTCGTGCGTGACACCTTTCACATCTATAGGTACCTTTACCTGGTCTCTCACCCACTAAAAACATACTGAATCCTTTATCTCACGCTCGTATTACTATGCAAGCCCTCTAAATATGAGCAAAACCTAAAGAGCGCTTAAAAACTAATACTCTACGGCATTCTCCCCAATCACTTCCACCCCAATTATTGGTGCGGAAAAATATTAGTTAAGAATAATTACAGACAGCTTTTTCAAGAGTAGACTTTACACGAGCCTTAAGTGATTCAGGAGATACAACCGTGACGAACTCTCCCCATTTAAGAACATCCATCACCAGCTCTCTGTCAGTATGATAGGGTACGCTCAATTCTAATTCCCCCGAGTCAAGGAGCTTTCTTGATTGATTGATATGCCAGATCTCATCAGAGACCACTTCAGCCGCCATACCAGAGAATCTGAGTACCGCTATTTCATTGACCTTACCGGTAATAATCCCATAACCACCGGCACACATCTCTTGGAGCTCCGCATTATCTATTTGATGGGCACAGAGAGTACTCAGAGACAATTTTTTAATACTACTCAATGCAAAGGTTTTAAGCTCATTGATACCATGACAAAACCCATCCAGATACCAGTTATCTTTATATCTCACAATATGGACGGGAGATACTTCAATTTCTATTATGGTACTTCCTATAGGTTTGTAATCCAATAGTATTCGCTTCTGCTTAACGAGAGATTCAATAACCCTATTAAAGATGCCACTCTCAATGTTCCGAACACCAATAGGAAGAATTTTTACCTTCCCCTCCCACTCTGATAATGAGATATTTCTCTCATCAAAAAGCGTATCGATTTTATTCCAGAAATTTGTTGACCCAGCCGCTAATACGCCATCCGATATGGATTGCATGAGCGTTCTTAAACTATAAATTGCTACCAACTCAGTATGATTAAACCATAATCCCGGAAATTCAAACCGATCAAGTTCAGCAGGGTCACACTGAAACATCTTGCTCTTTCTGTCGTAATCAATGGGCATCCCGGAGTTCCGCAATTCCTCTAAGTATCGTTTAAAAGTGTTTTCAGAGCAATTCAAGGCCTTTAAGGCGTACTCTTTATCGACAACGCCATCCCCATCAACAAACAGACCGTGCAGCTTTACTACTCTATTAAACTTACTACTCATCTACTTCCTATAATGGTTTTTACTCATTCTATCTCAACACCTATCTCTATGAACGACATTTCAATGAGGACTACTGTATCGATTGTTACATACAACAACAAATCATCATACACTAATGAACTTAGTAATAGACACCAATAACCACATACCTGAATTCAGGGTATCTCACTTTTTAGTTTAAATAAATGAAGTTTAGTCTACGAAAGAGCAATTATTGATATGTTTAGGCTACGGCACTACCCCATTTTTCCAATTATTAAAGCACCCCACTAACAGAATAGGAAAGAGAACATATGTGTAACGATGAGAATATTGTGGGTGACGTGTTTATTGAGCATACCGAATAATCGAGGGTACAAATTGACTGCAACCCTGAGATTACTATCTTTAGCGTGAGAGCAACGACTCTACCCCTAGTCAACAGTATTCAAACTACAGGTATTCCATGCCCACTTTTTTTTATAGCATTTTAGCCATTACGGTATTTCTCTTATCATGTACTATGGAGACAACGCCTGAACTTGATGAGAGCTCACAGCAAGAGCCCAAAGAGAGCTATTCATCTGATATACGTACTGAATCATACAATGGATCGTCAAGCCCTTTGGTCATACATACGAGCTCAAATGAGAGCAGCTCCATGGATGGGAGTAGTGAATCAAAAGAAAGTAGCGATAGAGCCGAATCTACAAACGAGTATTCAAGTGATGTTAGTCTTTCATCAGATATAAGTATTGGAGAAAATAACGAAATCAACTTACGTGAAGACTGTTTGAATAACATCTACCAATTACCTGACAGCGTTCCCTTTAAAACATTTCTGTACGACAAAGAAGAAAAAGGTGATTTCATTGATTATTATCCTCCCTCTACATTTATGCTTGATAGCACACTCGATGAAAATGGACTCCCTAAAGTACTTCCCGCTTACACTGTTAATGCAGAGATACATACATGGTGGGATCCAGCCTATGCATATACCACCCTAGACACAACAATACATTTTATCGTGCAAAAAGAAAATCAGATTGCTTTTATCGATTCCACATATTTTCCACTTACCATTTCAAAAATTGATACAATCGGCTGGACTGCCCTCATGCGACAACACCTCATTAGCAATTTGTACACTAAACGAATGCTGGATACCATATTAGCCGACTCACTCATTAATTCGAGTGATCAAACCTTATTTGAGTATTCTATAACAAATGAAAAATCATTCCCTTTTACCAGCGCAATTTTCTCTACTCATATGCAAGCTCAATTTATTTACAATGGAGATTCGGGCCAATCTATCGCAGGCGAAGCCGATGATAACCTTATTGTTTATATGAACCACCGCATGGTACTCAATTTTAACGTCGACCGCTCTTATAGTCCTGATACTGTTTCTCTTGATTCATTTTTTCTCAAAGAAAACATTTCTATTGGCGACACCGTTGCTATTGATATATTCCACACAGATAATCGCAGAGTAGTTTCAGAGTTGAACCTTACGTTAAATCTTAATTGTATTCTATACGAGTAGGCTCTTTCTACCGGGGCGTATTATACAATGATCTTAAAAAGCGAAGGTGTCCGCTACACTTCATGATTTCTTTAAATGTATTCTAGTCCACTGCAACGGCTGATGTCCACTTCGATCATCTACCACCATATCTCCCACTGAATTACGATTCACGCACCAAACAACCTTACCACGCCTACTGAATGCTCTACCACGTCACTCGAATCGCCTACCACGCCTAAACAGTTTCCCAAATATCTAAAGGACACTTCCATTATTGCTCTCCAATAAGTTACCACGCCACTCGAATTGTCTACCACCCCTAAACAGTTTCCCAAATATCTAAAGGAACCGAGAACCACGACCTCCGAGTCATGATTCTATACCATTGAAAAATTCTACCACACACTATTATTTTTTGATTCACGCCCACTAAATGGGCTACCTCACGTGTTGAGTCGCTACCAGTCTATACGAATCAAGATTCTATACCCCCATGCTCGGTCACAATGCGCAAATAATGTTCTACCACGAGTGAAGTGTTACCCTCCATTGCAGAATGGTTACCCCACACGCCACCAGACAAACCTCACA
>JAOPTW010000056.1:0-84612 GCA_051532035.1 Fibrobacterales bacterium | reverse complement strand
CGCGCATCTCGATATACTGTACCTGCGCTGTAAGCACCATCATGTGTGCATTTAAAAGGTTAATTTCTGCTTGAGCCAAAGCGTTGAGTGCATTAAGCACTTCAAGATACGTTGTTAAGCCATTGGTATATTGTTTTTTCGCTTCATTAAAAGCCTTCTGTGCTGCATCCCGGTTATTTCTCCATGCATCAAAAGTTTCTTGCTGTGTTATAATAGTCGCCTCTTGGAGTGTGAGCTCACTGTGTGTCGCTGTTATCTTTTGCTTCAAACTCTGCTCTGCCGCTCTGAGTTCTGCCTTAGTTACCGCATGCCCACTTGACGTTGCAAACCCCGCAAAAAGAGGAAGGGTGAGGTTAGCGCCGACCGCCCACGCTTGATCACTATTTGTTTTAGGCTCAACAGTATAGTCATACCCCACCATACCCGTGAGTTCAATTTTAGGAAGATGCCCAAGTAACGCAGCCTTGTGACTATGCTCATGGGCTTTAATGCGGAGGCGCTCGGCCTGTATGTCTGGGCGTTTTTCAACAATGGTATTAGGCGAAATAAGAATAAGATCTTGCACGAAAGGGAGATTATTTGCTTTCGGTATTGTTTCAATTCCCGAAAGTGTTTTTAAATGAAGCTCTGCTGAAAACACCCCTCGCTTGGCTGAAGGCAGTTGAGCTTTTCGGCTCGCCAATGCTTGTTCTTGCTGCAATACCGGCAAGAGCGAATGCTCACCCGACCGGTAGCGCGCACGCGTCATCTCTAGTATCTCTGTGGATGATGCTATTTGTTCTTCTATAATCTTTAAAAGGCTTTTGCTATATAAAAAATCAAAATAGGTAAGGGTAACGACACTGGTCATTTTTAAGGCAACCGAAGTCGCATCATGTGTTATAGCCTTTGCGCTGTACCCTGCAGAACGGCGACTCTGGAAACCAGCCCCCCATGCATCAATGGTATACCGCGCCGAAAGCCCTGCTTGCCCAGTGCCATACAGTTGAGTCTCCTCAGGGACCATACCCAAATTAAAATTCTGAGTAACAGGATTCATTACAACTCCAGGCATCCCCCCCGTAGTCTTTGGAAAGTAGTTCACCCCAACGGATGCAGTAAGGGAGGGATACAGCACTACTGCACTCTGATCAGCTCTCGCCTCAGCACTTTTCACTCGCTCTTGCATAGCGGCGAGATCACCATTATGGAGCAGGGTACTTTCAATGACAGTATCGAGTTGTGGTACGTTAAAATGACTCCACCACTGCCCCTCTTCAGCGAAAGGTATTACGACCAATCCCATAACGATCCATATTAGTATTCTACTCATCTATTTCTCCTGGAGAAAACTTTGATACTATTAGTGCAATTTCTTCTACAAACACTTCGGGGTCGTCCATAAGGCTCTTCATACAATCCACATCGTTCAAATGGCACAGCATCATATTCATATGGACACTCCCTAAAATCATTTTCGCAAGAGTTCCATAGGGCACAGAGCCAATGAGCCCAACGCTATTACAGCGGGTAAGCCATGCGGTTAGTTCATTTATCGCCATAACAGGTGGTGGGACAGCGACTTTGTCCAATAGTTCATTCATATCTATATTCTCTATACGCATGATATTAATGACAGGAGCTAACTCTTTAAAAAAAGTTGCGAGATTATTTAAAATTTCAGAGAGTTGTTTCTTAAAAGAACGCGAATCAGGGAGGTCTTTAACCTGTAATATCCAAGCGGGTACCTCTCGAACGGCAAGAGACTCTATAATAAGTTCACGTTTTGTTTTGAACCGCTTAAAGAGTGCCGCTTGAGAAACACCCATTTCTTGAGCAATGACACTCATAGAGATTTGGCTGCCCTGTTCTATGAAAAGTTTCCTCGCGCAGATTATCAGCTCTTCATTAGTAAATTGTTGTGGTCTCATACCGAACCAGTTAGTAAGTAATCACTTACTAACTTACTATAGATCTCCATACAATTCAAGTTTAATAGAAAAAAGAAACTGTTTGTTACACTTTAATACACTTTTTGAACCGTATAGGGCAATTATGTGTATAGTTACCTAACGGCATCTGAGTGGCCCTTGAGTTTTTGATAGAGTGAATCATTCCCTAAGATCCACCTTTTTTGTTGCATTTGATCAATCCACGCCTTCTTAATCTCCTCATTTATCTCAATGCGAGAATCGGTCTTTTTCCAAAAGTCCATGGACTTCCACATAGCTTGATTTTTCCAGTCTACACTGATATAAGCCAATGCCTTAATTTCAGGGTGCAAGTCCAAGTGCCTCCAAAGCATATCAAACCACTCTCGAGCCTTTGAGGTATCCTCAGGTTTTTCAAAATCAACATTATTAGCGCAAGCTTCAGCAATCATGATCGGTTTATCATGCGCCTTTCCGAAAGCGATCATCGCCTCTCCATAGGCAGCACCGGCGCTCTGCATACCACTAAAGTGAGAATACCCAACCCAATCCACATAACGATCCCCCGGATACCACGGTTCATAATTATAACTAATGGGCTCGTTACCATTACTCTGCCATACATATGCTACATTCGAAACCCCTTCGCGCTTCATCAGTTCCCAGATATGAATGAAAGCTGTTCTATACACTGCCGGGTCATAACCAGTAAAGTTAAATTCATATCCGATACGGAAAAAAATTGGTCGAGGGGCAAGCTGTTTAAAGTATTCCGCCAAAGCTATCAGCTCAGTATCCCTTGCCCCAGCAGTTATAGCACCTTCATCCCCCAGCATCCAATACCCAATAGAGATTGCTTTATTACTCAAGGCTTCGTGAGATAACTGATGATCGAGATAATAGTCACCCGCACCGTACTCAATATGGCTCCAAAGACCTTGATTCGAAACATTAGTATAGGTTGTTATTCCTGCCGGAACCGGAAGTGCATCATCATTTAAGTAACCAGATGAACCATCACGCCCCCAGCCCGATTCCTCTTTTGAAAATGAAACTCCACCTACGGCATTAAGGTCTTGTCCAATAAAAAGAATCACTTTCCCATCGTCAGGTTCAAATTTTGCATTATTCATCTGGTCCCTAATCTCAGATACTGTTTGAGTATCAAATCTCTTTTCCATATCCCCCCTCAGAGCACACCCACTTATTATCACTAAAAGTGAACTCGCAAGGAGAATAGTATCCATTAATCGGTTCATTCACTCTATCCCTGCTCTTTATTCAAAATAATAACCACTCAACTTGTCATATAAATGACAAATAGCACAATCCATGTAATTTAAAGCAAATGTTGTTCTCATAGTGTCACAATTTCACCCTCAAATCAAACGTTATTATGTAACAGAATGTAAACTTATGCAAACATCCATTACAACTTAGTAATTTGTACTCATTCCACATTGGTTATGATAGCTGGTTTATGTATTATATATGTAATGAATACAGGTTAAGTACACAAATCAAGTTGTAGTTAACACAAATGGAGTATCTATCATGGTTGTAAGTAGAATAAATACACGTGATCAGCTTATTAAACACGGAATTCGCCCTTCACATCAAAGAATCAAGATTTATGATTACCTTGTTCAAAAGAGAAACCACCCCAGTGTTGATGAAATATTTGTAGACCTTAGATCTGAAATACCTACACTTTCTAAAACTACTATATATAATACTCTTAAAGAGTTTCATAAACATAGACTGGTTACTCAGCTTACAATCGATGAAAATGAGATGAGATATGATTCTGATACCCATATTCATGGCCACTTTATCTGTGAAGATTGCAACAAGATTTATGATTTTGAAGTAAATCAAGCGATGCTCAGTTCAAGTCTCCTCGATATTGTTGAGATCAAAGAGCACCACCTTTACCTTAAAGGTATTTGTAAGAACCACAACGCAGCCGATCAACTCTCAAACAGTCTACAGAGAGAAACTGCACAATTCTAGTATCGAAAGAAAAAGGCACCTCCTTTGGCCTTTACCGCCGGGGAAGTGACCTTTTGACTAAGAATGAACGTGACTGTGAGTGAGCAGAATATTCTGATGAATAGCCTATTACTCGGCACGAAAATCATTCCATAAATTTAAAGTACACACTCCTATTCTTTAAAATATCAAATGAGCAATTCTCTTTGTAAGCTATATTGTCTTTCCATGACTAATGATAAATATCATGACAATGGAATTCCATGAAACAGCTCATCACTCTCTTTCTTTTAACTGCTACAACTATTTTTGCAGCCCCCGAAAAATGCCCTACAGCTGCAGAAGGCATGCCTATTGATTCAATAGCTTTCTCGGGTATAAAAACAACGCTTCCTAAGGTAATCGAAAGAGAACTGACTCACGCTACTGGTACTCCATTTCAGTGCGAGGCATTTACCAAAGAGAAGCAACGCCTCATGAACCTTGATGTATTTTCGTCTATCTCGGTATCCGTCGACACAGTCGCATCAAAAAAGACTCTCACCTACACCTTCAAAGAACTCCCTGCCTATATTGTCGTACCAACCATTGGTAAGACCGACCAGGATGGTTGGAGGGCAGGCGCAATACTCGCCTCTCTCAATTTTTTAGGAAACGACATACGACTCGAAGCCTTTGCTCGATACGGCTTTAGACCCTCTTTTGCATCAGTACAAGAGTATATGTTTGTCGTTTCATCACCCTATTTTTTCGACCTCCCCATTGAATATCAAATTGCCTATATCAAGACAGAGCGGTACAACAGTATCATTGATTTTAATGAAAACTCCCACCTCTTGCAAGGTGAGTTCTCCTATCCTTTGGCATCTCATCTCGATATACTATGGGGCGGGCGCTCTTACTATATGATTTCTGACCGAGCAGATATTATGAGTTCTGGTTCACTACACGAGACCGCAAATCGACTCCACATTGGACTGTCTCACGACACCCGTAATGCACGCTTCAACCCATTTGAGGGACACTATACAGAAGCTCGATTTTCTCAAACAGGGTCAATCGCTGGAGGCGACATCAGATACACTGAATATCTCCTCGATATTAGAAAATATTTTCACCCCGCCGCCCACCACCTTTTTAGAATGTATGGACTCGGAGAATATCGTGATGGAACGTTGAGCCAATATGAATATTATAGAAGTGGTGGTGCCAATGTTCTTGCAGGCTATGACAATAAAGCTTTTTCGGGTACCAGCGAACTACTCCTTACCACAGAATATGCCTACGAATTTTTTCACCACAAAAGCCTAACTCTGTTCGGTGTAAACTTCTTCCTTGGGCTCCAGGCTGTCGCTGGAATAGACTATGGTATGTTTCTCAATGATGGAGAAAGGAATCATGGGTATGCGTATTATACAGGTATTCATTTACTTGTTCCTGGTGCCGAGCGACTCCGATTCGAATTCAGTCAAAATGTTACCCACCTTTCAATCGATTTCAATGCTGGATTTTTTGAGAAAAGCACCACAAGACGGTGGCATATTCGATAATACCCTATGACAAAAATGTAACTCAATCTTTTTTAGAAAATTGGTATAATATTATATATAGCTGACACCCGACGACACTTTTATTCAAAAGTGTCGTTTACGATACAAAAACGTCATTTTTAATACACATTATTGTTCACTGTTTTTATGATCTTCCCGTATTTCCTTGATCTAGATCAAGGTTTTCTACCAATGAATCACTATTATTTGGTCTGTGATTCTATAACATGAGAATATAATGGTTGCCCAATCCTCAATTACCCAATATCTACTCCATCATGGTATCAAGCCTTCATTCCAAAGAATTAAAATCTTTGAATACCTTATGGGGCAAGAAGAATTTCCTACCATTGAAACCATGTATCGTGACCTTAAGAGCGAACTCTCTACTCTTTCCAAGACAACAATTTATAATACACTTCGAGAGTTTAACCGAAAGAGTATTTTAAGTAGAGTCAATCAAAACCTCATTAGTGAATTTCAAAATACCAACACCACTATTTCACTCACAGTACAGTGTACCCAATGTGACTCTATCGAGACACATATCACTGAACGGAATTCACTTCCCGACATTATTGCCAACACCTTTTCATTGAGTACAACAACGCTAACCATACACGGTAAGTGCAAGAAACACTAGGGCTTTATAAAGAAGTTCAAAGTTATACTTAATTGGTAAACAACCAATTCGAGACTAAATCCCAGTCTAATTAAGTTAAATTTCAGTTACATTATTATATTCATAATTACTGTAATAGTATTACACAATTATGCTACATAAAGCGAGAGCCCGAATGGCTGTAGACTACTTCAAAATGTCCATGGATATGCATAAGCAATGCCAAGGTAAAATCGGTATTGAATCAAAATTTTGTGTAAAAAACAAAGAAGATCTTTGTGTTGCCTATACCCCCGGAGTTGCAGAACCATGTCTTGCAATTGCTAAAGACCCAGAGCTTTCTAAAACATTGACGATTCGTGGAAACGCTATTGCAGTTGTGACCGATGGTACGGCAGTACTTGGCCTGGGCAATATCGGTCCAGAAGCAGCGATGCCTGTAATGGAAGGCAAAGCACTCCTCTTTAAACAATATGCCAATATTGACGCATGGCCACTCTGCCTCGACACTACAGACCCTAAAGAGATCATTAAGACAATTCGCTATTTAGCTCCAAGTTTTGGCGGTATCAACCTCGAGGATATTGCCGCTCCTCGTTGTTTTGAAATTGAGAATGAGCTCCAAGACTTAGGCATACCTGTTTTTCATGATGATCAATTTGGTACTGCAATTGTCTGTTTAGCCGCCATAATCAATGCAACTAAAGTTGTGAATAAAAAAGTAGAAGACCTCAATGTTGTTATTTCTGGCCCCGGCGCTGCCGGCTCAGCAATTGCACGATTAATAGCTATGCAAGGATTTGCAGCATCGCCCGATAGGCCACCGGTACATAATATCATTCTTTGTGATGAACACGGTGCGTTAGTCAAAGGCCGTTCGCATCTCACTCCAGAATATGAAAAGCTGCTAGAATTTACCAATAAAGAGAATCGTGGCGGGAAACTAAGTGATGTGATTGAAGGGGCTGATGTATTTATCGGCGTATCTCGTCCTGGAGTCCTCAAGAGAGAGGATGTAGCCAAAATGAGTAAGGATGCAATAGTGCTTGCTATGGCAAACCCAAAACCAGAAATTATGCCCGACGAAGCAAAAGCGGGTGGTGCAGCGGTAATTGGTACTGGCCGAAGTGACTTCCCCAACCAAGTAAACAACGTTCTCGTATTTCCGGGTATTTTTAGAGGTGCCCTTGATGCAAAGGCCAAACAAATTACCCCTGAAATGAAAATTGCTGCAGCGTATGCCCTCGCAGACCTCATTAAGGAACCTACCGCAGATAAAATCATCCCTGACCCCTTTGATCCAGGCGTTGCGGCCGCTGTTGCAGAAGCGGTAAGACTCACTGCAGAGAATCAACTCAAAAATGAAAAAGAATTAGTATAATTAGTATAAACCCAAAACAACCGAGTGAATATGAGCAACTTTTTTGATACATATAACGAGCAAGTAGCAGCCCGAGCCAAAGAAGGCATACCTCCCCTTCCTTTAACTGTTGAACAAGCTTCTGACGTTATCACCCTTTTAAAAAAACCTTCTGACGGTACCGAGCAAGAGCTATTTGATCTCATTGCGAACCGTGTAAATCCAGGTGTTGATCCTGCGGCAAAGCTCAAAGCAGAATTTCTTCTCGACCTCGCTCAAGGTACGGCAACCTCACCGATTGTTTCTGCTGAGAAAGCTATCGAACTCTTATCAACAATGGTTGGTGGGTATAACATCGATGCACTCGTAACTATTGTAGAAGGTGGCTCTTCCCTGGCACCTCAAGCCGCTGATGCACTCAAAGGAATTGTACTTTCGGTCAATCGCTACGAAGATATCGAAGCTCTTGCCAAAAGTGGTAACGCACTTGCTCAAGGAATTATTGAATCATGGGCTACCGCTGAGTGGTTCACCAGACAGCCTGCAGTACCTGAGGCAATTAAAACAGTACTGTACAAAGTAGATGGTGAGATCAACACTGATGATTTCTCTCCAGCTGCATATGCATATACTCGTTCAGACATCCCCCTTCATGCAAATGTCATGGGTGGTACTATTTTTCCTAATGGCCCCAAAGAGATTGCTGACTTAAGAACAAAAAATGACCTTCCTGTGAGCTTTGTGGGTGATGTTGTTGGTACAGGCTCATCAAGAAAATCCGCCTGTAATTCACTCCTCTGGCATATTGGTAATGAAATTCCATTTATCCCCAATAAAAAACGTGGTGGTGTCATTATTGGTGGTATTATTGCTCCTATCTTTTTTAACACAGCCGAGGACTCAGGGTCACTTCCCCTTCAAGCTGATGTAACAAAACTTAAAACAGGTATGGTTGTGACAGTGTATCCTCACAAAGGTGAGATCCACGATGAATCTGGTGTTCTCATAACAACATTCAAGAATAAGCCCGCAACAATTTTAGATGAGTACCGTGCAGGTGGCCGCGTCCCCCTCATTATCGGAAAACTACTCACCGGAAAAGCACGCGACTATTTAAAACTTTCTATTATTGAAGAGAGTGGTATTTTTGTTAATCCCGACAACACACAACCTGCTGAAGGACAAGGGTATACTCTTGCTCAAAAAATGGTTGGTAAAGCGTGTGGAGTTGACGGAATACTTCCTGGAACTGCGTGTCTCCCAAAAATGACAACGGTTGGTTCACAAGATACTACGGGTCCAATGACCGCAAACGAAATGACTGAACTTGCCTGCCTTGAGTTTAACGCAGACTTGGTTATGCAGTCATTCTGTCACACTGCAGCCTATCCGAAACCTTCTGATGTAATTACACATTCAACACTTCCCGATTTTATTAGTAGCCGTAAAGGAGTTGCACTCCGCCCTGGTGATGGAGTTATTCACTCATGGCTTAACCGTCTCCTTATCCCCGATACTGTAGGTACTGGTGGCGATTCTCATACTCGGTTCCCAATGGGAATCTCATTCCCGGCAGGCTCAGGACTCGTTGCATTTGGTGCAGCACTTGGCGTGATGCCCCTCGACATGCCTGAATCGATACTGGTCCGTTTCAGTGGTAGCCTCCAACCAGGACTCACTCTACGTGATGCTGTAAACATGATTCCATGGCAAGCGATTCAAGAGGGTAAACTTACTGTTGAGAAAGAGGGTAAGAAAAATATTTTCTCTGGTAAAATTATTGAAATAGAAGGGCTCCCCGATCTTAAAGTTGAGCAAGCATTTGAGCTTACTGATGCAACCGCAGAGCGTTCAGCAGCTGGTTCAACGATCAAACTTAACCGTGGCCCCGTCGAAGAGTACCTTAATTCAAATGTTGCACTAATGGAACAGATGATTGCAGATGGCTACAGCCATGCAGACACGCTCCAAAAGCGTATTGATGCTGTACGAGAATGGCTTGCAAATGATGAACTCATGAGTGCTGATGCCAATGCTCAATATGCCGACATCATCGAAATTAACCTCGACGAAATAACTGAACCTATTCTTGCCTGTCCTAATGACCCAGATGATGTTAAACTCCTTTCTGAAGTTGCAGGCGATACTGTTGATGATGTCTTTATTGGTTCATGTATGACCAATATTGGACTTTTTAGAGCTGCTGGTAAAATTCTTGAAGGGAATGGCTTCGCTGAATCACAACTTTGGGTCTGCCCTCCAACTAAAATGGACGAAAAGCAACTCATTGATGAAGGCTACTACTCAACATTCTCTGGCGCAGGAGCACGATTAGAGCTTCCTGGATGCTCACTTTGTATGGGTAACCAAGCGCGCGTTAAAGATGGCCATACCGTATTCTCTACCTCAACACGTAATTTCAATAACCGTTTAGGTAAAGATGCCAATGTTTATCTTGGCTCATCAGAGCTCGCAGCAGTCGTTGCACTCAAAGGTAAGATTCCTACTAAAGAAGAGTATTTAGCGCTCTACAATGAAACCATTGTTGGGAATGAAGATACACTCTACCGCTATTTGAATTTTCATCTAGTATAGTAAAGATCGTCACAAAAAAAAGGCAGCTCACTTTTCAGAGAGCTGCCTTTTTTTATGTTCAATTATATTCGAACCAGTGAGATCCACTTCTAATACCGAAAAACAATACCAAGCCCCACACCCCACGCACTCGTTATTATAACACTTTTATCACTCGGGGCACTATATGTCATTGCTATATCTGTGTTACTCTGTTCCCCATTCTTATCAATAAAAGTTTCCATAATATTAGTCACATCGTCAAATGTCCGAGAGATACTTTTTACTCTATTCCGTGCTTGTCTAACAAACCCATAACCGTTGAGCATCAAGTTATCAAAAAGTGGAACATAGAGACCTAATCGAGCATCAACCCCAAAGCCTAAGTCGATATCATACTCAAGCTCTGTTGTATGTAGATCTAAAGAATCAGGATTTGAAGTACTCTCAGTTTTAGAAATATTCTGTGTATACGACTGTATTTTATTTACAACGAATGAAGCACTGCCATACGGTTTTAAAAAATAGTCCGTTGCTTCAAAGTAAACGCCAATACCAAAAGGTATGAATGTAACTTTTGTTTCAATTTTTTCAATTGAGCTCTTTAAAGGCTGTGTTGATGGAGTTGAGTCCAATCTGACAATTTGCTCAAACGTATTCGCATTAATCTGACTATACCCAACAGAAAGCAGCAATCCCCACTGTTCATTTATTGACTTTTTAACGGTTAAGTCATAATTAAGACCATTTCCAAGGGTAGTATGTGCCTCTTCTAAATCGAGGTATTCAGACTTGGTACTATCTACGTTATCAAAACGAGAATAAGAGTACTCATTATCACCCCCTAAACTCCAGCCATAGCTCGTGTTAATTTCAACAGTTGTAGTCTGAGCAGCAGAGCATGCCACACTTACGAGTACCGACATAAGTAAGATTCGAATCATACAATCCTCATTCATTAAATTATTAAACATGGTAAATGTAAAAATTCTTATTCCTTAAACCATGCTTTAGCATCATATTTAGGGCTTTGCCCACTTTTACGCTACAATAACACCATAAATGAAAAAAAGCCGAGGTGTAAAACACCTCGGCCAAATAGCTATGTATAAAGAGATAAATTATTTATCTCTTCTAGGCCCTGCATAGATGTATTTAGGACGCATAATTGGAACTCCTTTACCACCACGAGCAACAGTGCGCTCATAGAGAATCTGAGCAGCAATTCCCACACAGCGTGAAAGCCCAAAGAGTACCGTATAGTAGTTTTCATCTTCAAGGCCACATGCTTTTAGGAGCGACCCAGATACCGCATCAACATTAGGATATGGATTAGATACTTTTGGATTACGTGAAAGCACTTTTACTGCAACTTTTCTAAGGGCCTTAGCCATTTTAAAGTGTGGGGTATCAAGACCGAGGTCATCACCCAATCCGTATTGCACCGTTGCACGAGGGTCTTCACCACGAAGTACCGCATGACCAAATCCAAATATTTTTCCACCATTATCAAAATGATTTTGAATAAACGCTTCAAGAGCATCTTCATCTTCTGGATTAGGAATTTTCTCTAAAACTAAATCGATAAACGCCAAACACTCTTGGTTTGCTCGACCATGCAGTGGCCCATCTAAGGCACACATTGCTGCAATCAATGAACCATACACATGTTCATGTCCCGAAGCTACTGCTTTACCTACGAGTGTAGAAAGGTTTCCTCCGCCATGATCATAGTGAAGAATATTGAAAATTTTCATTAACTGTTTTAAATTTTCGTGCGCACCAGGAGCCCCCATCATATGGGTAAAGTTTTCCATATACCCGAGTTCAGGTTTTGATGGAATAGCCTCTCCCCACCCCTCACGATATCTAAATATAGCAGCCACAACTTCAGGAATTTGGGCAACAAAATTCATACAGTCATTACGATAATTATTTGTATTAAACATAGCCATTGCATTAATACCCGTAATAAGCCACTGCATTGGGTGGGCATCTTTGGGTAAGCGAGCAATTCGTTCAATAATCAATGGGTGGAGCTTAGAGCGGTCCCTTAATTCTTCTTTAAAGTCATTAAGTTGTCGCTTATTAGGAAGCTCTAAATTAAAAAGAAGATAAATAACCTCTTCAGGTGCCTTATACGCCAAGTCAGCAATAGGATAACCGGCATAATGTACACCGTCAATTGGATCAACAAAACTAGTAACACAGTGCCCAACAGGTACACTGCGCAGTCCCGAATCTAGATTATTTTCTTTAATTTTATACAGAGTATTGTTCTGAAACTTAACAACTTCATCGTCTTCGCCATCAAATGGTGCAAGTAATTTCCCTTCAGCGCCTTTTAAATAATCTTGAAGGTTACTTTGATAAAGGCGCTCACCGCGCCCTGACTCCATTTGATTTGCTTCTATATTTGCTCTATTTTCAAACTGATCAACAACACTTACTTCTTCAGTTTTTTTTTGAGACTTTTTTTTTTGAAATTTCCGTTGGGCTGCAAGCTCGGCAATAGTATCAACCATCACTTTGCCAAAAGCAGAACAAGAGAGCCCTTCAGCGCCTGTCATTTGATCAGCCAGGTCCTTAGTAACCTTTTTCAAACGAATACATTCAGTTAATGCATCACATACCAAGTCTGCCGCATCTTTCCAGTTAAAAAACTCGAGCATCATTACTGCACTCAGAAGAACAGATGATGGGTTTGCAAGGTCCATACCAGCAATTGCAGGTGCAGTACCATGAGTCGCTTCAAAAATTACTGTTTTATCACCAAAGTTAGCCCCCGGAGCGAGTCCGAGTCCACCAACTTGGGCTGCACATGCATCAGAAAGGTAATCACCATTCAAATTAAGTGTTGCAATGACATCATACTGTGCGGGATCAAGGAGTAGATTTTGAAACATTGCATCTGCAATAACATCATTAATAAGGATTTTGCCCTTTGGCTGTTTTCCTTTATATTTAGTCTGTACTTCTTCCCAAGTAACTACTTTGTTTCCAAACTCTTTCTTCGCAACTTCATAACCCCAATTTCTAAATCCACCTTCGGTGAATTTCATGATGTTACCTTTATGAACCAAGGTTACTGTTGGACGATTATTATCAATTGCATATTGAATAGCACGTTTAACTAAACGTTTTGAGCCAAGAGCTGACACTGGTTTAATACCAATTGCACTTGCTGGGCGCACTTTTTTACCAGTGGTCTCAGCAATAAATTTAATAAGCTCTTTTGCATCTTTTGAACCAGCTTTATACTCAATTCCAGCGTATACATCTTCTGTATTCTCGCGGAAAATTACTACATCAAGTTCACCAGGGTGCTTAACTGGTGCTGACACCCCAGGAAACCAGCGCACAGGACGTACACATGCATACAGATCAAGAGTCTGTCTAAGCGCAACATTAATTGAGCGAATACCGCCACCAATTGGTGTGGTTAGCGGCCCTTTAATTCCTACTTTAAACTCTTTGAGTGCTTTAAGAGTTTCTGCCGGTAGCCACTCATCTTCACCATATACTCCAAGAGCTTTTTCACCGGCAAAGATTTCCATCCATTCAATTTTCTTTTTACCATTGTACGCAGCTTCAACTGAAGAGTCTAAGATTCTTTTAGCTACACTCCAAATATCAGGACCGATACCATCACCTTCTATAAAAGGAACAATAGGGTGATCTGTTTTCTTAGGAACACCTTTTGCGGTAAACTCAATCTTTTTTCCTGATGTTGGTACTGTGATGTGCTTATATTTTGCCATAGTTCTTATGCCTCACTCTTCATTTCCTACATTAGTGACAACTGATATAGGAAATTTTCTTCGGATTTACACCACTTTCTGCAATGACCGAATATCATAATTTGTTAATATTTATTCTATGATTTAAATGTAAGAGTTTCAAGTGGAAAACGGCCCAAGCCTACTCGTTTTTCTTTAGGAATTTCAAATTTGTATTGAATCAATTTGTAATTTCCACAGAGAATAGCCTCTTTTTGAACTAATTTGAGTGAACTCAAATATTTTTATAACCTCAATATTCAAAAAATAGTATACTGAGGCTATTCATTACTCACTCTACCTATAAAGGATGTTATGCTCACGCGTCGCTATTTTTCTACTGACTCAATTTCCCTCGAATATGCCGAAGGCCCAGATAACGGCTCAACTGTAATTATATTACATGGTATTACGAGTAGATGGCAGGAAAATATACCTCTATTTAGCCCTCTCACCTTTAATCACAAAGTCTATGCTCTCTCTTTCCGTGGTCATGGTACCTCATTTCGTGCAGCAAGTTATACAGTAGCCGATTACACCAGTGATGTTATTGCTTTCATTAAAACACTAAAAGCAGAGCACGTCACTCTTATTGGACACTCTCTTGGTGGGTTAGTCTCACTCAACATAGCTTCACTCTACCCCAATCTTGTTAAGTCAGTTTGTGCAATTGAGCCCGTTCTATTTCCCGAGATATTAGAACAAAAGTGGTGGAAAGAAACCTTTGCGAGCTGGAAACTACTTGCAGAAGAGTTTGACAATAAAGAGATAATTTATAGGGCATTCAAGGAGCATAGTGCCGCTGCACGCATGAAAGCAAAATCTCTTGCCCGCCTTGATGCTAAAGTACTCGATATTGGGCCTGATTTTGTCGAAGGAGTGCACCGCGAGGAAGTACTTTCAGCAATCACGTGCCCAGTGCATCTTATTTACGGCAATCAAGAACTTGGTGGTATATTGAGCCACAGTAATATTGAATGGATCACGACTCTGCTTCACAACTGGTCGTCTGATTATTTTGATGGTTCAGGCCATGTTCCTCAATCAGATGAGCTTCAAAAAAGCGTCATCTCAGTCAGTTCCTTTTTAGAATCTCTTTAATTCATTGTATTCGTTGATTGGGCCGGTTTATATGCATTGGCTCATTTTTACTCTTACCCCCACTCTATTACAGAGTATTTATCTTGCACCTCCTGGTAAAAATTAGGATACTATAGTGATTCAACCCTTTGAGCAACAATGCAAACTATTTTAATTTTGCAAAATAGCAAAACTCTTGCAGAACTCATAAGTCGAGAGATAGAGAAACATACTCATTTCAAAACGGTGTGTTGCTTCTCTTTGGCTGATGCCCAAACCGTCTTAGCCACTCAGAAATTTCTTGCTGCAATTGTCCCAATGGTAATTGAAGATGCGGAGTCTGGTGAATCAGTTGATTTTACCCTTTCTCAAAAAATACCTACGATTGTATTCACCTCCAGTTATAGTGATAAACTCCAAATAGAACTCTGGAAAAAACCCATTATCGATTATGTTATTAAAGATAACCCTGACAATATTGGCTATATTATAACCCTTCTCAAGCGGCTTGAAAAAAACATCACCACCAAAGTACTCATTTGCGACGACTCTGAGCTCACACGCAATGTAGCTTCAAAGCTTCTTAAAAACCATCTCTACTCTGTCTTTTTAGCAGAGGATGGAGAAACTGCCATCAGGGTACTCAGAGAGAATCCCGATATTAGACTTCTCTTAACCGACTATAAAATGCCCAACATGAATGGTCTGGAACTTATTCAAAAGGTGAGAAGAAAATACCCTAAAGATAAACTAGCTATCATTGGTATGACCTCTGATTCATCTCGGGGAATGTCTGCCCAATTTATAAAAAGCGGTGCCAACGATTTTATCCCTAAACCTTATCTTAATGATGAATTTTACTGTCGTATTAATCAAAATATTGAGACTATCGAACACATCAAAGAGATTCAACATGCGTCGGATACCGACTATTTAACGGGACTCTACAACAGAAGGTTTCTCTTTACAGAATCAAAGCAATACTTTGAAAGTACCCAAAATGATATTGCTGTCGCCATGTTTGACATTGACTCATTTAAATCAATCAATGACACCTATGGTCATCTTGATGGCGATGCCGTTATTATATCACTTGCTGAGGGCCTTAAAAGACGGTTCACCAAAGGTGCTATTATCTGTAGGTTTGGCGGAGATGAACTCTGTATCTTTTTTTATGACACCAGTGACTTTGAACCACTTATAGAACTCGAACTCTTTAGGCAAGAAGTGGAGTCTACCACAATTGTTACTCAAGAGAATAATCTCAAGATAACCATCAGTATCGGCGTCTGTGTAAAACGAAAAGAGACCGTAGAAAAAATGATCAACCATGCCGATCAAATGTTATACGAAGCAAAGAATCAAGGTAAAAATGTTGTCGTTATAGACAACGAGCTTGATCTCTGATACGTAAATACACAACCAAAATAATTTTTTAAAGAGACCCTTAAAATCAAGTGTCTCTTTTTTGTTATCTTTGAGTACATGCGCAAACAAACAATCATTTTGCATAGTGCCCTCATTCTCTTGAGTGTACCCGCTCTCTTTGCCAAAGGCATCGACATGCCTGCAGGTATGCTTATCTGGTGGCGCTGTTTTATTGGTGCTATCGCTTCACTCCTCATATTATGGCGTGTAAAAAAGCTGGCCATTCCTTCTGGTCAACGTAAATGGATTGTACTCACCGGCTCACTCATGGGTTTTCATTGGTGGACCTTTTTCGCATCCATACAGTTTTCAACCGTCGCAATAGGCATACTCTCCCTCTTCACTTATCCCCTTATAACGGTTCTACTTGAGCCGTTCTTTTTCAAAACACCCCTCAGTAAAAGACAAATCATCGGAGCATGTGGAATACTTACTGGTGTATTTTTTCTCGTACCTGAGCTATCTCTAGAAAATGAAATAACACTCGGTGTTCTTATTGGCGTACTTTCTGCGGTCTTTTTTTCATTACGAAACATGTTGACCAAGAAGTACCTCAATTCCACCTCTACCATTACCACCATGGGCTACCACATTATCATTGCCTCTGTTGCACTCACTCTGACACTCCCATTCAATAACTCACCATTTATAATACCATCATTCGAGCAATTAGGGCTACTTACCATACTCGCTACATTTTTTACTCTTGGTTCTCATGGACTTCTTGTCTACTCTCTCAAAAGTTTTACTCCCGCTACCATTTCTATCCTCAGTAGCTTACAAGTGGTGTATGGACCACTCCTGGCTGCCTTCTGTTTTTCAGAATTCCCTCCTCTTTACTTCTATTACGGAGCAGTTATCATTGTAGGTATCGCCCTCTACGAAATAACAACTGCACACTACTCCAAATAACTGAGTTATAGTATTTTTCATAAAATACCAGTATACTGAAAACCACCAAACATATTGGAGCGTCTATGTCACTTTCGTCCTCAGTCATGCGCATATATAAACATGCACTCGTAAAATCCATACGGAGAGCTGTCATTCGTTACTGTATATATGGTGCGCTCATGTTGGCCGGCGAAGTCTCTTTTTATACTATCAGTAAAATAGGGCGATCTCTTCCTGATTGGATCAGTTGGTTTTTTAATTACAGCTGGCGGGTCGACCCGATACTCGACTTGAACCACATATGGGATGTTCCCATTACCACTTTTTATGGTCAGGCATCACTCTGGATGTTTTTTGTATATGCATCCATTTTCGTTTTTGGTCTCGAACCCATGTATGCCCGCATTAAAAACTCACTCAACTGGTTTGTACGCGGGCTCATTTATATGTGTATTATTCTCGCTATGGAATGCATCACCGGCTGGATCCTCTTCTGGCTCACTGGTTGGTCAATCTGGTACTATGCAGATGGCCCTCTCACCATTTTTACTTACACCAGCTTTGCTATTGCACCAATGTGGTTTGTTTTGGGAGTTATATCAGAGAGAGTGATTGATATCATTTATCGACTTTCAGAAATGAAAGGGATTTTAAAAGAGCATAACCTACCAACACGACGGTCGTAGATTAAAAATCCCAGGTAATCTGTACTTCTGGAATAAGGAGCTCATTAGGGTCTTTATTAGGCGCCAACGAAAGATTAACAGGGCTATCAAAATCTGATAAGGTCGCATCAACCACAGCATCGGCAATAGAATAGACATAAAAGATTACAAACCCCCAGATATATTTATTTCGGGCCTTTCGCTCATTGGTAAGCTGAGATTTTATATCTTCCAAATCAACAGCCCCCTCTTGTTCGGCAGTCTGTTTTCGCTTTAAGAAATAGCGCACTACACTTTGACTCGAATTATAGGATACATAAGAACCAAGAAACGCCATATAGAGCAGACCAGCTTTTCCATAAGCTCCATTATATATCTGACCCCATCCGGGTACCAGTGCAGCCTTCCACGCAGCAGTTAACGGTTCTTTTTTCTCAAAGCTCCGACTCTCATTATTTTTTAGAGTCTCATAAGCATCCATAATACTATAGAGGTACATGCCGGTAAACCAAGCTATTTCGCAATTACGCTGATCTTGTAATTTTATCCGATTATCATTTTCTTTACGGAGTTCATTCAGCGTTGTCGTTCTGATGCCGATATTCACTGAATTTGCCTCTGGATCTTTTTTTATGAGGGTATCAAGGGAATATAACTTCTCTTTAATGAGAGCAATACGCTCCTCTTGTTTTTTAGCTTGATACTTTTTACTCACCCAAATATCAAAACCAAGCCCCAATGTAATACCAGTGATAAACCCACCATGTACATAGTGCTCAGTGTAATAGTGCCCCCCACCCGGAAAGAGTGATAGCCCCATACCAAGCCAAAAATTATCATGATCTGTTTTAATATCCCAATCAAATGCGGGTAATGTGTCAATTGCTTCGATCCCGGATTTATTGAGCTCAAGGTTTTCCTCATCAGTATTTGAGAAAAGAGGAGTTGTGCCAAGAAGGAGAAGGAGTAACAGTAGTATCGATTTCATGGGCAAAAAGATACAAAATTGAACTCAATTTACTTATTAATTTCACATAAATAGGTGTGGTGGTATCCAATGCAATAAAAAACTACATTTGTACTATGATACAAACTCTCTCCATTATTGCCATTGGCACCGAGCTCTTGAATGGAAAAATTCAAGACACAAACACACATACTATTGCACGGTTGGTGACTGCTCACGGGATACATATTTCCCACTCTCTTATTATCCCCGATAACGAAGCAGCCCTTCATAGCGCACTCGACTACTGTAGATCATCAGATGCTATCATTGTTACCGGAGGCCTAGGCCCCACTCCAGATGATCAAACACGAATTTATATTGCACGGTACCTTAACAAAGAACTTGTCCAATTACCCGATGCAGTAACCCATGTTGAAGAGTGCTTTAGTCGAATGAACCGACCCGTACTTCCCAACCAAACAATCCAAACGCTCTTTCCTCAGGGGGCAACACTACTTGCCAATCCCCATGGTACCGCACTCGGCTTCTCTGTAACCCATAGGAACACCTGTATATCTGTTGGCCCTGGTGTTCCCCATGAAGTCATTCCAATGGTACGCAACGAAATACTTCCCCTACTAACAACTGAGCACATGGATGAGATCTACAACCGACAGATTCTGAGTTTAAATATTGGCGAAGGAGTACAAACCGCGCTCCTCGAATCCGTCGTTCTACCAATAGGTGTCGAATTTTCAAGTCTTCCAGAACTCGATGGGCTTCGCCTCTCCTTAACTATGAGTGGTCCACTTGCAGAGGTTGCTCCCATTGTAGACACTGCAATGGACGAGATTATTGCGCTCTTTATTGAGAAAGGTTTTGGCGATGAAATCATTTCACTCGATGGCTCATCACTACTCACGACTCTTCAAAAAGACTGTATTGAAAATTCCGTAACCATCTCTACAGTAGAATCATGTACCGGAGGTATCATTGGCGGCCTTCTTACTGCATTACCAGGAAGCTCTCAGTACTATTCTGGCGGATTCGTGACCTATTCAAACCAACTAAAGAGTACACTGGTCGGTGTTTTACCAGAAACCCTAGAACAGCATGGTGCAGTAAGTAGTGAAGTTGTACGAGAAATGGCACTCGGCTGTAAAAAGAGAACATCGAGTGATTTTGCTGTAGCAGTAAGTGGCATAGCCGGCCCCGATGGAGGCACACCAGAAAAACCTGTTGGCCTTGTATGGATGGCCATTGCCCACCCTAATGGTGTAAACGTTTTTAAACAAAATTTTAGGGGTGACAGAAACTGTCTGAGAGATAAAGTATCTTTTTACTTGTTAAACGAACTCAGAAAAAAAGTTAAGAACTACTCAAATATGCACTTGCACACTTGAGCACTAGTTATTACATTAGATATTAAACAAGCGAGGATCACATGGCAAAGAAAAAAGCAAGTAAAACATTAGACGTACCTACAGATAAACTTAAAGCTGTAGAAGCCGCAATGGCACAAATTGAAAAATCCCACGGTAAAGGATCTATTATGAAACTCGGCGAAGGTGCCGCAGTTGAGATCCCCGTCATATCAACTGGTTGTATTCAACTTGATGCAGCTCTCGGATGTGGTGGATTCCCAAAAGGGAGAATCATCGAAATTTATGGACCTGAATCTTCAGGTAAAACAACACTCGCTATTCATGCAGTAGCCGAAGCTCAAAAGCAGAATGGTGTTGCGGCATTTATCGATGCAGAACACGCTTTTGACGCAAACTATGCACGTAAACTCGGTGTTGATATTGAAAACCTTCTCGTGTCTCAACCAGAATCAGGTGAACAAGCACTTGATATCACTGAAACACTCGTTCGATCAGGTGCTGTGGATATCATTGTAGTGGACTCAGTTGCCGCTCTTGTACCACAAGCCGAGATTGATGGTGAAATGGGTGACTCACACATGGGTCTTCAAGCACGACTCATGTCGCAAGCACTCAGAAAACTCACAGGCATCATCGCCAAATCAAACTGCTCACTCATTTTTATCAACCAACTCCGTATGAAAATTGGTGTTATGTTTGGTAATCCAGAGACAACAACTGGTGGTAATGCACTTAAATTTTATGCATCACAACGCCTCGATATCAGACGCATTGCCTCTCTCAAAACCGGCGAAGATGTTACTGGTAACCGTACTCGCGTCAAAGTAGTAAAAAACAAACTTGCCGCTCCCTTTACCCAGTGTGAATTTGACATTCTCTACGGTGAAGGAATCTCTAAAGAGGGCTCAATTCTCGATATGGCTGTCGACCTTGAAATCGTACAACGCAGTGGTACTTGGTTCTCTTTCGGCAGTGAACGACTTGGTCAAGGGCGCGAAAATGTTCGCCAGTTCCTCAAAGAAAATAAAGATATCCGTGCCGATATTGAACTCAAAATTCGTGAATCTATGAGTGATATTGAAATGTTTGATGCAGAAGAACGTATCGAACTTTCAGATGAAACAAGCGCAGAATAACACTCTTTTTCCCTGAGCTCGCATCTCTCCCATCCTACCCAGCGAGCTCGGGGAGAATTTCTCAAACCTTGAGTCAGCACAGTCAATCTATCTGGTATACTGTATATACTAATTATTGATGCATTCCGAAAAGAGTTCCTCGCTTCGGAAGCCTTTGGATTTTATTGCCACTCTCCCAATGGACTAGAATTCCGCCAAAATTCTAATCTGAACTGTATACGCAATACCAAATGTGCTGGCTCAAACTATTATTATTTGATATACTATAGTTTATAAAGGACGTTACACAGCAATGAAGCCTCTCTCAAGTATCTTCAACAACTGTGGGACTAATATAAATGTATATTTAATGGTATTCTGGCACACTTTTGCATAACCAAGCGACAGTTTAAATTATGATAAAACTACTCATTCTGATCGTATTCACTTTTTCTATCCTCAATGCATCGGGGTCGTTAGACAAATGGCCTCCTCTCGAGACGTCAGCTGTGGCATCAGTGGAATATTTTGACGACAACATGCTCTATCATAAATTTTTTATTTATTGGGAACATACCAATCACCAACCGAAAGATCAATTCATCATTAAAGACACTAATGGCAGAGTACACGAAAGAATAATTTTCGATTCACTCCTCGTTCGTCATGAATTTGAAGATGCAGATGCCTACCGACTTCTTGCCTTACACCATTTTAGAGAGTCACTCATGGGTTCAGTTTTACAGTTAGAAGACCTTCGACTCATAACAGAGTTTAATTTTGGGCTCCCAAAAAATGATTCAGTATTCACTTACTCATCATCATATACAAAGGTTATTACTCGCCCCAACTCCTTAAAACTCTACTCACATAAGAAAGAGCTGAGCAAAATCATGACCTTCTCAGACTATAATGATTTTCATGGATACCGAGTTCCTCAAACCATACGCGTTGAGGATGTTAATAACAGTTCGAAACGTGCAATTATCCATATTGAAAATATTGCAGTAAATACAAGAGATGCACTATTAAAGCTACTTCTTTCTAGAAAGTAACTCTTTTACTAATTAAGAAAAGGAAGATCATTCTGATAGGCTAAATAGATATAGTATTTATCTTTGCCTGTCACTTCGTTACGCACAAGATGATTTTGTTCGTCTAGATATTCTGAATTTTTATAGACAATATCAACACCAAAAATAAACCGATTACAACTCCCTCTAGAGTCAAGATGGTAGATAGTACCTATCCTATATGAATTCTTATTCAGTCCCGTATCATCATACCGTTTCCAAAGGCCATTTTTAAATCCTTTACTTACATAACGATTGCTAATAAAGAGGTCAAAAGGGCTTTCTAATATATTATACCGAAAGTCAATGATAAGGGTTACCACTTGATCTCGCTCATACACCGGTATTCCATAATAGAAATCATAATTATACCCATTGTTACTGGTATTAATATCAATAAGTAAGTGTTCTATCTCAGCAACAAAAAGCCATTCAGTATAGTCAAGTGTAAACCGAGCCTTTGAGTTAACCGCTTGTAGATTATCAAAAGCATCTCGTTGATACAGGGATTCACGAACTAACTCACTATTCCACTTCTGCACCCTATTCTCTGAAGGCGCAAGTTCAATACTACTTTGCAGATAAAAGAGCGATGAATACCCAATTTGAAATTCAAAAAATTCTGATATTTTAATACCGAGGTCTGTACCAATTCGAGAAAACCACGGAGATTGAGTATAGTCAATACCAAAGCGCAAATGAGACTCTCTTAATAACCAGTGACTCTTTTGAAATGTCGGTTCAATCCATGTATAAGAAAGATTCATATCTACATCAGGAAGGGTCTTCATCACATAAGGCGAAGATCCTAAAAACAGTTCAGTCGATAGATTATTGCCAAATGAAAGCTGGCGAAATGATTCAAATCTCTGAGCAAAGGTAACTGATACCGTGATGAATACAATTACAATAAAATATCTACAATGCATATACTTAGGGTACTCGGAATACTTTCATCAAAATGTACTTTATTCACCAGTGATTCACAGAAGGAGTCTTCTAAAAACCTGATTCAAGGTCACTTTCACTTACTCTAATCAACAAACAATAAGAGTGACTCAGAAAAATAGTTGTTTAGAGAGCACATGAGATCCGAATTTAATATATTATGAAACACAAACAAGAAACATACACTTGCTATCGAGCTAAAGGAGACTGAATGAAACTAGCTATTCTTATCTCAGGAATATTCTTATTTCTCGGCTGTTCATCACACAAATCACCTATTCTTGCAAAACGTGGCGTTGCACCAGATGAGCGACCCTACGAAGTAAAACAAGAAGGATATGGAGTTGACCAGAAAATTAAAAATGCTTTTCTTAAAGGGTATGCCGTTGAAGGCATGACTCAAGTATTAGTACGTTTCTTATGGGGACCACCAGATATTGAGAAGAAAAATGGTCACGTTTGGGAGTACTATACCAAGAAGGGGAAACTGGTAACACGCATTATTTTTAAAGCATCTGAGAAGAAGATTTTAGGTCAGGTACCTCTTGTAGTAGCGAGCTTTGAAGGCGACCCTTGGGGTGGTTCACCCCCTCCAGCAAGTATGAACTTTTAAAAAAATACTCATAAAAAAGCGACTCTCTGAATAGAGAGTCGCTTTTTTTATGATTCCGGTTTCATAAGTGGAAAGAGGAGTACATCTCGAATCGTTGGCGAATCCGTTAAGAGCATCACCATTCGGTCTATACCAATACCTACCCCACCTGTTGGTGGCATACCACTTTCAATTGAGTGCAAGAAGTTTTCATCAAGAGGGTGTGTTTCATCTTCACCACCGCGACCTCGTTCAACTTGATCTTCAAATGCTTCACGTTGTTTAATTGGGTCATTAAGCTCAGAGTAGGCATTACCCACTTCCCAACCATTGATGTATGGCTCAAACTGTTCAACCAAATCAGGATTTGAACGGTGTACCTTACAGAGTGGTGTAGACTCTTTAGGAAAATCAATTATGAAGTGTGGTTGAATCAGCTTATCTTCACAGAGCTCTTCAAAGAGAGCCAATATTGCACGTCCTCGAGAAAACTCTCCATCCATATGAATTTCATGTTTATCGATTTCGCCTTTTAACTCATCATCGCTTAACGCTTCAACCTTAATATCTGCAAATTTTTCAATTGCTTCGTAACAGGTTAACCGTGGCCATGGTGCTTTAACATCAATCTCTTGGCCTTGAAAATTAATTTTTGTTGTACCATTTGCAGCGATACAGGCTTTTTCATAAATCGTCTCAAAGTGTACCATCATATCATTATAATCGGCGTACGCTTCATAAAATTCAAGAAGAGTAAATTCAGGATTATGGGTTTTATCCATTCCTTCATTTCTAAAATCTTTTGCAAACTCAAATACCCGTTCGAGTCCACCAACGATACAACGTTTCAAATAAAGCTCATTTGAAACACGCATATAAAGTTCAAGACCTGCAGCATTGTGATGAGTAGTAAATGGACGTGCATTCGCTCCACCATAAATCGATTGGAGAACGGGAGTTTCAACCTCCATGTAATTAAAGCCGATAAGATAGTCACGAATTGATTGAACTATTTTGGTACGTTTAAAAAACACCTCACGTACTGAATCGTTTAAGGTAAGATCAATATAGCGCTGACGATACCGTGTCTCAACATCTTTAAATTCATCAAACACGGTAACGGTACCATCTTCATTTCTCTTTTCTTTAGGAATAGGAAGGGGGCGTACCGCCTTTGAAAGGATCTGCATGTTTGTTGCTTTAACACTATATTCACCCTTCTGAGTGGTAAATAAAGTCCCTTCAACACCAACCCAGTCTCCAATATCAAAGAGTTTTACTACTTCATAGTTCTCTTCACCAACAAGATTTTTTGCAGCGACAACCTGCATTCTACCAAATTGATCTTTCAAATGCATAAAACACATTTTGCCCTTACGATTATACCGGACAACACGGCCTGCAAAACTCACAACGGTCTCTGAATCGTTCAATGACTCTCGTTCATCGAAAAGTTGTTTAGAACTATGAGACATGTCAAACTTATAGGGATAAGGATTTACCCCCATCTCACGATATTTCTCTAGTTTAACTAACCGCGCCTCTACCTGATCATTTTTTTCCATTGCCATGTTACTCTTCTCCTGTTGCCAGTAAATAAGACTCTATAAAGTTCTTTATATTTCCATCGAGAACACCACTTGCATCAGAACTCTCTGTTGCTGTTCTCGCATCTTTTACCATAGTGTAGGGATGCAAAACATAATTGCGTATTTGACTCCCCCACTCAATTTTTTTCTTTTCTGCAAGCTTTGAATCTCGCTTAGCCTCTTCTTCATCACGATAATGCTGATAGACAATCGTTTCAAGAATTTTTTTGGCCTTCTCTCTATTCTGTATCTGTGAACGCTCACTTTGACAAGTCGACACTTTACCTGTTGGAATATGTGTCATACGTACCGCAGAGTCTGTTTTATTAATATGCTGTCCACCAGCACCACTCGCCCTGTAGGTATCAACCCGTACATCACTGTCTTGAATGTCAAAATCAATATCTTCGAGTATCGGATATAAAAAGACCCCAGCAAATGAGGTATGCCGTCGTGCATTTGAATCAAATGGTGAAATACGCACTAACCGATGAACTCCTACTTCGGAGCGAAGATACCCATATGCATATTCAGAGTCAATCTCCATCGTTACCGACTTTATTCCCGCTTCTTCACCTTCTTGATATTCAAGCACCTTACAGTTCATGCCTTCTTTTTCAAAAAAGCGACGGTACATACGAACAAGCATCTCTGCCCAATCTTGTGACTCGGTACCACCAGAACCAGGGTTAATAGTCATGACAGCAGCTTTGTCATCATCTTCGCCACTGAGCATTCTACGCAGTTCTAATTCAGAGAGTGTTTTCTTCATAGACTCTACATCATGTAAGATTGAGTCCATTGTTTCAGCATCACCCTCTTCTTTCGCGAGGTCATACATTTCTGAGAAATCGTCACTATCACCACTGACTTGATCCCAGGGTTCAATCCAATCTTTCAAGGTCTTAATTTTTTTTAAATGAGTCTGAGCTTTTTCGTTATTATCCCAGAAATCTGGAGCAGTTGAATCCTGCTCCATCACTTTTACCTGTTCACGCATTGTGTCCAGGTCAAAGATACCTCCGTAAATTTCCGAGTCGTTCTGTGATCTCGGTAAATACTTGTAATGCCATACTATCTAAGTCCTGGAATTGAGAGTGCCGCAGGGTCATATGATTTATCATAGTAGACCACAGGAAATTTCTTCTCAAGAGATTTTAAATACTCTTCAACTTTACTTTGGCGTTTCATCATCTCTTCTTGATAAATAGCTTGAGCAATCAACTCTTTATACGACTCTAATTTGCCATCATTTTTTTCAAAGAGATAGAAAATATGAATGCCAAGTGGTGTTTCAAATGCTTTAGTAATCTGACCAACTTTAAGGCCACGAACCGCTTTTGCAAACTGAGGTTTCATATCTTTCAATGTAAAGCGTCCCATATGACCACCATTTCTCTTTGCAGCGTCATCATCAGAGTGCTGTGCAGCAAGACGGTCAAACTGTGCTTTACCCATTTTAACTTGTGCACTTAAACCATTGAGAAACTCTTTCTTTGTCTCTTTGCTCTCTTTAGTCTCAGCTTTTGTTGTTTTAAGAAGAATCTGAAAACCACTGATGGTATCATTAATAGGGAGTTCTTTTTTATGTTTGGTGTAATACCCTTTGATATCTTTTTCAGTAGGAATTCCTGGTTCAGAGACCACTTTTTTTAATAATTGATCACTTACCACAGACTCTTTTACTTTTTCTTTGATGTCATTAAGTGTGATTCCCTGCTGTGCAAGGTATTTTTCAACATTCTCTTTGCTTTTTAATTTGTTCACATAGAGTGCCATTTGTGACTCGTATAGACTATCAACAGTAGACTGTTTTGGTTTAAGTTTTTTAGATACAGCCTCTAATTTTAGAAGCTCAGCTCCGACTATATTTTTAACCACAGTATATTTAATCTGCTCACGAGCGCCAGGTGGCAACTGTTGTCCACCAGAAGACATCTTTTGTTGCTCCTCGATTACCAAAATCATGGTATCAATTTTCCCTTTTGAAAATTCCATAGCACCCACTTTGAATACAGGCATTCCAGAGGTATTAAGAAGTTGAGCTTGTGCAAAAGTCACAAGTAATAACGCAATAACGAGTGCGATTTTTTTCATGAACAATCCAATTGTTATAAGGTTTGAGATATTTGCTTCAAATATAAGAATTAATGGCCATTTTGGGAAGAAAAGCAAGAACCCACACTTTCTCGCCCCTTTTTTAGGCCCCACAGGAGAGAGAGTTTGTAATATCTTACTCATGAACCAAGGGGAACTCAAAATTCAGAAATGGTCATTATATTATTTACTATCTTTGGCACACTCTTTAAAAAACCGTAGCAGATGAAACAAACTAAATCGATCCACCTAAAAAGTTATGGCTGTAGCCTCAATATGGGTGAAGGTGAAATTATTAACGGCCTCATTCAAAACGACTACACTGTTGCTCAAACAGATGATGATGCAGATATGATCATTCTTAATGTCTGTACGGTTAAAGGTAATTCTGAAATCGTAAAACGCGTTCGTAAATTACGTGCAGAGTACCCTCATAAGAAAATTGTCCTCAGTGGCTGTGTCACTAAAGAACTTGGACGTCTCGTTCACGAAGTTGACCCATCAGCTTCCCTTACCACAACTAATAACCTCAACAAAATTGCGAACACTATCTCTGAGACATTTGAGGGATCCGTAGTCGAGGATTTTAAGGTTGAAAAACAAGTTAAAGTAAACAAACCCAAAGTACGCACCAATCCTGTGGTTGGTATTGTTCCTGTATCTGCAGGCTGCCTCGACAACTGTTCATTTTGTTCTACAGTACTCGTTAAAGGGAAGCACTATAGTTACCCAGTAAAAAACATCCTCGAAGAAGTGGAAGCATGTATTGCTGATGGCTGTAAAGAGATATGGTTGACCGGCCAAGATGCCGCATGCTATGGCTTTGATATCGACACCAATCTCGCGAAATTGGTTACAGCGGTGATAGCCCTCCCTGGTGATTTTATGGTACGCATCGGTATGGGTAACCCCCGCCACCTTCTCAGCTATATCGACGAACTTATCGAAGCAATGAAACACCCAAAGGTGTTTAAATTTATCCATCTATCGGTTCAGAGTGGAAGTAACACCGTTCTTGAATCAATGAAGCGCAAACACTCTGTCGAAGACTACATATTTCTTGTAGATACTATTCGCAAAGAAATACCCGAGCTCACATTATCAACAGATATTATCGTTGGATTCCCAGGCGAAACCGAACAAGACTTTGAAGACACCCTCAATCTTATTCGCTCTACTAAACCTTCGGTATGTAATCGAACCCGGTTTGTACCTCGCGAGAAAACCGCAGCTCAAAAATTCCCCGATCAGATCCACATCCATGAGAAAAAGAACCGAAGCCGCATTTTAACAGAAGAGTTTAAAAAGGTTGCCTTTGAAAACAACAAAAAATGGGTTAACTGGGAGGGAACTATTGTCATTGATGAGATATCTCGTCAAGGAGATGCCGTCGGTAGAAACTCATCATATAAGCCTGTTGTCCTAAAAAGTACTCATGCACTGGGCGAAAAGATAAAAGTCCGTGTAACAACTCCTGATATTTTTGGACTCTTCGCCGAAATAATTCCGGAATAATCTTTCCCTTTTGAGCAGACAAATAGTACTGAGAGCTCTCTAAAACACACTTTTTAACGACGAATAACGCAATAATTAATATCTTATGTGCAACATATAAGAAAAGCGTAATAAAAGGCGATCCCACATGGCACTACAGAGTATGACAGGTTTTGGAAAAAGCGAAACTCGCTACAAAGATATGGAAATATCTCTTGAACTAAAAAGCGTCAACAATCGCTACCTTGAAAGTAATCTTCGCATCCCTCGTACGCTATCTCCCTACGAAAATGAGTTCAAAAAATTAATTCAACAAAAATTGATTCGTGGCTCAGTAAGTCTTTCAATAAATATTTCAAGTGAAACACCAAGTCTCATACCTGCAGGATACAATAAAGCACTTGTTAAATCCTATCTCAAAATTGCTACAGATATTCAAAAAGCTCACAAGATCCCAGGAGAAGTGACTATTGATCAAATCCTTCAACTTCAAGATTTAATAACCTACAGCAAAACTGAACTCAATGGTGATCTCTTAGCAAAACAGGTAAAAAAACAGCTCAACGAAGCTCTTAAACAGCTTATTGAAATGAGAAGTGCCGAAGGTGACAACCTTAAAAAAGATATTCTTGCACGTATTGACCTCATGGACTCTACACTTAAAGAAATTAAAAAACTAACCCCAAAGCGCGCAAAAGATACCCGTGATAAACTGTTAAAACGAGTTGAAGAACTGATGGGTAAAGCGACCCTCGATGAAAACAGACTCATTCAAGAGATATCGATCATTGCAGACAAAATTGATGTTACCGAAGAGATTGTACGATTCGAATCACACATAAAAGCATTTAAATCTGCCTTAAAAAGCAATGGGCCCCACGGTAAAAAACTCAACTTTCTTTTACAAGAGTTGCTAAGAGAGGCAAATACCTTAGGAACCAAAAGTAATTTTCCAGAAATGTCACACCGCACTGTGATTCTCAAAGAAGAAATTGAGACTATTAAAGAACAAGTACTGAATATCCTCTAATTTGTAGAGAAACGTCAAATTCCCTGGAATTATTCTCCAGGGAATTCTTATTACCCCTGTCTCCGTAATCAATTGTTCTCTTTAGCCTCTATTACGGCTTTCCCCATACAGGTCTCCCCCTTTTTTTCCTATATTTTGCCCCGAAAAACTTAAATCTTTGGAACTTCCATGAAAAGAACACATAACTGTGGTGAATTACGTGCTGCACACAATGGCGAAACCGTAACTCTTATGGGTTGGGTTGATAGACGTCGTGATCTTGGTGGCGTTATTTTTATTGATCTGCGTGATAAATTTGGTAAAACTCAAGTGGTATTTAACCCTGAGCACAATCCCGAAATTCACAAAATTGCAGACACCCTTCGTAATGAATTTGTAGTTGCGGTTGAATGTGACGTTCGTCTCCGTCTTGACGGTATGGCTAACAATAAACTTGAAACTGGTGAAATTGAGTGTTTTGTAAATAACCTTGAAATTTTGAACAAAGCAAAAAACCCACCACTCTCTATCAATGACCACAATGAAGTTTCTAAAGAAAATGATGAAGTAAAATTGAAATATCGCTATCTCGATCTTCGTCGTCCTTGGATTCAAAAAAAGATCATGCTCAAGTCAAAGTATCAGCATGAAACCCGTGCATTTTTCTACGACAATGGTTTTGAAGATATTGAGACTCCAGTACTTTGCAAATCTACCCCAGAAGGTGCCCGTGACTTTTTAGTTCCGAGTCGTCTTCACCACGGTAAATTCTATGCACTTCCTCAATCTCCACAGGTGTACAAACAGATTTTGATGATTGCCGGGTATGATAAATACTTTCAAATCGCCAAATGTTTCCGCGATGAAGACCTTCGTGCAGACCGCCAACCAGAGTTTACTCAAATTGATGTTGAGATGGCTTTTTCATCACAAGATGATGTGATGAATACTTTTTCTCAGTACATCCAAGAGGTAATCCCAAAGGTTTGGCCAGAAGCGACAATCCCTACGGAAATCCCAAAAATGGCTTATGCTGAGGCAATGCTTAAATATGGTTCAGATAAACCTGACCTCCGTTATGATCTTGAAATTCATGATGTATCAGAAATTGGTGCAGAATCAGATTTCGGTGTATTCAAAAATGTTGTAGCCTCAGGTGGTGTTATTCGTGGTATGGCAGCAACAGGCTGTGTTGATTTTACTCGTAAGACTATTGACGAACTCACAAAATTTGTTGGAAAATATGGCGCAAAGGGCCTTGTTTGGATGCGCGTTAAAGAAGATGGTTCAGTTGAGAGTCAAGTAGGTAAATTCTTTAAAGAAGGCCAACTTGAACAACTCCGTGATGCCTGTGGTGGAAAACCAGGTGACATGCTTTTCTTTGTTGCTGCACGTGAAAAACTTGCCGCACAATCAATGGGTCACCTCAGAACTGAAATTGCAAAAATGAAAGGTCTTGCGAGCCCTGATGAAAAGAATTTTGTTTGGATTGTTGACTTCCCTATGTTTGAATATAAAGAAGCTGACAAGAAATATCAAGCAATGCACCATCCATTCACAAACCTTTATCCAGAAGATCTTGAGAAAATGGTTAAGGGTGAATTTGATGGCCTCCTTTCAAAATCATATGACCTTGTACTCAATGGCGTTGAACTCGGATCAGGTTCTGAACGGATTCATGACCCAGAAGTACAACAACAAGTATTTAAAGCGCTCAGTCTGACCGATGAAGAAGTTGAAGAAAAATTTGGTTTCTTTGTTGAGGCGTTCCAATATGGTGCACCTCCTCATGCTGGCTTTGCTATTGGTGTCGATCGTATGGTTGCAACAATGGAAAATGAAGAATCAATCAGAGACTTTATTGCATTTCCTAAAAATTCAACTGCAAACTCGCCGATGGATCAAGCCCCATCAAATGTTGACCCAATGCAACTTCTTGATATACATATTAACGTAAGAGAAAAACAAGGGGAGTAATTATTCCCTTTAACCGCACAATACCCTTCTATTAGGCTAAATTGTGTTAGTTGGTAAAATAAATTGAATAAGCCTTTTGAGAATCCTCAAAAGGCTTATATTTTATGATAGGATTACGAAAATGGATAAATTCATGAAAAAAATATCACTGAGTGTAGCTGCGCTACTCGTTATTGGATTAGTTCTTACCGGATGTGGTAGTACAAAACCAGCAGGTGAAGAAGGCCCAAAAGAGATTGAGGGTGATGTAAATGAGATGTCTGGCCGTGCGCTAACACTTGAAAAAGAGAATCACGAACTCAAAAAAGAGATTTTCAACCTTAAACGCGAACTTGGGATGCCCATCGAGGACTAAACATCGAAGCATCAATGATAGAAAACAGATACACGATATCTGAATCTGAAAAAATCAAAATCCTCGGCCTGAACAACGAGAATGTTTCTTTGTTCGAGCAAAGCCTAAAGGTTACCTTAGTAAATCGTGGTACAGGCATCCTCATTATTGCACCTCAGCAAGAAGCTATAGATCGAGCTATAAAAATTCTTGATGAGATGCGTTTTTGTCTAAAAAACGGAAATGAGATTACCCCTTTTTACCTCAAACAAGTACTCAGTCAAAATGACGACCGCCCTGCTGCAAAATTAGGTAGACCCATTTTTAGGAACCGTTTTGGTCAGCCCATTCAACCTAAAACTACAGGTCAACTTGCTGTAGTCGATGCAGTGCGCAACAACGACATTGTCTTTGTCAATGGCCCTGCTGGTACCGGTAAAACCTTTCTTGCAGTTACTTTAGCTGTTGCAGCCCTCGAAAACCGAGATGTAGAACGACTCTCTCTTGTAAGACCCGCAGTTGAAGCTGGTGAAAACCTTGGCTATCTTCCTGGAGATTTAAAAGAGAAAATCGCCCCCTACCTCCACCCTATTTATGACACCATCGATGAGCTTCTTCCAAAAGAGAAAGTCCGCGCATATAATGAATCAAATATGTTGGAAATTGCCCCGCTTGCCTACATGAGGGGACGTACATTAAAGCGGACCTTTATTATACTCGATGAAGCACAAAATACCACCATCTCACAGATGAAAATGTTCCTCACCAGAATCGGCCCTAACTCCACCGCTATTATTACCGGTGACAGTACACAGAAAGACCTCGCTCCCAATCAGCTCTCAGGATTCCCCCACGCCCTTTCTATATTGAAAGGTATCCCTGGAATCGCACAAGTAACTCTAGACACCAAAGACATTCAGAGACACAGACTGGTTTCAAAAATAATTAACGCCTATGAAAAACAAGAGCATTAACTCCCCAAGAACAATCCACCTCGGCCTTTCATTTTTAATCGTATGCTTTATTGGATGCCTGCTCTTTCCAGTGCAGAATATTGATATTAAATCGGTTATTCCCAAAGTGAATGAACTCGCTCAAAAACACTACGTAGCTCCTCTTACCTTTGATATACCAAAGTCTGAAGACCAGTTGATTCGTGAACGAGAGGGGGCTGCTGATGCCGTCCCTGCGGTTTTTGAATACGATACAGAGCAGAACAATCGGTTAAAGAGTTCATTTACGGATCTCATTGAGTACCTCACTCAATATCAAGTGATTCAAAAGGAACTCGAACGCTTTAGCGGCACCAAGAAAGCGGACTCAATTGCGTTAATCGCGGCAACCCATTATCAAAAACTGAACAAATCTATCTCCCATGTGGCAATTTCACAAATGAGTACCAATGAACAAGCTCGAAGTGACCTTATACAATCCTTTAGAAATATCATTAACAAAGGTATCTCAAACTCGCTCATAGCAATGAATAAAAAACAAGTGCGAAACTACAAAGCAACCTTTACCATTCGTGACCTCAAAGTGCTCATCTATACAAAACCCACTATTAACCTAATTCAAGACAGTAATGAAGAATCCGTCCCTCTTTCTGACATTAAAACGAAAGAAATTCTTATTGATGATGAGTTTGTAAAGTTAAAGTCGAAATATCCTAAATCTCAGGCAATACAAAGTGCGTTCTACGAAATTCTTTTTGCTTTTACCTCACCCACAATTCTCTACCTTGAATCTGAAACCCAAAAGCGTAGAGAGCTTGCCCGCACTGGCGTAGATCTGTACGAAGGTAAAATCTATAAAGGTATGGATATTTTACGCCCTGGGGACCTTGTCACCAGTTATCATGTTAACGTGCTCAAAGAGCTTAAGCGTCAAACAGAACAGACTCAAGAGAACTACAAGTCATATCTACCCCTCATAGGACGATGGTTGCTTATTATTATCTCTACCCTCTTCTTGGGGGCCTATTTTATCCTCTATCAAAAACACGAAATAAAAACCAACACACAAATTCACGCCCTTGCAACGGTGATGATCATTCAATTTTGCCTCTTTTTTGGAACCCAACTTATTATTGACTTCCTCAAAATTGCTCGACCCGATGTTCTTATAGACACTACAGAAACCATGTATCTCCATCTGATAATTGTAGCGAGTATTTTAGGAGTATTGCTCTTTTCGGTTAAAACAGGGTTTATACTCTCAATCTATTTTAGTCTCTATTATGGTATGATGTGCGGATACGATCTCAATATGACTATCGTAGCGTTAGCTCTCGGGATGACAACGGCTTATGCCCTGCAAAACATTCGATACCGCTGGCAGTTTATCACAACCTGTTTCCTCTCAATATTTATCTATAGTTTGCTGATTATTACCCTTTCACTCCTGGGTAATAACTTCAATAACGTCTACATCAAAATGGCGTATGGTGCACTGAGCGTGACCCTCTCAATTGGACTCGGTTCATTTTTGCTCCTCCCCATATTTGAAAAGCTCTTTAAGATTACCACAACAATGACCCTCATAGAGCTCTCTGACTTTAATCACCCCGCCCTGAAGCTTATCTCTACCGAAGTCCCTAGTACCTTTCACCACTCTATTATGGTGGCAAACATTGCCGAGAAGGCAGCGAGTGCTATTAATGCTAATAGCCTCTTAGTAAGAGTTATGGCACTCTATCACGATATTGGTAAAACACAGAAACCACTCTATTATACCGAAAATCAGGGCATGGCAAAGAATGTACACGAAGGTCTTGATCCATGGGAAAGCAAAGATATTATTATCTCACACGTTACCGAAGGTATTACCCTTGCCGAGAAGTATCAACTCCCCCCCCTTATTATTTCGAGTATTCCCGAGCACCATGGTACTACAGTTATTCAATACTTTTATAGAAAAGCGGTGAAAGATAACCCAGGCAAAGCAATTAAGTCTAAAGACTTTTGCCACCTTGGCCCTAAACCTCAGAGTAAAGAGACTGCTATTTTAATGATTGCCGACACCCTTGAAGCGATGGCTCGGTCAATTAGTAATCCTGAGACCAAAGATTTTAAAGAAATTATAAATCAAGCTGTTGATATGAAACTTAAAGAGAATCAAATGGATGATTCAGGGCTCACTCTCTCTGAATTACCGCTCATGAAAAAAGCTTTTTTGGCATCTCTTGAAGGAATGTATCATACAAGATTAAATTACGCAAAAGACTAACTCCTTTATTTAAAAGGGGTTAGAGCGAGCGTCTCAGCAGCCCTTCAAATAACTTAAAACTTTATAACTTTTTTTTAACTTTTTTACCTTTTTCCCTTGAACTCTAATTCTATAATATGTATCTTTAGCCTCGTTAAAACAAGGAGCACAACCCGATGACACAACAGGGAGACAAACTTTTCACAAAGAAAAATTTTGTTCTACTTGGTCTAGGAGTTGCAACTGTTTTAGTAGGATTTATTCTACTTGCACAGGGTCAAGATCCAAAGATCGGTCCAGTGTATGATAGCCCGCTATCAATTACATATGCACCTATTTTACTTACCATTGCTTATGTAGTAATCATCCCTTGGGCGATTATTGCAAAGAGCGATAAAAAGGGCGACTAGCTCAGCTGGTCTAGAGCATCTGCCTTACAAGCAGAGGGTCACAAGTTCAAATCTTGTGTCGCCCATTTTAGGAGTGGTGGCTCAATTGGTTAGAGTACCTGCCTGTCACGCAGGGGGTTGCGAGTTCAAGTCTCGTCCATTCCGCTTAAAAGACCTCTTAGGAAACTAAGAGGTCTTTTTTTATGTTCTCCCCTTTCTTAATTTTTATTCACAAGTAACTTCTGTTGTTATTTCCTCTTCAAACAGAGCTATTCTATTTTCACTATAAATGCAGTGTACCGTTTCTTTTAATCCTTATCAAACATTATTCTCTGAGAATGCTCACAGTTATAAGTTTTGCTTGCCTCAATACACAAAGGGGGCCTTCTGCAGGTTGTTGATTAGGAAAGCCTCAGCTGAAGGATTTTTACATTCTGAATTCTGAACGTTCTTATTTTCTATAAGCAGCTTCAGTCATGCTTATAGATTTCGAACTAAAACAATAGTTTCCTAAAAAGTTCCTTGACATCAACTTTCTAGGAAACTATATATTGCCCAGAACCGGAGTGGTGGCTCAATTGGTTAGAGTACCTGCCTGTCACGCAGGGGGTTGCGAGTTCAAGTCTCGTCCATTCCGCTTAAACGTCTTTTGAATCTTCAAAAGACGTTTTTTTATATCCAAAGGTATCATCTACTAACGTATCAATCCAGACTTCAGCATATAACGCTCTCTTGTGCCGTTCTCGTATCGAATTATGACTCGCCACAGATAAACCCCCGTTCCAACCTTTCTCTCGTCTTGCCCGCGCACATCCCAAAAAAGATAGTGCATCGTACCATATTCTCCCCTCACGTCATTGAAATTCATTAAATTTCTAGAGTAACGATAGCTCATATGATGGACAAAGGTCCCCTGTACCGTATATATAAATACCTCTGAGCTGAAGCTTGAGTCACAGGCAAGAGTGAGGCCAAATCGACCAGCCTCAAGTGAATCTATAGGTAAACCTTCAAATAATCCACTTGGCTGATCAAATGTCTCAGACAACGAAAGAACAGCGGGGAATATCCCCATATCGAGCACTCCGGTACGCTGTATTCCCGTTACGTTCATTAATTGCTTTGGAATACCATTACCCGAAACGTCCCGAATTGCCTGAGTTCCATCAATTCCTACACAGCCTCCAACAAGGGGTTCTTCCTTGTCATCAAATCGCACATAAAATTGACTATAGCTACTGTCTATTGGAATAATATTCCTATACGTTACAGCCTTACGATCCTCTCTATTCAGTTGTGAATTACAGGTTTCATTAAAATAAAATGACTCATTAAAAATTTCGGTGTCTATAGTGAGCATATCCATAGGTTTTGAAAAGGTGAATATAAAATGGTCCTGACGTTTACGTATATCAATTTCACCCTGGCCCTCTTGCCCTGGAACTCTTTCTAATCCTGTGATAATCGGAGCGACACTATCCCCTATTACGATAGAGTGTGGCGCCGCTAATTGGCTCCATTCTTGAGGAACCTGCAGATAGAGCCGGCTCTGCTGCATAACACTCTCAGAAACGAGTGCACTCTGGCCTGTACTCAGTATTAACCGGATTTCATCTCCCCCTTTTTCCATAGTATAAGGAGTCACAATACGAGCACTATCACTCTCGGGATAAAAAAGGATCATTGGCTTTACTGCTGAAGTGAGAGATATTCCATATCGTGATCTGATATACACTGTTTCACCAACACCATCACCATCTCTATCCACAATCCACGAAATAATACCAAGGTCTACCTCATTCTCTGAGCTTTCATGTATTTCAAATGAACTCGTTTGTAGCTCATCTTGAGAACTCTCATTTTGGGAACTCTCATTTTGAACCGGTATATCTACAGGTTCAATAATACTATCTGGAATTTGAAAAAGCATCAGATTAATGGTATCACTTGGAAGAGCAAATGGTGCCTTTGTATAAAACCGTGCCATGCCTGTAGAGGTACTATTAAACCATCTGTTCAGCTCCAATGTATCAAAAGGGATATTTGACCATTGATGAGTGCTATCGAGTAATTCTGCAAAAACAGTTACAGAGTCCACTGTACTATCAATAGACTGTACGAGCAAAGAGGCAAACTCTTTGTATAGAATAGTATCATTCTGAAAGATTGCAGTTGTTGCAATAGTAGGCTGAGTAAGTTGCGGTATCTTAACTACAGACAAAGAGTCTATATTACTTGATGAAAAATGTTTTGAGCGAGACATGCTGTAGAAATAAAGCGTATCCGAAGCATGGATCTGGATGATATCTCCGGGTGAAACAATTGAGGTTGAAGTAAAAAGATTATCAGCTCCATTAATTCTATAGTGTATCTCTATAGAATCAGCTACTGAATACCCATTGAGTGTAAAAAGAATCTGTGCACTATTCTTAAAATGCTGTGTACTTCCTGGCTCTGGGTTTATCAGTGTAGCTATTGGTGTTGGAAGAGTAAGACAAAGTTCCTTTCTGATAAAGCCATTAAATGGAAAATGCCCCTGTGCACCATACCCATCCCTACTTGTAAATTGATACTCTACAGGAAGTGAATCCTGTAGAGGGATAGCGTAGTTAAAACCCCCATCACTGTACACTGTAACAACGTCATTAAACAATAGCGGAGAGTGTTCAAACTGATACCTGATTTCCAAAGCAGTTACCCCCTCTGGATCTAAAACCATACCCGTTGTAATAAATTCTTTTGCCCCCCGTATATAACAGGTATTAGCGGTGGGCACCACTTCTGGTGCACTATTTTCGATTGCAATGTAGTATGGATGATTTTGTACAGGATACCCAAGTTTTGTATAGGGAGCATACATATTTTGGTTATCAGCAGAGGTGACTGCTATATAAAATTCAACACCAGGCTTCAGAGCAATGTAATGCGGAATAGTTCCCAAATAATGGTCACCTAATTGATGTTCTAAATCAACGACATCATAAAAAAATGATCCTGTTGTTCTATAAAAAAGTTGCGCTGCAACAATAGGTTCACTACTCGATATCAATACACCAATAGGAAGTTCCTGCCATATGGGTACAGAAACAGTGAGCAGCGAATCGGTTGCTGGGGTAAGAGTAATTTTGAGGGTTTTATCATTTTCGATCCACTCAGTAGTATCTTTACCTTCTTGGCCACTCACCGAAAGTGCTGTTTCGAGTGAAACGCGATAACGATCTCCATTAGCAATAGTATCCGGAGAAGAATAACAGAGTCGATAATCATCGTATAAACTGCTTTCTACAAAACTCAATTGCTCTACAAGTGAATCTCTCGGTATATTTTTTATTACTGAGCCACCGGTGAGAAGTGCCGCTCTCTCCCAAATAGTTGTCGTTGAATCTTCTATCCAAAAACTATAGATTGCAATATCATACTGCAATGCCAAATCTGTTACATCACTAACCGTATGAAAATTATCACCGACACTTCCATCGGCAACAAGATAAATAGCTTTTTCACCAACATGATGTTTAATAGATTCTATCGCTCTATAGACAGCATCAATAGTGTTGGTTGAGGTGTGAATGATAGTACGCAAACGCGCCACAGCTTTATTAAGCTGTGCTGTATCGGATGTTATAGAGGTATACTCTCGTATTTCACCATCAAATCCAAGAATACCCACCTGACTAAAACTATCCATATGGAGAATATAGGAGTGAAGCTCATCTTGGAGTGGTGACATATATTGGTCCATAGAGTAGCTCTCATCTATGGCAAATAAAACGGTACGTTTTTCTCTTGTTTGTGTGACAGTAAAATTTTCAATACGGCCATGACTTGTCTCTATCTGACTACTATCCCCATGCTCTTGCCAAAGGAGTAGTCTATCCCTATCAACTTTTGGTATAACCTGACCTGATACTGAATCAGTGAGAGAAAAATCAAAACATATTTCTGGAAAGTGATAGCTATTAATGTTCTCTATGTCTATCTGTGGCTGTACTGCAGAATCAACCTGATACACAGTATGTATTTGTGCATCTGATAGTACCGAAATTTCAATTGAATCATTGATTACTGAACCACTCACTTGAGTAGTTGTTGAGTCTATTACCCATTTGTTAAAAAGATACCCGTAAAAAGGAATTGCATGTATTGATTTCGTCTCACCATCAAAGAGTGTAATAGTGTTACTTGGTGACACTGTTCCCTGCTCTGAACTTATCACTACAGAGTGGCCAACATCATATTGAACTATGACTGAATCGCCAGTAGACTGTTTCTGAGGTCTATATAACCCGGCATATACTCGTTCACCGATTTGAACCGTTGGTATCTCAATTACTACCGAGTCTCCTATTGCGCTAGCCTGAAAAGGGTGATTAAATAATCTATTATTTTTATAATAAACAAGTGTTAAGGAATCCCCCGCTACTCCCTTTGCTTTAATTCTTAGTGGTTTTCCTATTCCATCAATAGAGAGAGCCATCATCTCTGGGTGTGTGCTATCCTCTACTACTCCATGGGTATTCCACAAATAGGCTATCAGTTGTTCTGTTATAGGATATATCTCTTTGAGCTTATAATCGACCCTAACCACACCGTCATTTTGAACGGTTACTAAAGGAGTAAATGAATGTTCCCCATCAATGACAATAGTACTCGACTGTGTTGTCCATGCAATATTTTTAAAGTCATTTCGCTTAAAGGGGGGAGTAATATGAGTCGGTACATTTTGAGGGACAAAGAGTGAGTCAATGAATTCTCCAGCACTATCTAAAATCGTAAGTTTTACCAGGGGCATGAAATGTGCATTAATCTCAGCATCAGCCTCAACAAAAACAGAAGTCGCTGTAGTAAAGGTATCTAATAATGTAACATCAGGTCCACCCCTCGTAATTATCCAATGGGAAAACCTATAGCGACGATCCGCTCGAGCCGAAATAGCTGTTCCGGTACCATGTTTTATATTATGTAACAACGAATCACTTACCTGCCCACCTGGAGAAGCTGTGATAGTAAGAGAATAGGTATTATAAAATTGAGCACAAATTGATATACTTGGAGCAGATGGTGCAGTAACTTCTGTTACCTTAGTAAAAGAGTTGGTGATTGATGCATGCCGAGGAACGAATGCTTGCCAATGTGAAAAGACAAAACCGGCACTAGTATCAGGAAACGCCTCCAATTGAAGCCATGAGTCTCTATCTACCGAATCGAGTACCGGGGAAACAGTCCCTCCTGTCACACTCTGAGCCATTACGCCATTTTTACATGCAAAGGTTTTAACCGCAAACTTATCAGCCTGCACAGAACTAGTGCATAATAACAACACTACAACTACTCTCAACCAGTAGATATTCACCCTATATACACCCCTATACGTAATACTTTTGGGTTAAGCAATCCAGATTACAGTACTGTACTTATCACTTATCTGGATATGAATAAAATACTTCAAAGACAGAGATCTCTGTGTTCTTTTGTGAGAAAACCGAGTGCTTAGGTAAATAATCCCTTACATAGAACAGCACTCTTTATAATAAACAACCAAATATGTATAATTTGAACAACTTTTTAACACAGTCTCTTAACTATGATCCGTACTATTTACTGGGTAATTGCAATTACCCTAATACTCTTACCGCTAGAGCTCTTTGCTGACCAGATAATTGTCTCGGGTGGCTACAGTTTCTATTCACCATTTAATGCCGAAGAAGACCAGGCAGGTAACATTTCTCAATCAATTGAGTCTCAATTAGAGCCTTCGTATCTTACTGACATTCATTATGTCTTTTATTCACTCGACCGATTTACGGTAAATCAATTTGTCTATTTTGGGGCAGGGCTTCAGATATCAGCGCCTTTCACCCTCGATCCCTCAATAAACATGGATGCTCTCTTTATCCCTATCTATGTCTCACTCAATGGAGAGAGCCGAAAACGAGCATTTGTTAAGCCGATCCTTAGAGCAAAAGTTGGCTACAATCATCTCCTTAACTATGGCGATGTTATCGATAGAGGCTGGGGTAACCTTTTTGCTTCCCTCTCACTTGAAGCCAAATGGCTTGACATAGTCTCTACTGGTATTGATATGAGCGCCAAACGTTTTGAATATCAAACCAAAGCCACTGAGGAAATAAAAATCACGAATATTCATGCAACAGTCTATTCAGTGAGCGCATACCTCAGTATCTGCATCAACCTATAAAGGCACTTATGAGTAACTCAAAATCATTGACTCTTCATGATATGGCAAATCAATTTATCGAACTCGGTAACATGCTTGTTGAACAGAATGGACAAAAAGTCCATGATGTTGGCGCAGCCATGCGTTATGCCACTGCACGTATGAATGCCCACGAGTTTACTCAATTTTCAAAAACACCCCATGCAGAAAAACCACAAGCTGTACGCTGGTTTGCCGATCAATATCAGACGGATCTGAATCAAATAATCGAAGATATTCTTCAAAACATTTAATACTATGTGGGTTCAAAAAGAGATTCAACTCAATCAACGCTCACGCGGTTTTCACCTCATTACTCATGATGTGTTAGCTGCTATCCCCGAACTCACTGATATTGCTATTGGCCTGGCTCATATACTTATTAAACACACCTCTGCATCCCTCACTATAAATGAAAATGCAGATCCTACCGTGCGAATTGACTTTGAATTGCATTTTAATCGATCAATACCTGAACGTCAGCCCTATTATCAACACGACTATGAAGGTGACGATGACATGCCCGCCCACCTTAAATCGAGTACACTGGGGGCAAGTATTACTATCCCTATCACTAATGGACAGTTCAATCTCGGCACATGGCAGGGGATTTACCTAGGGGAGCACCGCGATCACGGCGGGAGCAGAGCTCTAGTCATTACCCTTCAGGGTGAATAACTTTTACCCATCAAAATTCTTCCTCTTCTGTATCTTTTAATTTTACAAACCCGTTAAATTCCAGCCAAAATCCCTAAAAAGTTTATTATTTTGATTTTATAATTTTATCTGAGTACTATAATGGAGTCGACTGTGACAGAATCTACAGAACTAATACCAGGGGTATCACCTCTTAAGCCTAAATGGCACGACTACACCACACTCACTCAAGAAGAGATTGATGTATTTCACAATAAAAACATTCATGACCCCTTCTCGATTTTAGGTCAACATGTCAAAGAAACCTCTGAAGGGAAATTTAATGTTATTCGGGTAATGCACCCTACAGCCTATTTTGTTATTGGTCATAATACTGAAAGCAATACCAGTTTTGACTTTATCAAATTAGGTGATTCAGGTTTCTTCGAAGCAACTCTCCCCTACAATGAATATTTCTACACTTATGAGTTAGAGATTTTCATGACCGACTCAGACAGCTACAGACAAAAAGACCCTTACTGTTATGCACCACTCATCAGTGAATTTGATATGCATCTCTTTAGTCAGGGAACTCACTATGAGCTTTATAATATTCTTGGAGCGAACCAAGTAACCCACCAAGGTGTAACGGGGATTCTCTTTGCAGTATGGGCACCGAACGCTCAATCAGTATCAGTTGTGGGTAATTACAATAGCTGGGATGGCCGTAGAAATCCAATGCGTATGAGAAACAGTGGCATTTGGGAGCTCTTTATTCCTGAACTCTCTGCTGGGGAACTTTACAAGTACGAGATACGGAGCTGTTTTGGCGAAATGATGGTTAAAATTGACCCATACGCAAAATTTAGTGAAATGAGACCCAATCAAGCTTCTGTTGTTGTTGCTCCAAGTACCTACCAATGGAATGACGAGGATTGGGTTGCACGTCATACACAATCAGATTTTGTTAATCAACCTATGAGTATCTATGAAGTGCACCTCGCTTCATGGAGACAGAAAGAGAATGGTGACTTCTATCAATATGAAGATTTTATAAATGAGCTCATTCCCTACGTGCGCGACCATGGGTTTACTCATATTGAACTGATGCCTCTTGCTGAGCATCCGCTCGATCAATCATGGGGATATCAAGTAACCGGTTATTACTCACCGACAGCCCGCTATGGCAGCCCAGAAGAGCTCAAAAGATTTATTGATGCGTGCCACGCCAACAACATTGGTATTATTCTTGATTGGGTACCTGCTCACTTTCCAAAAGATGCCCACGCACTTGGCAAATTTGACGGTTCTGCCCTCTATGAACATGCTGACGCTCGTCAGGGTGAACACCCAGACTGGGGAACGTATATTTTTAATTATGGCCGTACTGAAGTTTCAAACTTTCTTATTGCCAATGCGCTCTACTGGCTCAAAGAGTTCCATATAGATGGTCTTCGTGTTGACGCGGTTGCTTCAATGTTGTACCTTGATTATGGTCGTGAACATGGTCAATGGGTTCCCAATAAATATGGTGATAATATCAATATCGAGGCCCTTGACTTTACTAAACACCTCAACAGCATTATACGTCAAGAGGCTCCTCATGCACTTATGGTTGCAGAAGAGTCAACGTCATATCCAAGTATTACCAAACCCCCTGAGCATGACGGTTTAGGCTATCATTACAAATGGAATATGGGTTGGATGAATGATTTCCTCTACTATATTGAGAAAGAGCCCATCCATAGACAGTTTCATCAAAACGAACTCACGTTTGCAATGCTCTATGCATTTACCGAAAACTTTTGGCTTGTATTGTCTCATGACGAAGTAGTACATGGCAAAGGTTCAATGATTAATAAAATGCCTGGTGATGATTGGCAAAAATTTGCAAACCTCCGTCTTACCTATGGCTTTATGTTTGCACATCCCGGTAAAAAACTCCTCTTTATGGGCTCTGAATTTGGGCAATATCACGAGTGGAATGCCGATCAAGGACTCGATTGGCATATTATTGATGATGGCAAACATTCTCAAATGCAATCAGTTATTAAAAATTTGAATGGCATATATACCAGCTCAAACTGTCTGTGGGAAGTTGAAGATTCTTATGAAGGTTTTGAATGGCTCGAGTGTGATAATGCTGCCGATTCTATTGTTGCATTTGCTCGTAAGGGTCGAGATCAAAATGATATGATCATTGCAATATTTAATTTTACCCCTGTTCCAAGAGATTCCTATCTATTTGGCGTACCAAAACCAGGATACTATGAAGAGATTTTCAACTCTGATTCAGATATGTTTGGCGGAAGTAATATGGGTAATGATGGTGGAAAGCAAAGTATTCCAGAAGGAAAAGGCCATTTTGGACAGAGTATTGATGTATGCCTCCCTCCCTTATCTGCAACCTACTATAGGTATCATCCATAGGATTTACCGAGTAATTTGACTGTTATTTTTAACTTTTAGAGATAAAAACGCCCCATTTATTTGAAATGGGGCGTTTTTTCTTATATTAAAGGTATAATAAGTGTAACCCGAACCATATCGGAGTATCATTCAATGAAAACATTACTCTCTAACACCTTTAAAGCTGCTACAGTAGGATTAATCCTCGTTGCAGTTGGGTGTACAAAAATGCCTTCTCCAGAAGACCTTGATAAGCTTGAACAACAAAAATCTGCAGCAGATGCAGCAGAACAAAAAGTAGTTGAGCTTGAGCGCCAAAAAGCAACACTACAACAAGAGTTAGCTGATGTACAGGCACTTCTTGCACAACATGAACAAGAGTTTGCAGAACTCAAAAACAGAAAATAGGAGACGTGATGACATTATTTAAAAGTATACTCACTGCTATTCTTCTTATTGCTGCTACAAATAGTTTTGCACAAGAAGAGATGACGTATGACCAGTACCTTGTTGAGCTCAAAAAAGAGCAAGATAGAGAAGGGACTGCCAAACAACAGATCGACCAACTTGAGAAAGATATCGCCGACCTTCAAGGCCAGCTCACCAATAGTAAAAGTCAAATTGAATCACTCTGGCAAGAGATGCTCGATTTTGTTGGTATTACCCAAGAAGAATTTGACACATTTGCTCAAAAAATCGATGATCTCACTATGCAAATTCAGAGTTTTGAATCTGAGTACTCTGAAATGCTTGCAGAGTGGAGTAAACAACTCGATATAGCGGACAAAGAGGTTGAATCAATTAAAGCAAACAAAATTGCTATCTTCCCTCGTCTTGATGGTAAAATCACCGGACTCGAAGATGCACTTCTCGCATCTAAAGAAGCTCGTGCAGCAATGCGTGGTAACACCTACACTGTTCGACTCATTCCTGAGCGTCGTGACTGTCTCTGGAGAATTGCAGAGAACGACGAAATTTATGGCGATGCCTTTAAGTGGCCACAGATTTACTCGGCAAATAAAGATCAAATCAAAGATCCTGACCTTATCTTTCCAGGTCAAGAGCTTGTGATCCCACAGTAAATACAAAGACTATAAAAAAGGCCCCTGAGAACATTCTCAGGGGCCTTTTTGTTTTAAACAACTAATCGAACCTTAGAAAACTTATCGACTCAGAATATTTTTTAAAGTCGGCAAGCCATCATACTCAGAAAGAACTGTTTTTAAGATGGTTAAACCAGGCTGCAAATGCTTTTTATACTCCACCTTCTCTTTGGTGTCGGATAAAAAGGAGTAGGCTCCGCACGCCTGCATAACTCTCTGGAGCGACGCTTCAATAAACTCCCTATAAAACTCTGCATAGGGCAATTCTATTTCTGCTGATTCATAATAGTACCGTACCAATTGATCAACAATCTCTATTGAAAGAGTACAATAAGGATCCCAAACAAGGGAGGCGAGATCATAACAATAACTCCCCATTCTCGCTCCTTGATAATCTATCAAGGCAATTTCATCCCCTGTAATCATGATATTTTGAGATTGAAAATCTCGGTGCATAAATACTTTTTTATGAGAGTCGACTGCTTGTGCTAAATCAATACATTCACAGCGATGACTGCGCCGCTCATCATCACTGAGGCACTCATAAACAGTAAGATAATTTTCCGTAAAATAACGCGTCTCCCATTCGAGCATCTCTTGGTCAAAAGTTTTTGGCTCAGAGATCATACTACTGGTTATAGGCGCCTTTTGTAATGTAATTAACGCATCTATTGCCTGCTTATACTGAGCGACCTCATGAAGATGCTGCCAATTATCCCATAACATTACCGTGCCCAAATCTTCTATCAGCATTTGAGCATTTTCTCTGTCCACAACATACAGCTCTGGAACCCGTACTCCACTTTTTTGTAACAGCTGGGTTATCTCGATAAACCGATCAAAATCACTATCAACTTCTGGAGCCTGCATTAATACATAGCTCATGGATTCACTGGGAATCCTGTAATAGAGTCGACTTGAAGCTGCCTGCCCTGCGAGAGAAAGCTCAGAAGGCACTGCAACTCCTTTTTCGTGTAAATAGGTTGAGATGCACTCTGAGGCCCCTCTTAATTCTCTGGCTTCTAGAGCTGCCATGCGATCCCTTCACCCACAATTGCCTTATCGTATTCATCACCCGAAAGAATAGTGCCATCAAGTATAATTGAATCTTTAATAGAAACATCATCCAGAAGCTGTACACTATCCCCTACTAATGAACCATTGACAAGGGGGGCCCCTATTTTCGTAGCGCGATCAAAAGATGCCTCATAGAGCCCTTGAGGCGTCCCAATGTCGATCCACACTGTTTCATTATTTTCTAAAGCTCTACCAAACTTACCGTGTGAGGCTGCATTTTTCCAAAATGATACAATGCTAAAATGTTCTTTTTGTATATCCGCAAGAGCTTCCTTGGAATACCAAGAGACCCCTGAAAAAGTTTTAAGGGAAGTACTCTCTTTTTCTGAAAAGACCTTACGCACACCGGTAACCATACCTTCGGTCACCTCGACACTATTAAACTGTTCATTATCGATTAATAAGAGTGAATAATATGACCCTTGAGCCTCTGACACAAATTTCTGAAGGTCAAAATCGTGATAAATATCGCAGTTTATAACCAAGAGGTCATCAGTGTAGCCCTCATTATACATTCTATGAAGAGGACCACCCGTTCCCAAAATTTCTGGTTCAAAAAAGACCTTTTGAATAGGAAGTTCTGTTGCAAAGGTATGCAGCGGTTCGGCAAGATGATGTGTATTAATACACATATTGGAGTAATTTAGCCCAGCACACCCCTCAATTTGAATCTCAAGCCCGGTCTTATCGGCTATTTTAACCATGGGTTTAGGAATTCTATCAGTTAATGGCGCTAGTCGAGAGCCATACCCTGCACAGAGTATCAATACATTCATCATTTCTCCAACATTTTTAAAAAGGTCTCCATCTCTATATCCAAAAATAACATTGCAGAGCGTAATCGAGGTATTTATTCCCCAAAATAACACTTCTGAACTCGATATAGGAAAAAGACTTCATTGTAAAAATAAACCACTTTTTCTTTTACATAATGCATATTTTAAATATCGGGTAGTAAAGAAATAGTTGGTCAGGAACAGTGCACGAATATCTAACAATCAGCACAAACAAAATCCTTATCGTTGAGAACAAGGGTATTGAACGGGGATCCCTCCATCAGGATTTCATTAAAAACGGCTATCACATAACTGTTGTGGATAACTTTTTTAATGCTATGGAGCGACTTAAAACCCAAGATTTTGATCTTATCATATCTGAAGTCAAATTAACCGACTCAAATGGCTATAAACTTTTGAGTGAAGCGCGGAAAATATGTCCGACCGCTAGTCGACTGCTTCTGACTGATGAAAATATTGAGAGCAACATGAATCTCATCAAAGATTACTCAATTGAAAATATCATTCCAGTCCCCAAACCATTTGACTCTACTGAAATTATTGATGCAACGAGTAAACTCATCTCTAAAGATATCTTTGGGCTTGAGAAGTATCTTAAAAAGCGTACTAAAGTCAAAAAAATATTGCTCAGATCTCCCAGACAGATTGACGAAATTTGCGAAAACCTTACACAGCTTTATGGACTTAAACACAATATCGATAAACTCAAAGTTGTGTTAACCGAGCTTATGACTAACGCCCTCTTTTATGGGGCAAAAAGTGAAGACGGTTCAAAGAAAAACATGTGGGACCGTGACTTTGTCCTTCCTGAAGGAGAAGCTATTGAGATCTGGCACGGAAAAGATAGTGAAAAGAACGGTATTGCTATCATTGACAACGGTGGAAAACTCGACTCAAAAACAATACTCTACTGGCTTGATCGACAAATAACTAATGGTGAAAAAGGCTTTCCTAAAGGACTCCTTGATTCCCATGGCCGCGGCCTCTATATCTCTCGTAAACTTGCTGATAGACTTATAATCAACATCGAAGCTCAGAAAAAAAGTGAATGTATTATTCTCAACTACAATGAAGAGAAACATTCAGACAGTAAACCTATTCGTATTTGCGAAGTATAGGGTTATTTTCTTTTAATTTTCCATTGTCTTTTCAAAGGTGAGACCTTCGTAGTTTTTCTCAGCAAGGTTGAGTTTGAACTCATTAGGAAAGAGACAGACTAGGTTCCCCTCTTTATCATTTGAACAATTAAAACCATACTCTTTTACAAACTTTTTGATCTCTTCTTTATCCCCTACAATCCAACGCGCTTCAAACACATTAAATCGATCAAGGATAACATTAGCTTGATACTCATACTCTAATCGGTGTTTTAGAACATCAAATTGCAATTCTCCAACAACTCCAATAATAGCTGTAGGCGACTGTATGGGTTGAAAAAGCTGGGTTGCTCCCTCTTCTGAAAGCTGATCGAGTCCCTTTTTCATCTGCTTCGATTTCAAAGGATTCTCAAGAGTAACTTTGGCAAAATATTCAGGAGCAAAATGTGGGATACCATGAAATTTAAATTTTTCGCCTGCAGTCAGAGTATCACCTATATTAAACATTCCTGGATCATTTATTCCAACAATATCACCAGCATAGGCAACATCGAGAATATCTTTATTTTTAGCCATAAATGACGTTGGAGCTGCCATGCTCAGTTTTTTACCGGTACGACAATGAATCACCTTTGAACCACGCTCAAATTTACCCGAACAGATACGCATAAAAGCCGTTCTATCTCGGTGTTTCGGGTCCATATTTGCTTGAATTTTAAAGATAAATCCAGAAAAGTTCTCTTCGTGTGGATCAACAACCCGAACATCAGTATCACGAGGAAGTGGTGGTGGTGCTAATCGCTCAAAGGTATCAAGGAGCTGCTTTACTCCAAAGTTAGCAATGGCAGAGCCATAAAAAACAGGGCACTGATCACCATTTAAAAAAGCTTCTTGATCAAAAGGCTCCATTACTCCAGTAACCAGATCGTAGCGGTCACGAAGCTCGGTTACATCACGCTCATCAAAAAGGTCGTCTAGTTTTGGGTCATCAATCCCCGAGAGTTGTACTACCTCTTGCTCACTTCCATCTTTTGAATATGAATGTAGGGTGTCATCAATAATTGAATAGACCCCTTTAAAAAGCTTTCCGTAGCCGATTGGAAGGGAAAATGGGGCACATTTTATTTTCAAAATTTCTTCAATTTCATCAATAAGATCAATGGCATCTTTGCCATCGAGATCCATTTTGTTGATAAAGGTGATAATAGGAGTTTTACGAAGTCGACACACATCCATCAATTTAATCGTTTGTCGTTCTACACCATTCACCGAATCGAGGAGTACCAGAGCAGAGTCAACCGCAGTGAGTGCTCTATAGGTATCTTCACTAAAGTCTTGGTGACCCGGAGTATCCAGTAGATTAAACTGAGAGTTTCCATGAGGGAAGTTGAGCACCGATGACGAAACCGAAATACCCCGTTGCTGTTCAATTTTCATCCAGTCAGAAGTTGTATGTGAACGGTTCTGTTTTGCACGAACATGACCAGCTTCGCGAATGACCTTACCATACCAAAGAAACTTTTCGGTAATAGTGGTTTTACCTGCATCCGGATGGGACACAATAGCGAAGGTTCTGCGTTTTTCTATCTCTTTTCTCATATACTCTACTACTTAAAAAGGTCTACTCTTGGAATAATCACAGGAGTACCTTTTGGAATGGCGTTAAAATCTATTGTCGGATTAAGTGCTTTTAACTCATATTTTATGAGCACATCTGGTATGGCGGTTGCATAGGTATTGTACTGTTTTGAGAGTACCTGCTTGATACTCATCCTCGTGCGTGGTGTAATACTCATAAACAAGCCTCTATTCTGAGGATCATTTTTCATTTTTGTAATCTGTTTAGAGAAGCGCTCAACAAAAAGTTCCTTTGTGATAAACTTTTTGGTTTTAATTTTTTGACCAGAAGTTCCACTTTTTGAACCACTCATCTGAGGCTTTCTTACCAAAGCAGTCTCAAGGTCCATCTCAAGCTTCTTTTTTCGGTGAGTGGTATCTTGTTTGTAATGTCGGATTTTTTTGGCACTATCAAGGTCGAGGGAATCTGGAAACTGCTCGAGCACCACCTTTTGACCCATTTTTGACTTAAATTCGTACTCACCGTCACTGCTGCACCCAATGAATACACAAAGACTTAAAAGAGAGCCTATGAGCACTCCTATCTTGATATTTTTGCGAAAACAGTGAACCATACGCCTAACAATTATCCCTAATAAGGGTCAAAGCTAATAAAAAGCCCTTTTTTATTCACTATCACTGGAATAATTCATTGATTAATAGTCAAATAGTTCTATATTTGCAACGAATTAAAACGTGACACTTTAACGGATACTTATATGAAAGAAGGATTACATCCATCATACAGCCCAGTAGTTTTTATTGATGCTAGTACTAAAGCTGAATTTGCTACTAAATCAACCATGACCTCTAAAGAAACCAAAGAGATCGACGGTGTTGAGCACTACATTATTCAATGCGAGGTGACTTCAGACTCTCACCCATTTTGGACTGGAAAAGTTCATAGACTCGATACTGCAGGACGTATTGACCGTTTCGCTAAGAAATATGACAAAATTACATCAGGTAAAAGAAAGACAAGAAAAGAAGTTACTCGTAAGAAAGACGAAGAATAACATTCTCTTTTAATCAGTATTTAAGGTCAACTCAAAGTTGACCTTTTTTTGTTTCTAATAACTGCAATTCGTTGCAATTCTTTATAAATCCTTGTAAAATAATATATTTCATAAGGATTTGATTGTTTTTGACTCATGGTCTTCACCCTGGGAAACATTCGAACCTAAGTCTTTTAGAGGTAGATATAATGAACATTGAACTCAGAACAATAGCTCAAGCAAAATCCATAGCAGAACCACTGGTGATTTTTTGTAAAAAAGGGAGTGTACAGCTCTCAACTCCTAGTGCTCATGTATCATCAGAATCAAAAGAAATAATCAAACAGCTCGAAGAAAGTAGACTCAGTGGCACACAAGTTCTTCAAGGAGCTCCTGAAACTATTATTCATGAAATTGCTGAACCCAAAGGTCTTGACACTACAGAGCACCTCAGAATTGCCGCCTACCACGTTTCTGGTTTTGCTCAAAAAAGAAAACATGATTCTATCGCGTTAGTGCTGCCTAAAATTAAAGATGAAGCCCTCTCAGCACTCTGTCAAGGCTTCCTCACCGGCGGATACAGCTTTACAGGATATAAGTCAGAACCTACAGAACAACAAACAGTAACCCTTGTACTCTATGTCGACGGATCAGAGAAACGGCACTTACAAAAAATTGTTGATCGTGAAATGACGCTCAGCCTTGGCGCTACTGTTACACGAGACCTCATCAATGAACCAGGTTCAAGTCTTACTCCAAAAGATTTTGTTGCACGCGCTAAAAAACTCGCCGCTGCAACCGATAGTATTGAGATCTCGATACGAGACAAAAAAGCACTTGCGAAAGAAGGCTTTAACGGACTTATTACTGTGGGAAAAGGGAGTCCAAACGACCCTTACATGGTAACACTCAATTATACTCATAGCAAAGCACCAAAATCGACGAAGCTTGCACTTGTCGGTAAAGGCATTACCTTTGATACTGGTGGGATTTCTTTAAAACCTGCGGGCAGTATGTGGGAAATGCGCATGGATATGGGTGGTGCAGGAACAGTACTTGGCGCGTTTAAAGCAATCGCAGAGCTTAAGCTCCCTATAAATGTATCTGCAGTTATATGCCTTGCAGAGAATCGCCCTGGCCAAGACGCCGCACTCCCTGGAGATATTTTTACAGCGAAAAATGGTAAAACCATTCAGGTTGAGAACACAGATGCAGAGGGTCGCCTTGTACTGACTGATGGACTCGCCGAAGCGGGTCTCATTGGAGCAACTCACATTATTGACCTTGCGACCTTAACTGGCGCTATCGTCCGTGCAATTGGCCCCAAAATGACTGGTCTCTTTTCGAACAAAGACGCATTTGCTACAACTATTTTAAAATCTGGTAAAGCAAATGGTGAAAAGTTTTGGCACATGCCTCTCGAAGAAGAGTATCGTGACGAGCTCGACGATAAAGTTGCCGACCTTCGCAATATTAGTGAATCGGCTGGAGCAATCACCGCCGGACTCTTTTTACAAGAATTTGTACCTGAAGGTGCAACTTGGGCCCACCTTGACATTGCAGGTACTGCCTTCATAACCAAAGAGTGGAAATATTACAATTGGGGTGCTACAGGATGGGGAGTACGCTCACTCGTCTCTATAGCAGAGAGCCTCACTAAGAAGTAACAACGACCTCGGCCCAGCCGAAGTGAACAACCTAACAATGGAACTTGTGTGAAAGATAAAATTGCTATTCTCGATTTTGGTGGTCAATATGTACACCTAATAGCGAACAAAGTACGTCGTCTTGGTGTCTATTCCGAGATATTTCTCCCTACTGAATCAGCTGATACGTTTAAGGATTACAAAGGAATTATTTTTTCTGGAGGCCCTTCAAGCGTCTACGCTGAAGATCGTCCTGATTTTAATAGTGACCTTATTAATCTCACTATTCCAAAACTCGGTATCTGTTATGGTCATCAGCTTATCAACCAAAAACTTGGTGGTACGGTTGAAGTAGGTGAAGTTCAAGAGTATGGTGTTTCACAACTTCTCGTTCCTAAAGATCCACACCCACTCCTTAAAGATCTGCCAGATTCCTCCCCTATGTGGATGAGTCATGGTGACAAAGTAAGTGTTCCTGCTGAAGGGTTTGTTACCATCGCTTCTACCGATGACTGTGAGCAGTCTGCAGTGGCAAACGATACCCTTAAAAGCTATGGCATTCAGTTTCACCCAGAAGTAACCCACTCAGAGTTTGGTATGAAAATACTTGAGAACTTTATTGATATATGTGAATGTGCAAAAGATTGGGATGCTGCATCGTATGTTGATGAGATCAGCAATAAAATTAAAGCACAGGTTGGTGATAAAAATGTACTGCTTCTTGTTTCAGGTGGTGTAGATTCTACGGTTGCTTTTGTACTCCTCAATAAAGTACTCGGACAAGACCGTGTAATCGGTGTCCATATTGACAACGGCCTTATGCGCCTCAATGAAAGTGCTGAAGTTGATGTTTTTCTTAAAGACCACAACATGAACAACCTCAAAATTGTGGATGCATCTGATCTCTTTCTCGGAAATCTTAAAGGTGAATTTGCGCCAGAGACAAAACGGAAAATTATTGGTGACACCTTTCTTGATGTGAAAGATAATGAAATTGAGGGAATGAACCTCGATCCTGAACAGTGGATTATGGCACAAGGCACTATCTACCCTGATACTATTGAATCAGGGGGGACTAAAAATGCCGACGTTATTAAAACGCACCACAACCGTGTTCCAAAAGTTATGGAACTTCTTGAACAAGGTAAAGTGATTGAGCCCCTTGCTGAGCTCTACAAAGATGAAGTTCGCGATTTAGGAGCTAAGCTGGATATCCCCCATGCACTTCTTTGGCGACACCCCTTCCCAGGCCCCGGTCTTGGAGTACGTCTTCTTTGTAGTGACGGAACTCATATAGAGAACCCTCAAATAGAAGGCCTTGCCGATTACCTCCTTCAAAGCGGTATTCAAGGAAAAATTCTCCCGATTCACAGTGTCGGTGTTCAAGGTGATGCACGTACTTATGCACAACCTTTTGTTATTCAAAATAAAATGGACTGGCGTGATTGTGAAACAAATTCAACAGCTATCACCAACCGTTTTAAAGAACTCAACCGCTTAGTGTATCAAGTCAATAGTGACCCATCAATTCACTATGAGCTTGTCGAACAGTATTCAACTCGAGATCGTCTTGATATTCTGAGAACGATTGATGCGATATGTACAGAGTTCCTTTTAGACAACGACCTCTATAATGAAATATGGCAGATGCCCGTTGTACTCCTCCCTCTTACTACTAATGGTAAACCTGTGGCAGTACTTCGCCCTGTATGTTCAACTGAAGCAATGACCGCAAACTTTTACGAGATGGACCGCACTCTCCTGAATCAACTTTGGACAAAAGTTGAAGCAGTAGGCCTTGGTGCCCTTCTCTATGATATTACTCATAAACCCCCAGGAACCATTGAGTGGGAATAGAGCTAAAAAAAACTATTGAGAAGGCCATCTTGGTCGGTATCTCAACCAGTAAAATCCGCCCTAAAGTGATGCGAGAACACCTTGCAGAACTTCAACGCTTAACAGAGACTTCAGAAGCTGAAGTGGTCGAGATTGTTACTCAAAACATGAAGACCTACAACCCATCTACATTGGTGGGCAAAGGAAAGCTTGAAGAGATACGCCAGTTGAGTCACATACACTGTGCCGAACTGGTTATCTTTGACGAAGACCTCTCGGGATCTCAGATTCGTAATATTGAAGCAAGTTTACCCGATGTTAAAGTACTAGACCGTTCGGGCATTATTCTCGATATATTTTCGAAACACGCCAAAACGTCTGAAGCGCAAATTATGGTTGAGATAGCACAACATGAGTACCTCATGCCACGCCTTACCAACATGTGGACACACCTCTGCCGTCAAGTGGGTGGTATTGGAACCCGTGGCCCTGGTGAAACTCAGCTTGAAACTGACAAACGGCTCGTACAAAAGCGCATTAAAGACCTCAAAAAGAAGCTACAGAAGATTGAAAAGGCTCGTAACCTCCAAGCGAACAAACGCAATGCACAGTTTCATGTGGGTGTTGTTGGTTACACTAATGCCGGAAAATCTACTCTGACCAACCTCCTGACCAAGGCGAAAGTACTGGTAGAAGATAAACTTTTCGCAACGCTTGATAGTACTACACGAAAACTCTTTATTGATACAGAGCGCAGTCTGATTCTCTCGGACACTGTTGGTTTTATTAGAAAACTTCCTCACCACTTGGTGGCTTCGTTTAGAAGTACCCTTGGTATTGCCGCGCAGTCTGACCTTATTTTACATGTTATTGATTCAAGTGCAAGTGATATGTATGACCATATGGAAGTGACCACTTCGGTACTCAAAGAGATAACAGAAAAAAATATTCCTCAACTTTTGGTCTTTAATAAAGTTGATGCGTTGGATGAAACCGCTCGTATTAATCTCTATGAGAAATTCCCTGATGCGGTGTTTATGTCGGCCCTAGAAAATATCGGGACTGATATTCTAAAAAACAAATTAAGTGACGAATACGACTCTTGGCACTCACGTATATTTGACCCTAAAACTGAAGAACGGGTTGAATATCTTGAAGAAAAGCTCTGGAGTGATGATGGCATTGAGCCAAAGGAATTTATTGTCGATGACTATTAGCGGAAAAACCAAAATTGTTGGTATCCTTGGATACCCTGTAGAACACTCTTTCTCACCAAACATGCATAACACTGGTTTTGCAGAGCTTGGGCTAGACTTTTGCTATATCCCATTGGAAACACATCCAGATAACCTTGAAAATGCTGTAGCAGGGCTTAGAGCAATGAATTTTGTAGGGGCAAACGTTACTATCCCCCACAAGCAGAACGTCATTCAGTATCTTGATGAGATATCAGAAATATCCGAACTCATGCAGAGCGTGAATACCATCTATAAGAAAGATGGAAAACTGTGCGGGACGACCACAGATCCCTATGGAGCTCTTGAAAACCTCCGTCGATCTGGTGTGGAAATGACTGACCAAAAAGTGACCCTCCTCGGCACTGGCGGTGCAGCAAGTGCCATTGCCTGTGCTTTTGCTTTGGAATATCCCGGTATTACTCTTACAATAGCCGGAATTAACGCAACTGCAGGTGGTGACATTGTCGAGAAGATTAATACCAAAACTGAGTGTAAAGCACTCTACATTGACTCATCAAAATACTCAGAGATTGCTCGGGAGCAGAAACTTCTGATTAATGCAACTCCTCTGGGAATGCACCCCAATGAAGATGCGAGTGCTGTATCTGCTGATTATATCTATCCAGGACAAATCGTCTATGATATTGTCTATAACCCACGTGAAACTAAGCTTCTTAAAGATGCTGCGGCAAAAGGTGCTAAAACAGTACAAGGACTTGGGATGCTCGCCTATCAGGGTGTTAAGTCTTTTGAGATTTGGACTGGCGTTGCAGAAGGACCTGCCGAGACCTTTGTGAAGGTTCTTGATAACTTATAATTGAATTACTCATAGAGCAACGCTCTGTATTAAACGGATATCAGTAATGATTTCCGTTTTTTTTATGGAATTATTTTTGAAAAGTAGTGAGTGATTCGTTTACTCTCAGGTCGGTCGTACCAAATAACAAAGACGCTATCACCTTCAAGAAGGTACGGTAGTGAATCATTTTCTGTACTCTCTAATTCATTGGTGATAACAATACTATCTGTGGCCCACCACTTCCCTACGACACTATCTATTAGATCTAATTCGGGATAAGAGGTATACTGAGTGTAAAGGGAGTCGCTTAAATAATACATTTCGAAATCATACTGAGTATACTGGTCATCAACCCCTTGAACAGAATCTAACCGCCAGCCTCCTATAAGACCCGATGCAGATACCTCGCCTGAACTACTTACGCCACTAATCACAGATGAAGAACTCGTTGTGGATGCGACTGTATCTATACTACTTGATGATAGGGTATTTAATAATACCCCAGGCTGAGTTGGAGAGCTTTTTTCACTACACCCTAATAAGGTTCCCAATATCAAAGATATCAAAACAGCACTGTATCTCATAGTCATGAACCTCTTTATTTCACCCAACGTATATTATCGATTAAAACTGTGCCCTCTCCTTTATGGAGTCCAAAAGGTATCTTAATCTCATCAAATTGTATGCCACCACCAAACTCATTAGCAAAATGATCAAAGGGGATTACTGCAGTTTGCCAGTGGTTATCTGCTCTTACATATTGATCAAGACCTATATACGCTGTCTCTGTTTTATGGTTTATGTCACCCCACTCTATTTTTATGGCATAGTTATGTTCCGTTTTAACATCAAAAACGAGTTTACCCTGAGCCCATTCTCTCAAATCTGTAGGTGAGTCGTATGCAAGCGTATAACCACCCTCGCCTGGTGTCAAAGCAATACTTTTTTCACCTTCAGTTCGATCCGATGAATAGCGTATATCATTTAAATCTAATGCGCCCCAGTTACCTGCTTTACCAAGGGCGTTAAAATAGTCACTCCCATTGTAATCGTCCGTCATAATTACCAACCCACCTCTATCGCGATAGGTTGAAGTACCTTGTGTAGAATAGTATATATTATCAATTACTATCTTTTCTCTCTTTCCACCATTAAGATATATAAGAGCAAAAGGCTCTCTCAATTGTTCTAGATTAATTCCGTGAAACGAATCAAGAGGAATCACAACGTGCTCCCAATCTCCACTAAGCCCTGTATAATCAAACAGTGTTTTAGAGTCATTAGCATCATCATCCCACTCTATTTTAATAGCTGCATTTGTAGTTGTTTTAATATCAAAATGTAAATAACCCTTATCAAATTGCCTGAAGTCTTGTTGACTATCGAATACAGATGCCCATCCACCGTCTGTAAATTCAAATTTGATACTTTTATTGCCTTCCGCTGCATCAGGGCCCGCTTTTTTTTCATTATCCCCCCAGCGTTCAAATCTACCAATCTGTTTAAATTCATCAGTCCCCTCACTCTGCTCTGCATAGAATTGAAAGGTCTTTAATACAGGTGCCACACTTGACGATGACACGCTTAGTTCTGACGAACTTGATTCTGGCAAGTGGATTGCTGAAGAAGATACGGAAGAACTCAGGGCATTTTCTGAACTCGAAACCGTTGCTGCTAACTCACTGCTTAATGAGGTGCCTGCTGAACTACTTACCGATGGCATGGAGCTACTGATATCTCCACTATTACTTGATACAGTGGAATCATTGTGGGAAGAGGACCCAGCTTCAATAGTTGCTGAACTCACACTAGTACCAGGAAGTCCAACACTACTGCTTGACCCTTGTACTACAACTGCTTGTGATGACACTGTATTCTGAGGCTGAACATTCTGTAAATCTCCTGTAGTTGAATCTGAATCATCCAACTTTGGCTTTACGATATTTCGATCACAAGCACTCAATACTATGAGTGCGACTAGAATAAAACTTAATAGATACTGATACATTTAGGCTAACCCTGGCTTTTTAAGGTAAACCAAAGATAAAAATTGACGGTATAAATAATTGTAAAATACAGTAAACTCACCGAGTGGATTTTGGTTGTTTGTGTTTTAAACTGAAGAACAATACCTATTTACCCTATACTCATCTAAAAACACTCTTCAAATATGTTTGTAAATAATTATTTTACCCAACGCACGTTTTTAATATACACTGTCCCAGAAGGACCATTCTGAATACCAAAAGGTACTTTCATGCGTTGAAGATCTATACCACTAAAGTCATTAAGTGGTATTGTAATGGTCTCCCATTTATTACCCTGTGTAATATAGTTCCGAAGGTCAACCCAGGTAGAACATTTTTCACCACACGTCCCCCACTCTAATTTGATAGCCTTCTCTGGAAAAGCTGTTTTTACATCAAACACTAGAGAGCCACCGCTATAATAGCTCAAATCTTTTGGAGTGTGATAACTCATTGAGTAGCCCCCACCTCCACCAATGCTGTGATTAATAGTAAACCCAATACTTCTCTCACCTTGATTAGAAGAGTAATTCGCCTCGATATCCCCCAAAAATTCTGGTCTGCTTATTGAGTCCATTGAGTCAGTGCCATACCAGTTATCGGTAATAAGTTGTAGTGTATCTCTCTCTATAGAAAACATTGCTTCATTTTTTGCTCTATGTTTGTAAGTCGCAGTCCCGTGGGTAGAGAAGTAGATATCATCAAGAGCAATTTCACCATTTGTAAATTCTCTGTGATAACTTATCGCAAATGCTTCACGTAATACTTTTAGATTAATTCCTTTAAATGAATCGAGGGGAATAACCACCTTCTCCCATTCATTAGTGAGGTCAGCATATTCGCGGAGATACAATGAGTCTTTGCCCTCTCGCCCCCATTCAAGTTTAATTTTTGCATTACTGGCTGTTTTGATCTGAAAGTGTAAATACCCACCGTTAAATTGACTGAAGTCGTGCTTCTGATTTAATTTATACGCACGCCCCCCCCAGTCAATAGTATGAATCACGCAACTATCACCCTGAGGGGCGTCACCTGAGAGTACATGGGGAGCATTATCCCATGCAAATGAATGTCCAATAGCTGTAAACTCATCACTCCCCCCTAATTTATCGGCATAAAAAACAAAAATTTCTGGCCCCATTGAAGAGGACGAGTGAGAAGAAGAAGAAGAAGACACTCCATCTGGAGTAATTACTGAAGAGGATAGAGCTTTAATTACAGAGCTTGACACCATTACTGATGAAGAAGAAACATTGGAAGAGACTTGTGTCGCTACTGATGATTGGTTATTAGAAGAAGTGACAGCTACGCTGCTCATAGAACCAGTTGCGCTACTCACTTGCACTACGCTACTTGAAGAACCCGATTTGATATCAATTGATACACCTGGATATACGATTTGTGAAGATGAACTCGTATGGGTTGCCCCGCCTAAATCAACAACAGTTGAACTCAAACCGGCATCTGGGAGTATAGTACTACTCGATACTTGAGCCGCTACTGCCTGTGATGATACGGCAGAGTCATCAGTCTCACCCAACTCTGGCTTTACTACGTTTCGATCACAAGCACTTAACATAAAGAGTGTCACTAGTACAGGAGTTATTAAATAGTTATACATTCAGGTCTGCTCTGGTTTTTAGATTGGGTCAAAGATAGGAATTTGACCATTGTATCTATGTAAAAACAAGGATACCTCTCACCCAATACTTGAGTTTCTGTTGCTATTTTGATCAATTGCGAAGCAGGACATTACTTAAACAGCATCTATTTAACGGCTCTAACCTCATTTTTCAGAATTTTATGGGTAAAAACCACTATTCCAATAGTTTGGCCCCAAGGAAAGAGGGTTCCCAACACAATACCACTTTCAGTCATCGGTAAGAATACAGGGAGTAAATCCTTTAATCCAACCACTCCAAAGAGTGCGGGCACCATTCCATACATCAGAATAAGATAGAACAGCGTTACCCCTTCGGGCTTCCGTTTTTTCTCTACAAATGAGACGAGGTGGAGAAGGGTTATGTCACGAATAACAAATGCCAGTATATTGATTGCCCAGAGTGCATTTACTCCTAGTCGGTTTTCGAGCGTGTCAAATGAGCCTACAGAAAAGACGACACTCACTACTGCCGCTCCGGCTGTAATACAAAGGGTTACCACCCACAGTGGTGTTTGTGTAAGAAGCGCAGACACTCTTTTTTTAGAGACGGCCCACAAAAAGCTATTGAAGGTTATCACAGACCGACTTTCACTAAAGGCTAAATAATAACTGAGGATAACCCCCACAATAAATGCAGTATGAGTACTGACGGCAATTTGATCAAAGTTTATAAGCCCTTCAGTCAGCGAGGAAACATGCTCTGCACTGTAGAGACCTCCTACAAAAATCATCAAAGTAACCGTAAAAAGCGACCAGGGAATAATGGTGTTGGTATAGAGATACTCTCTGCGTAACGTTCTATAAAGCCCATAGACCGACCATCCCGTAAATAGTGCAGTCACCGCAAGGAGTGCAGGAACTACGGGAAGTGTGAGGGTGTACCAAAAAAAGAGTGGCTCTTCAAAGTCAACTATTTTATTGGCACTATCGATAACAAACAGTGCGACAACAACCCCTATCACGAAGTAGAAGAAGGTTGAAATAGTGGCGGAACGATCTTTATTAATTTTTAATACCGTTAATGAAATTATCAAAGCCTGAACCATAATAGCACCAAGTAGTAGAGTAACAAACAGTGCTATCCGTTCAAAAGTGTGATCTATAAGCAGTGCACTCCCCAGATACAGTACGCCAAAACAGGCTACTCCATACCACGCATAGATGGTTGAACCAAAGAGCTTTCCGAGCATCATAGTCTTTGGAGCAATACTTAAGAGTCGCTGAGCATCCCAGGTTTTCTCATGTACTTCTTTAATAATAGCGCCGGATGCTTGCCGTACCCCCATTACAAAGGCCGTGAGATAGAGCCCATACAGGGAACTGGTATTGATGATCTCAGCAAAGTTTGCATCAAAGAATCTGACCGCAGTCAGATAGGCTAACCCTAAAAAACAGATGATCACCAAAGGGATCCCGGCTAATCGTCCAAAGGTAAGCTCGAGCCAGATGTTTCTGTTTATCTCGGGATTGGATGTGTAATTACTTGGCATCATGTTCCTTTACCATAGTGAGATAGGTCTCTTGCAGGTTTTGTTTCTCGGTGTAGCATTCACTAATGGTACACCCCTCTTGAAAGAGGAAGCGAATTAAGGTGTGTTGATCTTTTTCAGTTCCATTCAATACTGCTTTTACCTCATTCCCTTCACAGGCCACTTTTGAAACTCGTGAGAGCAATGAAAGAATTTCACCATCATGACTTTGTGGTACGTAGGTATTTGTGGAAAGAAGTTTAGTAACACTGTCTGGCTGAGAGAGTACTTTAAGGGTTATCAAACGCTCTTCGACAGATGTTTCGTCTACGGCCCCTTGATCACTCGAAAGAGCCTGAGCTTTTTGATTAACCAATTCACCGCCACGCAACACTAACAGGTCATCGGCGTATTGATCGAGCTCGGCTAAAATATGGGATGATATCAGGAGGGTCACCCCCTCTTCTTTGAGGCGAATAAAAAGCTGAGCGAGTTCATGACGAGCTTCGGGGTCAAGCCCTGAGGCGGGTTCATCGAGCACTAGGAGCGCTGGATTATGAATCATCGCTTGTCCGATAGCGACACGCTGGCGCATCCCCCGTGATAAGCTCCCACAGGGTTTATCAATTTTGTCTGACAAATTTAAAAGAGCCACCAATTCTGATACACGGCGTTCACTCTCTTGTGTTGTACAGCCATGAGCTTGAGCAAAATAGGTCAGTACCTGATTGACTGTGAGCTTTTCATAGAGCCCAAAAGTATCGGGAAGGTAGCCAATAAGCTTTTTGCACTCTCGCGGATGAGTTACTACGTCGAGGCCATTAATAAAAATGGTCCCCGGAGCAGGCTTCTGCAAGGTGGTGATACATTTAAAGAGTGTCGATTTTCCTGCGCCATTTGGCCCAACGACAGCTGTAATTGTTCCTGGCTTTATCTCACAATAGATTGATTTAAGAGCGAGTTGGTCAGGATATGCGTATGAGAGGTTTTTGATTTTTATCATGGACACTATATAGAAAAAGGGGTTCTTTTAGGCGAGTCGTTTACTCAATCAACCATTACTCCCCCTAAATTGCCGAAACAAGCCTTGCCCCTTAATGGAATAAACCAATTAATTGAAAATAAACAGACAAAGTGTGATGCCTATCACAGACAACATTTCATAGTGTATATATATTGCCCCTATGCTTGACTCACTACCGCTTATCGTATTGTCACCTATTGAGCATTAACACCTACCTTTTCAGGAATCAAAAAAGCCACTCATAGTGGCTTTTTTTGTTTGTTGGCTGTTTACACAATCTCAAATGGTTAATGATTACTCAATCCCCCTCTCCTCTTTACATTCCCCCATCTCTATCCTATAGATAACAGAATCGCCACAGCCTTATTATATGTATTGATAGGCACAAACCGATGGATAGAACTTAAAAAGCAAGCAATAGCAATTTGGCTTAATTCGGTGCTGAAACAGGACTAGCCAACGCTAATATTCCTATTTATTTGTCTACACTACACTCAAGAGAAAACACCATAAAAACCACCATACTGAGCACCATGTCAACAAATTAGCCAATATGTCAACACGGCGACAACTATTTTGTAAAAAACATAGTTACATTTTATTGTCTACGTATACTTTGTATATATTACTAGCACATATACATGGAAGAGGCTTATGACTAAACTATTACTCATCGCATTGTTACTCTTTTCTGCATCACATGCGGTACGATACGACAAGAGAAGACCGCTCGATTCTCTCAATACCATTATTGAAAACATCAGAACCAATCAAGCCGGATACAGAACGAGTGATGATACCAAAAAAGCCATGGTTGAGTTACCGGGCGCCAATCTCAAAGAGACATTTCGACTTATTGACAACAATGGCAAAAGTGTTTACGAAGGGGACCTCACCTACCTCGGTGACTACAGCCACTTTGATGGAACCGTACATTCAACTACAATCTATAAGTCGATAACACCACTCTATGAATTTAAATCCATCCCTGATGGCAGTGAATATCTCTATGAAGCCAACTTTGGAGATTTTAAAAAAGATGGTGAGTATCGCCTTGTAAGCAATGGCGACACTTCATACCCATTCGAACTCAATGATTACCTATACAATGATATTATGGAAAAATCACTCCATTTTTTCGGTATTCAACGCTCAGGTGACACCGAATCGTGGTTTCACCCCAAATCACATACCCTTGATGGCTCTGCACGCGGCGCCGACAAAGCCGGCTCTCTTGCTGGCGGATGGTACGATTGTGGAGACCATTTTAAAGTAGCCCAAACAACAGCATACTCATTTACCAACCTCACCCTATCCTATCTTCTCTGGCCCGAAAAGGCAGAGGACCGCTATGGACACTCATATGCTCAAACTGCCCCCCACGCAAATGACGGTATCCCCGATATACTTTGGGAAGCTAAAATTGGCGCTGACTACATTTACAAGCTCTATCTTGCGTCTAAAGAAGACGGACTTATTGAAAAGCACGACATGTATCAACAAGTTGGCGTCGACCTTGCCGATCATATGCTCTGGATTTTACCCGAATATCAGGACTATGCACCTCGGGAGAAGGGCGGCCCTGACCGAGTCATAGATGCTGGCATTGGCGCAGATATGGGCGGACAATTCGCTGGAACACTCGCCCTCTTTGCAAGCGCCTGGAAAAACTATGATTCAGAATATGCTGACAAGCTCCTTGAGGCAGCAATAGAAATTTATGAAGAGATTGTGCTCTATGATCTTACCCGTATTTCATACAGTAATGTCGAGTTTTACACACAACAGACCCGAATTGATGATGATATTGCACTGGGAGCCCTTGGCCTTTGGTACGCCACCAAAGACCCCAAATACAAATACGACCTATTAGAAAATCCAGAGTATGGAGAAGACGCCGAATACGGGTATGACGGGAACGAGCATATTTTTAAATACGGCATGCTCGCAAGCAATGGCTCTGGATTTTATCCTGGTGGCTGGGTTTCAGATTATCAAAATATCCACGCACAAGTCGCCGCCTCCCTCTACCTTCTTATCTATAGAAATGAAGAGACCGCTAAAGAGTATGGTATTGAACAAGATGAACTCGAAGAAATACAAAGCACTGTTATTGCTCTACTCAAAAATAAAACTATCGCCGAAGGGGGATCGAGCAAACATGAGACCGAAACTATTGTCGATAAACTCAAGGTTGAAAAGCCCTACAATTTACGATGGACCAGTAGTGCATGGGGTTTTAATCGATACAACATGGGGGCAGTAACTGCAGTCGCTCTTGCCGCCGAAATACTGTTTGATATCAATGATCCCTCAGCCGAGAAGTACCAACAAGTGGTAATCGATAATCTTGATTATGCCCTTGGCAAGAACCCATGGAACATATCTTTTATTATTGGCGCGGGTGATAAACACCTGCAACATATCCACCACAGAGGCGCCAACCCTGATGGATATAACGCAGGAGGAATCCCCTATGAATACCGAGAACCTACCGGTGCATTCATGGGTTCTGCTGCCCCAGGTGACATACTTGTTGAAAGCTTTGACAAATACACTATTACTGAAACCTGTATTGACTATTCATCACAACTCCTTTTCTTATCACAACAGCTGAGTAAAAAGCTTCCTCCAGATAAAACAAAGCCAGAACTTTTTACCATAATCGCCAACCCGGTAGAGGATACTATTGCAACAATACGATGGGATTTTAACGAACTCACCAATGACACCGTTGCACTTTATATAGATACTACTAAAAGTTCAATTAATGACGCTCATTTTAGTTCTCAATCGGCAAAGACTTGGGAGCTTCATGATCTGAAGCCAGATACCCAATACTGGATTAGCCTTGTAGGTAAAGATATTGCTGGTAATTCAGCTAAAAAAATATGGTTTTCTTTTACCACAACCGAAAAACCTCTAGAACCCACATGGGAAGCTGTTGATGCCTGCAATGTCAGCCATGAAGCAGCAACTGTCGCATGGTGGTCACCAGGGCAATTTGGCTCGTCTGGGATATACATCAGTGAAGACCCCCACCTCTTAGATGCATGGTATATTGAAGAGAGTGATTTTGGTTCATTTCACCAGATTATGGTGAGAGAACTTGAACCGAATACCACATACTATTACGACCGTGTCAGCGGCTCACATCGCGATGACAATGAGGGTAATCACTACTCATTTAAGACACGAGATGCTTTTGTGGACTACTCCATTTACATTAAACCAGTAAATAAAGCACGAGGCCCTACATTTTATCTCAACATAACAAACAATGAACAAAGAGCTTATGCTGATTTAGAACTCAGACTCTACCTGACCGTGAAAGAGTTCCCTATAGATAACATAAAAATCGTTTCGAGTGACAAACAGATATTTGATATGGGAGGGACTAACCCCCTAAGAATTGACGGAATCGAGATTGGAGACTTTGTTGCAGTCGACAACGAATCCGATCAATACTACCTTCCTATAAGAATTAAAGATGAAATACCTATCGCTGGCCGGGCAGAGCTTGACATAACCTTTATAGAAATTAATGAACATGGATCAGAAAGCCCTTTTGACATAAATATCATTAAAGACTCATGGGCGTTTAATGCTCACGAAAAACCCCTTAAAGAGAGCGGCATCTCATGGGACATGATGGATATTTACACCGAACCCTTTGACATTGAGGTTATCGATGGTGCACCACGTATGACCTACGACGTGAGTCACTATATCCCCGTATACTACAAGGGGTCTGTACATGTATATGGCTATGCCCCCGACTTTAAAGCACCACTCAGTCTTAAAAGTTTTGAAATGGAAACCAATGACCCATTCTTTATGGATGCCAACAAAGCAACACTCGTAAAAGACATTTCTGAAGACATTTCTGGTTCGGTTTCAGTCCTCCCCTACGGAGACATCTCGGACATCGAAATAAATGGCGAAGCAATGAACATCCGTACCGGCCCAACAGTCGACTTCAAATACGACATCACAAAAATAGATGGATTCGAACCAATGACAGAGTTTGTGGCATGGAGCGACAAAGGATCAGAAGAGTGCTCATACACCTACAAAAAATGGCTCGTAGACTTTAGAGACGAACCACCCAGCTCATCAGAAGAAGAACCAGAATCATCAGATGAAATCGAGTCATCAGACCAAGAGATAGAGTACCCAGAAAGCTCATCCGAAGAAGCGAGTTCAGAGGAAGAAGAACCCATACATTTTGACCCTCCTCAAGAGGTGTTGGGCGGTGACTTTACCCTCCTTTTTGAGAAAAACCTCTATATCTCTGAAGAACCAGAATTTGTGAGAGATGAAAACATTACTCTCGAAGAGCATAACGATAGGCGCGCATTTACCATTGAGGTATCTGACATTCCTGCAGAACCAGAAGAGTACACTCTGAGATTTGTGGGTACCATCTATAGCCTTGAAGGACTTTTTATTGAAGAGTTTGATATCACCATGGATGGCGACGACTTCAAGAAAGGGAAAGAGTATAGCTTTCAATGGAACAACCGAGATGTCAATGGTAACCTATTAGATCAAGAAGGACGCCCCCTTGGATCTGGCGTATATCTCATGAATTTCCAATACACCTTAACCGGCCCAACTACCGTTACCCAGACCCAGATGTTTCTGAAGATGGGATATTTAAGAATGTTTTAGAGGTACTCTTACTCGCACACAATTAAACAATGGGATATACACTCCTCGGACTTTGTTCGAGGGCTGTTTTTATTTTATCAAAACAGCCAAATTTTAACAACACCGCCTTTTTTGCCCATCTAAAATGTCAATTGTATCTATCTTTTCAATAACATAATTTAGTGGTTGGAATAAGATGAATTCTCTACCCGAGTGTAATATATACTTTACCGGATTTATGGCTACCGGTAAGACCCGTATAGGGGAAGCTACTGCCAAGAATTTTAACTGGGAATTTATCGACACCGATAAATATATCGCAGAGAAAGAAGGCATAACCATATCTGAAATATTTCAGACTCATGGTGAACCCTATTTTCGTCAAAAAGAGCTTGAAACGGTCGCAGAGATCTCTCAACAGAAGCAAAAAATAATTGCGTTGGGTGGTGGTGCCGTTACTAATCCAGAAATTTTAAAGATCATTCGAGCAACAGGTATTTTGGTACGCCTTTGGGCACCCATTGATGTGATCTCTGAGCGGATTTCACGAAAAGATACCCGCCCCCTTATGTCGGGACTCGATGATAAAGAGCGTAAAGCCAAGATTGAGCAAATGCTCAAAGTACGCGACCCCTATTATTCTCAAGCTGATTTTTCTATCGAAAGTAATGAGACCTGCAAAGTTGCGGACATTGTAGCACAAATCAAGAGACTTTCAAGCGCCTGGCAATACAAAAAAATTGAGGTGACTACCAGTGGTGGCCATTACCCCATTTTTATCGGCAAAAACTTTACGCACCTCTTTAAATCGATCTTTGAAGGGTTGAATATTGAGAGCAGTTACCTACTCTGTACCGATTCAAATGTTTTTAGGGCTCAAAAAGAGAACATTAAAACAATCCAAAAACAGGCAGGTAAGTGTCGTGTCTTTCAATTTAAGGCAGGAGAGTCTTTCAAGAACTTAAACAACTTGAACAAACTCTATACTTACATGCTCAACAAACAATACACCCGCAAATCGACCCTCCTCCAATTTAGTGGTGGTGTCGGTGGCGATATGGCAGGATTTGCTGCGGCAACCTATCAACGGGGCATCAACTTTATTCAAATCCCTACCACCCTTCTCTCTATGGTAGATAGTTCGGTTGGCGGTAAAGTTGCAGTAAACCACACTGCTGGTAAAAATATGATCGGCGCCTTTTACCAACCAAAAGCTGTACTGATAAATATTGATGTTCTTTCAACCCTTGAACCCATAGAATACCTTGCAGGCCTTGCCGAAGTTATCAAATATGGCGTTATCTGGGATAGTGAATTTTTTAGCTGGCTCGAAGCAAATGTACAGAAACTGAAAGACAGGGAGTATGACACTCTTGAATATGCAGTCCGTCGTTGTTGTGAGATTAAAGCTGAAGTTGTTGGCCTCGATGAAAAAGAGAATAACATCAGAGCGATTCTCAACTATGGACACACCTTTGGCCATGCTATTGAGAAAGTAACAAACTACAAAGAGTACTCGCATGGCATTGCTGTATCACTGGGTATGCGTGTCGCAGCTCGTATGGCTACTGCAATGCACCTATGGAAGGCCGAAGACGAAACCCGTCAAAATGATCTATTGAATGCTTTTGGATTCCCTACCACCTACACTATTGATAAAGAAGAAGCGTGGAGTGCTATGGCTGTAGATAAAAAGGCTGACAAGGATACACGAGTCTATATTCTTCCCTCAAAAATGGGGAAAGTTGAAAAAGTATTTAACCCTCCAAAAGAGATGGTTGATGCAGCGTGGGATGCAATTGGATAATACCACGCCGTAAAAAAGCTGGGTTAATGGAGAGTTTATGAGCGTTATGGTTACTGGAGGTACGGGTTCACTTGGATACCACCTCCTCAACATTATTACCAAACACAAAGGAGAGCTTCTCTCCTTTAGTGAAAATAAGGTACACCCCTACCGCAAAGTAGGCCATGTTAAATACTTGACCGGCAATCTTCACGATATTAAGGCTCTTAAAGCCGTCCTCTCTCACTACAAACCTGATGAAATTTACCATCTCGCGTCCCAATCAAGTGTATTGGTTTCTCACCAAAAGCCTTATGAAACATTGATGACCAATGTTCTTGGTACTCAAAACCTTCTTGAAGCAGTACGTCAAACAGTTCCTAACTCAAAAGTACTCCTCTTGAGTTCTAGTGAAGTGTATGGCCGAGGCACCGGACTTCTTGATGTGCTACACTCTGAGACAGACCAGCTGAAACCACTCACCCCTTTTGCTGCCAGTAAAGCTGCAATGGAAATGATTGGAACACAATTCTATGAAGCCTATGGCTTACAAGTGTCTATCGCACGCCCCTTTCTCTATACTGGGCCACAGCATTCCCGTAGATTTGCTATACCCGATATTGCATCACAACTGATAAACATTATAGATAATCATGTAGAACCTATCCTCTATACCGGTAACCTTGATGTATCACGAGACATCATTGATGGTCGTGACCTTGCAAGAGCTCTTGTGCTTATTATGAACACCAGTGAAAAGAGAAAGATCTACAACATCTGTAGCGGTAAAGCTCGTACAATACGTGAAGTAGTTGAAGACATGATTGAACTCACGGGCATTGAAGTTGACATCAGAATCGATCCCCGCTTAGAGCGCATCAATGACATCCCACTCCTTGTCGGATCACCACAAAAGATAATGAACGAGACAGGTTGGAAACCAATGATTGCCCTCGAAGATAGCTTAAATGATCTTCTGACAGAAATGCGTGTCCGCATCCGAGAAGGCGTAGCCATAGATACTGCAAAGCCTAAGAAGTCTTAGTTCTATAATGATATAGAGCTTTTAAAGACCTCTTTGAGAACCTTATTTGCTCGTTCTTTCTCAAACCAATTATAAAGATACGGCGCCACGTGCTGATATATTATTTGAGTCAAAAGCGTACTCCAGAGGAGCCCCTCTTTTACTGATGAAGGAATAACAATTTCATCACCAGGCTGGGTGTAGCCCTCATCATCAATAAAATCAATTACTTGCTCGATAATAAAGTCATCCCAGAATCCTGAATCGACTTCGGGATTATAGATATCAATAAAATCTTTGAGCAGAGGCGCCGACCATGCACGAGGCGCAACATCATAGAGATTGACATAGCGATTCAGTGTGGTGGTGGTGCCATTATTCAAGGTAGTAGCACAGTACTCTGCAAAAGCAGCATCTCCTGCAGTAGGCCCCGCATAAGAATAAATTTCTATCGGTATTGATTGCAATATAGGGAGCCGTTCGTACATCCACAAAGTCAAAGTTGGCCCTAACAAACCGCCGAGACTATGCCCCGTAACTCGAAGTGTAGCCCCTGGGTGTTTCGTAAAATAGCGTTCCAAATATGTATGTAAGTGATCGCCCCCAAAACAACTTTTTGTAGGGACATACTCTAAGGACTCACTCAATGAACGACGCGCTCCTTTGGAAACCTTCCCCTTAGAAGGGTCACTATGGTCCCAGTTCACCATCTCACCTACGGCAAAGTCTTGACGGAGCCATGTCTTAAGAGAGAGAGGATTAGTCCCTCGAATAACCAAGGTGAGATCATTACTCCCCTTCTCCCGACAGACAAAAATGGTCGTATTTGCATAGGCAAAAAAGTTAGGGAAATCGATAGTCGGCCCCCACACAATCTCCTGGACACCAAGCTCCGCCCGATAATCATCAAGCCCCTCTTGAATCTCTGTACACACCTTGCCACAGGCCCAATTTTTAAAAAACTTATACCCACGTTGCCCCAAATTAAAATAGGCAATATAAGCAAGCAACACCATCTTCCGTTCAATTTCAATAGACATAACAAAGAGCTTCATTCAAACCATTAGAACAAGATAATAAAAAAGAGACAAGAATGAATCAGGTAACCCAACGAATGCACGCAAAGCGTGCAGAGTGAGTGTGGAGAGAAAGTGTGCGCAAAGCGCACAGAGCGACAATACAATAATCGATTTTAAATGATTAGATACAAGGCATTCAAGACGACAGCGTACAAAGTGTACGCCGAGACTTTAATAACGACGTAGATGACCTTTTAAAATCGATTATTTGTACGCCGAGTTTTTAGTAACAAAGCAGATGCCTAGCCAAAATCCCTGAAAATTATTTAAGGGTGGAAAGGGATTGTAGCTCCGCAATCGATAATATCTTTTCAATGTCAAGCAACATCACCACCTTCTCATCAATCTTGGCCATAGAAGTAATGAACTCAGTCTGTACCCCTTCTCCAAAGTCGGGAGTCTCTTGCATCTGTTTATCATCTATAAAGACAACTTCAGATACTGCATCAATAAGGAGCCCCATAGTGAGCTCAGTATTACCCACTGGAACCTGAACGACAACAATGCAACTGTTGTCGGTAGGTTCAATTGATTCCATTTGAAATTTATTACGGACCTCGATAACCGGAATTATTTTCCCCCGTAAATTAATTACTCCGAGAACATATGCAGGCGTTTTAGGAACCGATGTAATATCTTGCATTTGGATGATTCTCTGAACAGTCAGAATGGGAAGCCCATACTCTTCATCACCTAAGGTAAAGGTCAGGTACTTTCCTGCCATCATATCATTTTCTACATCATTTACTGTTTCTGTTTCTGTTGTATCACTCATAAGTGTACCTCCTTAAAATTCTTTGAGTAGTTCATCATCCATTGGAATTATATCTTCCATTTCCGTTGGAGAAAAAACTTCTTTACTGCGTGGACGTGTGGCCGGTTGAATTGTCTGTATTATAGTCTGCTTTGTAATTGCCGCTTTGGGACGTTGGTGCTGTGGTTGACTTGTTCTAATGGTGCTACGATGAGAGCGACCATTCACAACAGTGACCAAATCGCTCACCATTTCATTGAGTATCGCTGACTGAGCAGAGAGCTCTTCACTTGCCGACGCTGATTCTTCCGCAGTTGCGGCATTCGATTGGATAACTCCATCCATACTACCAACTGCAGTATTTACTTGCCCAATGCCCTCTGACTGCTCTTCAGTTGCAGCAGCCACCTCTGCAATGAGCTGATTTACTTTTACGACACCCGTAGAAATATCATTCAACAATTGCCCAACTTCTTCACTTGCAGTAACACCGCCTTCTGCAGATTTCTGAGATTGTTCAATGAGGTTAGCGGTATCATTAGCCGCTTCAGCAGATCGCTTCGCTAAATTACGTACTTCTTCTGCGACAACAGCAAACCCTTTACCTGCCTCCCCTGCTCTGGCCGCTTCAACCGCTGCATTTAGAGCCAATAGGTTTGTCTGAAAAGCTATCTCATTGATATTCTTAATAATTTTAGCTGTTTCATCACTTGAGGTTTTTATATCCTGAACCACTTGAGTCATTTTGGCCATTGCATCTTGACCTGATTTAGTTGAGGAGCCCGCCTCTCCAGAGATTGTATTTGCCTGCCGAGCATTAGATGCATTTTGCTTTGTCATTGCGGACATCTCTTCAAGAGTACTCGAAATTTCTTCTACAGATGATGCTTGTTCCGAAGCCCCTTCTGCCATAGTCTGACTTGATCCAGAGACCTGTCCTGCTGCAGCAGCAACTTGTTCAGCTCCTTGGGTGAGTCCTTCGATTATTTTGTTTATTGGTCCTACAATTGCTCGAGTTATAAACAAGGCGAGTATAATTCCCAATACTGCCGCGATAATTGAAAAGACTATAACCACCCATCGGGTTGATGCGGCTTGGCTTATCATTTCATCATCGGTCATAACATTTTGAGTAATGAGGTCATTAATGACACCCAAAAGTTTTTGTGACTGTTGTAGGGCAGGCTTTGATTTAGTATGAAATATAGCCTGTGCTTCATCGAGCCCTTTCTCTTCTGCTTTAGCAATATTTTTTAACGTAGATATAGCACTACGACACCCTTTCAAAGCGCTCATTGTTTCATTTTTAAATATCGCCTCTGCTTTGGCAATTGAATTGGGGCTTGTATTATTCCATACCGCTATTATTTTTTTTGCAGTACCATGGAGTTTCACATGCTCCTCTTTGAGCATTGTTGCAGTGGCTGCGAATACTCCTTGCGCTTCAAGAGCTTTACCACCTTCACCATAGATAAATTTACCCAGACTACATTGAGTATGATCAACCGTAACAGTGAGGCTCTTCTTTTTAAAATGAATCACCTCAAAGACGCTATTAGTCCACCCGAGATGATCTGCTTCTTTTTCTGCCAAAAATCCATAGAGTGCTTTATCTGCGGGACGATAAAACTTCTGAATCTCCTTTGCAGAGCCATGGAGTTGTATATGAACCTTTTCTAAATCAGTATAGTGCATACTCAAAGCAGGTACTAATGCTTCGGCATTTTGACGCCGTTCACCATAAAGAAATGCTCCAAGACCACACTTTGTATGATCAGTGGTCACCGTAAGAGTTCTCACTTCAGGATCACTTACAAAATCATTAAGAGCATTAACCCAATTGAGATGATCAACCTCTCGTTGCACCATCTCACCCCTGAGTTTATTCCCAGAGATAACCTCTTCTGCATTTCCTACGATACCACCTATACCCACAACGGCCCAGACAGCAACCACAGCGAGCAACAGCACCACCACTCCAAAACTATAGGCGAGCTTTTTTCCAATGCTAAACCCTTGAAACATATTATTACTCCAATGTATTATCTCAATACATTTATTATCTCACAATTGCTTACCTTTTACAACTGTAATAATTAATAAAGTGCACTGCATTCACCATAGAAACAGTGCACTATATCTTTCAATACTAAAATTCTTTTAAATTATCATCATCATCATCATCATTAAACGGGATCACCTCTTCTACCTGCCGAACCTTCTTGGAGGCATATTCAGCCGGCCTCATTGTAGGTGATGCACTCTTTTTAGGGGTATTATGGGGAGTTACCTGCTCAGAAATGGGTCGTGGAGGCAATAAGGCCGGCTTATTGACGTACACTGGCATTCGCTGAGCCTGCACACCAACTCCATTTACCCCATGAATAACCCCAACCAAATCTGAAACAATCTGATTAAGCGTAGCTGCCTGAGCCGACAACTCTTCACTTGCAGAAGCTGACTCCTCTGCAGTTGCTGCATTGCCTTGTATGATACCATCCATAGCACTGACCGCATCATTTACCTGCCCAATACCCGTAGATTGCTCCTTACTCGCAGCCGAGACTTCTCCAATAAGCTGATTTACTTTATCGACCGATTCAGCAATTTTAGTCAGCAGTGTCCCAACCTCTTCACTTGAGCTGACACCACTTTCGGCTGACTTTTGAGATTGCTCAATAAGATTTGCCGTATCATTTGCAGCCTCTGCTGATCGCTGAGCTAAGTTCCGCACTTCTTCTGCAACAACCGCGAAACCTTTACCCGCCTCGCCCGCACGCGCCGCTTCAACGGCAGCATTTAGTGCGAGTAGATTTGTTTGAAAAGCTATTTCATTAATATTCTTTATAATCTTTGCCGTTTCATCACTTGCCGTTTTAATATCATTGACCGCACTTGACATCTTCTCCATCGCTTTTTGTCCTTCTGCAGTCGCAGAGCCCGCTTCGATAGAGAATGTGTTTGCCTGATCTGCATTTTGTGCCGTCTGCTTTGTCATTGCAGACATCTCTTCAAGAGTACTCGATATTTCTTCGACCGAGGAAGCCTGCTCCGATGCACCTTCTGCCATTGACTGGCTGGAACTCGATACTTGACCCGAAGCAGCCGACACCTGATCGGATCCTTCTGTCAGCCCTTGAATAATCCCATTGATAGGCCCGGTGACTGAACGGGTAATGACAAAACCAAGACCCACTGCAAGAATTACTCCGATGAGAATCCCCACAATCGCCTGTATTTGAGCAAAGCTGGTAAAATCAACTAAATTCCTTATTGCCTCTGTTATCTCTGCTTTTGCGCCATTTTCAATTCCCGTTATTATAACCAACATTTTTTCGCCAGTCTCATCAGCGCCTGCATCAAGCTCCTGGAGTTTCTTTTCATCTACATTGTCAGCCCCTGAAAGCTTACTCTTCATAATTTCGTAAATACCTTTAATGCGTGGTTGAAACTCTGAATTATGAAACTGATCTGCCTCGTTTACAATCTCCTTGAGACGAGGATTTTTAGCAGCATAAAACGTTTCGCTATCAATGACTGCACCCTTAAGTATCGCATCAGCAAAGGTGTCAAAGTCAACGACCAAATTTTCATGCTCCCTCCAAACACCTTCTAAATCTTCTGTATTACTTGATGCAAGAAGCTCCATGATCATCTGCATATCACGGGCCACAGATATTTTCATCTCCATAGCTGCATCCATAAGTGGGGACGCTTCAATAATTTCTCTCGAAGTACTCTCCATATTTTTTACAGAGAAAAATCCTAATAGCCCCACAACAAGTACTACACCTGCTATGGTTAAAAATCCTGTCAAGAGTTTCGCTTTTAACGATTTACTTTTGAACATACTGACCTCCTCGGTAGTATTTATTATGGTGTTTAAATTTTTATTGTTGTTTAAGAGTCTTACGTTGAAACCCTGGTAATTCAAGTGATGATTCTAATCCAATCTGTAAGGCTATGGTATTCTCACCATTCCCTTCACTCGGAAGCGTTCTGCCATATTCTACTGCAGCAAAAAGGCCATGAGCAAATGAGAATGATCCACCAACTCCAATACGCGATTCATAGCCATCATAACTATTCTTCGTAGCCATATCGTACCGTGTTGCAAGTCCAAACATCTCTGACACCTGATACGCGACACCGGTATACCAGCCGCTCATTTGATCACCTTTAATAAACTGATAATATCCTTCAAGGTCGATAGTTAAACCCGCAACCAAAATTTCGGAACCGACTACAGCATCTTGGTACTCTTTACCGAGTGACCCCGATGCCCTAACCATTATCTTTTCACTTGGAGCTGCTTCGACCCCAACAAGACCTCGGTAGACTCCAGACGCTTCTCCCTCAACAACTTGCACACCGGGCCCCTCGACAACGTAACTCATTTCACCTGGGGTAGCAAGGTACACTCCACCTACAAATGGAGAAAGCATACCCGCAGAGTAGACAGCCGATACAGATGGGCCCTTTAGACCAAATCCTAGGTCTTTCATGAGCGGGTCACTAATGAGTCGCGTTGAATTAAGGCCGTGTCCAATGTCATTTTCACCCATAAGGAGTGTGAGAGGCACGTGGGAGAGCCTCCATTCGACTACTGCCGCGTCGATAGCAACTTGGGTAAGGCCCTTTTGACCTACCAATGTTATAGAAGCAAGTATCTCATTTGAAACGGGTACATTCGCCGAAAGCTCTACGGTACCCACTTCCACAGGCTGATCCTTCAACTTATCGGTAGGCCCACCAAAATCTACCGTAACAACACCACCGAGTTCCATTGCGGGATTCGGATTAACGCTTCCTACAATCGATTCATCTGCAGCACTACTTAATGTTGCACCTAAAAACAAAACACCTATGACGGCTTTACAGTTTATACCTTTCATTACATAATCTCTTTATAAGTTTTAACTGATATTCCTACTTTTTTGTCATAAATGCAAAGAAATTATTACCATTAATGATATAACAACAGAAAGAGTACCCAAATTACCCAAATTTCATAGTGTATTGTGATTCAGAATGATCTGACTTGATCAACAAAGGACTTTAGGAGGCACAATGCTTACAAAATTAAACAACGTAGTAACACATACTTTAAGCAAAGGAGCACCACTTTTACTCTCAATTGCTTGTGCTCAGGCCCTCTATTTTGTTATGATACTCTACACCATACCGAGCCTCACTACTTTTTCAAATGGGCTACTCATACTCGACATGCACCCCTTTGGCTATAGCGCTGATTACATTGGGCAGCTCTTTTCTGCCCTCCAAACAGCGGGCCGCAACTATTACCTTACCGTACAACTCCCTCTTGATATGGTATATCCAGCGCTCTTTGCCCTCTCGAACTCAGCCCTTTTACTCTACCTCTTTAGAAAACTGTCATATAAGCAATTTCGATTTATCTGCTTTATACCGATGCTCGGTGGACTTTTTGATTATCTCGAAAACATCTCCATTGCTCACATGCTCTTTTACTACCCAGACTTCAATCCTGCTTTTGGAGTAGTCGCAAGCATGCTCACCATAGCAAAAAGTTTTTTTACTACTGGATTCTATTTAGTACTGATCTATTTTGTTATTCGATTAATTATACAGAGATTTACTCAGCCAAAACACTTGATAGATATAGAGGCGTAGCGAAAGAGTGAGGCCTGAAAGGTAATGCATCTATACGAGTACCAACAAGCCTCGAGTATATTTATACTGACATGTTTACAAGTTTTGCAGAAACACCAGTCAAGAGATTGAGCTTGCGAGTGAGCTCTTCGTGTTTTTCTTCACTACCTACGAGCTCAATAAAGATAAGCCCTGTTTGGCTACATTCATCAAGAATATTCTCGTGGAGCCCGAGACGAGCTTTAATAAAGCAGCCCCATGCTGTTAATATTTTCTGTACTTCAATAGCACTGTCCGATCTCTTATCAATTAATATTAATAGAACGTCTTTTTTCATGATTTACCTTATGGTGATGTGTTATATGAAATGATACATCATATGAATGCATCGAGTTTACAACTTTGTAATAAGGATAGCAAGAAGTTTTGATATTTTAACAATTGATTATGAAATTTCCCAATTATTATTGCTACTGATACTGCTTAATAAATGCTTCGCTCATAGTGATCACCTTCCCTTCCCATATAAGATTCCCCTCTTTTTTGAGTTTGAGAATAAGACGAGATATCGTTTCGGGTGTGGTACCAATAGCTGTGGCAATATCTTTTTTTGAAAAAGAATGTTTAATCTCTGGCTTGAGTCCAAACTGATCTTTGAGAAAAATCATAAGTCTATCTTGCACATCAAAACTGGTTGACTGAACTTGCTGCGAGAGAAACCGTAATTTCTGTAAAATACCGGTTATAAAGTTATCGCGAAATCTTCTATTTTCAAGAAGCGGTAAAAAGTCACGCTTAGGAATAAGGTAAAGGTAGGAGTCTTTCAGCGCTTGCCCCGACACTGGGTAGTTATCTTTTTCAAAAAGAATTGCTTCAGCAAACATCTCACCTGGCTTTGCAACTTTCACAACAACATCACGGCCTTCTGGGCCCAGCTTTGAGAGCTGTACACTCCCTGTTACCAGTATAAATACATATTCTCCAATAGCACCATCCTGAAACATCATCTCTTTTTTCTTATACCGTCGCTCTTGGCAAATATTCGCCATGAGTTCTCGGTCATCTTGGGAAAGACCTTTAAAAAGACTGAATCGTTGTAAAATTTCACTTTTTGAGATCATAATAGCTGTTTCCTGTACTTAAACCGCAATTTCCTTGATACGAATCAATGAAAGCCCGCTGAAACAAAGGTACATTATATACAGACAAAACGAAATGGTAGTAACAGGTTATGTTAAGAGAAATAGTACATATCGACGAAGAACTTTGTGACGGATGTGGCGATTGCGTTCCTGAATGTCATGAAGGTGCCCTCAGAATAATTGATGGCAAAGCAGTCCTTCTCACCGATCTCTCGTGTGATGGACTTGGCGCATGCCTTGGTCATTGTCCAACCGGAGCTATTACCATTGAAGAGCGTGAAGCAGAGCCTTATAATGAAGTACTCGTTATGCGAGAGCTCATTAAAAAAGGTAAGAATGTTATTCAAGCTCACCTCTCCCATTTATGGGACCACAAACAATATAAATTTGTCGAGCAAGGCGTAGGCTACCTCGAAGATAATGGATTCCCCGTACCAGACTATAAGGGTGAATCAAACGAAACTACAAAAACGAAACCAGCAGCACAAAAGGAGCAAACAATGGGTTGTCCAGGATCAGCATCACAGGAATTTAGCAACGATAACGCAGGAGATACTAGCGGTAAACGCCCATCAGCACTTACTCACTGGCCTATTCAGCTCCACCTTGCATCACCACACGCACCGCACTACGAAAAATCTGACCTGCTTCTTGCAGCAGACTGTGCAGCGTTTTCACATGGTGATTTTCACAAAGATTACATGACCGACAAATCTCTTGCCATTGCGTGTCCAAAATTGGATGAAGGTCAAGAGAGCTATATCGAAAAACTGACGGTTATGATTGATGAAGCACAAATCAATACCCTCACTGTTGCAATCATGCAAGTTCCTTGTTGTAATGGCCTTCTTGGTATTGCACAAGAAGCAGCGTCACGTGCTACACGTAAGATCCCTTTGAAGCTTGTTGTATTGAGTCTTCAGGGTGATATTCTTCGTGAAGAATGGGTTTAAGAGCTCGTTAGACACTAAGAACTAAAAGTTCAGAGTTATCAATGGAGAGTTTAGAGCTATTAGCCCTAAACTCTTTTTTACATGTTTGTAAAATATCAACGTATCCTTCTCAAAATCCACCATAAATAGAGTCAATCACTTTTGACCTCCTCTATCTTACTATCTTTCAGATAAAATAGAATAGGGGTATATAATGCGTTTATGGTTATGTTTAATGGTCGTTGTTTCATTGAGCTCATGCCTCAATTCTACTGACCCAACGGAATCCTCCGACAGCTCATCGACTGCAGTATTGAGTGGTTCGATTTCATTTACCTATACAGTTCCAACGGCCAATGTCCCTTTTTCAATTGATAGTATCGCCTGTACCATTAGGAATGATGATGCATTTATTCCTCTGAGCATTAACAATCCACAATTTAGTGGTGCCACCATACCCTTTGAGGCTTCTGCTAATGTGGGTGATAGTTTAACGCTCGAAGTTGAACTCTGGAGCAATGACACACTCATCGCTACGGCTCTTGACTCAGCAATCATAGAAGCAACGACAACAATCATCAGTGGCTCTATTGTGAATCATCTCCCAACTATTGACGCGGGTACAGATCGTACAGTCTATGTTAACGATGCTGTCACCTTTAAAGACCCTTCTGTAAATGAACCTGACGATAATGACTATTCAGTGTGGTGGAAGTCTACCAACGATAGTACCTATACACAGAACAGTCTCACCACTATTTATAAAGCAGTTGGAAATGATACCATTATACTCCTTGTTATTGACGGGTATGGGCATCTCGTTTCTGATACGCTTGTTGTTACGGTTATTGATTATGAGTATAGTGTTGCAGAACCTCTCTCTTCATCAAGTGCCATTGTTGTATCTTCTTCTGAAGCACTCTCGTCTGCTCCTGCAGTGAGTTCTTCTTCTGTACCTGTAATGGTGAGCTCTTCGAGTTCTGCTGTGGTTTTGAGCTCTGCTGCGCCGGTTACCTATGCACTTACGGTTGAGGGTGGTATTGGGAGTGGTGATTATCAGGCTGGCGAGGCGGTTGTGATTGTGGCTAATGCAAATGAAAGTGGCCGTTGCTTCTCTGAATGGACTGGTGACAATATTCCTGACGAGACGAACGATACTACTACTATTATAATGCCTGCTAGTGATAAACTTGTAACAGCAACTAGACGCGTCTGCTGGGAAGTTGCTGTTAAATTAAGTGATAAACTTCCTGCGGAGTATACTGTTCATACCGTTGACTTTAATAGTCGTATGGAACTTATATACACTGACTTATCTACCGCTGGTGGGTTTTGTAATTTAATGTATTGGGAAAGTAAAATGGGTGGTTGGAATGATACAGACCGTACCATTACTGATAGTACGGCAACTGAGACATTCTACAAAACTGGTGACCCAATATCATATGGAATTTTAAAAGATACAGTTGTAGCTATGGATATGTGTGCCATGCCTGTTATTATTATTAAGGACACTGTAGCAACGCCAGTATTTAACATTGATACTACAGCTGTAGCTCCATAATGAAGGAGTGCTCTCTTACAGGGAGCACATAGTTTCTAGCATAACGAAAGCTTAAAATATTAATTCATATATTTACATTAGAACAAAACAAAAGGACTCCTCATGAAAGTACTGTATATCGCACTGATAATTATTTTAGGATCATGTATCAATAATAATGAAACGGCAGATGATTCAACCAGTAACTCAGAAACTATCGTAGGAAGTAGCCAGTTTATCTATAGCGTCCCCACAGAAGGCATTCCTTTTACCATAGACAGTATATCAGTCATTTTTACTCAGGGCAACAGCATCACTCCATTTCAAGGCCCTGCACCTGCTCTAAATAGAGAATTTATAGAATATGAAACATCATTAAATATTGGAGACACGGTAAGTGTATATGCATCAGTGTGGAGAAATGATTCTCTCATTGCCGATGCAGCCGACACCATTATTATAACTGATTCGACACAACAGTTTGTAGGGTCTCCCTTAAATAATCTCCCTATAATTTCTGCCGGTGCAGACAAGACTATTTTTATTAATAACAACATAACCTTTAGTACTGCCGAAGCCGAAGTCCTTGAAATAGATGATTCGAATGTTTACCTATGGTGGAAGTCAATAGCGGACAGTGTATTCTCGCCCACTACTTTAAGTATATACTATAGTAGTGCATGCACCGATACCATTGTATTAAAAGTAGTTGATGGATATGGCCATGAAGTATTTGATACCCTTTTGGTTACGGTTCAGGATTATGACATTGCTGATCTTTCATCGAGTGTCGCCGTTCCGACGGATGTGGTTAGTTCTAGTGCGGCTCTATCGTCAAGCTCAGTAATACTTTCTTCTGTTGAGGCAATCTCGTCGAGTTTATTAAGTTCTTCTGCGGTGGTAAGTTCATCTGAAATTGTTGTTGTAAGCTCAAGTGAAGCGGTTGTCGTTTCGTCAAGTAGTGCATCTTCTAGCAGTGAAGCGGTGAGTTCTGCGGGGCCGCTTTTGTATGAGTTGACTGTTGATGGTGGTACTGGGTCTGGTTTTTATGAGGCGGGTACGGTGGTTGATATTGTGGCGAATGCGAATGATACGGGGATGTGTTTTTATGAGTGGGTTGGGTATGATGTTGCGGATGAAATAGCATTTTCAACTACTTTAGTTATGCCTGCTTCGAATATTATAATTCTGAATGATTTATTTAATTGTTGGGAATTAACAATTTTATATGATGACGCTAAGCATACTGACACCACTGTAACGCTATCATGGGGAGTCGAACATTATATATATTGGGAACCACCTATGGATCCAAGACTCGGCTGGACATGTATAGCTGAGTGGTCACATCCTCATAATGGAGAATCTATGAGTATTTATAGTCCAAATTTAAATACAGATTCATTGTTTATTCAAACGCCTCTACTCTCAAGTACATACCATCACGGCAAAGATACCATCACTAAGGTTGGTGAAAGCTGTAAGTAATTATAAAGCCCCTAAGCAAGTATTAACCATTGGCCTATGAAAATATTTGCAAGGCCGTAGTTGTAGTGTGGAATGTGCGTTGCACTGGCTTTCTTCTTTTTTCTTTTTCTTTTTTTAATATAGTTCCCAGGGGGCCTTGTACTGGTCGCAGATGAAATCTGCTGCTCGCACATGCAACCGAACTGGACACGGCCAGATCTTTTGGGTGCCCAAAAGGCTGGACCTCTAAATGCGAGAGCAATTAGCATTTGCCATAGGCAAACCCGCAGGGTGAGGAAGCAATATTTGCTGACGAATAAAAGGCACTCTGCCGAGAGCTTCATCATATGCGCTCCTCACATCTGGTTCAGGTTACACTGCACTGTACCTCATGGTTGCATTAGTGGCGTGAGTGAAGTATTGTATTAACTTTCATCATGAACCACGAGGCGTTTAAACCTTGTAGTTGTGATTGGATGAAGTTTACACATCTTCAATCTTTATTGTTTTGCAGGAACGCTGATATAATGTGGTGAGTGCTTCGCACATGGGTAAACAATGTGCGGACGCAGAACTTTCTAAAGAATTCTATGCCCGAATGTCAGTTCTTTTGGAAGAGGTCTGATTGTTCCATAGGTTTCAGTTTGTCTAATGGGTACTGAATCACGATTCACGTACCAAACAACCTTACCACGCCTACCGAATATCTACAACGGCACTCGAATCATCTACCACGTTACTCGAATCGTCTACCACGTCTAAACAGTTTCCCAAATATCTAAAGGACACTTCCATTATTGCTCTCCAATAAGTTACCACGCCTCTCGAATAAGTTACCACGCCACTCGAATTGTCTACCACCCCTAAACAGTTTCCCAAATATCTAAAGGAACCGAGAACCACGACCTCCGAGTCATGATTCTATACCATTGAAAAATTCTA
>JAOPTW010000055.1:0-43131 GCA_051532035.1 Fibrobacterales bacterium | reverse complement strand
TACTCAAGGCCTCTGGAGTAACCCCTAAATACGATGCAATCATTCGCTGGGGAGCCCGCTGAATAATATCCGGATACGTTTTAATAAAGTCTTTATAGCGTTCCACAACAGGAGAGCTCATCAGCATAATAACGCGTTTTTGAAGTACTGCTATCCTTCTCCTAAGATTCAAAAGCAGCTCCTCGGTTCCTTGCGTTGATAAGATAACATCTTGTAAAATTACTTTATCGATAACATCTAATTCTGAATCCTCTATAGCATCAATAGAGAGATTTGAAGGCGCTTCAGCAGTAACGGCTTCACCATCTGAAACGATCCATCCTTCGGGAGCAAATAAAAAGATATGCTCTTTTCCATTATCATCGAGGCTATAAGCACGAAGAAGTCCTTTTTTCACAAAAAAGACCTTGGTTGCACATTCACCTTCTCGTACCAAGACCTCCCCTTTTTTAACCGACCGCGTGGTAAGTGCACTTTGCGCTAAGATAAAATCAGTACTGTTCTTTTCAGGATCAAGATGTAGAATATCACTTATAAAATTCACGTAGGGCCTCTCTGATATTTCATAGGGAAATTTAAACGATTACTTAACTAAATTCAACCGTCACATGATCAAACGATCTATTACCCTTAAGCTTTGCTGTAATGCCACTCCTTACATCCTCAGAAGCGCACCCATCAATAGTACAGATCAGTGCATGCTTCCCACTCCCCACTTGCCATATATGCAAATCGGTCACCGCTGCTTCAGGGTCTACTGAAACCGTAGAGAGCACCACATCTTTTAGTGTAGAGCTTGAAGTATGATCCAGAAGAATAGAACCCGTTGTTTTAAGAAGACCATACCCCCATTTCGTCACAACAATTGCACCTGCAATACCTACCACTGGGTCAAGCCAATTGGCATTATAAAATTTACCGGCTAGGAGTGCACCAATAGCAAGGACCGATGTTAACGCATCGGCAAGTACATGAAGATACGCCGCTTTTAAATTATGATCGTGGTGATGCCCGTGTCCATGGTCGTGATCATGGTCATGATGGTGATGATCATCCTTCAACAACCACGCACTTATGAGGTTTATTACAAGCCCAATACATGCAACCATAATCGATTGGTTAAACTGAATTTCTACGGGATTAAAAAACCGCTGAATCGATTCGGCCCCCATAGCAAAAGCGGCAATGATTAACACTATCGCTGAGGAGTACCCACCCAGTATACCAACCTTGCCGGTACCAAAAGTAAAATTAGTATTTTGTGCATACCGTCTTGAGATAACATAGGCGATAAACGTTATCAGTAAGGCAAAAGTGTGGGTCCCCATATGGATACCATCAGACAAGAGTGCAATAGAGCCAAACAGTAGGCCAGTGGTAATTTCAACAACCATCATAATCACCGTTATGATGATGACAATGAGCGTTTTTGTTTGATTCTTATTTGAACCTATTTCTTTATGTAATTGATCACAGTGCATAACAACTATCCTACATATTTTTAAGTAATTTCGTGAGTATGGTATTAAAGGTCTTTCGTTCACTCACCGTAATGTGAGAGCTTAATTCTTCTGCCAACACATCATGATGCTCATGATGCTCTTCATGGAGAGCGTTTCCGGCTTTGGTTAATGAAATAATAAATGAACGCTTGTCATCTTTTGAACTTTTGCGTTCTACCAGACCCATTTGGGATAACCGATTAATCATTACCGTAAGAGTCCCCATAACAACACCTAATTTAGAAGCTAACTCCTTCATTTTTAGAGTGCCATGATTTCCAATAATTTCAATCGTGTGCATCTGTTGGAGCGTCAGACCACTATCTTTGACCACAGCCTGCTCCCAAGAGGAGAGTCGCTCGTAAAATTCCACGATATTTTCACTAAAGTTTTCCAAAAGGGCCTCATTTACTTTGATTATCAAAATATAATTAATAACTTTGACAATCAAAGTAGTTGTTATCTAAAACATAACCCTGGACGTACTGTGGATATCTTTTCATTAGTGTTAATTTCTCTGAGCCTTTCTATGGATTCCTTTGCGGTGTCCGTATCAAATGGCCTTAACTTTCCTCACCTCAAAAGAAAAGTACTTATTACAACAGCAGCCTCCTTTGCTCTGTGTCAGGGCCTTATGCCCTATCTTGGGTGGTTACTCGGCAGAGAAGTTGCACCATATATTGAATCCTTTGACAACTGGATTGCTTTTGGGTTGCTTGCAATCATTGGTTTAAAAATGGTCTATGAAAGTTTTTCTAGCGATACCGATACCGTTAAAAACCTCAAAGTATCGACGGTACTCCTCCAATCAATTGCAACGAGTATCGATGCCTTTGCAATAGGAATAGGTTTTGCTGTCATTCAGGTAGATATCTATTGGGCGGTCATTCTCATAACTGGTATCACCTTCATATTTTCTCTCTTAGGGCTTAAAATAGGGCGCCTGATAGGAAACAAGATAGGCCATAACGCAGAATTAGCTGGCGGTGTTCTTCTTATCCTTATAGGCTTCAAGTTATTGTTTGAGGTATAATACCAGAAAGCTATAGAGCAATACTCTGTCCCACATACTTTGGGTACGTTCTAAAATAGAGGGTGCCGTGCGTACAATCACTATTACTCCATCATGATCGGCTATTATTATTTGTAATATGTTTTTTTGTTGCGCCCGGTCGTGATCCTGTTATTGTCATGGTATTACCCTGTTTACTGTTAATACGTATAATACAGTTAATGTCGCTTTTTGAACTGCATTCCCTATAATTCCCCTGATAGTTTGATCCTGACAATCATGGCTACTCGGTATATTATGACCAAAAATTTACTTATTCAGTGGGATACATTTATAAGAAAGGAGGCCACTACTCCTATTGCCGTTTCCCATTGGTAAACGATTATAAGGGATTTGAAACACCCATCTAATTTTTACATTATATATCTTCTATATATACACGCATACATTTATGAGGGAGTCTTATGAGCGGAATAACCATCTATGATTACTGGAGTTATAAAGAGTTTCTCACCGATTGGTTTAATAAGGAAAAAGAAGTAAACCCCATTTTCTCATACCAATATTTTGCAAACAAAGCCGGATTTAAGTCCAAAGCATTTATAGCAAACGTTATTGCAGGAAGAAAAAAAATATCAACTGACTCACTCCTCAAGCTGGCAAAAGCAATGGTTCTTAAAAAGAACGAGATCCGCTATTTAGAAGCCTTGATACAATTCGACAATGCAACCGACGATATGCAAAAAGAGTATTACCGCGATCAACTCCTCCACCTTAAACCAGCAAACCCCGCCTATAACCTTGAGCGAATCCATACAGAATATCTGGAAAGCTGGTATATTTCGGCAATTCGTGAGATGGTTGTATTTTCCGACTTCAATGATGATTTCAAAAAACTTGCATCTCAGCTTAAACCAACCATCACCACTCAACAAGCGAAGCATGCAGTAAAACTGCTCCTTGATCTGAATTTGATTAAAAAGAAGAACACCAAAACTGGAGTTACCTACTCTCAAACAGAGCATTCCATCGAAACTCCCCCTTTTATGCCCCGTTCATTAGCGATAAGAAACCACCAAAAGAAGATGATAACACTGGGTTCAGAGTCTATCGAACGCTTTCACAAAGATGAACGCAATATACAGTGCTCAACCTTATGTATTAATGATGAAGGCGTTACTGCACTTAATGCTTTAATGAGTGATTTTTACGGTAAGCTCGTGAAAATAGCCACTGATCACGAAAAGGGTGCCGAGAGAGTATTCGAAATGGACCTTGTCTTCTTTCCTTTATCAGTCAAAAAGTGATCCAATCAGTTCTTCTGTAACCCCTTTTAGTCCCTACCAGCTGAGTAAAGTCAATTTTACACAACTATCACTTTTATAATTCTAGCTTTTACTTCCCCCTATTTGATCAAGAGCTATGCTAAAACCCTTAATACTCCTACTTACATCATTGTTCATCGTTTTCTGTGGTGACACTAACCAAGCCGGAATATCAACTACTACGAATAATGGCACTATTGCAGTCGAACTAGTTGAAGAGAATTCATCAGACTCTATCCCTGATACCGTTCAAAAAACAGCATACCTCTTTAAGTCATCAGGCAACCAATCTACAGAATCGATATTCATAGACTCAGTAACAATCAATAATCTCACTGAAATAATATTCGACAGTCTTGAAGCTGGAAACTATTCAATCAATATCAATTATGGCAATAAGAACATTGCTGAAAAATCACATATTGAAGTATTTGATGGAAATACAACTAACGTAACTATTATTATCAATATTACTATTGAGATCTACTACACTATAATCAATAATTATGATACACCTTCGTCAGCACAGACCCTAAATGTTTCATCCAACAACAATGATGAAATAGTATCCATTAATCCCGAAGCTGATTCTCTCTCTGACACAACATATTTTTCAACTGAACTCATTGACTCTATAACCCCTTCAAGTGGATATCATACTTATTTTGAATACCCTGACATAGCCTCACTCGAACTACATGGAGAACCAATTTCTACTGGGATTCTTTTGACCTCACACATAGATAACCGTAACCCTTCTCAAATTCAGGAGACACATTTCTCTCTTAATGATCAATGGAAAACATTTGAGGTAACCCTTGGAATTTTAAGCGATGATACTCCAACTATAACTGCTTATCCTTTTAAAACTGCTTATCATTTATATGCCGCTACAACGTTTACTATTGTGACAAATAATAACGACACTATTTACCAAAGTCCAACTATGAGGTTTTTATCGTGGCCCATTACTCTTAAAGTCAATATTAAAAACGCTCATTCTCTAACCCTTATTACCCATAACCAATCAACCACTACCTGGATGAATGCCATATGGGGGAACATTAAATTCATAGTAAATGACTCAACATTTACCCATACTAAAGAGCGATATACCACCATACAGGATACTTCTACAGCTACTGATTCTTACGAAATACTTTCGCAATCAGTGGTAACTTATGGCGATAATGATAGCGACTTGCCTTGGACAACAACCAGCATCTATACAACAGATGAAACCGCCTATATCATTCGAGGTAATTCCAACAGTAACAGTATAGACATAAGTGGATTTAACTCTGGTCAAAACCAAATTCTGTCCATTTCTGAGTACAACAACGTATCAGAAGATTCACTCCACATATCTCCTTGGACGTATCTACAAACATTTACAAATAACGACACTCACTATCTCTTTCTCTACAACGACACTACTGGCTCTGCTCATTTTTATACTTTGAAAAATGGTTATATCAGTGAACTAAAATTCTTAATTATATTTGATACAAAACTTACCAGTTTTGCTTTTTACACCGACAACGAAAGGAAATTTATTGCAGCTCTTAAGCCTCAAAGTCTATACGTACGTTATATCGAATTACCTCTCGGTAACTCTTCATCAAACTCCTTTGAAAGACTGAGCTTACCCTATTACCCCCTGATACGAGATTTAAGATGGAATAAAATAAATTTAGGACATATCAATAAACAAGAAGTCCTAATTTTAAGCCCCCCAAACCTTGAGGAAACTCAATTTCTTGAATCGGGGTCCCAATTTCTTGGATCGGCAATTCAAATTATTGGAATAAGTAATGAAATTTTAAGCACTTACACTTGTTATGATTATTTCGAATTTGAAAATACTAATGCTGCTGAAACTCCAAAAAGCAACTACCCACTCACAATTAAGATGATCCCTATTGGCCTGAATACCTACGTGTTTGCCTTTTCAAAAACTCCCTATATCAGCGCCACTTACAAATTAAAACATGATCCAAGAGAAACTTGTTCTTCGTGGATATCGACGCCAGACCTTTCCTACACGAAGTGGAATATGTATAATGACCTCTTTAATTTACCTCCCGAAGATAAATCATGGACACACTTCGAATCATTTCAACTAGATGACGTTTCTTACATGTATGTATTAGCTGCTGAAACGGGACGTTATTTACTATTAGAAAACTCAATTGATACTTTCATCATACAATAGAAGGTCATAGACTCTGAGACAATCAATTCAAATGTCTATACCACACAATTCAGTCATTTCTGTCCTCACCACCCTATAATCTGTAAGGAACCCACCCTCAATCCGACTAATCCTCAGATAATTGATTACCTTTCCTATAAACATACACAACCCCACAGCCCACTATGACCTACAAAATCATCCTCATTGCCCTGTATGGAACCAGTTCACTAGTTCTCCTCGCCTTTGCCGCACAATGCTTTATTCTCTCCTACCTCTACCTCCGCAAACGCAAAGAGAAGCTCGCCTACCACAGAACCCATTTTGATCACTTTGATGGTATTACCGATGCTGACTCATACCCCCTTGTCTGTACCCAGCTCCCGATGTACAATGAGAAAGCAGTGGCTGAACGTCTTATCCAAGCCGTCACCTCATTTGACTACCCCAGAGAGAAACACTATATACAGGTGTTGGACGACAGTACCGATGAAACCGTTGCCATCATTGATGAGATTGTTGCACGCTACGCCGCAATGGGTCACTGGATAGAAGTGATCCGACGAGACGTACGTACGGGTTTTAAAGCGGGCGCCCTCAAGTATGGTCTTACCAAAACTGATGCTGAATTTGTGGCAATTTTTGATGCCGACTTTATCCCCACTCCCGATTTTCTCAAAAAGTCAATCCCCTTCTTTTTAAAACGCCCCAAGTTGGGCTTGGTACAAGGACGTTGGGATCACATTAACCGTGGATCATCACTCCTCACTCGTGTTCAGGCGATGGGTATTGATGGACACTTTATGGTCGAGCAAGCTGCCCGCAGCTGGAACAACCTTTTTATGAATTTTAATGGTACTGCAGGGATTTTTAGAATAACAGCAATCGAAGCGGCTGGTAACTGGCAAGCAGACACCCTTACCGAAGATATGGACCTCTCGTACCGCATGCAACTCAAAGGGTGGGAGGCAGAGTATGTCCCCGATATCAATGTACCAGCAGAGATTCCCGAAGATATTAACGCCTTTAAAAACCAACAGTTTAGATGGGCCAAAGGTTCAATACAGACCGCCAAGAAGATTCTGCCTCTCCTTATGAAGAGCGACGTACCAAAATTCAAGTTCTTCCAAGCCTTCTTTCACCTGACCCATTATTCAATTCACATCTTCATGCTGGCTCTTGCACTCTTTACACTACCAATGGTACTCTTGGTACACTTTAAATTTTCAATCTACCTTTATAGCAGTATCATCGGCGTCATGCTTCTTTCAAGCCTCGCACCAACGCTCATGTATATGATATCACAACACTTCTTGGGTAATTCCGTCTGGAAGAAAATTGCACTGGCGCCATTCATGATGGTTATTGGTACCGGCTTTGCAGTCAACAATTCAAAGGCAGTCTTTGAAGCTCTCATCGGTAAAGAGTCGCCCTTTAAACGCACCCCAAAGAAGGGGGATAAAAAGAGCCACTCCTATAAGTCACTCGCAAACTACACCAACATTTTTGAACTCATGCTCGCCACCTACTGCTTGCTCAGTTTATATAATTACATATCCCACAACAGCTGGATCATCAGCCCCTTTTTGGTCATCTACACCGCAGGATTCTTTTTTGTGGGTATGGTTTCTACCATGCATGTGCTCTTCCCTGGGGCTATTTCTAAATCGATCTTTCTTAAAGAGCGCTAGAGCGACACAGTATAAAGGTATCACACAGTATTAGGTATAAAAAAAGGCTTTCCCACCACTGTGAGAAAGCCTTTTGTATAGATATTGATTGATACTCACTGCTCCTTAAAAAGTTACCACACTGTGGGTAACCATATCACCATCTTCAGTTTCAATAACTAAAAAGGTAAGCCCTGCTTCAAATGATTTAAGACTCAGGTATTCGCTTGAAGACCGAATGCCATAACTCTTAGAGCGGCCGTCGATCCCTGTTATTGTAAGGGCACGGATCTTTCCAGGTGTTACAAAGTAGAACCGTTTTTCGACAGATGAGTAGTACATCAAATCTGAGAACGCTACAAATGGCTCATCAAGGGCAGCGCGTTCATCATCACTTGAGTCAACTTCTGACTCTTTTGCTGACGAACTTTCATTTTCACCAATTTCATCATTACTGCTCCCTGTACCAGGTTCAACGTCTGCACTACTCACTAATTCATCTGAGCTGTCATTTATTGTAGAAGAAGATACACCACCATCTACAGGCACCTCAGCACTAAAGAGATTGACGGTCCACATAATTTCGCAGGCATCATAATTGAATTTTTCAACATTATCGATAGCAAAGTAGAGTGATGCCCCCTGAGTTAATGCACCAAGATCATACATCTTACTATCCTGCGCCCAGTTTTGACTCGTTGCAGTAACCTCGGCAACCGTTTCTCCATCACTATCTTTTACAACAAGCGCTACTGATCCACTCTCACTTACAACGCGCTTAATACCAAGCCCCGAAATCTTATAGACACCATCAACGGGTACTGTAAATGCAGCAACGGTCAAATGACTATTCTCTGGGGGGTGCATCTGCATATCAAAAACGCCCACAGGTTCTGGCTCACCTCCTGAACGTGGCGTTGCACTCTTACCCGCATATGGATAGTCTTCTGCACCCATCCAATAATTTGCGAGTGCATTAAAATCCTCTCGGTGATTATTATTCTTATAGGTTCCAAAGAGTGATGATTTATTGATGCCATTATCATTGGTGCTCTCATAGAACTCAATGGTTGTCTTATACTCACCGACACCAATACTCCCATGAGGCTCAGTATCCATAATCATCACATCCCATGAGTTCCACGAATAGACCAGTTCCTCAATAGTGTATGATTCCATATCTGAAGTAACGGTGTTACCATCAGCATCACTTGCCACTATAGTATAATAGACCGAACTCCCGAGTGCCTTCCCAGGAATTGAACCACTATAGGAATCCCCATCAGCTATAAGGGTAACACTTTCATTTAAATCATTTTCGGTCTCTCCCCACTTGATAGTAGCACTCACTATACCAATATCATCTTTAATGATTGCTGATACCGTTACATCACCATCTACTTCAGGAATATCAGGTGTTTGAGTCACAGCCGCAATAGTGGGAATAGGCGAAACGGCCATCTCGTAATCAAAAGAAAACTGAGAACTTGCATCAGTTTCAAATTGATTTCTATACGTACTATACGTAAAAGCATCAATTTTATTGTCTTCTGTTCTAAAGGTATAATAGCGAAGTACTGCACCCCCATTTTCATTATCACGACACTGATAATCCGACATGAGATTATAAATAGTGTTACCAGAAGGTGTTTTTGACGTCCAAAAACGTTCACCATTATCCGCACAGTGATGACCATAGACCGTCATAAATACATTATCATGCCTTTCAGCAATATTCGTCATATAACTATCCCCCGCATTGATCATATGGGTCGCGATGATTGCTCTACGGTCAGCGTGTTCCGTAAGAACAGCATTTGCCCATTCTGCTACCGCAGGATCAAAAAGACTCTCCTGATGATTTTGCAAAGACAGAATAATAAAGTCCATACCATCAGCAGTGAACAGGTTATAGTTGTTCGACATGTTTCGGAAATACCCGCCATGATACGGTTTATTTTCAAAATCAGAGACAGGAAAATGTTCAACAAAACGATCCATCTTTTGAGGGATGTTATTATCAGGCACCAAATCCATATCGTGATTCCCCATACAGACTGCATACGGAATATTGGCGTTTAATATCATATCAACCGATTGTCTCGCAATAGACCACTGCCCATAACCACTGGTGGATCCATACCCACCGGCAGTATAATCTCCTAAAGAAACCACAAACTCTACGCCGAGCTCATCTCTCTTATCGATGATATATTGCATCTCATCATACAGCGTCTGATCACGGGGTGACCAAGTCATATTTTGTATATCGGGTAATGTGACTATGGTAAAGTCTGCATAGGTAAAAACTGAAAGCAACAGCAAAAACTGTAAACTTTTAAAACGAGTCATAACTCTCTCCTCATACCATGTGTACTGGCATTTGAAATGTATATTACGACAACCCACCCCCATGAATTGTGTCCCACGACTAATATACTTTAATACACTAAGACCTTAAATGTTTTTTAACAAATCGTGCATATTTGTACAAGAGACAGCCCCTTTTGTCATACCATCCACCATACCTCCATTTGCATTTTAGTTTATTGAGGGTTGACGTGTCTAACGTATAGCCTTTAGGGTTGTAAATAGAGTTGTAAAAGAAGAATCTATGGCAAAATTCATATTTACACTATTCTCATGTAAGGATTCTCACTGATACCATACTAATGACCATGATAAATAAAACAATGTTCTCCCTTGTGCTCTTGATGAGTCTTCAGCTCCATGCCTGGCCATGGCCCAGCCCTCAAGGCACCATAGGTCTTTATACAGAAGTTGGCTATCAATCCTCAGAAAAGAAGTTTTCTAATGGTTTAAGAGCAGATTACGACAAAGGGGATAAAGAACCCTATTTTCCCGGACTGTCAGGTTCCTATACGAGTCTAACGACCTATGGAAGTATCAGTTATATGCTCCTCAGTAACCTGCAGATAAACCTCGCGACACAATGGAGCTCAATAACCTGGGACCGCACTCTTAAAACCGAGGAATCAGGTTTTAAAGAACTGTCGGCCACAGTGAGCTACTTTACCACACTCAAAATACCCCTCAAATTTTTTGCCGGCTGGACCTACCCCAATGCAGATGCGCATAGTGACAACATAAACGAGATCTCTATCAGTGACAATATTCAGACGCCCTTTTTTGGTGTTTCAACCGGGCATGTACTCCCCTATTCAATCTATCTCTATACCACTCAATCCTTACAACAACCACTCAAATACAGCTACACCAGCTTTGACAACACCAACAGTATCAAAAAACCACTCTCATGGAAAAATGATATTTCAGTTATCTATCCCGTTCTCCCCCCATGGGAGCTTACTCTCAACTACAGTGCAGCGATTCCACTCGGTAAAACAGAAGTAGTTGAATATGGGGTCACCTATCACGACTTAGAGTATTCATACCATACTCTTACCGTTGGTATTGGCCATGGGCTCGGTCCCGGAAAAGTGGGAGTATCAATAGCAAAACCACTCGCAGGAGTGGAGGTTCCAACGGGCCTTATCTATAAACTTTCATTTGGGATGAACCTATAACGTCTCACTCAATGAGTGATTCAAGGTTTTTTTTGCAATTGACCCAATGATCAATGTAATAGCTACCGTTGCAAGAGCACCCGCAATCAGGAGCCCTAATTGATACTGACCCATAGTTTCTTGAGTCATCATCTGTTTCCCCATAGCCCCTAGGTACACATACAGCAGCGTTCCTGGAATCATACCAACCCATGAGATAATAAAATACCGCCAAAAGGATATGGTAGTCAAACTAAAAGCATAATTTGAAATGGCAAAGGGAAAGAGCGGACTTAACCGCATCAAAAACACAATAAGGAGCCCACGCTTCTCAATGGCATGCTGAAAGTGAGTCACTCGAGGATAGCGCTGCATCCACTGCTCCACTCTACTATGCATAAAATATTTTCCTAGTAAAAAACTAAACGCCGCCGCGCCAAGCGAACCCACGGTTACAATAACATAACCCAAACCAAACCCATAAATGGCACTGGCACTCATGGTTATAAGGGATCCAGGAGCCAAGGTCATACAGAGTACCGTGTAGAGAATGGTAAATAGAATCATCCCCGGAACTCCAAGAGACACACAAAATGTAGTGGCCTGCTCAAGAAGTTCAGCATACGGTACAAAGAACGATGAAACGAACAGGAGTCCAATGATAATAAGAACCCAATAACGGCGCAGGGGGGAAAGTACTGATTTTAATTGATATCTATTCATGTAATCTTAGTTGCCTATCATTTATAATATAACTGGATGCCATCGATTGCAGCAGTAGTACACTGACCGCTATTATCACTATCACTCATAATAGCAATTGTCATTCGTGAGGGCGGACTCTTTCCAAAAGCCATACGATAATCATCCATAATCATTCTCTCTTCCTCAACCCAGACTCCAGTTTTGGAGCCACCTGCCCTGAGTGGGATACTCCGTGTTACTTCACTATAGGGACTTTGAATCGATGGTACCGTTTGCATAGCGCTTGACCACACATACCCCAACGCAGCAACCGGCGGATAAAAGCCATAGATCTTTTTCGCGGCTGTATACGACAGTGATTCAAAAAAGGAGACACTATCAGGCTCATAGACGAACAAAATAAAGACCCGCAACGGAAAATCATCCCCCGCTTTCGTGGTCTCATCAAGAGCACGATAGATAGAATCAACCCGCCATCGCCATTTAAGACTTAATGTCTCGGTAACTAGAATAGTATCGCTCCACACGAGTCCCGATGCAGAGCCGTTATTAACAATAGAGAGATAATTATTTGTATCCGTATGGACACGATACTCTGTCGGTTTTATTTCAGCATTAAAGGTAAATGAACGCCATGAGTCGAGAGTCTGAAACTCCTCAGAAAAAAACATCGTTCTTCCATACACAGGGACAGATACACACAAATATGCCACAATAATGAGCACGAACACGGCTGATAATCTATACAACTTTGCAATCAAAGGAGCACTCCAATACAATTCTGTTTATTAGTAGGTGCATCGCTAGGGGGCTTACAGTAATAACCCACAAAAAACAAATAAATATGTAAGATATTGGGCTATAGTGATACTAATCAGCATGATTAACAACAGGAGTACGTGTGGTCAGCTTTAACAACACAATCTCGAAACATCTTTTAGCAGGGCTCAAGCCCTTAAATAGCTCTATTCTTCAGGTAAATGTCGGATTACTCTGCAACCTTTCATGCAGACATTGCCACGTTGAGGCCTCTCCTAAGCGTCGAGAGATCATGAGCAAAGAGACTATGGAACATATTTTAGGCGCGGTCGATCACCTAAAACCATCTATTGCAGATATTACCGGTGGCGCCCCCGAAATGAACCCCCATTTTGAATGGTTTTGTCTCGAACTCCTTAAAAAAGGAGTAGCAGTACAGGTACGGACCAATCTAACGATTCTGACTCAAGAAGACTTTAAGCATATGATCAGTTTTTATCAAGAAAACAAGATTCAGCTTGTTGCATCACTCCCTTGTTATACAGCAGAAAATGTAAAAAAGCAAAGAGGTAATCACGTATTTGAACAGAGTATTGAAGTGCTTCAAAAACTAAACGATGCGGGTTATGGAAGAACCGAAGATCACATACTTGATCTCGTCTTTAATCCTGGTGGTCCTTCACTTCCGGGTGATCAACAATCCCTCGAACGCGATTATAAGAAAGTACTCAAAGATGAGTTTGACATAGACTTTAATAACCTCTTTACCATTACCAATATGATGATCGGCCGCTTTAAAGAAGACCTTGAACGATCGGGTAAAGCCGAAGGGTACAGTGAGCTTCTCTTAAAATCGTTTAACGCCTCTACCCTTGATGGGCTTATGTGTCGCAACCAGATTAATATTGGTTGGGATGGCACCATGTATGACTGCGACTTTAATTTTGCCCTCAATATGCCAACAGATACGAGAGGTTCAAAGAATATAGCCGATTATAATCATCAAGAATTTATGGATCGGTCAATTGTGACTGACAATCACTGCTATGCCTGTACCGCAGGATGTGGTTCATCATGTTCAGGGAGTATTGCGTAATGAGTGTCCCAAAGACTACACTTGTGGTCTTTTGCAAAAGGCCCAAACTTGGGCAAGGTAAACAACGCCTTGCCGAAACCATTGGTGCCGATGCAGCTTTTGAACTTGCAGCACTATTGGTACCACAAACCGCAACCCTCATCAAAGAGTGGCGGGGACGGGTAATTATCGCACTCACCGATGGCGCCGATAAAGAGTGGTCCCACGACAATTTAGGCCCCTACAAAACAATTATCCAGCCCACTGGTGGGCTCGGCGAACGCATTTCTGGCATTGATTCTGAACTGCGCTCTAGCGGGCATTCACGTATTATCTATATTGGGACTGATTCCCCTATTCTCACTTCAAAACAACTGGTTCAAGCAGCTAAAAAGCTCAATCACTCCGACACGGTGTATATCCCCACCATTGATGGTGGTGTCAGCCTTATGGGGGCCCGCGTCCCTTGGCCCGTTCTGACAGATATTCGTTGGAGTACTACCGAAATGTATCACGATATTATTTCACTCTCAGACACCATGGGTATTTCCCACACATCACTAGCGCATTGCTATGACGTTGACCATATTGAAGACCTCTTTCGCCTGCACAATGACCCGACCACCCGAACTCGTTTTCCCGATTTTTTATGGTGGATGCGTACCCAACACGACACGGTGAAAGCTGAGCTTATTGACCTTTCAATAATTATCCCAACCTACAACGACAATAGTTCACTCGGTACGTTACTCACACAAGTGAATCAACTCACTCCCCAACCCAAAGAGATTATTGTGGTTGATGGCGCAGAAAATAGTGACTGTCAGACCTTAGTCTCTGCAGCGGGAGCAACCTATATCACCTCCCCCAAAGGTCGTGGTACCCAGCTCAACTATGGCGCTCAAAAAGCTACCGGAGCCATCCTCTGGTTTGTGCATGCCGATAGCTCATTACCCAATAACAGTATTGCGCACATTCAAAATGCTATTGCCCACGGGAGTGAAAGCGGCTGTTTCTCATTTAGACTGGCCGGCCCCCAAAGTACCTTACGGAAGGTTTTTAATTGGGCCACCAATCTCCGCGTCCGGTTTTCCATTCCCTATGGAGACCAAGGTATCTTTATGCGCAGTGACCTTTTTCACTTCCTTGGCGGGTTCGAAAGCATCCCCCTCTTTGAAGAAGTCTCCCTAATGAAGCGTGCCAAAAAACAGTTTAACTACGCCATGCTTAAAATAAGTATTGGGGTAAGTCCACGAAAATATGAACATGAAGGGTGGATTAAAACCGCCCTCCTTAATAGACTCTATAGCATAGCATTTTCACTCGGTTATCCTGCCGACAAACTTGCCTATGCTTACACCCACCGTTTTAAACAGAATAACGAGGCAGACAATGCATAATGACGTAAAAGAATATTATGGAAAAGTTTTACAACACTCAGACGACCTAAAAACCGATGCCTGTTGTACGGCAGAATCAATCCCCGGATATCTCAAAGATATTTTGAGTGAACTCCACGATGAGGTAATGAGTAAATACTACGGCTGTGGTATCATCCTCCCCGAATCAATTGAAGGCAAAACCATACTCGACCTTGGTTCAGGGTCAGGCCGCGACTGCTATGTGCTCTCAAAACTCGTGGGCGAAAAAGGAAAAGTTATTGGTGTTGATATGACCGATGAGCAACTCGATGTCGCCAATCGTCATATTGGTTATCATACAGAAAAGTTTGGCTATACTCAGCCTAATATCGAATTCAAAAAAGGCTACATCGAAGAACTCGACAAACTCGACATCCCTGCGGGCAGTGTCGATATTATTGTCTCCAACTGTGTCATAAATTTATCTCCCGACAAAAAGTCAGTCCTCAAACATGCATTTGACCTCCTTAAGCCCGGTGGAGAGATCTACTTCTCTGACGTCTATAGTGACCGAAAAATTCCCAAACCACTACAAGAAGACCCCATCCTCTACGGAGAGTGCCTCAGTGGCGCCCTTTACTGGAAAGACTTTCTCGACATGGCTGTGGCAACAGGCTTTAAAGATGCACGGCTCGTCAAAGATCGTGTCCTCGACATCAGTAATGAATCCATACAAGACCTCATTGGCCACATCAACTTTTATTCTGCCACCTATAGACTCTTTAAAATTGAAGAGCTCGAGAGTCAATGTGAAGACTACGGGCAAGCGGTCATATATAAAGGCGGCATTCAGCACCACAATGAAGTCTTTCATCTTGATGGTCATCATGCCATTCAAAAAGGTAAAGTCTTTCCGGTCTGTGGTAATACCTGGCGTATGCTCCATGATACCCGGTTCAAAGAGTACTTTGAATTTATTGGTACCTGGGATACTCACTATGGAGCGTTTTCTGATTGTGGCATCAATGTGCCTTTTGGCAGTGCAGGGCAGACTGATAGTGAAGGGGCTTGCTGTTAGGTTTCTAAACAACGTTATGTACTAAAAAGAAAAAGCCAGTGAATTTACACTGGCTTTTTTATTACGATTACCTCAACAACTTATTACAGCTGATGTGTCTCTTTAATTAACACTTACTGGTCTTACTTTTTCATTATAAGCTTTAATCAATTCACTGAGTGGTTTACTAATAAATGTTCCATATTCCATAGACATATAGTAATACCCACTGATTGTAGTATTTTCATAATCCACAAATACATTGTGGGTGGGATTGTGTGAGAGTCTTATACAATCGCCTTTTTCATTACAGTCATGTATATAATGAGTCAATTCTTCTTCATCAGAATAAGCCTGCTGAAACGCTTCATAACCCTCATTTCCCAAGTCCATCTTCTTCTCAACTTTACCAACAGTCCCATTAGGTGGGAATGTTTCATAGATCGCAACAAGCTCTTTATGTGCATGATCAAAATGGTAGGTTATTTCAATGCGCACGGTTTCATCATAAGGCAACATGAGACTCACACTTTGTTTATAGAGTGCGGGAGTTTGTAACACAGAATCACTGATGGGCATGAGGCTAAAAAATGTTACTTCTTTAACGGTGATTGTCGATACATCTTGGAAAGTAAATGAAGCCTCACATTCTCCTTTATGTAACACCGGTGCCAGAGCTGAACAGCTACTTCCATAGGTCTTACCATCAACACCACAGACCGGATCATATATTGCGGTACATGCATAGGCTTCTTCACATATCCCACTCTCTTTCACATAGACCCCTTTGTTCGTTGCAATACATGTATTGTCATACGTAATATTATCATAGCCGCACACTGGGACAAACTCTTTAGTACACGCTACAGTCACATTGGGCATTTCTTCACACTCACCTGTAGAGGCCACCTTTACAGAGTTATTACGCGCTTCACACTCTGTACTATAGGTTTTTCCATCATCGCCACACACCGGTGCATACATTTTATTACACTCTAGTACTGCTGCGCACTCACCATTCTTAAGAACGGCATCACCTGCTCTCTTCGCTTCACATTCATTCGAATAAGTTTTTCCATTAACACTACACACGGGGTCCCATTCATCGTCACACTCTATAGGCTCTTCAGGACAATATCTTTCGGTTGACGCCCAACCCCCATCATTACCACAGATATGTGTATTACAGCCATCACTATAAAAGTCACCCACAGCGTAATTTTTTTGTTTATTATCAGTGCACACTGTTTCACCACATTTAGAATCCATAGCATCATCAATAGTCATTGAACCATTACTCTCAATTTCCCCATCAAGGGTACATACCGAATACTCAACACCACATTTCGTTTGAGTCACTACAGTATCACCCCTCATCACCTTTTGTCCATCGATTATACAGTAATTTTTAGGGCCCTCATTTTCAGGGCAATTTTTACAAAAGTTCAAGCACCCATTCATAGAGGTAAATGTATCAGAACAACTACCGTCTGCACATTCATCCTCGATTTCAATGATGAAGCATTCTATTCCATCAGAGCCATACCACACTACGTCTTTTACAATAGAATTACTTGATGAAATTCCCCCCACATCACTTGATGAAATCCCACCCATATCATCAGAAGAGTCAATTGTTGCTTCTGCTTCTGGATTTGGATCATTTACAATAACATTACACCCCGTAAAGCCCAAAAAAGCGATTAAAATTAGATAAAATAGTGAATGCATGGTATTCTCCTGTAAAGTGTCTTCTCTAATAATACTAAAAGGGTGGCGAATCTCTAGATATAGTATTTAAATGCTCACATTAATGCTCTCAAGTTGTGAGCACGCTCCACCATCACTCTCTATTTCAACTCAACACAATCATTGAAATTGTACCCCAATTAAGAACAACTCCCTACCCCACTAATCAAAAATTTTTATACTTACACCATACACCAATCTCCTTCTTATTAACAAAGGGTTATCCATGCCATCACCATCAGACGTTGTTAAAGGATTTGTTGATACCTATGGCGACATCCTCTTTAATTTTGCTCGATCACGGGTAAGTCAAATAGATGTTGCAGAAGACCTTGTACAAGAGACCTATATTGCAGCCCTCAAGGGATGGGAGAAATTCTCGGGAAACTCTTCTGAAAAAACCTGGTTGATTGGCATCCTTAAGCATAAAATTTATGACCATTACAAAAAGTCTAAACGAGAGGTGCCAGAATCACACCTTCAAAAAAATTCAGAGAATGATGGTATCATGGACTACTTTTTTGGTGATAATGGCTATTGGAAAATGAGCCCAGGGTATATGAACGAAACCCCCGAAAGTGAGATGAATGATAAACAGTTAGCAAAATGGATCAAAGACTGTATTACTAAGCTCCCCGAAAAGTTTAGAATCCCCTTTATTTTAAAAGAGATTGATGAAATGGATTCTGATATTGTTTGTAAGGATTGTGAAATTACCGCGACCAACTTATGGGTTATCCTCCATCGTTCGCGATTACAGTTAAGAGAATGCCTTTCAACAGTCTGGAACAAGGAGGGGGTTTAGATGTTGATGATGAAATGCACTCAAGCAACCTACCTCATGTCTAAAGAGACTGAAGGCCCTTTGACCAAAAAAGAGCGTTTTGGCCTCTGGCTTCACAACATCTACTGTGTACATTGTAGACGTTTTCGCGCCAGTATCACCCTTCTCAAACGAGTTCTTACCACAAAAAGTGTTAAAACGGCCTTTGATGATGTTGAAGTAACCGAACGACTGACAGAATCTACCAAAGCGAAGATTAAGGATGCTTTGAAGAGTTAAATGTTATCGAAATAGTCTTCCATAAAGAGTTCAGCGAGGCCTGAGGCTACTCTATCCACCTCTTCTACGTCGAAGTAGGTGCCATTTTTAATTTGACGTGCTATCTCAGCAACGCGCTCAGTACGGACATCGGTGCCTTTGTCCGATTGGGGCTTAAATTTTGATACCTGTGCCATCCGTAGCTCTCCGTAGGTGAGTGAGCATTTTCGCCAAATATGACGTCCTATAATAGATATCGGATAGTTAAAAAAAGGACTTAATAAAAAAGTCCCCTGAGAGAAATAATCATTAAAGATCGCAAACAACTAAACACATAGTGCATGATTTTCCTTCTATAGATTAACAGTATGGCAAATAATGAGAAATGAACGAGAATGTTAATACAATGATTAATCCGTCAGAAAGTGCCCTTATACGAGGCACAAAGTGTGCTGGCGTACGAACAGTACGTCAAATGGTTTGTAACGAAGAAGAAGGGTGCTTTCTGGCGGATTAATGGTGGTAAGGATGGCCTTTGAGTATTGTAAACCATCTATATATCTGTTCAATAAAGATAATACGGGCAAAGTCATGGGTAAAAGTCATTGGGCTGAGAGATAAGAGGAAATCTGATCGTTTTTTGAGTTCTTCACTAATACCATAGGCTGCACCAATCAGAAAAACGAGCTTTTTGTCCCCGCGTAATTGCCATTTCTCAATCTGCTTCGCCATCCCCTCACTGGTGAGGTTTTTGCCTTCTTCAGAGAGCACAATCAACGTATAGCCACCAATACCCACCTTTTTATCAAACTCCCGCAAATCCTCTTCTTGCTTCTGTTTAAGGTCAGGGCGCTTCGACTCTTTCAACTCAATTGTCTTAAAACTGACAAACGGCTTCATCCGTTTTTCATACTTTGCAAATTCTTCAATGGCAAATTTGGATCCCAGTTTTCCATAGGAGACAAGTTCGATATTCATAGTGACTCAGGGTTGTTTGTGACCATCTGCAAGGATAGAAAAATGATTTTTGTTCGTGTCTAAATACCAAACAAATCACTTCATAGACATTTTTTGTCATAGATCATGTGCTATTTTTGCAATTACACTTTTATGATTTCTGATACACCCGGACATAATCAATCAGCAGCTTCCATGAATCGATAGTTTCATCAATACCTTTCGCAGCTCCCCAATCACCTCCAACGGCAATATTAAGGATCATATAAAAATCACCATCATACGGCCACGATTCCCATCCAGTCCCATCATTATCAAAACGCATGAGGAGCGTATCATCAATATAAAACTCCATGTACTCTTCAAACCACTCCATAGCATACACATGATATTCATTCTCAGCTTGAGGAATAGTTAGTTTTCCCGTAGGATTATTTCCCTTACTATAATTGTAATGTTTATTATGGAGATTTGAATGAACCACATTAGGGTCATAGGTAACATATTCCATGATATCAATTTCGCCACACCCAGGCCACGCATCACACCCATCGATCCATCCTGTCTCCGCAGTACAAGTGGTCGCATGTTTAAATGGATCTGAAGGCATCATCCAAAAAGCCGGCCAAACACCTCTCCCCGTCGGAAGAATCGCTTTTATCTCATAACGCCCATAGGTCCATTGTACTTTATCATAAGTATGAAGCCGTGCCGAAGTATAGGTTGCATTATTATAATTCTCTTTCCGAGCTTCTATGGTAAGATACCCATCACCAACTCGAGCATTCTCAAGCCTGGGTTCAACATACCGCTGTAACTCCCCATTATTTGCACCGGGCTCCATGGCGTCAAAATTCCACCATTCACTATTAGGCAACCCTTCATACTCAAATTCATCCGACCAAACAAGATCCCACCCCTCAATCTCTGTTCCACTGACATCAGATTCCTCAGAAGATGAACTATTGGGAAGAGTACTCGACACCGATGATAGCCGCTCAATAGAGCTACTCTCAGCAGAGCTCGACACCATATTCTCAGAGGATTCCTCAGAGGACTCTCTCTCTAAACTCGATTCACTCTCATCTTCCTGACGAGAAGACTCTACGCCCTCAGATGAGTAACCATCTACTATCTCAGATGAATAGCTATCACTCGATTCATCACCTACGTCACTACTCTCTCCCAAAATCGATGTATTCAAATCATCAGTAGGAGCACACCCAATAAGCACACTCCCCAATAAAACCCCAACAACCAAACCAAACATAATCCACCTCTCTCAACTCATCCAATAAAACAAATATATGCTTATTTAAAGCCCATTACAGGGCCAACAACATTTATTATGTAAAATCTACATTAAGCATATCAGAAACCAAGTAAAAACAAGCAAATACCAAAGGCAAAGCCCCCAGAGTGAAGTGATAAGTACGTGGCAAAGCCACGACGAAAAACCAAAAGCAAGCGCATGCCAAAGGCACAGCAAAATACTCAAAAGCAAGCTCGCACCAAGGCGCGGCGAAAGAAAGAAGCGAAAAGTACGTGGCAAAGCCACGACGACCACCAGAAGCAAGCTCGCACCAAGGCGCGGCAAACCAAATGATTATAACGCATAGTTTGGTTCAGATTTGAGGCATTTTTGGCGAAGGCGTACGCCAGTACGTCGAGTTAAAAATAACGAAGAAGATGAGCCGAAATATGCGTTATAATTCGCAGATAACTTGATTTCGGCCGGTGTTCTTTGCTTGATAGAGGAGGGCATCCGCCTTATTAACCACATCAGTCAGGGATTCACCCTGATGCCCACTCAAGCCAACACTCATTGTAAACTGCAATTCCCCATCAGGCGTTTGTATACGATGATTTTCAACCGCTTCACGTATACGATTAAACACCGTACACCCGTCCTTGGGAAGCACCCCCGTAGAGAGAATACAGAATTCTTCGCCACCAAAGCGCGCAATGATGTCTGAGTTACGCAGATTCTTTTTTAGAATTTTAGCCAACTCCATCAGTACCACATCACCCATAGCATGACCATAGGTATCATTGACCTTTTTAAAGTGGTCAATATCGATCATGGCAACAAGGATATCAATGTGTCCTCGCTTGGCACTCTCAAAAAATTTCTGTCCAATCTCAAAGAAGTAGCGACGATTGTAGAGGTTCGTTAAAAAGTCTCTGTTTGAAACCTCACGAAGTTCTTGAAAGTTCTCAACAATTTGAATGTTCTGCATCACTCTGATCTGAAATTCTTCAAGGCTAAAAGGCTTTGCAATAAAGTCATTGGCCCCGTGCATCATAAAAGTTGCAGGAAGATCTCGTGAGTCAACTCCTGAGTACCCAATGATGGCAAGTTCATTTCTTGAATAGTTGGCTCTGATTTTTTGAGTTAATTCAAAACCATTCATTTGCGGCATATGATAATCGATAACTACCAATTTAATATCAGGATGTTCACTCAGCAACGAAAGCGCTTCTTTCCCCGAACCCGCTTCTAAAACCTGAATCCCTTTATTGGCCAAAATATTTTTAATCAAGCGACGTGCTACAACCTCATCATCCACAATCATAATTTTAAGAGCACTTGCATACTTCTTGCGTTTGATCAGTTGGATAATGTATTGGATATTATGGCTTTCTAAATTTACCACATAGTCCAACACCCCTTTAGTACGAATCAATAAATTTGATTGCACCATCAGTGCCCCGGTGATAATGATTGTCGGGAGTTCTCCAAAAGGGTTGTAATTATTAGGGCTTAATGACAGGTCAACAATGGTGAGGAGTACAGGGCTCTCTTGATCGGATATAAAGCGCTTTGCTTCACTCACCGACTCAACAACCACTACCGAAAGATCGAGCTTTTGGGTAATACGCTCAGCAAGTAACTGGGTTACATTACTGGGAGTGTGTACTACGACTATGTCTGCCATCTCACCATCCTAACGTTAACGCCCTTCTGATAATCGATTTACCAAATACTCCGGTAAGTCGTGCTCAATCATTGTCTGCTGGGCTGCCTCAATATCATACGGAACTTTTATAAGGAGCATCTCTTTCGTTTCGGTATTAAAGGTACAGTAACTTGCTTGTGGGTCTCTATCACGCGGCTGTCCTACGCTCCCAACATTTACCAATACCCGTTCATCACCAATAATGGTATACTCCGATTCTTCTAATACTTTAAACGATTGCCCACTCTCTTTTACGATAATGTTTGGGCAGTGCGTATGGCCAATAAAACAGACTTGCTGTTTAAAAAATTCAAATGCGTCCACAGCATCATCAAGACTCGACACATAACACCAATCGGCCGGCGATTTGGGGCTCGAGTGTACAAACAGACAGTCATGTTCGACAATCTTATATTGCAAATTTTTTAAATAGTCGAGGGACTCAGTAGTCAAAATCTCTCTTGTCCAGTTCATTACCTTGAGTGCATAGGGATTAAAGTTTTCGGGGAGTTCATTCTCAATTGCCACACTATCGTGGTTCCCCAAAATACAGATTTCTGACATAGAGCGCACCATATCGACGCATTCATTAGGGTTTCCACCATAACCAACAAGGTCACCAAGGCACACCTTCTTCTCAACACCTCGACTCTCCATATCGCTATTAACCGCCTGAAGGGCCTGAATATTACTATGTATATCTGAAAAAATTCCGAGTAGCATATCTCTCTATATCGTTAATTTTACTCTAATAAGTTAGCTATTTTAGCGATTTTGGGATAGATATTGGAAAAAATTATCCACACCTGTATCAATAATCTCAAAGCACTCTATAAAACCATCGGGTCCACCATAGTAAGGGTCGGGAACATTCCGCACCTTATTTTCACCATAATCGAGTAACTTAACCAATTGAGCAGTCCCGTCGAGGGGCTGAATGCTTTTCAAATCAGAAAAGTTGTCATCATCCATGGCAATCACATAGTCAAAGGTGTAAAAATCTTGAGCAACAGCCTGCCGCGCCCGTAAATGACTCATTTCAACCCCGTTATCACGAGCAACTTGCTGCATCACATGGTGCGGAGGTTCATTTATATGGTACGCTCCGGTGCCTGCTGAGTCGATTAGGTTTATAAAAGTGAATTTTTTTTGTAAATTTTGCGCAATGGCATCTGCAGTAGGAGATCTGCAGATATTTCCCAAACAGACAAACAGTACTGAAACACCTTTCGTTGTCATACAGCGTTCTCCTTAAGGATAATACAGCATAAATATACTTGATAGCCTATGAATATCGTTGAAAAAAACCAAAAAGTAACCATTTGTTATACCCTGAAAGATAGTGATGGCACTATAATAGAGGAAGCTCCTGAGAGCAATCCCCTTACTTATATGCACGGCTATCATTACATTATTCCTGGTTTAGAAGAGTTTCTCGAGCATAAAGAGGAGGGATCACGCCATGAAGGCATTTCTATCCCTTGTGAGCAGGCATTTGGTGCCTACTCTAAAGACCTTCTTATTTCGGTAGATAAAAGCGAACTTGCGCATCTTGAACCTCTCGATATCGGGATGGAAGTTGAAATGTACCAAGAGCAAGAGCCGAGAGAAGTTATTGAGCATGAAAGCTACCTCTCTTCTGACATGTTCAAAACACCCAAAACTCCAGAAGATCTTTTTAACGACAATGATGATGATGATGATGACCACGAAGAAGAGGAAAACTCTGAACCGGCATATTTTACTATCAAAGAGATTTTAGAGAAAGAGATAATTCTTGATGGCAACCACAAACTTGCGGGCAAAAATATCATTTTTGATATCACGGTTCTCAGTATTGAGTCTGCCACTTTTGAAGAGATAGAACAAGAATTTCTGGATGGAGATTCAGATGATGATAACGACATTTTAGGACTACTGTAAGGGCCCCATGACTATTAGTGCATTAAAAAAAGAGGCGGGATACACCGCTGCCAACCTCATTCAAAATAATATGCGTGTTGGCCTCGGAACTGGCTCAACCGCCTATTTTGCAATTGAGCGCCTTGCCGCAAGAATTAAAGAAGAGAACCTAACCATTCAAGCGGTATCAACGTCCTTCGACACTACAGCACACTGTATTCGGTTTGGTATCCCTCTCCTTGACGTCAGTCAGGTAGACTCATTAGATCTCACTATTGATGGAGCCGACGAAATTGATCCAGCTAAAAATCTTATTAAAGGCAGAGGCGCGGCTCACACTCAAGAAAAAATCGTAGAAGCCATGTCAAAAGAGTTTATTGTTGTGGCAGACGAAAGCAAAGAGGTTTCGAAGCTTGGCACGAAAATGCCGGTACCTGTTGAAGTCATGCCTATCGCCCTTGCATCTGCTATGGCATCATTAACCAAGCTCGGTGCTACCTGCACTATTCGCCTTGCAGGCACATCAAAAGATGGACCAGTAATTAGTGATAATGGCAATTTGATTATTGATGCAAAATTTAATGCTATCGAAGACCCTAAAGGTCTTGAAACAGCAATCAATATGATTCCTGGTGTTCTTGATAATGGTATTTTTTCGGGGTATGCAACTCAGGTGATATTAGCAACATCTAAAGGGCTTAAACAGTTCTGATGTAACAGTACTTCTATTGCCTCAATAAGCTTTTCGGTGTCAACTGGTTTATAAAAAGCATAGTCGACCCCAAAGCTCTTGATGTGATCCAGATAATCAAAGTCACCAAAGCCATATTTATTTGAGCCTCCAGAGATCGCAATCACTTGTGACCGGGGGTATTTCTTTTTAAGGTGGCGAATAAACTCAAAACCGTTTATCTCTGGCATAAAGATATCAGAAATAATACACCCATACTGACGTGATTCACAAAGACTCATACCCTCTTCTGCTGTCTCTACCGCAGTAACCGTATATCCTCGTTGTTCGAGTAGTTCAGACAGTGATTCTCGTATTAATTCTTCATCATCTATTAACAGTATCTCTTTCATCAATCTATTCCCATTACCCAACCCATTCAAATGTAACAAAGAACCTTACATTAAAAAGAGTATTTTAGCATATCGAGTATGGTTTTTGATCAGGCTCGCCCTAAGTCAATAGTTCAATCTGAAAGCCTTTGTATTTTGACATATCAACAACAATTGGTTTAATAGTCTGTTTTTCCTTATCCTCTAACATAATAAGGCTTGGTGCCATAATATTTTTTTCATTAACTCTGGCCACAACACCATAATACCCATCTAACCCCGCTATAGGACTTTGAATAATTTTAACTTTTGCACCTACAGGGTATATCGACACAATAGAGAGTAACATCTTCAACACCGAGGCGTTCACTGTCTTGCCCGCCTCAGTTACCAATTTTTTAACGACTAACTGTGGATTCAAGGGCAATGAATAATGTGGCCGGCCAAAAGTGTACATATCATACAGGTCTGCCGCTCGTACAATATCTGCATATCTATGAATGCAGCCCTGCCCTTCATTTTGTTTAATGGGTGTTTTATTGGTTCCCTTAAGTCCCCTCGGGTACCCTGTCCCATCTTGGTGTTCATGGTGTGAAAGGGCTATTATAGTGCTCATTGCAGAAAAATTAGGGATCTCCGAGAGCATCATATGCCCATAAAGCGTATGCTGTTTGAGTACAGTAAATTCTTCCTCAGTCAACTCGCCTTGTTTCCTACGAATCGTCTCTGGCACTGCAAGCATACCAATATCATAAGCCAATGCACCTTTACCCAAGTCAGTTAATTCAAGCTTATTAAAGCCAAATTTAATACCAAGAGCAAGAGATGTTACAACCACTCGCAATACATGCTCAAAAAAAGTATCCTCAAAACTCTGCAATTTACTTATCACAATTGAGGTGACGGGCTCAGATATGAGAGAATCCAATATTTTATCAACCATCTCAAAGGTTTTTTTGTCTTGAATCATTTTCGTGATGTTATGTTTTTCGCTTTTCAGCACTTCCAATATTGACGACTTCTGTTGTTGTGCACTCTCTATTCGTTGCCCAACTCCTTTGGTAACCTCATCGATAATAGATGAGACCTCATATTTAAGGTCAGTCCCCAGTGTTTCATTTGGCACAACAGTATCAGTCCCTTCAACATGAATTAAAATTGAGCTATAGCCACGCTCTTTCAATAGACCAATAAGCTTAGCATTGAGACACGTATTCTCAGCAACCAAGAGCTTTCTATTTTTATCGAGGATGGGCTCAGCCAGAACCAGCCCATCAATAAGATCTTCAATTGGATAGCGAACCATTATTTCAGCTCCTCTATCTCTAATGCACCTGTCTCAAGTCCTATATGACAATTTACTACCATACAGCCAACTTTAGAATCATCAACTCTATTTCTCACAATAATATCAGCAGCCTTCTCTCCGCCATCACTTGTTAAAAGTACACCTTTGGTACGGTAAACTTTACCATACCCGCTATCACCCAAATTAAAAACCGGCTGTAACACCACACACGTCTCACTGCCGAGTAACCGACAAAAAGAGCTCCCTACGAGTTCCGAAACTCCTTGACCAATCAAAGTCTCAACATTAGGTGAGGCATACAGGAGGTCTCCCTGTTCACTCACTAAAAAAACGATATCCATACCATAATCAAAAAGTGAACGATAGAGATCATCACTATCTGAACTGATACGCGCCTTTAATTGCCTCGACATAGACGAGAGTATTTTAATACCAAATTGACTTCCCGCTTCTTTTGACTGAGTAATGTCAATCACATCCTGAACCCCTAAAGACAAATAAGAAAGTACACTCTCTTCAGAGTAGTGATCAATCATAATTACTATAGGTAAAAATGAGTATTTGGTGCAAAACCAATTGAGCGCCTGCATATACTCTTCAGAGCACCCCGTTAATGCCGTAATTGCGATAATGTCAAAATTTTCTAACATCATCACATCGGGGTCGGTCATAACACTTTCAGTTGCTGAGACCATTGAGAAACGTTTCTCTTTGTCTTTCAAAAATGCACCGCATGCTTCTTTAAGCGCAGGGTCACTTGGTTCAATATGAAGTACTTGTATTGTGTCAAATAAATCGTCAAAATTTATCATGTTCATCTCTAATAAGGGGTCGCTATTACTGCTATAATAGTCATGGCTACAGTACCACTATTAAGTCGTAGATACCAGTAAATTGGGGGGAATAAAAAAATCATTTAGTACTCTCACTCCAGTTGAATTTGATATGTGATATACGCGAACGCGTCACTACAACATGGGGTACTTGTTGTCCATCCAGGGTTCGATGGAGAGCAAGAGTACTAAACGATATACCTTAACTTAAAGCAAGTATCAGGCCAATCTAAGAACCTTGCAATACAGCCTTAAAATGAAGAGTTATCCCTTTTAAGAGGTGTAAAAAGAATAGACACCCTTGCCAGTTTAATTCATAACTCATTGATTTTATTGATATTAAGATGATGCAAGTTTTTTGACAGATGCAAATATTTTAACACACCCAAGAAAGCCCTCTTTATAAAAAAACTCAATGGCTGCGAGCCTTATTGATCCTCAACCTTGGACAATGACTGGACATCCTTAAGAGTGGTGAGTGGCTCTTCAGAGAGTATTACCCTATTGAGGTCACTTTTTTGAGCATTTTGAGAGTGTTGTTGATATTTAATATACAGGAGTTTACCCTTCATACCATCCCAAAGTGAGAACAACGTTTCGGTTGTAACCGTCCCATCATCATATCCCCCACGAGAAAGGTCCACAGTGAGTTCTAAAGGAATCACGAGGTAGCGAACAGAATAGCGTGCAGCAAACTGGGTAACGGCACTTTTTAATGCTGATGCAATAGGTTCGTCTGCAACATATCGCCCTGGTTCCAATGATCGATAATAGTCAATAGAGCAGAGTGATTGAATCTGCTGTTCAAGGTGCAGAAAATTGGTATCCTTCGCAGGAATATCCCCAACCCCAGGAACCAACTCTTTTATCTGAGCTCTTGGAAAAAGCAGCGGAAGAAGTTCATACACTTTCTTATTAAAGGTAAAGGCACTATTCGACTCATTCAGCTCTAGGCATCCCTCTGGGGCGCTCTCCTTGAGTGACATAGTATCACGCTCACAATCATCGACAATACTCCCAATAAGTGTAGCCAATTCTAATGGTACATAAGCGATTTCAGTAATGGAATCAGCCATGGCCTGATTAAAGGATGGTGACGCTATTCTAAATACCTTTTCTGGTTGCGTAGCAGGTGTCGGTCTATTGAAGGAACATCCTAAGAAGAATATCCCTGAGAGAATGAGGAGTAGGAAATAGTTCATACCTCCTAATTTACTTAATGGTGGTATAGTGCCCAATGGTAATGGGGGCTTTATTTCTTATCACGGTACCATTTTATAAATAACCTAAATAATTCGTACTATTGAAGCCATCACCTTAAAACAGTTTTTTAGCTTTCTTTAACCAGTAAAACTGAAATGGCGTTAACACCAAAAAATCATTTTGACTGGTTGGTGATTTATTACTCCAGAGATCGGTCCAGTCATCTATTCTTCCCGTTAAACCAAGCGTCTGATAGTTAACGAGTTGCACTGTATCAGATAAATTTGCCACAACAATAATCTGCTCCCCCTGGTCAGATAGATTGTACCGTGTAAAAGCAAAAATGGCGTCATTCCCACATTGAAGAAGGTCGCGTGTATTATAATCTGCAAGTTCAGGGAGTGTTTTCCGCAGTGCTATGAGTCTTTTGAGTTGAGAAAATACGTTATATTGATAAGAATCTGTATCATGCCTTTTATCCATAAGATCCCAGTCAAGCTTGGGTCTATGAATCCACCGTGAGTCGTGAGCTCTGTTTTTATTCTCAAGATAACTGGAGTCATTGAATGTCGCCACTTCATCGCCATAATAGAGCATGGGGATTCCACCAAATGACATTATCAGGCTATGAAGCAAAACAATATGATTGATACCTTTGTTAATGAGCTGTTTGTCACCAACCTCAATTGCTTTCTCTAAGCCTATGAGTGATGCGAGAGAGCCGCTAATTCGGGCATCCCCGGTCTTGTCATTTTTAGCAAATGTTTGTCCCTGTGCATTTGAATCTTCAAATCCTCCAGAAAAATAATCAATCAAAAACTTTCTATGGTCATCCGGCGAGTATCCCGCATGTGATATATCTGTGTCAGAAAAAGCAAAACCTATGTCATCATGACTGCGAAGATAATTGAGCCAGGTGGCCCCTTCAAGTTTGTCAGGAAGGTTTTTTACTCCCTCATAGAGTAACTTGGCGTTTTTAGTGGCAACACTATCCCACAACAGAGCCATAAAGGTGGCATTATATGCAATGTCACACTCTTTTGCCACTACGGAATCTTCTCCAAAGTATTTAACAACTTCCTCAGGAGCCACAATAGCTTCGGCAATAAAAATTACTCCAGGGGCAACAACCTGACAACAGTCTGTCATGAGTTGTAATATGAGGTGAGCCTCATTTAAGTTTTGACAGCTTGTACCAATTTTTTTCCATAAAAAAGCGACCGCATCTAAGCGCAAAATATCAACACCCTTATTAGCCCAAAATAGAATGATATCGAGCATTTCAATAAACACATCGGGGTTGGAATAATTCAAGTCCCATTGGTAATTATGAAATACTGTCATGACCCATCGCTGCGCTTCTTCGTTCCAAGTAAAGTTTCCAGGATCAGTTTCAGGAAATACTTCAGGTAATGATGCCGAAAACAGATCCGGTATAGTCTCTGACTCAAAGGAGTAAAAAAAGTCGCTATAGCGGGAATCGCCTTTCTTTGCCTTTTGGGCAAATTCATGTTGGTCTGAACAATGGTTAATAACGATATCTAACGCAATAAGAGATTTGTTTTCATGGAGCTTATCAATAATATTTTGTAAGCCCTTGTTGGAGCCCATGCGTTTATCAACTTTTCGAAAATCATTTACCGCATACCCGCCATCACTTGCCCCGACAGGACATTGAAGAAGAGGCAATATATGGACCAAATTCACACCGAGCTCTTGAAAGTAATCAAGCTTCTCTTCGAGACCCTTTAAGTTTTCAGCAAACTGATCGCCATACAAAGCCATAGCCACCCACTCTTGGCTTAAAAACCAGCGGTGATTGCCCTCACGCTCACGATCCTTATTCTTTAAATTTTTCGGCCGTTGTATATAATTTCGTGCCATCACCTCAACAAGACGACTTAATTGTTCATAAAAGTGTGGGTGGTTCCCGTAGAGTTTACTGAACAATTGATGAATAACGTAAAAATTTGCCCCAAGACGACTGTAAAAATATCGTAATTCACTTTTCTGAATCTCTGGGCGTAGCTCATCTAAAATCTTATTTAAGAGTGAGTGTGATATTTGTTCGTACATAGTTCACTACTTTTTTGTGTATTCTGCTTCAACAGCCCATAACGCCATAAAGTCCGTGTACGTTGTCATATTTGAATGAATAGCGCCATTTTGAGAAACTATAACGCTTGCAAATTCTTGAGCTCGATCTATAATAGTATGCCAATCCCAATCATGGTACAGGCCTAAGAGAAGAACAGCTGAAAAGGCATCTCCTGCACCTACAGTATCTATAACATTGGGCACATGAGGCGGTGGTCCGCAAAAGTATTCTTCATTGTCTTCGCCAATAAATGTCGCACCCTCGATACCCATGGTCACAATAAGATTTGATATTTGATTGTCTGTCTTGTATTGAAGTGCAGCCTCTTTTGAATAGACTGCCTTGGGGTCAATTGCGCTTTTTCCATTCGTAAGCGCATCCATTTCAAACATATTAAGCTTTAAACAAAAGCAACCTTCAACAATTGCCTGTATCTGATCAACGGTCCAATAAGGGTCTCTTAAATTAATATCAATAACACGTTTGGGGTGGTTTTTTTCCAGAATCGTGGAAAGAGAATTTCGCGTTGTAGAGTCTCTTAACGCAACAGACCCATGATAGAGGAAGTCATCCTCTTCTAATGAAAGTTGGGCAGGTGTATCAATGTAATCAAATGCAACATCAGGTACAATCGCGTATGAGGGTTCTCCATCGTTTATACTTACATTGACTGTTCCTGTGGGATGTTCTTTATGAATCTGCACAGAGTTACTATTCAATCCCCATTCCCGCATCTTGGAAAGGGAGTATTTTCCAAGTGCATCATCCCCTAAGGCAGATATCAGTTGTGGATGTAAGCTCAATCCTTGTAGATGCCAAGCAACATTAAATGGCGCCCCACCTAAAACCTGTGCACCGCCTTCAAAGCAGTCTACCACTGTTTCGCCATAGATGATAATTTTTTTCATATCTGATCTCACTTCTTTGTTAACCCAAGAAAACGTATGTATAGCTCTGACTTTATGGGGAACCCTTGAAAGAGGTTTCTCTATTCAAAGCTCCTGTACAAAAAGCAGCGCCTGTATGAAAAGTAACCAGATTTAAATGTTACGAGGCAAAAACTTGATAGTGTCTTTAACTACATTCTCAGTTTTTTCCCTAGTGCAACTCAGGGGACCATTATTTAGCTGTTATTGAGTCAAAAACGAAGCATATGGTGCAAAAACATCTGGCAATGTATCCCCCATCAATTGCGCACCACAATGCTAGCATACATACAAGCTCAACTAAATCTTCAATAGTATCAGCACCTCTTCTTCCACTCGTAATCTTTTTAATATTTCTTACTCATGGATCGCAATGTACTCGATCAGGCAATACACTAGGCTACTCAGGGGCTACATTTACCGTGTACAGGCAAGGATTTGTCTGACTCACCTAAAACATTTTTAGGACTCGCCTATTGCATTGGCTTACTCATGTATGGTTTTTTGGGTGTGCGGGTATTACATTGTGCGTGTACGGCAAAACAGTGTAGGTATGCAGGTATGCATTGGTGGCGTGCAGCAATACAATGAGGATGTGCGGGTATGCATTGGTGGTGTGCAGCTATTACAATGAGGGTGTGCAGGTATGGTACCTCTTGTCTCAGGTAAAAATATCCGGCTAGTATAATTGATACCGATATTACATGTGACACCAATTACATTTTCACAAAAAAAGGCCACCCAATCGAGCAGCCTTAAAATAATTTTTTATTAATTCTTAGTGATTCAACCCCACAAAACCACCAATGGTAACGCGAATTTTTTCAGGAAAAGTCGCCTGTATCGTTGATGAAAGATCATACACATCATCATAAGCAAAGGCATAGGTTTCTGAATTATAACTTATCTCTGGATTATGAAAAAAGCCAACATACTCATTATAAATATCGCGCTGAAAGAATGCATCTGTCGCTTCCCAATCTTGAAACTCACCATCAGGAGCATCTGGATTCACAATTCCTCTATTAAGTGAAGCACAAACAAATTTTTGAACATTTTTATCGTACATTCCACCTGCAGCCATTACACCGGCCCCTTCTATCACATCAGTGGTCGAAGGTTTACTTGATATGCTTCCACTTGCATCACCAGGATCACCATTTTTCTTTTCAATCTGTTTAGCCATAAAAGCATCACCTTCAATCCAACCCTCCCAAAGGCCTTCATCAAACATAGAGAAACGAACCTTTTTAGATCTAAACGCAGTCCAAACTTCATCAATGTATGGATCAAAGTAATTTTTATATTCCCCAGCAACTCCAAATTCAGGTATTTTAGAAGGCTGATAAATAATGCCATCACCTGCAGGGAGTTTATGCTCGTTATAGCATTTTTTAAAAGGATCTGAAACAGTATTATTCCAACGATTAAGAATTTCATCATGCTCTAAAAGCTCACCTACTTTTTTATAATCATTACCAACACCACCTACATCAGTACCAAATACTTCCACCCCCATAGGATATTGATATGCATCCACCCTACTGGTATTTATCCACACACCGTTATAAGTAACTCCACCTTCTTGCTCATATGCTGTTTTTGTAGAACCAATGTATCCCGATGTATTAAATTCAATAGTCTCATACCGTATACCATGATTAGGATCTGAAAGATTACTATGACTCGGTCCAGCATAGCCACCCGCATCGTGGAAATGTATGTACATCATATTTTTAAAAGAAATAAACATTTTTGCACTTGTTAATCGTGGCATCGCTATAGTGTTATCAGATATATCACTAAGTTTAGTGAAAATATCAGGGTATTTCCAATTATCAGTTTCAACAGGCGAATCAACCGTATTATCAGACGCACTAATCAACCGAACTGTTTGATTAGCTATATCATACCAAACAGGCGCACTATGCAATCCTGGTGCATTATCAGCTACAATTGCAATAAATATCTCATCTTCACTATACCGAGAGTTATTCGCAAACATTAATGGCAAATTATCTCCACCCAAAATCTCTTCAACCAACGCACCATCAAACGCCTCAGGCTCAACTAAATCAACAGATGATGTACCACCGTCACTACTACTCACATCACCAATCACATCGCTGCTTTCACCGCTACTCACATCACTATTTTCACTTGAACTCGATAGATCACTCGCATCCGACTCACCACCAGCAGCTTCTGATGACACCCCAGAAACCGTTTCACTCGAAACATCTCCCCCTCCATTACTTGAGAGGTTCACTAAAGATTCACTTGAGTCACCAATTTCAGAGGATGCCCCTCCAGTATCGGATGAGGTATCTTCAGAGGTAATCCCATCATTTGAACAAGCAAAAAAGAGTAAAGCGGTCAAAAAAATCAGTATATATGTACGTACTATCATAAAAAAGTCATCCCCTGTGGTAATTTTCTTAACGAAGCCTCTAAACAATGAAGTATAGAGCTATCCCCAATCCTTAGTATATATTAATAATTCTCGCTAGAAAGTAGTTGTCGCTCTCGTCCCCCAATAATACCATTTACCGTTGAAAAACTGTTCACATTTCCCAATTAACCCCAATTCACCCGGTAAATACCAATCTCACAAGCCATAAACCATTGCACCTTCTGAAACACTATTTTTTTTCTATAATTGGTGCGACTTTAAAAGAGGTATATCATGGGTTTCAAATGTGGCTTTGTAGGGCTCCCTAATGTGGGCAAATCAACAATTTTTAATGCACTCACCAGTAATGAGGCTCCTGCCGAAAACTACCCATTCTGTACCATTGACCCAAATGTCGGTATTGTTCAGATTCCTGATGATCGCATGGATGTTCTCAATGAAGCCTACAACACTCAGAAAATCATTCCTGCGGTAATGGAATTTGTTGATATTGCTGGAATTGTAAAAGGGGCCTCCAAAGGTGAGGGTCTTGGTAACCAATTTTTGACTAATATCCGTGAATGTGATGCCCTCCTCCATGTGGTTCGTTGCTTTGAAGATCCTGACGTGGTTCACGTCGATGGATCGGTAGACCCAATACGCGATGCAGAAGTTATTGAAACAGAGCTCATTCTTAAAGACCTTGAATCAATGGAAAAGCGCATTGTAAAAGAAGGCAAGCTCGCTCGTGGTGGAGATAAAACCGCAAAAGCTGTCGTTTCTGCTCTTGAAAAAATTCAACCTGCCCTCGAAGATGGTCGTCTTGCAAAAACAGTCGAACTCACAGAAGACGAAGAAGAGGCAATGAAAACCGTTTCTCTTCTCACGTCAAAGCCACTTTTTTATTGTGCAAATATTCTTGAAGATGACATTGGTGCCGACAATAAATACGTGACACTCCTAAAAGAATATGCCAAAAAGCAAGATTCTGAAGTAGTTGCTATCTGTGGTAAAATCGAATCAGAACTCGCTATGATGGAACCTGATGACAAAAAAGAATTCCTCGCAGACCTCGGACTTGATGAGTCTGGACTCGATCAAGTAATCCATAAAGGGTTCGCACTCCTTGGCCTTAAAACATACTTTACCGCTGGCGAAAAAGAGATCCGCGCATGGACCTACCACGACGGTGACAAGGCTCCTGCCTGTGCAGGCGTTATTCACACGGATTTTGAGCGTGGCTTTATCAGAGCAGAGACCCTCTCTTACAGTGACTTCCTCAAACATGGAACCTGGAACGCCGCAAAAGAGAAAGGTGATTTACGTGTAGAAGGTAAAGAATACGTTGTGCAAGATGGCGATATCATGCACTTTCTGTTTAACGTATAAGAAAACAGAAGGACCGCTCTCCCTTCTGTAAAACATAACCTTGCAGATCTTGGTATTTAAATAACCAATACCACCAACAATTATTTTGGTTGATTCAATACAGCGTCCAGACTAAAATTATATTTCTTTAGTGCTGAGTTATACTTTTTTGAAAATTTTTTGAAATCAATCGACGCCCAATTGTGGTCCAGTGATTTTTTTAAATACAGGCCAACATTCTCTTTTGAGATAACATACATTTCAGTATCAATAGTCTCCTCATTGAAATCAATTCCTGACAGATAATCATTAATCAATACAAGCGACCACCCCGCCTCCATAAAATGCCCCCCAACAGACACAGCCAATTCACCACTTTTAATTAATTCTAATGCAGGTAGATACCAACCACAGCCACCAAAAACCACATGCACCCCCGGTATCATTCCTAATGCACGAGCACTTTCCATAGCTCCCATGATAGTTGAGTCATTCGCCCCCCATACCACATGAATTTTTGGGTACCTCTTCAAAAAAACATTACTGACCACTTTCGCATGCTGAGCCGTCCAATCCCCAGGTATTTCCTGTAAGAGTTTTGAATGTCCGTCTTCTGCTATTGCCTGTCGCAGTCCACGTACTCTCTCTGATGAGGCATGTGTTTTTCTTGTCCCTGCTATTGCTACAATATACACTGTACTATCTAAAGGAAGTTTAAATTGAGCCCTCGCTTTTCGAATAAGAAACGTACCCATCTGATACCCTGCAGAAAAATTATTTGGATTTAGTTGGCCAATCCAATGGGGATACACCTCACGGGGCTTGCCCATAGCAATACTATCCTCGTGATCAACAAAACCATTGTTAAATAGAAAAACATCAACTCCAGCACTATCTGCAATGCGGATTATCTCTTTAGCATTACTTTTTTCATTCCCAGTAATAATAACATCAGGAGGCTCTACACGCGTAGCAACTTCCCGCGCTTGTTCAATAGAAAGAAAATGATCCCTATCCGATGTTTTAATCTCTAGATCTATGTCGAGATCATCAGAAACATTCTGCATAAAATCTATCATCATTTTCCAAAACCAATGATCTCCCCCCGGATTAAGCAATACCACTTTTTTAGTGCGTTGACCAGAAAATGCAACTGAACACATAACGAGTACTATAAGCATATTTTTAATATTTCTACCCTCAACTCATGCCATCAAATGCTTTACATACCCTGTTAGTATAACAAACTTTCGAATTTACTATTACAAATAGTGCATTTCTCTTACTATAAACATCCAAACAACTTACATCACCCCCATCTCAAACACACATTTCAACTTATTTTGTCTACGTTAAAGATTACTTAGGCTTGAATTCGACATTTGTATCTCAATAAAAATCACTTAGAAAACGATGCCAATAAAACACTCAAGCTATTGATTTAAAACAAATTACAGCGATACATAACCTCCATACACCATTTGTAAACATTTATTTTGCACTTTTTATTCACTTTTCGCTTTGCCAAGTCATATTTTGTAGTTATATTATGGATATTAAAAGTCTACAAGAGACTTCACGGAATAGGAACAATGGAAAGACTCGCCGACATAGACCCAAAGGTCATACATGCTAGCAAGAATGGCAATAAGAAAGCCTTCAAGGTGATCTTTTACCATTATGAGTCATACGCCAATAATTTGATCTGGAAAATTACCGGAACAGAAGGCGAACACGAAGACCTCCTCCAAGAAGTATTTTTTCAGACATACTGTTCGTTAAAGAACTTTAAAGGAAACTCATCGTTTAAGACTTGGTTTCATAGAATTGTTACCAATACCTGTACCGCCCGCTGGAGGCACCTACAGGCAGCCAAACGCCCTTCAGCCAAGGCTACTAAAACATTTGATGAGCTTCCCTACGAAATTGAATCAAGCGTTAAGCGTCATGATACAGAGTTTGAATTAAAATCTCTGGTCAATCAAGCCCTTGACACATTGAATGAAAAATTGAGAGTACCTCTTGAACTTGACATCTACCAAGGCCTCAACCACTCTGAGATCGCTAGTATGCTCAACATTCCTGAAGGTACCGTTAAATCGAGACTCTTTACTGCTCGCAAGCAGTTGAAACTGTTTTTTGACAAGGAGACTGTCTAAAAAACACTTGTGATCCCCCCTTAAGTGGTTGTGTGTGTATGTGTGTTGCAACCACTTTCCCCCAAAGGCCCGTTCCCCAACGGGCCTTTCTTTTTTCTACATCGTAAAAAATACTCAACAGTAGAACCAGATATGGCCCCTTGACTTGTATGATTGATTTGGAGGAGGAGTAAATTAATTTCTTTTTAAAAATCGATACATTTTTGAATCAGTTCGAATCAAGTAAACACCCGAAGCTAAATTATTCACTTGAGCTTTAGTGATATTATGCGAACCACCATTCACATTTCTAAAGGATATCACTTCACCTTCTTTGAATGTATTATGTATTTGATGTTTCGAAATATTGAATACTCGTGTATGGACTCTTGGCTTCGCATATACGACATCTGAGGTAGGTTCTTGCTGTCGAGAAGTATTAATAACAATGCTCTGTTCATTGACTGATGAACGCATAGAGCCACCGGTAACGGAAGTAGTACTTACCCCGTTATTGAACGTAGTGACCATCACCACTGTCCCCGATACCATTGCCATTGATGCTAAAAAGTTGCGCACTATGCACCCCTTTCCTGTTAATAAAACCCCATGTACTTAATATATAATCAGATCTGGAGATGTATAATTATTTTACACCCCCAGACAAGTAATGTGACCTATTTCACATAAAACAACTAAAACAATCCTTAAAGCGCAATAATAATAGTCTAAATATCACACCACTAGGTACTAAACCATTGATTAATATCTTCACCATCAGGAAGCGAAATGATACTTGAAGAGATTCCGCGTTCAGAAAACTGAGCATGAAGCTTTTCGGCGGCTCTCTTCCCTGCACTATCAGCATCAAATGCAATAAAAACATTCTTGTTTTTAAAAAGATCGAACCACTCAGCCTTGAAACTACTTACTCCCGGTACACCAATAGTTGGGAAATTTTTAGTAATCATCGTGAGCGAATCAATAACTCCCTCACAAAGAAAGACAATACCTGGCTTTCCATCAAGGAGCCGTGCATTATACGGAATAGAAATTGGCCCTTTAATATTAAACTCTTTGGGCTGTACTCCCGACTCTATTGCACGAGCCTGGAAATAGATCGGCCTTCCTTCTCTGTTAAGATAAGGGAAAATGAGAGGATGCTTATAAAACCTTAGGTGAGCAGTCTCGCTATAAAACCCATACTCCTTCAAATCTTCTATCGGATAGAGCTCTTTAAACGCCCTGTTTACTTGATCATAATTTTCAATCATACGAACTTTTTGGGCATCAGCAAATTTCTTGAATATTTTGCGCGAGACCAAATACTTTAATACCGCTCCATCAACCGGTTTGCACAGCTTTAAAAAACTGAGAATCATCTGACTTCGATACTCAAGGTCAAGACTAAAGTGAGGCTTACTCCTTATGGCTACAGGCCTTGAAGCTACCGCACCCCTAAGTCCCACACTTACAGGAGGCTCACTACTCATCCCCAAAGAGTGCCCTGGTGTACGATTGGCAAGCCATTCAAGAGCAGAAGCAAATGAACACCCCTGAATCTGCATCACAAAATGTATCACATCACCACGCACTGAATCACACACCCAGCACTTATAGCCCCCTTTGCCCACAGACATAGAAGGAGTCCTATCGCCATGAGTATGATTCTCTGGAAATATACACCGTGAACGACCGCGCACCACAGAGACACCAAGCTCTGCAGCAATCACCTCAATGGGATTAAGGTCTTTTATGTGAGTAATTTCGTCTTTAGTCCATTTATTCATAGTGCATTAAATATACACGATCTTTGACCATTTTATTGCTCAATATCACTCGATTATCTACATTATGCCCATGAATTGCATAATACACGAAAATATTCCGCTTGACCGCTATACAACCTACCGTATTGGTGGTCCCGCTCGCTACTTTGCAGAGCCCGAATCTATTGATGACATCGCTGAGCTCCTCAGCTGGTGTTCTCAAAAAGAACTCCCCTATTTTGTGCTCGGCCACGGAAGTAACATTGTCGTTTCTGACTCTGGCTTTGATGGACTAATCATCAGCTTTAACAGGAAGTTTGGCAAAATTGAGATCCAAGATAATACGGTAACAGCTCTCGCTGGAGCATCTCTTGGTCGAGTGGTAAAAACAGGAACCGACAAAGGGTATGCCGGTATGGAACACCTCATGGGTATCCCCGGCACCATTGGTGGAGGCGTCTATATCAACGCTGGCGCTTTTGGCATGGAGATGAAAGATACCATATCTTCGGTCACCTCTATAACTTCAACTGGTGAAGTCATTGAACGTACTAATAACGAATGTGCTTTTGGGTATCGTACCAGTGTATTTTGCGCTAATAATGAAATCATTTTAATGGCAGCTTTCACATTGAATGAAGGTGATGCAGAAGCTCTCAAGAATTCAATGGATGTTACTCTCGACAAAAGAATGGACAAGCAGCCTCTTCATTTACCCAATGCTGGGTCAATGTTTAAAAGACCTCAAGGCGATTACGCTGGTCGCCTTATCGAAGCAGCAGGCCTCAAAGGTTTCACACTCGGTAATGCCCAGATATCAGACAAGCATGCTAATTTTGTGGTACACAATGGCCAAGGAACCGCTCAAGACATTTATGATTTGAGTGAATCAGTCATTGCACAAGTCGAAAAACAGAGCGGGATCACCCTTGAGAAAGAGCAAATATTTATCGGCGACTTTTTACCATGGCCGAGATAAGTGTCATTATCCCAACCTTTAATCGGGCCTGGAGCTTAAGACGTGCAATAGATTCAGTACGCGCACAAAGCTTTAAAGACTACGAACTCATTATCGTTGACGACGGCTCAACCGATGAGACAATGGACATCATCTTCCCCTATCTCTCTGACAATAGAATTAAAGTAATCAGTACTCCAAATAATGGAGTCAGTCATGCACGCAATGAAGGGGTCAAACACTCAAAAGGTGCATGGATAACCTTTTTAGATTCCGATGACGAGTGGAAGCCTCACAAGCTCAAAGAGCAGCTTGAATATACCCTCGATAATCACTATGCGATTTCTCAAACTACAGAAATATGGATTCGTAATGGTACACGAGTCAACCAACCAAAACACCTTCGTAAACAAGAGGGTGACCTCTTTACTATATGCCTGAGTAATTGCATGATCACCCCGTCATCAGTAATGATGAGCCGTACACTCTTTGATGAGTTCTGTGGGTTTAACGAAGCACTCCCCACCTGTGAAGATTATGACCTTTGGCTCAAAATAAGTTCCATGCACAAAGTGGGACTCCTAGATAAAGATCTCATGACCCGCTATGGCGGCCATGACGATCAACTCTCTGCCAAATACCCAAATATGGATATCTATCGCTGTAAATCAATCCACAATCTACTACAGAATTTTGATCTTAAAGAGAATCAAAAAGAAGACGCCCAAAAAATTATTCACTCTAAGCTCTCAATTCTTCTATCGGGAGCACAAAAGCACAACAATGAAGGCATTGTTAATTTTGTAACAGAGATCAACAAATTTTACCAATTCAGCCTCTAAAACTTCTCAAATAATTTAAACGTACTCCCCTTTCAAGCACATAATCATCATATTCTAGTAATTACTCCTCATGTGAAAAAGGGAGTCATACACAGTAATTGGAGCACCAACATGCTCTTGCGCATATTACTGCAGAAAAGTCCCTGTCATATGAATGACTTCATCACCATATTCTACCAAAGCCATTCAACAAACCTTTGGCTGTGAATTAATAACAAGCGATGTTGTAGTTAATTCCAGAATTGTAATATAGCACGTTATTCATTTACCTTAAGGACTCATTAATCTACTTTTGAGACGCAAAACGGCTAATTTTTCTAAAAATATTTATAAATAAGTAGTACAATTACCCAAACCTCAAACAGGAGATATTTTGGCACATTTCAAAATTACTAAAGGTCTTAACTTACCTATTAGTGGTGCTGCCGAGAAAAATCTTTCTAAAATTCCACTCGGTAAATACACTGGGCTCTCAACAGCAGATTATCATTTTAAATATAAATTACTCTGCAAAGTTGACGACTATGTTAAGGTCGGAACTCCCCTCGTAGCTAATAAGCAGAATACTGATCTTCGATTAGTATCAACTGCGTCCGGTAGAATTAAAGAGATTATTCGCGGAGACAGAAGAGCACTTCTTGCAATTGTTATCGAAACCGATGGCACACAAGATGCCGAAGAATTCGGTACCCTTGATGCAACCGCTGATAGAGCAACCATTATCAGTAAATTACTCGAATCAGGAATGTGGCACATGATCAAACAGCGCCCATTTGATGTAGTTGCTGACCCTACAGTTATGCCGAAAGCAATTTTTGTAAACTGTATGTCAAATGGTCCTCTTGCACCATCACCATGTTTTATCTCCAAAGGTCGTGAAGCTCAGTTTAAAAAAGGCCTTGCCCTTATGACAAAACTGACTGAGGGCACAGTACACCTTTCAAAGTCTGCAACCTGTAAAGCAGAAGCCTATGCAAATGCAGAAGGCGTTGAAACACATACCTTTGAAGGACCACACCCTGCAGGTCTCACCAGCACTCATATCAATCGTATTGATCCAATCAATATGAATGAACAGGTTTGGACGGTGAATGCAGAGAATGTCATTCTTTTTGGTGCTTTTGCAGAAAGCGGAACAATCCCTACCGACAAAGTAATTGCGGTAACGGGTGGCAATGCAGAAAAACCAGCTTACTACACAGTAAATCGTCAAATCCAAATGGAAGACATCGTTAAAGCCGTTGGTGTCAAAGACAATTCACGCCTTATCTCTGGTAATGTACTCCATGGTAGAAAGAGAACAGCAGACCAGTTTATGAGTCAAGCTGATACTCAGATTACCGTTATTCCTGAAGGTGGAGAACATCACTACATTGGCGAAGATCGTCACTGGACTGGTGGTGGCATAAACTCATTTTCAACCTTTAGACTCTTTT
>JAOPTW010000054.1:0-23620 GCA_051532035.1 Fibrobacterales bacterium | reverse complement strand
AATAATTTAGTAACTTCTTCTGACTTTTTACCAATTAAACTCAATATTTCATCATTATTAAAATTGGTAATACCCCGCGCTATGGCGGTCCCAGAACTAGTACACACCTCGACCAGATCACCTTTTTGGAATGATCCATCTGTTTTTTGAACTCCTACAGAGAGGAGACTTGAATTTTTATTTTCTAGAGCATTTATCCCGCCAGCATCAACAAAGAGGCGACCAACCGGGTCACTGACATAGGAGAGCCATTTCTTTTTTTGAGTAATTTTAGTTTTTGAGGCGATAAAAAGTGTCCCTATATCTTTACCTGCTATAATATCCTCAATAGATGCGCTAAAGCCGTTAGCTAAAACAACGGTTGAACCTGCTGCGGACGCTTGTTTAATGGCCTTTAATTTACTTTTCATGCCCCCTGTAGAAATATTAGAGCCAGCTTTGCCGGCAAGGGCCTTGATTGCAGGGGTGACTTTTTCAACAACACTAATAAGGGTTGCGTCGTCATGCTCTTTAGGGTTTTTGTCAAAGAGCCCTTCTTCATCAGTTAAAATAATCAAGAGGTCGGTCTCTAAAAACTGAGTTACATCTGCGGAGAGCTTATCATTGTCTCCTACCTTGATCTCTTTAATAGTTACTGAGTCATTCTCATTAATAATGGGGATGATGGAGTGTTTCAGCATACTGTGAATTGTATTTGAAATATTTATGTACCGATCTCTTATTCTAAAATCTTCTGCAGACAGAAGTACTTGGCCAACATGGAATCCTTCATTGCTGAAATACTCCTCATAGATACTCATCAATTTAATTTGACCAACACTCGCACATGATTGAACATTTTCAAGTTTTGTAGGCCTTTCAGGAATGCCAAGAACGGCCATTCCCGCACCAACTGCTCCTGAGCTGACCAAAACGACATCGATACCTCTACGTCTTAGTTGTGCAATGGAGTGGGTAAGGGTTTTGATCATAGGTTGATTGACGCCGCCTTTTTCCATATCTACAAGAAGGCGTGAGCCTGCTTTAATCACTACACGGGATATGTTCTTAAGGATGTCAGATCGGTTATATGTCATAGAGGTTCTGTTCTAAAATTGGTCTTAATATAGTATTTTCGCCATCTAAGTGTATGGAATTAAATAAGTAAGGCTTCCTCTAAAAGAGAAAGTGCGTGGCTGCTCTATTCAGATGAGGTGTTGTTTTTTGGGTTATTTGAGTTAAGAGATAACTCGACCTTCTTTTAAATATGTGGTATACTCTTTATCAAAAGGAGAAGAGTATACCATCGTCGTGCCCCCATACAGCCTTGCCGGAGTTTAGTCAGCCAGAATGGAATGATATCCTCATTGCGCGTAGTTTTTATCTCAATATAAAACGGGTGGGAGATGCAATCTTGGTTGTAACTCCTGTTGGTGATTACACAGATTTTGATGCCAACAGAGCTCATGAAATATTGATGAAGATATATGCTCAGGCTTTTACTGCTGGTCAGCATTTTATCGAAATAGAGGACCTCTCACAAGTGAGAGGTAAACCCAATCGTAAAGAACGAGCACTCTTTTTACAGTATAAATCGAGAATTTCACCTAACTATCTAGGGTATTTTGTTACGAGGGCATCCTTTGCAATGCGGGCTCGACTTAAAAGTAGACAGCTGTTATCTCGAAAGCCAGTATACGAATATCGAGTCTTTGCATCATATGGGGAGGCGCTCGAGCAAGCATTATCTTTTATTAATGTAGAGCCAAAGGGTGTCTATTCACCAGTGAAGCTCCAGGATTTTGTCGGTAATAATTATTGGAGCTATACTTCCATAAAACACAAATATCGAGGTACTTTTAAGGCAGCAAAAGGATTTGTACTCTATGTAAAACATAGTGGTGAAGGATTGATACCCGAAGATGTTACGGGTTTTACCGCTATTGAAGAGAAAATATTTAGGGAAGAAATTATCGATCAAAAGCAGTACTTTCGAGTGGTGGATTACTCTGAAATGGGGCCAACTCCGGTTGGGGTGAGAAAGATTTTTGCCCAAGAGATCCGTAGAATTCAACAAAAATATGGTGTGAATTCTCTGAAAACCTATGTAATAAGCCCCCACCCTTTAATGAAAACAGCATTGTTGTTTGTTCAAAAAATAGTCAATATGAATTTTGTTTTTGTTGAGAATATAACTGAAGCACTTGATCTAATGAATGCTCATATTGAATCAGAACACCGTGAGATTAGGCGTGTAGTCACCCAGCACTCAATCACCTCTGAGGATTTAGACCATTTAATAGAAGTAGTGGGCTCACTCGTGTGGGAAGGGAGTGATGGCATTGCTGAGAAATTTAATGATATACACCCCTTTAAAAGGGTGGCGGAAGCCTTTGACTTAGTTAAAAATGACTATACTGCCCTTAATAGCGAAGTAAGAGCAAAGAATAAAGAGCTTGAATTGCTGAATGATCAATTGCGTCAGTCTCTTGAAAAAGTAAATGAGATGGCCATGAAGGCTGAACATGCAAATGTGGCACGGAGTGCATTTCTTGCAAATATGTCCCATGAGATTAGAACTCCGCTGAATGGAGTGCTGGGTATGGCAGATCTTGTACTCGAGACAGAGCTTAACCCAGAACAAAGAGAGTTTATAGAAGTCGCTAAAAACAGTGGTACTGCACTAATGGAGCTCCTTAATGATATTCTTGATTTTTCTCGTATCGAAGCGGGGAAGATTGAGTTTCAACATATCGATTTTGATGTGAGAAAAGCCCTTGATGTGGTATCTGATATTCTCTATATAAAAGCAGAAGAGCAAGGGATAGAGTTTGGGGTGGTTGTCGATGAATCAGTTCCTCAGTATCTTGTGGGTGATCCGGCTCGCTTAAGACAGTGCATTATTCATCTTGCAAATAATGCTATCAGATATACTGAACAGGGGCATGTCTTAATTCACATACAAAAAGTTCAGGATGCTGGTACCCAGACTGTATTATTGAAGTGTGTTATAGAAGATACAGGGGTTGGCATTCCCGAAAATATGCACGAAACTCTGTTTGAGCCCTATAGTAATCCAAAGGCCCCAATGCCAAGCGGATTTGCGAGTAGAGGACTTGGTATTGCTATCTCCCGTCAACTGGTTGAGCTTATGAGTGGTGAAATTGGATATAACAGTACTTTGGGAAAAGGGTCACAGTTTTGGTTTACCGCACAATTGGGAGCTTCAACGAAGAGTAGTGCCCTTAAGGTGTCTGATCAAATTGATTTTTCAGATACCCGTGTGTTAATCGCCGATAATTCTCGGGTAGCGCGCCTTATTTTTAGAAACTATTTAGAATCGGCTGGGTGTCGCTTGATTACAGAGGCAATGGGGGTGCATGGACGTCAAGCGATAGATGCATCAATTGCTGAGGGCCGCCCGTTTGATGTGCTCATTTTTGATAAGGCCATTTTAGAGGTTGAGGGCGAGAAGTATTGCAATGGACTAAAGCAGCGTAGTGAGTTTAAAGAGAGTACCTTTATTGTGTGTACTACAAAGACGGCAAAGGGTGATGCTGATAAAATGTTTAAGGCGGGTTTTGATGGATACCTCTCTAAGCCAGTAACGAAACATGAACTGCTTCAAACTATTGGTATTGCAACTCAAGGTGGGTTGAATGACCAGGAGTTAGTAACGCGATATTCGTTAAAAGGTAAAGAAGGGAGTCATGAAACGAAAATACTCTTGGTGGAAAATAACGCATTACATCAAAAAATTGCCCTGTCTATGCTGCAAAAATTAGGGTATCATGACATTGCTATTGCCGAGAGTGGGAGTGATGCAGTACAGATGTTTTTATCCAATAGGTATGATCTAGTTTTGATGGACTATAATTTACCTGGCATGAATGGTAGTGAGGCAACTCGGACTATAAGAAATTTTGATGGGTTGGGTAAGACGGTTCCCATAATTGCCTTGACTGCTCAGGAACTCAAAGATGAGGTGGGGTCATTTACTAGTGCAGGTATGGATGATTACATCCCTAAACCAATGAAGCTTACAGAGGTACGTGATATTCTTCAGAAGTGGGTTATTCAGAGGCACAGCGAATAGTGGGTCCAATCATTGTAGCAAGAGAAATACTTCTCATGATCATAAATAGTATCAGTGCCCCCCAGAGTAGCTCTGGCTTATAGAAATAGACTGAGAGTGTCGCAAGGGGGATAAAGCCAAGGAGTGATGAGAGGATCATCGATTTTCGTAATACATCACCACGAGCCATGCCAATAAAAAAACCATCAAAAATGTATGCAGACCCCGCAGCGATAAGAGCTACAATGATAAAAGGTGTGTAAGATGCGGTCAGAGAGATAACCTCTGGGTGATACTGTGATGAAGCAAAGAGTGAGATAATAGAGTCGTGAGCAACCATTATACCGAGGGTAAAAAGAAGGATGGATCCAAGGCAATACCAAAGACTCAATTTGAGGGTCGCCAGAAGGTTACTTCCATCTTTTTCACCATAAAATTTACCTGCCATCGCCTCAAGGGCAAAAGCAAATCCATCGATAAAGTAGGCCCCAACTGATATAAGTTTGAGGGCTATTGTATTTGCGGCTAATACAAGGGTACCAAAGAGCGATGATATATTGGTAAAGAGGGCAAATACTGTGATAAGAAGAAAGGTTCTAATCAGTAAATTGATGTTTAAAGAGATTAACTCTAGGGTCTCTTTTTTGTTGAAGAGCATAGAGAGTGAGGGTCGCGGATAAGACTTTAGAGAAAATAAGAGGACGGAAAGTCCAGCTACTGCCGTAAGACAGACTGACAGCATGGTAGCGTATCCCGCTCCCGCCGCCCCCCATCCAAAACTATAGATAAAGAGGGTGTCAAATATGATATTTGCGCCATTAAGAAGTATCGCGAGAATAAGGACTGTTCCTGAACGGTGCATACCAAGGAACCACCCGTTAATTACATACAGGGCAAGGGTCGCTGGGGCGGCCCAAATACGGGCATCAAAATAGGCTTTACCCGAATGCTCTACTGACTGTGCCCCCTGGAGCAGTGAAAAACTTAGCTCACCAATGGGTATTTTAAGAGCCAGGAGGAGTACACCAATAGTGGCGGCAAGTCCAAGACCTCTGAAGGCTATGGTTGTGAGTGCCAATTGATCTTGTTTGCCAAATGCTGTAGCGGTGATCCCTGTCGTGCCCATTCTCAGAAACCCAAAACTCCAATAGATGTAGTCAAATATGATAGTTCCGAGTGCAACACCAGCGAGGGGGGCGATATCTTGAAGATGGCCAAGAAGAGCGAGATCAATAATACCAGCGAGGGGCACCGTGAGATTGGAAATTATGTTTGGAAGAGAGAGCGTTATAAATCGTTTATGGAGTGTCATGATTTTTTCTCAGCTGTTGAGGTTACCAAAATAGTATTTATTTCGTTCAACACAGGACTAAAGAGTGAGATGAGAGAATGTATTGTAAACTAGTGAAGTTAGTGAGTACCATCTGTATTCTCTTAGTGATGGAGCTGTGGTCATACTCACCATATCAACATGCGTATGAACAGTTTGAGGTTGGTGTGGTTACCTGGGATGAGTATCAAGAGCTGATTGAAAGGATAGAGTATACAGAGTGGGCCAAAGATTCTTTGGAATGTGAAGCGCTTTTTGAAGAGTATGGAATTACTCTCGATACGGGAGGTACTTCACATAGTGTTCGAGCAGAGTACAGTTTTAATAGAGATATAGAACGTGATTCTCTGTTAAGAAGTAATTTAAAGGGGTCTTTGACGACTAAGTATGTTGGGATGAGTATTGCACTCTACCCACATTCTCGTGCTATTCAATCGAGATCTGTAACGTTAAAAAATGGTGGATTACGGACTGAATGGGGGTCTATCACATTGAGACAGGGCGGTCACTCTATTACGGCCCCAAGGGTCTTAGGTAACAGTGAATCCTCTTTGTCTCACCCTAAAAGGGGGCTGAATGGCGGATTGTTGGAGTATACAGCAAAAGGAACATCAATCCTTTTAGGGGGATCATATAATAAATATAGCAGAGAGGATGGAAATATTTATAGTAAGTTAGTAGTAGTTTCAGCCCGTAAACAACTATATAAGGGGCATCTATCCCCGATGGTTATGTATGGACACATCTACTCATCTGACTATGTATTGTCTGAACGAATGCCCCTTGGGGGCTTGGTTGGAGAAGTGGAAAAAGAGGGACGTATTTTTCGTGGTGTAATCTATAGCTCAGGTGGCCCTACTGCACTCTATGGGAAGCTTTCAATCAAAAGTACCGTAAAGAGTGTTGCGTCAAAACTTTCAATTTCTTATAGAACAAGTGCCTATAGAGACTTTGTCCTTACGCGTGTTGGTTACGAGAAAGATACTGTTGGAGCTGCACTCGTGGTAAATCAGGGGCAAGAATTGTTAGTGGTTCAAAGCCACAAATGGGTGAATAATCAGTGGGAACTACGCTATGGAGGAACCACTTCAATTAATAAAGGTGAATCGGTGTTTCATCGGTCTCGGATTACAACTGCTTTAGATTTAGGTTCGGTAAAGGGTCAAAGTGTTGCGCTATGGAGTGATATTTCTCAGAGCGGTATTCCTCTTTTGGAAAGCCAGTTGAGTTATCATAGAAAAGTGCATACTATTGGATTGGCATCAACGATCCACAATCGGAATTATAGTGGAAACCGGTGGCTTCCCTCTTCAATATTTCTATCTCGCTCACTCCCTTATCTCTTTGATGATCGCTTTTCAATTACACTACCGCGCCTTGATTATAGAGAAAAACAGCTCGTCATTGACTACAGGGCTGAGTGCGCAGTCTTATCAAATAAGCGGTTGAATTTTGAGACTAAAATATCGTTAGAAATGTACGACTTTAAAAAAGTTACGCGACCAAAGCTTTTCTTTAAGATGTCTACAGCCCTTTAAGGTGTAGGGTGCTTTAATAATTAAACAGCGATTCTTTTTTGAGGGTTAAAAAATCGTCGAAACGTTGATGACATGCGGCGTTAAATGCATCGATCACTTTACGTTGAAGACGTTTAGTGATTTTTCGCCCCTTGCGCGCTTTACCCACGATTTTATGTGAGAGCTGTTCAGTGGATGCAGCAACAAGATCATTATTTTTAAGGGCATACTCTTCCATAAGTGCATCGATAGGTTGCACACCGAGTTCCATTGGTAGATCTTTTGGGTTGATTGATTCTGACATACTTCTTCTCCACTGATGTTGGGGCAAATGTAGTTAATTCGAAGAATTTGTCTCTGGCCAGTGTGTTGTATGGCTCTACATTCAATTTATTTACACAAATAACACTAAATTCGCAAACTTTACTCGCTCATAATGTAAAACGTGATAAATCACTTAAGGTTCTGCGTTAGGTTTTCGATAGATATAGAGGAGAGTCTCTAGGGAAGTAGGAGCAACTATGTACATAAGTGGATATGATTCAGTGAGTTCAAGCACAAGTAGAGTAGGGCTTTTCTCTGCTGAAGAGTCGCAGAAAATGAGAAGTACCATGCATCAGAGTCAAACCATGAATATTCTTGGTGGAATGCCTCAATCAAATGCATATGTACTTGATGAGAGTTTAATGAATGCAATATACGATGCAAAAGCAGTGACTCCAACGGTGCTCAATAGTTATGTTGATAAAGTTGAAGAGACCTATGGGCCAGGGAGTGAGCAAGAGAGTGAGCCGGGGAGTGATACGAAAGTTGATTCAGAAGAAAAGCGGTATCTTTCACCTCAAGAGGAGATAACTGAACGTCTTGCAGAGGAAGAGGCTAAGGCAGAGGTCGAGACAGAGGTGTCAGATTCAGTGGTTATCGAACAAGCAGAAGAGGGAGTTAATCCGTTTCTGGAGTAATCGATAGTGTGATATTTGTTCTAGAAAAGAGGTCGTTATTTAAAGAGCGGCCTTTTTTTATTTGGGGAATCTTCTACCGACTCGGTTATTGGTACCACCATAGAGTCCAACATCCCCTTGGCTGCTATCGCTATTCATAAAAAACGAGTGAGAGGGTGCACCATGTATACCAGGAGAATACTTGCTCAAACGGTAGGGGCCTTTTTGAGGGCCGCGAGGTATAAAAGGGCGCACTTTTTTAAGACCCAAATTTTTATGCTTTCTTGACTTGAGTTCCAAATGATACAGAATGGTGTCTTTAATCTCGATTTTAGGTGTGTTTAAGTCGAGATCCTTTTTAATCGCTTCTGCCTCTTGGGCAGATCCTACAAAAATAGGGTCTTTAAAGAGATTATAATGGCTGTCGGTAGAATCTCCATTATCATTAATTGTTGATATTTGAGAAATAGTTAACGGACAGTGAAAACAGTCAGCTTCCCTGTTGTCGAAGAAAATATTGTGGTAGGCGACTAGGGAGTGTCGAGAGTCGGCCCAAATGCCGTAATTAAAGTTGTTGTAAAATATGTTTGCATACAATTTTGCACCTGAGTGTTTATGGAAGATGCCGGCACTGTAGTTCTCGGTAAAGACTGAGTTATAAATGGGAACAATACTTAGTTTATCGATAGCAATGCCCACATTGTTGTTTTTAAAGAGTGAATTGGCAATGTTAAACGTTGAATGCTTTATGTTAATCGCTTTATCTGCACCAGAAATGTGTAGGTACTCAATTTGAGTAGTAATATGAGACTTGTCTTTAAGGCGGATACCATCCCATGTAGCACGCTTCAGTGTGGTGTTTTCGGGGCGTATAATTACAGGCTCTTTTTCGGTACCGGCAATAAAAAAGGCTCCTTCAACTTTAATTGATACATACTGACTATCATTCCAGTCGATCTGTCTTTTCCATTTTGTTGCAGACATTGCTCGTAGGGAGTCTTTTGGCCCATGGCACCACTGTTTCTTGGAAATTATGAGTTCAACACCCGCTTCAATTCTTAGGCGAGAGCTGGCTGGAATGTAAATGTCATCGGTTACCAAATAAGGTGATTTACATTTTCTCAGACTGGTAGGGAGTTGAATGTCTCCACAAATTTCAGTAGGAGTAAAGGTTGACGCATCGCCGGTAAATGCTTCATTACAGCGAGGGTCAGGATCATTATAGTCTTTTGCCATTGCAAGAGGGGCAATGAGCAGTAGTATAATTAGTATAGGCATAATTAGTTTTGTAATAGGTTTAACTGCTTTATGGCTTTATTGAGACATTGGAGTCTTTTTATATCTATTCGGTAAAATTGCTTGGCAACTGCAGACTTATTTCCCAAGGTCTCTAATAATTTGATAGAATCTTCTGCCTCAATAAATGAAATGATATGAACTTTATCGAGAATTTGAAGAAAAATTTCGATTAAACTGAGTTCAGCGCGCGTTGCTTGGCGTAGTTCCTTTTTCATAGTAAAGAGTTCGACGTAGAAGCTCAATGCTCCCTCTAGCTGAAGGTCAATACATACTCGGGGCAAGACATCCAGCAGGTAGCAAAACTCTTTATTGTACTTTTTCTCAAGAGAATCAATTTTGAGATATTCACTATATCCAAGAAGTACTTCAAGGTCAGGAATCATCATCTCTTGACGATCAAGTCGTACTAAATTGGACTTTTCAAGGGTTTTTAGTCCAGAAATGATAAGAGACTGATTAAGACCTAAAATTTCTGATATCTCATTAACGACAAAATCGGTATTTTTCAAACGAGTCTGTTGGTCGTAGCAGAATACCTGAAAGAGTACATGAGAGATATTGGTAATATTAACCTTGTTTTTACCCGATAAAAGCCGCATATTGGTCTCTCTAATCCGCATACTCGTCATAGAGATAATCGATTTATACCAATGAGGGATTTTTTCGATTTGAAGATTAAATTCAACATTTGATACTTCAGTAGCTGTTACATCGGTAAGGGCGAGGGCATTTGCGGATCGTGGTTCTTTGTTGATTATAGCCATCTCACCAAATACAGCAGCTTTTGTGAGTCGAGCAAGATGAATGGGGCCTGCGGGACTGTTTTTAAAAATTACTACTTCACCGGAGTTGATGAAATACATACAATCTCCACGGTCACCCTCTTTAAAGAGTATCGCATTCTTTTTAAAACTATTCTGTTCGGCCATGTTACCCTTTTGCGATTCATTCTATTGTCCGATTTTCAAGGTCAAATTGCACGAATAAAAGGGGCCGCTATACCAGAATTGCGAAATTTACTACATTGCCCCGGTAGAAACTCCAGATTGGATTATGATGAATGTAGTATTTATGGGTACCCCAGATTTTTCGGTCTCTTTTTTGAATAGAGTGCGTGAGGCAGGTCATACAGTCTCTGCCGTAGTTACTCAACCAGATCGCCCCAAAGGAAGAGGGAGAAAACTTCAGGCGCCCCCAGTCAAAGAAGCAGCTTTAGAGCTAAATATCCCGGTTATGCAACCTGAATCCCTTAAAGATGATCAATTTTGTGCTGAACTCTCAGCATTGAAACCCGATCTTTTTGTTGTTGTAGCTTTCTCTATCTTACCCCAAAAAGTGTTAGCAATTCCCACCCAGGGCTCTATCAATGTTCATGGAAGTCTCTTACCCAAATATCGTGGAGCAGCTCCGGTTCAGTGGGCAGTCGCAAATGGCGATACCGAGAGTGGCGTCACTGTTTTTCTCCTTGATGAGAAAATGGACCATGGCCCGGTGTTAGAGGTAAAAAAGTGCCCTATAGCAATTGAAGATACTGCTGAAACGCTCTTTGAGAAAATTATGCACATAGGGTGTGATGCTCTTGATAGCGCGCTACATAAAATAGATACTGGTGATTATACTCCCCTTGAACAAAATCATGAAAAGGCTACTTCTGCTCGTAAACTTAAGAAAGAGGATGGGCTTATTGATTGGACTGCACCGACAGCCACTATCTATAACCTGATAAGAGGCTTCTTTCCCTACCCTGTTTGTTATTCATATCTTGAAGGTAAAACATTTCGCATTCGAACTGCACGGTTAGTACCAGATATTGTGTCTCAAGGTACTGCCGGTCTTCTCTTTTTTAATAGTGAGAAAGAGCTGTTTGTAAACACGAGCGATGGAGTATTACAAATTATTGAACTACAACTTGAGGGCAAAAAGGCAATGGGTGTTGTTGATTTTTATAATGGACTTCAAAATCGTGAGGGTTTGCAATTACTGTCCCAGGTGTAACATCACGTGCTGTAGCAGTTGAGGCACTCTATGGATTTAATCAAGGGAGTGGTTTCGTTGCAGACCTTGTACGAGGACTTTCAGATGCCCTCACTTCTGAAGATCGTGGTTTTGCCCTTGAGCTTGCAATGGGGGTTATTCGTAATCGCTCATTGATTGAGGTTACACTAAAAAAATATCTTAAGAAAAAGCCGAAACCACGATTATATATGGCATTACAAGTGGGGGTTTATCAGATTGGTTGGATGAGAGAGGGCGGTATGCCTGACCATGCAATTACTCATCCCCTTGTAGAAATGGTTAAAGGGGAGTTGGGTCAAAAACAGGGTGATTTTTGTAATGCTGTTTTGAGGAACATTCTTCGTGATGGCCTCTATATACCTCAAGGAAACAGTACCAAACAATTGGCCATTCGATATTCACACCCCGAGTGGCTGGTAAAAAAATGGCTCAAAGAGAATGGGCAACATGTACTTATAAAACGATTAGAACATCAAAATAAGCAAGCTGATACCTGGATTCGAATCAATAAAAAAAGTGGTACACTACTTAATCAACTTCCCGATGAAGTCACACATGAGCTTGGGGATTCCGTATTTGATACATACCATCAGGTAACAGGTTCTCTCGGTGCGCTTATTCGTTCACCTGCATTTAGTGAAGGCCTTTTTTCGGTACAAGATCCTGCATCATTTCTCATGTTTCAATTGTTAAACCCTGTCGAGGGTGATATAATTCTTGATGCCTGCGCAGCACCAGGGGGTAAGACTGCGATGATTCTAGAACAGATGGGCGACACCGTTCAGGTTGTTGCAGCAGATCTTAAGCCTAAGAGATTATTAAAACTGAGTGATTTAGCGAATCGCCTTCATTTGCACTCCTATCAAAAAGTAGCGATGGATGCCCGTCAACTTCCTTTTAAAAAGACATTTAACAAAATTCTCATTGATGCCCCCTGTTCAAACATGGGGGTTCTTGCCCGTAGGCCCGAAGCAAAATGGAACGTAACACCCCAAGATATTGTTGATATCGCAACAATTCAGTTAGAGATTCTTGAGGAGTGCTCTCACTATTGTGAACCCGGTGGAATAATAGTGTATGCGACGTGTAGCCCCGAGTCAGAAGAGTGTGATGAGGTTATCGAAACATTTCTAAAAAACCACTCTCACTATGTGTTGGATGATGCTGAGCAATTTGTTGATACTGAGCATGTATCAAACCATATGGTTAAAATAATTCCTGGCCAGTCTCCTTTTGATGGTTTTTTTGGGGCTCGTCTCAGGAGAGTATCGTGAGGAGTTATGTATTGGGTGTCCTATTGCTGAGCACTTCATGCTTTGCACTGGGTGGTGAAGCTGGTGATACTATTGAATACCCCAAATTTTCAACAGGTACAGTTGCTCTGTCGCTTGGGGGCAGTATCCCGCTTGATAATCTTGATGATGTTTTAGAAATGGGGCCACTCCTTGGCTTTTCATTCGCTACGGAATATAGCAGTACAAGTAGTATAGTACTTGCCTTTGAGGGGAGTTCTCTTAAAGCTCAGTATCTTCCCGTTGAGATTTGGTATATGCGAGGTAAGGCGGGATTCGCCTATCATCTACCTTTGGGGGCTCGTTTGGGTGGTGGTCTTGCCCTTTCTTTTGTCCGCTCCCGCTCTAACGATGGGGGGCCTTTAATGCTCGATGACAATGAATCTGATTTTGGGGTGTATGCTGCACTACAAACGCCAACGCTTTCATTGGGGCTGTTCCAACTTTCAGTAGAAGGTTCGTGGGATGTGCTCTTTACTGAGCCTGAGTATTCTCAGTTTGCATCGGTGTCTCTCAAAGTGGAGTATGGGGCGTGGTAAACAAATTTTTATGTATAACGATTGTTGTATTGTGTGCTGTCTTTCAGGTAATGGGCCAAGAATCTAATATTCGTACTGAGTATGGGGCACTTGATAGTAAGAGTCAAACAATTGATCTTTTTATACTACAGACTGCAAGTGAGTATTATACGAAACCCTACACCTTGGCGTTTCCCTACTCAACACGAGAACTCTACTCGTTACCATCGTTTGACCAGTTCGAGCTCTATGGTAAGAAGTATTCGGTATTTAAACCGCTCCCTCAATCTAGGTATACACGGATACAAACGGGTAATGAGGTTGGTGATCCTTTAATGCAAGAGCTCAGGGATGGATATGTCACCGAGTCCAATAGAACACCTATGACAGAGCTTACGCTCTACTCCCCCATTGTTTCTGGTTGGAAGGCCCTCTTTTCTTTCGAACAAGTTGATCACTTCAGCGCCGCTGATATAACCTATAAACAGTCCGTTTTAAATAGAACAAATCCAACATTTGAGGCAATCAACTATTCGTGGTTTGGTGAAAACTATCCTCAATACTCATCTTTTGTTGCGGGTGTAGAGAAAAAGTTTTCTAAAGGGATTTCGCGGACATCATACAGAGATGGGTGGCTGTGGCTCAACTTAAAAGGGAGTGGAAGGCTTCTTCCTTATAAACTACGGACTGCTCAAACTGAATTAGCTGTAGAAGAGCTTTACCTTACGGGTAAATATCATTATAAAAGGTATCTAGGTGATGAATTGCTGACTCATAGAACATCTTATACTACTGAGTATTCTCTTGAGTATCGTGGCAACTCAATAAATCAGAGTACTCACAAGTTAGGTTTTGACATAGCGGTGCGGGGTGATGACCCATTGGTTGAGTATGATGCCTTACTAAAGGTGATTCCCTTTGCTCAATTCGATTTTAAAGATGAGAAATCTTTTACCTTAACCAATACTCTTGCCTATAATGGCTCATACTTTCTATTGAGAGACTCCCTCATGGTGCGCTCTTATGACACCCTTTCAGGTGCAGGCGTTAATCTTCTTGTCACTAATGCTATAAACCCCAAAGATGATTATACTGAACGGCCCACCTCAAATTTTCAGGACTCTGTGAGGATGAGGCATACCCAATTGATGCAGTCGTATGCCGCGGAATTTTATAAAGGTGAACATAACACTCTTTTTGAGTGGAATGTCTATACTTCGCCATGGGTAATCATGAACCCTCACTATTTTAAGATTGATTCTATTGTCTCTGATGGGGGCTATCTATTGAGGTCGGGCGGTGTGACAAGTCATGGAGGAAATGCCTGGGGCCTTAAAAATAGACTCAAAGCTTCACTCTATTTGCATAATACCTTTACAGTAAGGGGGACCATACACCTTCAAAAGGTGTGGGGGTCGGCACAATACTCGTTTGAGCTTACAGAACCAGAACTCGCAACATTTATTGAGGCTCAGTATCACAACAGTTTTGGGTTGCAGGTTTCAGCAAATGCCAAATTTCAAACAGTTCAATATTTAAATGGTTGGGGAGCTACACCCTATGAAATTGCAGGGCACTGGGAGTATAATCTTACCATAGCACAGTATTTGTATAATAACTCTATTTCTGTTTGGGCTTCTGCTCTCAATATAGGCGCGAGAGAGTTAAAAGAACACCCTAATGGGGCCTTTGATCGATTCAGGATTATAGTTGGTGGAGAATGGAGATATTAAAAAAGGGCAGCTAGTATATAGCTGCCCTTTTTTGGAGATTTGAATCTCTTAGTTACAGTAAGCTGTAGCTTGGATTGTCTCTTTGATAGGGAGAAAAAGCCATGTGCTAGAGTATTTTGTTGAGATACCAGAAACACCAGTACCACCACATTGTTGATCAAGAAGATCGATTACTTCACTTGATTTTTCCATAGAGATAGGTGTAAGACCTAAGAAGTTAAGTGAAGAAACTTCAGCAGTTACTTTTTTCCCAGCAGTAGTTTTAGCACTAAGTGATACTGAGTGAGTTGCAGTACAACCCATGAACATAGCTATAGAAGCAGCAACTACTAACAATTTAATTTTTTTCATCTGTTTTCCTTTTAAGAATTTTAGGGATACTATAAAGGATATCTTTTAGTCAAAGTTACGGCAAGGCTAAAAATGTGTATGCAAGTAAAAAATAGCGCTTATTTCTAGTAAGCGCTATTAAAGTTTTGTAGTATTTAATGAGTAAATAGATGGATTAGAATCCGAAACCCACTTTTTGGAAAAAAAGCAGAGTATTATGCTCACTATTCATTGAATTATCATAACTATACTGCGAAAGGCCTGAATAAAGGGTGGCAAGGATTTGGAGACAAAGTTGTTTTTACGGAAGACGATCTTTTAGAGGGCGGCATTACAAGTGAGAAAACAGTTCTCACCTATTGGGTTCAGCACCATACGGTGGTTCTCTTGCTGTTGAGTTTCATGCATCATCCACTGTATCAGTGTCCCTAGGTTTATTTCCACAATATCACTATACAAAAGGGAAAATGACCCAAACATGGTATGAAGATGAATATATTGAAGAGGGAAGTTTACAGGAGTTGGCTGTTCCCAAAGGGACAAAAATTTCTGATATTGACACTGAATTGATCTCCTTTAATAAACCGATTCGATTACAATGTCATATAGCACTATAACAGGAGTATTATGAAAACGTTACTTATTCTAATTGCATTACTGACATTACCCCTTTTTGCTCAACAGACGACTGTTGAACAAGAGCCAGCTATTTTTGAACTGGGTGGTGGTCTCGGTTGGAATGCTCCTTATGGCCTTGGAGTTGAGCTAGGATATTATCCACTGCAAGCTTTTAATATTAATTTGGGCGCAGGCATGTCTATGGCTGGTTTTAAATATGGACTCGGGGCAAAATATTTTATTAACCCTCAAAATAGGCTTTCGCCTTTTTTAGCAGGAAATTATTATCACTCAGGTGGCGTAGATAACCTTTTAGTAACAGTAAATGAAGATGAAGGAACGTTTAAAATATCGCCAGCCCATACACTTCAATTAGCTGTTGGGGCAAGGTTGGCTGTAGGGAAGATTTCACTTTATTGTAAAGCAGGGTATGGTGTTGCTGTTTCAGGTGGGAAATCATCTCATCTCGCAGGTTCTGATGCAGGGAGTTTGAAGTCTGGGGCTGAATTAATGGAGCCGCACGGTGTTGAAATATCTGTAGGAATGGCTTTTAAAATTCAATAGGAGCAAGAAAATTATTTCTGATTTAACCAAATGCTAATGAAAGAAACAAGTTTTACATTAATTTTGTTACATTCCTGCATAAGGTAGAATCATATCAAAGGATAAGTATGAAAATCAAAATGCTCCTCGCAGCGTCTATTTTCTCATTTGTTGCACTCGTAGGGTGTAATAAAAAAGAAGAAGCAAAAAAAGAAGTAGCTCCAGCTGCTGAAGTACAACCAGCTGCTGAACAGGCTGACCAAGCTGCTGCTCCAGAAGCAGAAGCAGTAGTTGCTCCAAAAGCAGAAGCTGCACCAGTAGAAGCGGCTCCAGCTGCTGAAGCAAAATAGATTACGTTTTAACTAACGTAAAGGCCCTCTTTCTATTAGAAAGAGGGCCTTTTTTTATGACAAGAGTTACATGGAGGTCTTTACTGCAGCAATGTTTACTCCAAGACGATGAACTCATTTGGCGAACAAAATGGTATCCCATGCGTCAAGCATTCTGCAATCTCTAAGAAATTATTACATTTAGCTTCAAATACGACTTTGAGAGCACTATGCCAAAATATACCCCAGCAGATATTGAGCCGAAATGGCAACAGTTTTGGGAAGAGAACAAGACCTTTAAAACTGGTCTTGATACGAGTAAACCTAAATTTTACTGCCTCGACATGTTTCCTTATCCGTCGGGTAATGGTCTCCATGTAGGGCACCCAGAGGGATACACGGCGACAGATATTCTCTGTAGATACAAACGTAATAAAGGCTTTAACGTGCTCCATCCAATGGGTTGGGATGCATTTGGCCTTCCTGCAGAGCAGTATGCCATTCAAACAGGTACTCATCCTGCTGTGACAACACAGAAAAATTGTGATACCTTCCGTCGTCAAATTAAATCTCTCGGCCTTAGTTATGACTGGGATCGTGAAATCAATACTACTGACCCAGCTTATTTTAAGTGGTCACAGTGGATTTTTTCACAGCTGTTTGACACCTGGTTCGATCCGGAGGCGAATAAAGGTCGCCATATCGATGAGCTTCCTATACCTTCTGAAGTCGAAGCTGAAGGTATTGATGCTATTCGAAAGTATAAAGCAGATAACCGCCTTGCCTATTATGATAATGCACAGGTGTGGTGGTGTAAAAGTTGTAAAATTGTATGCGCCAATGAAGAAGTTCTTGGTGATGGATCCCATGAAAAATGTGGTTCAAAAGAAGTTGAGCGCAAAAACCTTAAGCAGTGGATGCTCCGCATTCCTCACTACGCAGAGCGCCTTCTCGAAGGATTAGATGATCTTGATTGGCCCGATAGCGTTAAAGAGATGCAACGTAACTGGATTGGCCGTTCAACTGGCGCAGAGGTAGATTTTGCCATTGATGGCCAAGATGTTCATTTAAAAGTCTATACTACTCGTCCAGACACCCTCTTTGGTGCGACATATATGGTGGTGGCTCCTGAGCATGATCAACTTGCACAGCTGACTGTAGCCACTCAGAAAGATGAAGTTGAAGCCTATATTAAAGCGGCAGCACTTAAATCAGACCTTGACCGCACGGATCTTGCCAAAGAGAAGAGCGGTGTATTTACCGGTTCGTATGCCATCAATCCGGTAAACGGATCTAAAATTCCAGTGTGGGTTGCAGACTATGTACTCACCGGTTATGGTACTGGCGCAATTATGGCTGTTCCTGCACATGATAAACGTGACTTTGAATTTGCAAAAACATTTGATATACCAGTGATCTGTATTCTTGATCCAGCTGGAGCAGATGCTGAGTTTCGTGAAAAGGTTCTTGCAGGTGATGCGTGCTGGACCAATGATGGGGTCTATATTCAAAGCGCTTCTTCAGAGACGGGCTTTGATATTAACGGACTCGCAAAAACCGAAGGCATCGCAAAAACGATTGCATGGCTCGGTGAAAAAGGTCTAGGTGTTGCGACAGTAAATTATAAACTTCGCGACTGGCTCTTTAGTCGTCAGCGCTACTGGGGTGAACCATTCCCTGTTATCCACTGGGAAGATGGCGAAGTTACAACCCTTCCTGTTGAACAGCTGCCTCTTGAACTTCCAAAGCTCGAAGAGTATCTCCCTGGTGATGGCGGTGAGTCTCCCCTAGGAAATGCGGGTGATGATTGGCTTATAGTCACTGACGAAAATGGCCGTAAAGGTCGCAGAGAAACGAATACTATGCCACAGTGGGCAGGATCATGTTGGTATTATCTCCGTTATATTGACCCGAAAAATGATGAAAACCCTTTCGACAAGGTAGCAGAAAACTATTGGATGCCTGTGGACCTCTATGTGGGTGGTGCAGAACATGCGGTACTTCACTTACTTTACAGTCGCTTCTGGCACAAAGTGCTTTTTGATCTCGGTGTAGTATCTACTTCTGAGCCGTATCAAAAACTTTTTAATCAAGGAATGATTCTCGCTTTTGCTTATGAAAACGCATCTGGTTCAAAAGTAGCTTCAGATATGGTTGATGAAAAAGATGGCAAATACTTCCATAAAGAGACTGGCGAAGAGCTAAAGCAAATTGTAGCCAAAATGTCAAAGTCCCTTAAAAATGTAGTGAACCCTGATGATGTTGTTGAAGAGTATGGGGCCGACAGTCTCCGTCTCTATGAAATGTTCATGGGGCCTCTTGATGCGACTAAGCCATGGCAAACTGAAGGTCTCGAAGGGCAGTTCCGTTTCTTGAGTAAAGCGTGGAGAAATGTAATTGGCACCGAAGAGCATCCGGTAACACTTGTAGATGATGAAGCGCCTAAAGCACTCCTTAAGGTACTGCATCAGTCAATTGAAAAAGTGGAGCATGATATTGAGGCGCTCCGTTTCAATACAGCTATTTCTCAGCTCATGATTCTCAACAATGAAATTGCTAAATGTGACATCAAGTATCGCTCAATAGCAGAGGTCTTTGTACAGTTGGTTGCCCCTTTTGCCCCTCATATGGCAGAAGAGATGTGGTCGCAACTTGGTAAAGAGAACTTGTCTTATAGTGCATGGCCAGTCTTTGATGCTAAACTGACTGTTGATGATGAAGTGACTGTTGTCCTTCAGGTGAATGGGAAAGTACGATCAAAAATACAGGTTGCGAAAGGAACCAGTAAGGAAGGTCTCGAGGCACTTGCGAAAGCTGATGAGAAATTTGCTCATAATTTAGAAGGGCTCACCGTCATTAAAACAATTATTGTACCGGATAGATTGGTCAATATTGTGGGTAAAAAGTAAAAGAGTTATCTAATAAAAAAAGGGGAGTTCATATTGAACTCCCCTTTTTTTGTATTATAAACAGGACTTATTCAACAATATACGAGCAGCAGTAGTCAGTAATTGTTTTGATTTTAACGTTAAACTTTGAATTTGCAGGGACATTAAATGACTCTCCGCCTTTAATGGTCAACCAGTCTTCAGATCCTGGGAGAAGTACTTCAAGATTGCCAGCCATAATTTCCATAATTTCAGCTGCATCAGCACCAAACTCATATTCACCTGGATTCATAATACCAAGAGTTTTCTTTGTGCCATCTTCAAAGACTACGGTTCTGCTTGTTACAGCGCCATCAAAATAGACATTTGCTTGTTTTACGATTGTTACATTTTTAAATTCAGACATTATCACCTCATTTTTGAGTGTAATGGTAATAATTTATCTATGCTCCTTGTAGGGGCTAACGACCATACGAAAGGCGTTATTTACAAGATGGGGCTATTTCAACATAAAATACCACATATGTGTGACTTCATAATTGTACTCGATTTACCTTAAGGGCCAAATATCTTGATATTAAGTCTCATTCTAGCTAGTTTTTGGGTATGAATAGCAAAATTCCATTATCTAAAGTTCTAGAAGGTGAGACCGTAACTGTCGAAGAGGTGACAGCTCCGGGCGATTTACGGCACCGACTCATGTCCTTTGGAATAAAACGTGGCGCAGACATTACCGTAGAAGCTATGACCTTAGGTAGTTCGACAATCAAAATTGTGGTGCATAATACAAAGCTTGCACTACGAAGCATCGAAGCAGATACTATTTGGGTCAAAAAATCTTAAATCATTTTCACAATAGGGAGTTATGAAGCAAACGATTGTTATCGCAACGGGTAATCAGGGAAAGCTTAAAGAGTTTTATGCCATACTGGGCAGTGACAATTTTGAGTTTAAATCCCTCAAGGATATTGGATTTTTTGATGAAATAATCGAAGATGGTGATACCTTTGAAGCGAATGCCCGAATCAAAGCGGTCGCAGTGCAAACATTTTGTAACCTTCCTGTGATGGCGGATGATTCAGGAATTGAGGTAGATGCGTTAGATGCCCGTCCTGGTATTTATACTGCACGTTTTGCTGGTGAACATGCAACTGATCAACAGAATAACGACAAACTTTTAAATGAGCTTTCTGGCAATACAAATCGTGGCGCGCAATTTGTTTGTGCGCTCTGCCATTTAGACAGTAATGGAGCCGAGACTATTGTTCGTGGTGAAGTCAAAGGGACAATAGTTGAAGAGCCTATAGGGGACCAAGGATTTGGTTATGACCCCCTCTTTATTCCTAATGGTTCAGAAAAGACCTTTGGCCAGATGGGTATGGTCGAGAAAAAGGTTCTTTCTCACCGTGGTGAAGCGATCAAAAAGATAAAAACTCTCGTTTTTTAACCTTTTCTTAATCAATGGTGTGTATCAGCTAAATAGCTATATTGTTACCACCTTAACCTTGTATCCATACTGTGTGTATAGAAACACATTAATCGAGTTTATACCTATGTCCAAAGCACTATCAATCCTCGCCCATGTAGATGCCGGTAAAACGACACTGTCCGAAAGAATACTCTACCTCTCAAAAGAGATACACACCGTCGGAGAGGTCGAAGAGGGCCTTGCAACAATGGACTATCTCCCTACAGAAAAAGAGAAGGGGATTACCATTGAAACAGGCGTGTCATCATATACTTGGAGGGATGAGCAGGTAGATTTTTTGGATACCCCTGGGCATATTGATTTTTCAGCAGAAGTTGATTGTGCGCTCTACGCGTCTCAAGGAGCGGTTTTAGTCATATGCGGACAAAATAGTCTTGAAACACAAACGATCTCAGCTTGGAACAAAATTGTTCAGCATAATGTTACCCCTCTGATTTTCATAAATAAACTCGATATCGAACATGCTGACCTTGGTGAAGTACTGATACATATAGAAGAGCAGATAGAGCGCCATCCCATAGCTCTTAATCTTCCAATATATTCGAATGGTACATTAACAGGGGTTTTTGATCTCATTAGTAATGTTTCTATTTACTCTAAATCGGGAAGAAAGATTGAAATTGATCCTTCTGTGCCTCAGGGCTTAGAGCATGAAGTACAGCGCTATAGGAAAGAGCTTATAGAGGCAGTGGCTGAATATGATGATGGGCTCATGGAAAAATACCTAATGGATGAGCAGATAGACCCCAAAGATATAATTCAGCACTTGGCTGCGTGTTTTCAAGACTCAAAGTACATTGCACTCTGTTTAGGGTCAGCAAAGCAGGCTATTGGAGTGCGTCAACTCCTAAATACCATAAATATAGTATTCCCTTCGTTTTCAACATCAAGAGTAGGATTGTGTTCAGTATTAAAAGTAAGGACTTTTTCAGGCAATGGCCTTATGTACATAGCGCAAGCATTAACTGATATTCAGTTTGATCAATATGAATGGTGGGATGCGTATGGAGTTAAAAGTGAGGAACTTGTAACTATTGAGCTAGTAAAGAAAGGAGAAATATTCTCATTTAAAAGTTCTTTTGCTTTTAGAATAGGAGACATTGTTTCTGAAGGAGGAGAGCGAGAAGAAAATATCTTTAATCATAGGTATAACCCTCTTGTAAAGGTTCAATTAGAAGGTAATTGTAGTGATGATATTACAAAAATTGATGAAGCCTTAAAAATTATTGATCAGACCGACCCCTCCTTAAAAGTTGAACCAGATTATGAAAAAGGTTGTTGGGATCTCTATGTAGTAGGCGAGGTGCATCTTGATTATATAAAAGATCGATTAACACACGAGTTTAAATGCAGTTATTCTAGTGGTGAGCCACATGTACAGTATTTTGAAGAGCTGGTACACGATATCCCACTATTTTTTGAAGAGAATGAGTTTGAAGGTAATAAACACTCGATGGCGCTAGAAATGAGAAGATTGCATTCTAAAAATTACACCTATGAGATTGATTCAGGTACATACCCACCATTTGTAGATGCAGTGATTAAGAGCGCCATAGAAGAATGTGTAGCGGCCGGAGTGATAGGTAAGGGGGAATTAAGGTGCGTACACTTTGTAATAAAAGATATTAAAAGTACGGGTTCGCTTATTCCAGGTCAACTAAAACGACTACTCATAGATGCTATTCGGTATAAAATAGAGATAAGCGATATTGTCATAACAGAGCCGGTTATGAATATTGAGATAGTAGTACCCAATGATTATTGCGGTAAACTCATTTCAGACTTACAGTCTCGTAAGTCAATTGTTCAAAAAATTGAGACTCATGGTGGTCACACACATATAAGAGGCGAAATCCCCTTAAAAGAAACGTTGGGTTATTCGATTGATGTGAGGACACTTACCAAGGGCACTACGTCATTTAGCTTGGAATACAGTAGAAATGACAAAATTTAAACCTTTGTATCTCTATATAAATCAATGGTTTTGAAAAATAATACTTATTTTGTGCCAATAAGGCCATAAAACCTCAAATGCATGAAAATAGTAGCATCACAAAGAAATTATTTTATAAAGTCCCTTGACGACCCTGTACTACTTATACTATATTTGCTCGCACTCTAACAATTGGTAAAGCTTCCTCTACTCATTGTTGTAAAAAAATTATTGAAGCGCTTCAAAACCCAGCCTAAGACGGCTCAAAAAGACTGAAAATAAAGTAGGAAAAAATGGCAAAAGCTAAATTCGAGCGTAACAAACCGCACGTAAACATTGGAACAATTGGTCACGTTGACCACGGTAAAACTACACTTACTGCAGCAATTACAGTGACACTTGCTGATGCTGGTTTTANNGGTTTTAGTGAAAGAAAGAACTTCGACGAAATCGATAACGCTCCTGAAGAAAAAGAGCGTGGTATTACAATTAATACTTCACACGTTGAATATGAAACTGCTAATCGTCACTATGCACACGTTGACTGTCCGGGTCACGCTGACTATGTTAAAAACATGGTTACTGGTGCTGCTCAAATGGACGGAGCTATTCTTGTTGTTGCTGCTACTGATGGACCAATGCCTCAAACTCGTGAACACATTCTTCTTGCTCGTCAAGTTGGTGTACCAGCTGTTTGTGTTTTTCTTAACAAAAAAGATATGGTTGATGATGAAGAGCTTCTTGAGCTCGTTGAGATGGAAGTTCGTGAACTTCTCTCTTCTTATGATTT
>JAOPTW010000053.1:0-28649 GCA_051532035.1 Fibrobacterales bacterium | reverse complement strand
AATCTAAATCAAGTCCTACAAAGGGGTATGTACTCGCAATAACAAAGTCAATAATTTCAAAGGAATTATCAAGTGCTTCTTTAAACTCTTCGGTTCGATCATTATCTGGATCTAAGTTAAGGTCTAGGGATGTACTCTCCTCAAAGTCACCAGTCTTATTAATGATACTAAAAAAACCAACCCCGATATTTGCAAAAAATCTCCCAATGGTAACATCAAAGCCTGTAATTAAACCAAGAGAAGAATAGTCTATTCTACCAACGCCCTCAAAATCAGAATTCACCGCATGTGCAGGAAGAGTAGAAGAAGCATAGGCCGCCCCAATATAGAATGGCACCCTTTCTGATACATACATACCCCCAGCAATGGAATACCCCAGTTCCTTCGTTGATGACTCTGTGCGATCATCACTATTATCTTCAAGCTGATGGTGAATCTGATTAGAAAGAACAACAAGATTTACCTTATATTTTTTATTAATCTTACAGTTTATATTGCCATAATAAGAATTAAAAACAATTGGTATAGGATAAATAGAAACGCCAACTTCCAATTCAGAATCTTCTGAAAAAGATGTCGATAGAAAAAGAGTCAATAAGAGAATCACCATATTACGAAAAAAATGTACCATAACCGCACCCAATAAATACCTAAGTCTAGCTAAATTTCAGGTATTTAGTGGATCATTTGGGGCTATAGTTACCTTCCTGCCTTCTCGGGAGTTGAATACTTAACGGTGCGAATAAGGCAGCAACACAACAGCCCCTTTATGGGTGGTTACCTGTATAAAGTAGATACCTGGAGAGAGTGAGGCTAATCGCCTTGAAGCCGATTCAGAAAGTACATTTTCTGTAGTGGCACTCCCACCCTGTACTTTCCCTGTAACATCCACAATTCTCAACGTCGCTATACTATTGGTTAAATAAGTTCTTCCTGAGAGCCAATCAGTTATGGACGATGCGGTAATCTCTTGTATATCGGCTGTGCTCTCTCCACCATTTTCATCAAATGTATCTGATGAACTTACAAAGTTCTCAATAGTACTCGATGACACGGTAGGATCAGTTACACCGCTCATTGATGACAAAGTATTTTCATTAGTATCACTACTGCTCGATGACACACCATTTTCATTAGTATCACTACTGCTCACATTCGTTTCTTCTGCATCTACTCGTAATGACACCGGTAGGTCCTCTTGGGGCGTATAGCTATCAGTCTGATATATTTGAATTCTATCCAGAGCAAAACCATCTGAACGTCCGATAATCGTCAGCTGATGCTCTCCCTCAGTAAAAGAGTAATCGGGTTCAAAGAAGTTCTCGTCACCATCATCATGCATGAACTCCCAGTTCCAAGCCCAAGTGGTATGCGAGAATGACTTCCAGCTCGTGTTACCATCAACCTTCAAAAACATATCATTCATTTCGGTCATATCATCATTGGGGATATAGTTTCTGATTTTTATTCGATACTCTCCAGGGGTACTAATATAAAAGGGGTAGGTAACTTGAGCACTTTCTAAGCTGGGGTCAAAATTAGTTGCATCGGTGCGATACACAATATACCCCTCGCCTGTATACCCTGCTAATGCAGACTCCTGTTGCCATTTACCCGAAAGTTGAGCAGACTCTGCTTCGATCACTACGAGTCCTCCTTCTTCCTTATACGCACCATCCGAAACAACTTCTATTTCCGAAGATTCAGTTGATTCTGAAGAACTCATTTCAGGGGTGACCTTCAATCTAATACGCACCACCCAATCCTGGCCAGTTGTTGCAGGTGCAGCACCAATGGACTGTGCACTCCCCCCCGCTATTTGAGTTTTCGAACCCTTTTGTAAAGCCCCTCCAATCCGTGGATTAAACCACCGTATCGTATAGGTGCCTGCAGGTAGTGTTACCGAAGGAGAGCCACCATTAGGTAAATAGAGAAGGTATTCCTGCCCCTTTTTCTTTAGTGCCCATCCATTATTAATAAACGAGTCACCAGGTTTCATGACATCAAAGCCAACATGATCCATCATAAACTGTGCGGCAATAGAGGCAATAGTGTAGTACTCTTGATAATTACGATAATTTTGTTCAGTAATATCAACGCCACCACCTATGTAGAGTTCTGCCCCCGCACCACCTGCCATGATGTTGCCCCAAACAATTCCCTTTCTCCATGTCGTCAGGTCGTTTTTGACTGGACTCGTCCATGGTTCATCGATACTAACCACCCATGGATGGCCTGCTGCTATCGAGCCGTTACGTAATTTAAGGGTCTCAGCATGGATATCCGCATCATAATTCCATTGGAGTGACGGCCCGGTAAAAGCGCTGTGTCCATAGAGTGGTGGCAATATATGATCATCAGTTGAGGGTCCATTATGTACCACAATATGATCATTGTAATAGGTAAGACCTCTGAGATAGGTTGAAAATAGTTTTCTTTGGGAGTCACTATTAGGCTGATGATACCCACTCCCTTCATCCCAGCCATTTTCTTCACCCACGTTCCAGGTAATAGCCAAGTGATAGCCAAATCGAGCCACCATTTCCCGATAGTAGAGCTTACGGAGGTCCGCAAAGCCTGACCGGTCGCCACTCTCTTTTATTTCAAAGAATGCTTCGTTCTCTGTTTCGGTGAGTACAAAATGTATCATAAGTCCCATGCGGTCCATATGCTCAAAAACCATATCCCACTGTGCTAACTTAGAACAGTCGTAGCGATCCACCTTATTGGTCGAAATCCACGGCCAAGCATCCCCTCCATCCCCTTCATGATTCATGGTCAAAAAATAAAGTGCATTTACTCCCAGTGAAGAGAGGTAATTTATTGCTCCAATGATTCCTTTACCCTTACCGGTGCCCCAAGTAGGGTCTCCAGTTTTCCAATCCTTCACATGGTCAGCGTACGCTCGACTACTCGATGTATTATCAAAATCCTTATATTCTAAAAATACCTCGGGGCTATTGGCACCAGCTTTCATAAAAGCAGTGTTACTCCCTGCAAATTTGAGGTGATGATCACCCGTATACACCAGCTTGCCCTTGCCTCTAAAGTCAATGCCACCACTTTTTTTATCAGTGATCGCGACAGAAAAGGTGCCCGTCTCTAAATTAAAAAACTTGCCAGGGGTTCCTGCCTTTCCTAAAGCAACATCCGAGCCCTTTAAAAAAGTTACCCCATAGGACCACTCGCCGGGTTCATCTGGGGTAAAGTTAACCTGCCATACTGCACCAGATTGTGCACCACTCTTCCCCGCATCACCATCAGCAGCATAAAAACCGGGAACCACATACTCTTGTTGAGAAGGTCCCGTAAAAGTTACATCAAGGCGATAGTCACGAAAGGGGTTAACAGTTCCTGACTCAGATACGCTCGGACCTTGAAAGGTCACCGTTGTTTTATGCCACTGCATGGGGTTTGGTGAGACCACCCCTGCCCATGACAAGTGCGCACTCATACTCACCATAAAAAGAATACTGCTTAACCCTCGGATTCCATCACCTAGTATATTCATTGTGCCTCACTGTTGTGTGTAACTAAAAAAGAAACTGCGTTTTTAAAAAGGGTATACCCTTCACTCGTTAAAAAAGGAACCTTCGTTTCATTCAACAAAAGTGCCATCCTCAATTCAGGAGCATCACTGCCTTGCATAGCATCTCCCTTAGAGTAATAGTAATAAAGTACTTTTGGAGCACTGCCCCCATGGATAAGTACCACCGTTGCACTTGCACTTGGCATCCCAAAACTCATCGTTTGATTTTCAGTAAATAACGTGACCTCTGAAACTAAATCAGAAAGAAGGTTCGTCTGAATAGGCTCTTTTACCCGTACTCCTTTCTCTTCACTCATGGGCAATCCAACACTATAGTCTATATCAAGCCTATCACCGGTCATACCCATTAATGGCTGGAGCCACGGTTCCATAACAAGTATTGGTTTTTCGATGGCAGTATACCGAGTACCGAGTACCGTTGATAGTGCTGTAGGCAGGGCAATAATAGCATCAATATCAGCAAGAAGAGAATCCAAAGGGACCGCATCACTTCCAATGATAGTAACCTGAATAGAAAGTGAATCAAGGATATCTAAAAAGGGTTGATCTAATTGTGCGTCTCGCTCCGCCTCTTCTATAATCACTAATACATGAGTGGTGGTGTCCTCTACAGGAGGAATATCATTAATCGTATCAGGGTCAAGTGCCTCTAGAGAATCAGGATCAGCCGTCTCTAAAGTATCACTCGATGTCCCATATTTAGGAAGGTCCACACTGTAATCGTTACCTTCTTCAATTAAAAGGGAATGTAAGACTAGAGTGTCTCTATCTAAATCTTCATCATACCATCTAATACCCGCATACTCTCCTGCTGCAACAGCAAGACTAACACCCTTAGGGGTAGATGAGTCGGTAGTTACACCATAGGTCGTACCAGGAATATAGAGGGCTCCCCGCCTGAACTGTTCACCGTTAAGAATGATAAAACCCGGACTCATGAGTTTACCGTTAATCGTAACAACTGCAGTGTCAGAAATAACCAGTCCCTGTGTAATGAACTGTTTGCCACTTATGGTATCAACCGCCTGCAGGGTATATCGCCCCTGGTTCAGTCCTACACTTTTTGGTATAGAGAAGGCTCCTGTCGATGATGTAGTTGTATAGTACGGTACCTGCTGAGTGTCTAATAGAGAATAGCCTTCCGAAACGATACTTACTTTTGAAACTACTGGCACACCAGAATCGGTCACTATTGTTCCCTGTATATACTCTTCTGCTAATTCTGGGTTCCCCACTTCGGTAGAACCACCCTCTGAAAGTGATTCATCAAGAGAACACCCCATAAGTAATAGGAACAAAGCCAGAGACTGTATAAGGTTAATCATGGTTAGTAATATCCTGTGTAAGGGGAAACAATTGAATGTTTGCCTGTACTACTCGGTTAGCATCTTCAACATCATTGACCCGTGCTCTAATTTTTTTAAAGGTATCATCTAGGATTTCTTGGATATCACGGTAACACTCATCATCAATAGCAAGCGTAATACCACGCACCGTACGTTCTTCTCCCGAGAAGCGCTGTACCGACTCTTTACCGAGTTCAATCATAGAAGCATGATATTTTTTAATGACCCCTTTTTTGAGATCACCTGCAACTAAATGCTGGGCAGTTGTTTCCCATTCGCCATCGGTGTCAGTGATTAAGTTCAAGGTTTGTAACAGAGAAAGAGACTCCTTTACCTCTGTATCAGAAATCTTGGGAGTAAATATGCCTCCGATCTTTTTAAGGGAACCCATACCTTTTATTCGTAACAAGGCCCACACAGCAGAATAATACCATTTTGAATAAAATTCATATTGTCCCGTTTTCAAAGTCAATGCATCAACACCGCGAATCATCTGCATCGCTTCATACCAACGCTCTATGTCAACTTCTTTTTTTGCCTTGCTAAAATGAAAGAGTGCCTCCATATAGTCAGCCTCTTTCCCTTTAAGTTTACACAGGGCAACTATTTTAGAAGCCGCTTCATCTTTTAAATGCCCCTGTAACTTAAATAATTTTATGAGATACGGACCTGCAACATCAAGACTACCCCCCATCATCCGATAGGAGATATATCCATTTTTACTCTTTTTATCAGAATAAAAATCTCGAAGATATTCGCGGTAATCGTTGTAGTCAAAGAGTGAAATCATGGTATAAATATACCTACGCCCACCCGTATATCAAATCACTATCACCACCCCCTCTAATGAAGTGTTAACCTTTTAGTTAACATAATAGGCTATTTTGAGTCATTTTAGGCATTACATGAGCTACGGTATAATTTTTTAGTTATCAGCGTCTATGTGTAATGTAAAAAATCACTGTGGTCATAATTATTATTCGTTTACCTAAAAGGATATCCTTTGGGGATATTTCCTTTTCCAAGGAAATATGGTATAATTGGTTAGACCACTTTTTTTCGTGATGCTATGAGAACACTATTTCTTTTAGTTTTGATACTTCTTATACTGCCTAAATTCAGTGTAAGTTCTGACAGTATTAAACGTGAAAAGCAAATAACACCCGTCAAGGATACTGTTATTTGGTTAAAATGGGAGCAAATTCCGAATTTTATCTTTCATGGTAAATTTAAAGATCAGGGCATAGCCGATACTTTCATGAAAACCCTACAGGACGGACTCCCCCAGTATGAGCACGTAGAAATATCCGCAAATGCTGCACGGTATTTTGAGGTTATAAAGCAGGAAAAGGTGTGTGTTGCCTGGGCATGGATTGTACCGGGGAGTGAGGACATACGAATCTATAGTAAACCTACTTCGCTGGTTGCCCCCCTAGGTATCCAAATACTTAAATCTAAACAACATCTTTTTGGAAAGCCAGGAACGACTCTTTCACTTACCAAATTAATGGATTCTACAAAACTCACATTAGGGTATCTCAATAAACTTACCTATTCAAAAAAGCTTCATGCTCTCATAGATAAATATCGAAAAACACCCCGTCTGTATATCAGCACGGGTAGCAGTAGGGTGGAATTTAATCTTGAAATGCTCGATTTGGGACGGGTCGATTGTTTTTTAGGCTTTCAGCAACAGTCAACTTACGATGCAGAAACAAAAGGTATTGAAAATAGATACCAGTATTACAACATTGAAGAGATGGATCGTTATAGTCGTATGCATGTCCATACCTCTAATACTCCCTTTGGGAAAACGTTGATGAAAGCGATTGAACCGCTCCTTACTCAGAAAGTTTTATATAAACACCTTAACGTTATAGAGCGCTGGCAGGGTCCAAATAAGAAATTTCGTGATATTTTTATTGACCACATAATTAATGGTAATGCAAATCCGTTAGTAAAAAATCCTGGAGAATAACAGGATATACCGTCCTCTAAATTAACCCCTATAATACTCAAAAACACTCCTTAATTCTTTATCGATAGTGTTATTATAGCGTTTTTATTTAGATAGATACATTATGCTTACTATTAATTTTCTTGAAAAATCTATATATTAGTCATAAAATAATAGAATAGACATTTTCAAGAGACTAGTGAAGTGGGAACTAAAATAAGGCACTCAAACAAACACAAAGTGTTAACCACTATACTTGCGCGAGCCCTTATTCAGTGTTCCTTTCTCGTGATTTGTTTGGGTGTATTATTGACCCCCAATACGACATATACCTATACAAAGAAATTGACTCACCTTACTCTGGAACAACTACTACAGCTGAAAGTTACTATTAGTAAATATGAAGAGGTAAAGCGAGAGGCAACAGGCACCGTCTATATTATTAGCGAAACAGATATCAAACTCAGAGGGTATAGAGACTTGAAGGATGTTTTAAACGACTTACCCGGGGTTGGATATACTGGCAACTCCGGAAATGTTGAAATGACCTTTGTGAGAGTGAGAGGAATTGTAGGCAATAGCAAAATCCCAGTGTTTAAAGATGGTATACAACTGAATAACCCATCAGGAACCCCACTAACTTGGGGAAACAACATTCCTCTCCATGACATTGAACAAATAGAAATTGTAATAGGTCCCGCTTCAGTAATCTATGGTAGAGACACTTATTCTGGACTCATTAATTTAAAGTCAAAAAAAACACCGTACAAGAAAGTGCAAATAGGAGCCGGGTCGTATCAAACAATAGATCCTGCGTTTGTAGTTTCCCATGAGAATAGCCTGGGGAGATTCTTTGTCTCGGGCAGAGGATTTTATTCCGAAGGGCAAAACCGATATGAAGAATACCCTGATTTATATACCACTCCTGTAGATAACTGGAAGACTAAAATCCCTGATTGGCAACAAAGATTTGATAAAGAGGATATGGAGACCAATGCACAAGTAAGAGATTACAATATTCATGCAGAATATCAATGGAAACAGTTTACCATCGGGGGAATGATCAATGAACTTAAAGAGGTTAATAGCCTTCCTCACAACCCCGAACACTATTTTGTTAACCACCTCTCCCCCATTCAAACAAGACAATATCATGGCTACGCAAAATTTATTACTACCATTAGCTCTAGTATAGAATCCAAAACTATTCTCACCTATATGCAGGAGCTGAGAGGAGAAGACTATGGATTTAATTACATTGATTACCCCACAGATATGCCGGGCCGCAAAAAGTTTTTCAACTCCTATGATGCTTCTTTGAAATTAGAACAGCAATTAATTTATCATTATTCACACAATATTATTTTCAATTTTGGAGGAATTGCAGAAGATATAACTGCAGTCCCCCAATCAGCAAACTACGACACTCAAATAAATCCCAGAGATAGAATCACAGAAGATTCTTATAACTTCCAAAACTATGGATTATTTGCTCAGGGCGCCTGGAAACCTCTTCATTGGGTAAAAATGGTTGCGGGTGGAAGAATCGATTACAATACCCATTACAAGGAAACACTCACACCACGACTTGCATTGATTTTCACCCCATTACAACAATTAACTATTAAAGCTATGCATGGTCAAGCCTATCTCGCTCCTTCTATCAAAGACATGTATTTTGTGAATCCTACTTCCACTGCTATTACTATACAAAACCCGAACCTCAAACCTCAGCTTATTTCTACAGAAGAGGTCAGTATACAGTATCAATTGTCAGAAACATTCTCTCTAACCACGAATCTATTTTATAACAAAGCGAGTGAAATTGTCAAAATATTTTTAATAGACGTTATTGATAGTACTGAAACGTCTATTACAGACAGTATTGGTTTTGAAACCTGGCAATATCGCAATGTAGAATCTCAAACATCCTATGGAGGTGACCTAATCTTAAATGCTGTACTGTTTGATAATAAGCTCAAATTGAGAGGCTGGTATTCCTTCTTAAAAGGAACAGAGAGTAAATACAATAGTGGCAACAACTCGTTTAGTGATGATGCCCTAGTACAGGTTTCTACTCATAAAGGAAATATTGGAGTAACCTATTTACCAACCACCCATATTGGCATTCACTGTAACACCCATTACATTGGCGCACTAAAGACCAATGCCTCTAACACATTGTATCAAGGAGATAAACTTTCGGACGTGTATGATGTTGATTTACACCTGAGTATTTATGAGATTATAACAGGAATAGAGCTCAGTTTAAAAGTTGAAAATGTCCTCAACAATAAACAGTATCACGTTGAAGAAAGAGGAGACAGCTGGAGAATCCCTCATGTACCTCAACCATTAAGAAATTACATGATGAATGTAACCTATTCATTTTAAAACTATTTAAAAGACGAGTGATGGGGTATTTTTCAAAACAGGTTTACAATAAGGTAGTCATAGAGTAGATACTATGTGTAGAAGCTGGATAATTAAGTGGTGTATGTTTTTAGTTTGCTTTCAAACTATTAGTTTTGGTGGTGAATCAAAAGAGGAAATCAAAACACTTATTACCTTTAAATTAGCCGAGCATATAACGTGGGCAAATCAAAAAAGCCAATCAGTGTATACAACAGGTTTTATTGGCGATGATATAAAACAGTTCTCTGAACTTCAGTCCTATGCGGCTGATTCAAAGTTAAAAGGAAGGAATATTGAGGTGATACACGTATCACCAAATGGACCTATACCAGAAGTTCAATTGCTGTATGTAGACAAAAACAATTCGAAGTCTATCGAAAATATTTGGAAACAAATAGCAAAAAAAAATATTCTCTTGATTACTGAGGAGAGTAATGACGAAAGATTTATCATGCTCAATCTAATGTATAATACAAACAAGGAAGTCTATTCTTTTCAGGTAAATAGAGCAAACTTAATACTCGAAGGCTTTACCATCGACCCCAACCTTTTATTACTTGGGGGAACTGAAGTAGATGTGCGTGAGCTCTTTGTAAAAATGCGTTCAGATCTTGGTATTGAAAAAGAAAAGGTACGATCTCAGGCCCAGATATTAAGAGAGCTTGAAAATGAAATAGATAAAGCTAATACTGTCGTTAAAGATTTCAATAAAAGAGTACAGGATTACGATAGAAGAATTAAAAATCAAAAAACAGAAATCGGCCTACAAGAAGAAGTATTTAAAAAACTCACATTTGATATTGCATTACAAAATACTGACTTACATCAAAAATCTATTGATTTACAAGAACAAAGAGCACGATACGACACGCTTATTGCTCATGCTGACAAACAAACTAAGCACATACGTGACAAGGTTATCCAACTACAAAGCCTGACTGATGAAATAGCCAAAAACCGAGTACTACTCACTGCTAAAGAAAAGGTGCTTGACTCCCAGGTGAAAACATTGGGAATTCAGAAATCAAGAATATATACCCAAAATATAGTCCTCTATTTGGCAGCAATATTACTCATTATGACCATCGGATTAGGGTATGTTTTATTTCGAGCGTATCAATTAAAGAAAAAATCTACACTCCTTTTGGAACAACGTGTTGCTGAAAGAACAACAGATTTAAAAGGCCTAAATATTCAATTAAATGATGAAATTGATGTACGCCGTAATACCGAAAATGCATTAAAAATTAGTGAGGAATATTTTCGAGAAATCTACAATGCATCTTCTGATGTCATGTTTGTTCTTGATAAAAATACCGGCAAAATCATTCGTACCAACCTGTCTGTTGAAAAAATGTATGGCTACACCATCGACGAAACCATAGGAATGACTGTTGATCAGATAAGCTCAGATATCCCCCCTTATACAATAGTTGAAGCAAGAATTAAAATATCAGCTGCACTCAACGGTAAATCTCAGTTATTCGAATGGCAAGCAATGAAGAAAAATAAAGAAACATTTTGGTGCGAGGTAGCGTTAAAAAAAGTAAACATCACTGGTGAGGAATATCTACTTGCAGTAGTTCGAGATGTAGATGAAAGGAAAAAACTTGAAGACCGATTAATCCAATCTGAGAAACTAGAGGCTATTGGACAACTTGCTGGTGGTATTGCCCACGATTTCAACAATCAACTTGCCGGAATATTAGGTTACACTGAACTCATCCACAAGGCAACACGCGAAACGATACCCAAGGCGGCAGAGTTTACTGAAAAAATAATCAAATCCATTCAGCGTTCATCCGACTTAACCAGCCAACTTCTGGCTTATGCCAGGAAAGGAAAGAACCAATTTGAACAAGTTGATTTACATTTAATCATCAATGAAGTTTCCCATTTATTAGAACATAGTATTGACAAAAGAATAACGATAGAACAAAACCTAGGTGCAGAATATTCTATTACTATTGGTGATTCATCTCAACTGCAAAATGCATTATTAAACATTTCATTGAATGCTCGTGATGCTATGCACGGCGTAGGGACTCTTTCTTACACAACAAAAAATGGTATCCTTGAAAATACAGAAACAACTAACACACTAGAGAAACAGGAATGTATACAAATCACCATTACAGATACAGGAGTAGGAATACCTCAGAATATTCAAGAGAAAATATTTGAACCCTTCTTTACCACAAAAAATGAAGGAGAGGGTACAGGAATGGGACTTGCGGCTGTATATGGTACTATTAAAAATCATAAGGGGGGTGTCGCTGTAAATAGCGAAGAAGGGAAAGGTACAACCTTCACCATATATTTACCTATTAATAAGACCAATAGTCCTAGTAATCAGCACTCTATACCTTCAAAAACTATTGTACAAAAATCAGGCACCATTCTATTAGTTGACGATGATGAAATGGTTCGCGAGGTAAATACTTATATACTTGAAGATTGTGGTTATACAGTTATAGCATGCGAAGACGGCAAAGTTGCGATAGAAAAATACACCCATTTATATAAAGAAATTGATTTTGTTCTGCTTGACCTAATAATGCCAAACTTAAGCGGTAAAGACACTTTTTTTGCACTAAAAGCCATTAACCCCGACATATTAGTACTCATTGCTTCTGGCTACAGTATCAATGATGATGTGAGGTTTCTCCTTAAAGAAGGGGCCAAAGGGATGATTCAAAAGCCCTTTTCTCAAAACGAACTTATCGATAAAATTAATACAGTTATTCTAAGATCATGAAAATGCCATTTTTCAGGTTTGGTGTGAATATGTGCAACAATACGTAAAACTACTTTTACATTCATACTACTTTGTGTTTTTATCTTCACAATTAAGAATTTAGACATCTCATTTCCTAGTATTACTGTTCAGATACAATAGGAGAATACTCAATGGGATTTTTACTTCTTGCAGTGACATTTTTTGCCATTCTTATCAGTGGCTGTAGTCCCGACATCACTACTCACTCAAGAGGATATGTCATCACTATTGATAACCAGTCCGCGCTCACTGTCGATAGTATTGCAATAACTACCAGTGTTGGTATGGATACCACTCATAGCACCCTATTACCTGACGATTTTACAATCTCATATAGCGGTAATGATTCTACCTCTGACTCTACTCAACAGATAGTTGTTGATTTTACAATTAACGCAACTCAATCCCAAGCAATTTACATATCCTACAACTGTTATAATAACGATATTGTTATTATCCATAAAACTTCTCAATTCAATATAACCGACAAATCTGTCTCCAAAATAGGCGGAGTTAAGCCGTTAATTATCACAACTCTCCAACGCTATGACTCACTCAGAACTCAGGAGCCAACTCAGGACAGTTTACTGTTCGATTCACTCTTTATAGCCGGGATCATCGATGGAGACTCCAGCGAGCCTCGCACGCTGTTTGATGCATACCTTGAACGTCCCACCAGTGATTCAGCCACACTCCTCAATTCTTTGCTTGACACCCTCGATGGCCGAAACACCCTCTATGCCAACACCGTATTAATACAGATGCTCAATATTGATCTAGACGCCATCGTGTATTTAATTGCCGATCGCAATGTAATTGTATCATCCTCTTCAGAAAATATGACCACAAACCCGCCCTCATCATCTGGAGAGATACCCTATTCCTCAACAGCCATTCTCTCTTCTAATACTACACTATTATCCTCCTCCGCTTTAAGTGCGTCATCTTCAGTAGCGGTCTCTTCTGCAGTAAGTTCTTCATCGTCAGTAGCTGGTTCCTCTACAGTAAGTTCAACTGAAACGACCCCAGTAATAGAACCACCGGTTACCTTTTCATTTCTCGGTACACTCACTGGTGATATTGACTCTACTCGTATAGTAACCATTCTCATTACGGGTACATCTCTTGACTCTACTATTACCGTGAGCACTGCATTTGATACTGAACTTTCTGAATACTCAGGCCATGTAACTCTGGATACCTCAACAGGAACCACATTTTTAGCTCAGGTTCTTGTTTATGATACTCAAAGCCGTCTGACCGGTTTTAAAGAAAAATCATTCAGTACCCTTTCATATTCCGTACATATTGCTGGATTTTCCTCAATGAATTCACTCCCTTGGGCCACTATTGACCCAATAGCAAATGCATCAATCAAAGATGGTATCACGGTAACAAGTCAAATGGGTGATTCCCTCAGAGGAGGCAGTATTTCAAAAGTTGAGTGGCGCGATGGTAATGGTTCATACTCTGTTCAATCTGATTCTACTTACACCCTTACCCTTCCAGATACAGCAAATCCTGCCTACCCTATCTATGTAAGAGTTACCGACTCTGACAGCAATACATATATCGATTCCCTCACAATGAACGTACTCCAAGATGCTCCTATCATAAGTGTTTCTGCAGAGGATAGTACTCTAGGAGTGTCTGATGACATTAATATACATTGGCAGGCTACTGACCAATACGGTTCAGTTGTCACCTATTTCTTTAAACCCTCTCATGGGAACTATTGGAGTGATCTTGGGACCGACACAGTCATCACTATCCAAAGTATGGGTGTTATCGGCACCTATACTTACCTCATTAGGGCTGAGGATGACGATGGAAATACTAGTATCGATAGTGTCGAAATACAGGTTATCAACACTCCCCCTATACTCAGATCACATGAATTCAGTATTAGCGAAAATAAATTCGTTGGATCAGATCTTGTTACATTGGTCGCAGACGATCAAGACGGCGATGCTCAAACCTTCTCGATTGTGGGAGGTAATGCACAAGCATACTTCACCCTAAGCCAAACAGGGGGCCTCAGTACCAATGCACTATTAGACTTTGAAACACTCCCAATTTGCTCTCTTCAAGTAGAGGTAGCCGACAAGCTGGCCTCAACTACTGGATGGGTAATAATCCCTCTTATTGATGAGAATGAGCCCTTTGTATTTAATGGAAACCCTAACCTTGACCCACTCGCTTTGCCAGAAGACGATGTACTAAGCTTAGACCTTAGTGTGACAGATGCAGATGTCACCCCAGTGGTCTGGTCTATTGAACTGGGGCACGAACCAGCCCTTGGAACAATCACCGGACTCGGGGCAGCTGACGCTATCCAACTTATATATACACCATACCTCAATATATCCGGCCCTGACGCCTTTACTATAACAATAACCGATGGCGACCAAGTACAAGAACTCAACATTTCAATTTTCATTGTCGCCGTTGATGATCCTACTGTATTTACCACCAAACCATCACTCAATAGAAATGGAACGGTAGTACCAGGAGATGAACTAATTGTAGATAAGGGTGTCTGCGAAGACGTTGATAACACTGTATCAACCAAAGCTTATTGGATGAGAGAGTCATATGTACAAGTCGGTTCGGGAACGTCATACACGGTTACAAAGGATGATGAGGGTTTTCCGCTTTTTGCCGAGGTAATCTGTACCGGTGGGGCTAAGGAGGTTACTGCATGGAGTAATATGGTTACTATAGATCCTCCTGTGTCTCGATAAACATATCTATGATTTGAGTAACGGTAACGGTCTTTAAGATTTCCCGGATACAGTATTTGATACATCATCTTCTAAATCTATAGAGACTCAGCCGAAACTACATTTCATTATCAGAAATATTACTCTGCCCAAAAGGTTCTGATCGATTGCTTAATATTTTTTACGGTTATCTCACCTCGCTCAATACAATTAATCTCACCTTTTACCATTTCCCAGGTTGACTCTGATATAAGAATGCGCCCCGGCTCAGAATTACTTTCAAGGCGGGCAGCTACATTCACTTCATTACCCAAAATACTGTAATCCATACGGTTTTCAGAACCGAAATTACCAATGGTACAGCTACCACTATTAATACCAATGCGAATATCAATCCCCATTTCACCAGAGACTTCAATCATTCGTTTAGCCATCCGTAAACATAGTAACGCATCTTCTGTTTCTCCCTTTGTTCGCGGATCTCCAAAAAACACCATAACCGCATCGCCAATAAACTTATCAAGGGTGCCCCCAAACTCTATAGTGAGTTCGGCCATAGCATTGAGGTAGCGATTAAGCCAATGAGTGAGTTCTTCGTGATTCATACTCTCAACGGTACCCGAAAAATTTACAATGTCACTAAAGAATACTGTTAAATTTTTGGTTGCTGAACCAAGGACTACAGAGCGTGCACCAGTAAATATTGAACTATATACTTCTGGAGACATATACTTTCCCAGTTGCTCCGCAATGAGCTGCATCTGTTGCTTTTGCCCTACAATAGTAAGATGGGTCTCAATACGAGCAATTAACTCTCGAGGGTTAAAAGGCTTTGTTATGTAGTCAACCCCACCCGCCTCAAATCCTTGAGTAATATGTTTTTCATCCGTATGGGATGTGACAAAAATAATGGGTATGTCACGAGTTGTCGGGTCCTTTTTGAGCATTCGTGTAACCGTCAATCCATCGATATCGGGCATTGAAAGATCGAGAAGTACGAGGTCCGGTTTTTCTTTGAGTTGCATTATTTTAATTGCAGCCTTACCGCCAGGTGCTGCTTTACACTTATAGTGATTAGAGAGAACTCCTCTTAAGAAATCGATATTTTCACTCTGATCATCTACTATAAGTATCGTTTGCATGATTAGCTCTCAACCTTTTCTAATAGAGAAACGACAATGTCGTACTCATAGTCATCCATAGCCGATTGCATTGCACTCACATCTTCTTCCGACAACTGCTCTGTAAGCCATGACTTCAGTGCCTCAAACGTTGCGACACTATCAGTGCTATACTCCTCTAATTCATTCTTCAATCGAGTCACTAGGGTTGCCGGGTCTTCTCCTGAAAGATCGGTACTCTTTGAAACACCCATAGAGTCGAGATTTTCTGATATACTCTCAAATACAATGGTAAGCTCCTTTTCAACCAAGTTTAAATATCCTTTGATAACACTACTATCCGCTGTAGTATCTTTTAATGTATCATCTAATACACGTACTGCATTAAAGAGCAGTTCTGCCCCAACATTACCTGCGACACCTTTAAGGGCATGTGCAAGTTTTCCTGCGGCATCAAAATCATCTGCATCAATAGACCGCGTAATATCATTCATGAAATTACGATTATTTTCAATGAACTTTTTGAGTAAGGAGTAGTACAACTCTCTATTCCCCGCTACTCGATTGATACCCTCAACCGTATTGACTCCTGCTATCTCTAAAGCAGGTAGTTCTTCCATTGATTTTTCAGTGGAAATTTGTTGCGCTCCCTGTGAGCGTTTATCTTCAGATATATCATTTGGGTCTACATAGGTTAAAAGGTTATCAAACAGCACTGCTACATCTATCGGCTTTGTAATATACCCATTCATGCCAACTGCAAGCACCTCCTCCTCAACACCGCTCATAGCGTCCGCGGTCATGGCTAAAATCGGCATAGACTCCCCGTACAATTTTCGGATTTGAATAGTTGCTTCGAAACCATCCATTCCCGGCATTTGCAAGTCCATTAATATCAGTTGAATACCTTGCTCAACTTCCAGTATATCCAATGCTTTTTGTCCTGAATCTGCTATGGTAACCAAAAGCCCTTCTGCTTCAAGGAGCTCCTGAGCAACCTGCTGATTGATCTCATTATCCTCTACAAGGAGTATTGAAGCACCGCGTATCTTTTCAATTTCTGGATTTACCTTAGTCGTACGAAGGCTTTTGGGCCTCAAATCAGCGAAATTGAATACTTGCAACAGTGTGTCATAGATCAATGACTGTCCTACCGGTTTCAATAAGAAGCTATCGAGTTTTAGAGAATCACTCTGTTGTTTAATCTCTTCCCGTCCATAGCTGGTAATAAGTACTATTTTAGGCTGCACGAGCAACTCCATCTCCTTGACTCTTCTCGCAACCTCGATACCATCCATTCGGGGCATTTTCCAATCTAAAAAGATCACTCGATACGCTGTCTCTTCATCGTTATTCATTTGAGAGATCAGATCAAGAGCCTGAGCTCCATCCGATACACAAGATGTATCAATTGAGAAATCATTTAAATAAGCCTCCATAACTCTTAAGGCGGAGTCATTATCATCAACAACTAACACCTTCATGCCGACTATTCCATCCGGGATAATATACTTTTGCTCAATGGGTGAATCATTATATTTGAGGACCGCATTAAAAAAGAACCTACTTCCCTCTCCCTCTTTACTCGTCACCCCTATTTCACCACCCATCATCTCACTCAGTCGTTTCGATATACTTAAGCCCAGACCAGTCCCTCCAAATTTACGAGTGGTTGAACTATCTGCTTGAGAAAATGCCTGAAACAGTTTTCCCTGCTGTTCTTCTGTCATACCAATACCCGTATCGGTAATAGCAAACCCCAGTTTAGTATGATCGTCATTTTTTTCTTCAACTGTTATTTCTATTTTTATTTCACCCGACTCCGTAAACTTCAGAGCATTATTTGCCAGGTTTAATAATATCTGACCGAGTCTCAGGGGGTCCCCCACCAACACCGGTGGTATATCAGGCTCTACAGAGAATATCAGTTCAATGCCTTTCTCCTGAGCTTTTAGGGAGATCATATTTGATAAATTATCAATAACAGAATTGAGCTCAAATTCAACCTCTTCTATATCGAGTTTACCCGCTTCAATTTTTGAAAAGTCAAGAATGTCATTAATTATTCCGAGTAAGTTCTGAGCAGACTCACCAATTTTGTATACATAATCACCTTGCTTATCCGTAAGGCCTGTTTTAGAAAGAAGATGGTTCAGCCCCATGACTGCATTCATTGGTGTTCTAATCTCATGACTCATATTGGCAAGAAAGTCTGATTTTGCTTGAGTGGCTTGTTCAGCATGATCTTTTGAAATCCGCAGCTGCTCTTCCATCTCTTTTCTATCAGTCACATCAACAAAACTAGTGAGGAGACACTCCTCATTGTGAAAATCAATAAAAGTACCCTGTATATAACACCAGCGCAATTCACTTTTATTACCCAGTTTTTTAAGCAGTACTTCTATGGGTTGGTGATTTGTATATGCTTCAAATACTTTTGTTCTATCTTTCTCATAATCAGCATACACATCCTTAGCGGTAAATTGCATAACCTCATCAATAGGGAGCTCCAGAAATCCGCAAATAGCCTGGTTTACTCTAACAATAGTCCCATCAGAAACCTTTGTTATCAAAAGAGGATTAGGAGTTAATTCAAAAATTGACTCTAGCAGTTCTTCGTGTAATTTTTGTTCAGTTATATCTTGATAGACTCCCCACATGTCGGTTGCAACTCCGTCATCGTCCCGTACCACGCTGCCAATTGCATGAACCCACACAATCTTATTATCAAGAGGGCGTTTCACAGCATAAATAGCGTCATATTGAGGAATGTTACCCTCTATGGCATCCGTATAAATCTGAGCCGTTTTTTCAGCCGCGTCAAGATTTCCTGCACGCACATGAGCCATCCATTCTGTGTCAAGGTCATAACGCCCTCCTTCACGAGGGATATCACCAAATATCGCTGAGCCACGTTCAGAATTTATATAAAACCCCGGATCATCTTTCAATGGAACATGCCAATACCCTGCCTTGGCCAAATCCAAGGCCATCTCAGATTGAAAATTCATTCGTTTCAACTGCTCTTCGATTTCACGCTTTTGAGTTATATCTTCTTTTAGTTGAATAAAATTAGTTATAGTGCCTTCAGAATCAATAATTGGTGAAATCAAAGATGATTCCCATATTAGCTCGCCATTTTTTTTGCGATTACAAAACTCTCCCTGCCACTCCTTTCCAGATAGAATAACAGCCCACATCTCCTCGTAGAATTTTTTATCCTGATCACCAGCACTTAATATTCGTGGATTTTCGCCTTTTATTTCATCAAATGAATAACCACTCACATCAGTGAATTTAGGATTAACGTATTCTATAACGCCCTCAAGGTTAGTAATAAGAACGGACGCTGGACTTTGCTCAATAGCTACCGTCAACTTCTTCAGTTTTTTGTTTGACACATCTATAAAAGTAAGAAGAGGATGTACGCTAATAAAATTAAGAAGAGCCCCTATAACAATCACAAGAAATGCTATAAAGCCACTCACGAGCCCCGCCCTTAAAAAAGGAGTTATCAGTTCGGACTTTGCTATTTTCGCGACAATTCCAATTCGGATTGCAGGAATATATTCATAGGCAGCAATGACTATTTCCCCAGACATATCACGACCTTCAATCAATCCATTTTGCTCAGACAGTGCCCTTCTCATCGGCTCTGAGTTCATGGCATCCCAAGGAATAGGTGCAGGAATAATACTTCCCAAAGAACGAACCGGATTTAAAAAGTGAATACTATCCCCGATACGTTCAGCAATAACTAACTCCCCTGTTTCCTTAAAACCCTCATAGTTTAAGTATGCATCGGACAATTGTTCCAGTGTCTTATTTCGAGCGACAGCAATGCTGTCACTATTTGCTGCGACGTCGTACCGCGCAACAGCATCAATCAACCTTTTTTGGATCTCAATTATTTCAACCAGTTCCTCTTTCATATCAGCTGTTGACCGTTCATAGAGCACAAGAAAACCAGTTACCGTAATGAATAGTGCTATCAATATCATAAAGAGAATTGACTTTGAATGTATTAAACTCGGTCGAAAAACTGTTCCTTCTAGTTTTTCCAGTACTTCATCATTTGATGCATCTCTAAAACTATTTTGAATTTTTTTAATTACCAACACCAGTGTTCCACTGAGAATAAATACGGTCGCCAACAATATTATTCCCACTATAGAATCATTTGAATCTTGTACCAGTAAGGACTGCCAAACAGCAACAGAAGTTATTCCACTCATTATACCTGCAATCACTGGAATGTCAGGTTTCAGTAATCGATCAAGGAGCTTTTCTTTGCCAAAATCGATAGCAATAAAACCGATACCAAGAATTATAAAACCGATAGAGGTATGCAATGCCATAGAGGTAAATCTCCCCCAACCGTATGCAGATTCAATATTTGATATATATCCTAAAAGAGCAGATATCCCCAACGTGAACATTGTTATACCCAAAATACTGGTCACAGTAACATCTTTAAGACGTATATTCCGAGTAAAACTGATCAGACCAACACCGGTTAACAGAAAACAGAGTGCGGTATTGGGAGCCATTCTTCCTGGATGTGATGTTTTGGTAGTAACATAGTGTTCCATAAAGACCTGATCGATCCCTAATTCAAGACCGAATAGGTATTGCATTAATGTTAGTAAACCGATACTGGCAACAAGCACCCCAAGCAATAGCGCAAGTTTTTGTTTTTCTTTTAAAATCAGTACAACTCCTGCACCGGATAGTAAAAAACCGAGAGCGGTATTGTATTGCATTGGGACAAAATACCTACTAATTTGAATTAATGCCTGATTATGGGTGTACCATCCAATGAGTACAATAATACCGAGAGCAGTAGAAAACGCCCCCGCAAGTATTGCAGATATACCTAAAGCTTTTTCAAATTTCATTTCATCCATATTATTCTCATAATTAAATTCTACACTATTCAAGTCTCAATTTTTTCTAAAAGAGAAACGACAATATCGTACTCATAGTCATCCATAGCCGATTGCATTGCACTCACATCTTCTTCCGATAACTGCTCTGTAAGCCATGACTTCAGTGCATCAAACGTTGCGACACTATCAGTGCTATACTCCTCTAACTCATTCTTCAATCGAGTCACTAAGGTTGCCGGGTCTTCTCCTGAAAGATCGGTACTCTTTGAAACACCCATAGAGTCGAGATTTTCTGATATACTCTCAAATACAATGGTAAGCTCCTTTTCAACCATGTTTAAATATCCTTTGATAACACTACTATCCGCTGTAGTATCTTTTAATGTATCATCTAATACACGTACTGCATTAAAGAGCAATTCTGCCCCAACATTACCCGCAACACCTTTGAGAGCATGTGCAAGTTTTCCTGCAGCAGCAAAATCATCTGCATTAATAGACCGCGTAATATCATTCATGAAATTACGATTATTTTCAATGAATTTTTTGAGTAAAGAGTAGTACAACTCTCTATTCCCCGCTACTCGATTGATACCCTCAACCGTATTGACTCCTGCTATCTCTAAAGCAGGTAATTCTTCCATTGATTTTTCAGTGGAAATTTGTTGCGCTCCCTGTGAGCGCTTATCTTCAGATATATCATTTGGGTCTACATAGGTTAAAAGGTTATCAAACAGCACTGCTACATCTATCGGCTTTGTAATATACCCATTCATGCCAACTGCAAGCACCTCCTCCTCAACACCGCTCATAGCGTCCGCGGTCATGGCTAAAATCGGCATAGACTCCCCGTACAATTTTCGGATTTGAGTGGTTGCTTCGAACCCATCCATTCCCGGCATTTGCAAGTCCATTAATATCAGTTGAATACCTTGCTCAACTTCCAGTATATCCAATGCTTTTTGTCCTGAATCTGCTATGGTAACCAAAAGTCCCTCTGTTTCAAGGAGTTCCTGTGCAACTTGCTGATTGATCTCGTTATCCTCTACGAGCAGTATTGAAGCTCCGCGTATCTTTTCTATTTCTGGATTTACTTTAGTTGTTCGAAGGCCTTGAGGCCTCAAATCAGCGAAATTAAACACTTGCAACAGTGTATCATAGATTAATGACTGCCCTACCGGTTTCAATAAGAAGCTATCGAGTTTTAGAGAATCACTCTGTTGTTTAATCTCTTCCCGTCCATAGCTGGTAACCAGTACTATTTTAGGCTGCACGAGCAACTCCAACTCTTTAACTCTTCGCGCAACTTCGATACCATTCATTCCAGGCATTTTCCAATCTAAAAAGAGCACTCGATACGCTGTATCTTCATCATTATTCATTTGAGCGATCTTATCAAGAGCTTGCTGTCCACCCGATGTACAGGTTGTATCAATTGAGAAGTCATTTAAATATGACTCCATAACTTCCAAGGCAGAGTCGTTATCATCAACGACGAGCACCTTCATACCTGCTATTCCCTCTGGTATGATATACTTATGCTCTATGGGTGAATTACTCGTTTTGAGAACAGCATTAAAAAAGAACTTACTCCCCTCTCCCTCTTTACTCGTAACCCCTATTTCACCACCCATCAACTCACTCAGTCGTTTCGATATACTTAAGCCCAGACCAGTCCCTCCAAATTTACGAGTGGTTGAACTATCTGCTTGAGAAAATGCCTGAAACAGTTTTCCCTGCTGCTCTTTTGTCATACCAATTCCCGTATCAGAAACCACAAAACTCAGTTTAGTATGATCGTACTTTTTTTCTTCTACAGTAATTTCAACTTTTATTTCACCTGAATCAGTAAATTTCAACGCATTATTTGCCAGGTTTAGCAATATCTGACCGAGTCTCAGGGGGTCTCCCACCAACACCGGTGGTATATCAGATGCAATAGAGAATATCAGTTCAATTCCTTTTTCCTGAGCTTTCAGAGAGATCATATTTGATAAATTGTCAATTACAGAATCGAGTTCAAAATCAACCTCTTCTATATCGAGCTTACCCGCCTCAATTTTTGAGAAATCAAGTATGTCATTGATTATTCCGAGTAAGTTCTGAGCTGAATCACCTATTTTATACACATAGTCACCCTGCTTATCGGTAAGATTTGTTCTAGAAAGAAGATGGTTCAGCCCCATGACTGCATTCATTGGTGTTCTGATCTCATGACTCATGTTTGCAAGAAAGTCTGATTTTGCCTGGGTTGCAGTTTGAGCGTTATTGCGTGCATCGAGCAACTCTGTTTCAACATTTTTATTGTTGAGTAAAATAGCAACGACTAACCAAAGCGTTAAGCAGGCATACAGACGATTTGTTAATATTTTCCAGAATTCTGCACCTTCATTTGGCGATATGCCCATGCTAAGAAATATTAACATTGTCGCGAGTATCGTAACATATATAAGCCCTTTTTTATTTGTAAAAAAAGCACTCACTGTGAGGAGTGCTAAATACGGTACTCCTGCAGCTACCCCAAGGGGAGTCATTAAGTCGAGAAAAAACAGAATTCCTGCGAACAGAATGATAAGACAGGCTCCGTAATACTTATGAAGTATTCTATAAATTAAAAATCCATTCTCTTGCTTCTTATCAGGATTTTCGGGATTACGCGGAAGCAATTCCTTAAAAAAGTACGGCACCAATGTCACACCTAATACTATTATAAGCAATGTTAATGTAATATTAATAATGATAGTAAGTAGATATGGACGAGTTAATTCATCAATGTTCATTTTTGCAACAAAACCTGCATGTAATTTTTCAATAGGTTGATATGCCGCAATAGTCGTTTTTCCACGATAATCCTGATCTATTATCACTCCAGAATGCCCCAATAAAGCCCTTCGCATAGGCTCTGCTTTTAGGCCGTCGAATTTAACAACATCAGGTATGACACCGGAAAATCTCGAGGGTAAAAGAAATTCAATATTCATATTATTTCTTATTCCCAAAACAATTTCACCTGTTTGCCCAAATCCTGGCTTACTTTTTGTTGAACTCTCTACTTGGGAAAGTGTCGCTTTAACTGCAACGTCATTGCTATTACCTCCATTGTTCATTTGGTCAAATTCAGCAACTGAATTAATCAGTGCGGCCATCCCTGCACTTAAACTATATAACTCGCTTTTTTGTCTCTCAATTTCAGGAGTATACACCCTCCATACGACAGAGCCCAATGATACAATAGCAACAAGAGCGATCACACTGATCAGAGTTAAATAGGTGGCGACGCCTTGTCCAAATCTTTTCTGGATAAATGTGGTAATCCTTCCTGATCTATTTTTTAGTCTTTCAAGGAATGCGAGGTATCCAATACTACCCAAAATTGACAGTATGAACACTATACTGATCCCAATTACAAAAGCCGCTCGAAAGGATTTTTGTATTTCATCAAGTTCAATTTTAACAACAAACCCTGCGTTCAATTCGGGAAGGGGTTCATACCATGCAAGAACTTCTTTATGTTGAAAGTCGGGGGCTTCCATGATTCCCGATTGTCCGAGAAGCGCTCGCCTCATGGGCTCAGCTCCACGGGCGTTCATATCAATTGGGGCGGGAACTTCACCCAGATTTCGAGAACGAATAATAAAGTGAATTGTTCCATCTTTTAATTCACCAATAACGAATTCACCCGTCTCCCCGAATCCAATGTTTTCAAAATGAGCATTTTTTATCTGAAGATGAGTTCCAGCGTTTGCCCCTCCACCAGGATAATCCACATTGTTTTTAGAGTCATATTGGGCGACTGAATTTATGAGTTTCGCATGGCTTTGAGAAATCGCCTGTAGCTTATACATTTCATTAGTGATAGTAGTATAGTAGAGAATCAGACTTGATAGTATGACAATGGTTCCACCTATCAGTATAAGTGTTCCAGATAATTTTGAAAATGTATAAAACGTACCTTTCATAATTAACCTTCTAATTTTTCTAGTAGCGAAACGACTGTATCGTATTCATAATCATCCATAGCTGCTTGTATTGCAATCGCATCTTCTTCTGACAATTGCTCACCTAGCCATGGCTTAAGGGCTTCGAACGTTGCGACACTATCAGTGCTATACTCCTCTAATTCATTTTTTAAGCGAGCTAATAATATTTTCGGATCTTCCTCAGATATCACATCAACCTTTGCCCCCCCCATTGAATCAAGGTTTTCTGTAACACTCTCAATTACGACATTGAGCTCCTTTTCAACCGACTCCAGATAACTCCTTATACCATCACTATCCGTTGAACCACTTTTTAAAGCATCATCTAAAATGCGCACGTTATTAAACAGCTGTTCTGCCCCAACATTACCTGCAACACCTTTAAGGGCATGTGCAAGTTTTTCTGCGGCATCAATATCCTCTGAATCGATAGTTCGTGTAATGTCATTCATGAAATTTCGATTGTTATCAATGAACTTTTTGAGTAAGGAGTAGTACAACTCTCTATTTCCCGCTACTCGTTTTATACCCTCAACCGTATTGACCCCCTCTATTTCTATAGCAGGCAAATCTTCAATCGATTGTTCTGTGTTAATTTGTTGCGAACCCTGCAAACGTTTATCTTCAGATATGTCAATAGGATCTACAAATGTTAAAAGATTATCAAAGAGAACAGATATATCAATTGGTTTGGTTATATACCCATTCATACCTACCGCATACACCTCATCCTCAACGCCACTCATTGCATCTGCAGTCATGGCTAAAATTGGAAAAGTCTCCCCGTACAATTTCCGGATATGAGTGGTTGTTTCGAATCCATCCATTCCCGGCATTTGCAAATCCATTAATATCAATTGAAAACCCTTCTCAACTTCCAAAATATCCAAAGCCTTTTGGCCTGAATCAGCTATAGTAATCAAGAGTCCCTCCGCCTCTAGAAGTTCTTGAGCAACCTGCTGATTGATCTCATTATCCTCTACAAGGAGTATAGAAGCACCGCGTATTTTTTCGATTTCCGGATTTAAATGATTCAGTCGTTTTTGCTTTGGTCTAAGATCCGCCAAATTAAATATTTGTAGAATGGTATCATATATGAGCGATTGACCAACGGGTTTTAATAAAAAGCTATCAAGCTTAAGTTGTTCACTTTGTGCCTTAATCTCTTCTCTTCCATAACTTGTCACTAATACAATTTTTGGTTGAACAATTAACTGCATCTCTTTGATTTTTTGAGCCAATTCAATGCCGGTCATACCCGGCATCTTCCAATCTAGAAATAGTACTTTATAGGCAGTTTCTTCTTTTTTATTCATTTGTGACACCATGTCTATAGCTTTGACACCATCACTTGCCGTTGCGACATTCATCTCAAAATCTAGCAAGTAAGTTTCCATTACTTCAAGAGCAGATTCATTGTCATCTACAACCAATACCTTCATACCTTGAACACCTTCTGGTATGATATACTTCTTATTAAGAGGTGTATTACTATATCCTAAGGTAACGGTAAAAAAGAAGGAGGAACCTTTTCCAACTTCACTGGTTACCCCAATAGAACCTCCCATCATTTCACAGAGGCGCTTAGAGATACTGAGTCCTAGGCCGGTTCCTCCAAATTTACGGGTTGTGGAGGTATCGGCTTGTGAAAAAGCCTGAAAAAGCTTGCCCACTTGCTCTTGGTTCATACCCATACCAGTATCTGTTACTATTGATTTAACTACAATAGTGCTATCAGTCTTTTCTTCTAATATGACCTCAATTTTAATTTCGCCTTTTTCGGTAAACTTGATTGCATTATTGGCCAAATTCAGCATTATTTGTCCTAAGCGTAGCGGATCTCCAACAAGTGTTGGCGGAATCTCTGGATCAATGGAGACAATAAGCTCCAACCCTTTTTCGTTTGCCTTAAGACTGATCATATTGGTCAGGTTATCTGCAACAGTATCAAACTCAAAGGGCACTTCTTCAATATCAAGCTTTCCTGCTTCAATTTTTGAGAAGTCGAGTATGTCGTTAATGATTCCTAGCAGGGATTGTGCTGAATCACCAATTTTAAACACATAGTCACTTTGTTTATTAGTCAAAGAGGTACGGGAAAGCAATTGATTCAACCCGATTACCGCATTCATTGGGGTTCGTATCTCATGGCTCATATTGGCAAGAAAATCTGATTTCGCCTGAGTCGCCTGTTCAGCTCTCTCTTTTTGGAGTACAAGCTCCTGCTCCATCTCATTTCGATCAGATATATCAATCAGTGTTCCCGTCATCAACAACGCACTACCATTTTCATCTCTTTTAGGGATATCAGCACGCGCAATAATCCACTTAATAGAACCATCATGCTGTTGAATAGGATACGTTGCCCGGTACACCTCATACTTACCTGAAATAGCCCCGGTGAATTTTTCAAAAGTATCATCAATCATTTTTTTATATTCAGGATCAAGCTCACCTGTCTTAATAAGAATATCAGCCCATTTACTGATACTATACGTTTTGCCACCACTTTCGTTAACAGGGAGACCGATAAGATTAGCAGTGGTATCAAGTGCGTGAAAGGTGTCTTCTTCGGTAAAATCAACCCACCAAGCACCAATGGCTGCAGCTTCAAGTGATCCAAATACTAGCTGATTGAGTAGTGAAAGTTCATCTCTCGCCTTTATACTCTCGGTTATATCCTCCTTAACTCCTACAAACTTGGTGATTTTACCTGATGCATCTTTAAGAGGAGATATTGAAGCAGATTCCCAAAATATTTCACCATTTTTATTTTTGTTACAGAATTCTCCATGCCACTCTTTTCCGGCAAGAATTGTATCCCACAAATTTTTGTAAAACGATTTTGGTAAAAATTCAGCATTGAGAATTTTCGGGTTTTTTCCAATGACCTCGTCACGGTGATACCCAGTGATCTCGCAGAACTTGGGATTGACATACTCTATCCTGCCATATACATCTGTTATTACCAGAGATACTGGACTCTGCTCCACTGCCACAGAGAGTTGCTGTATTTCTTGTTGGGCAAGAGTACTTTCGGTAATATCGAGAAGAGATGCCAAAACATATTTTATTGAACCGTCGCCATTGCGCAGGCACGATACGGTGAGATTGGTGTATATTATCGATTGGTCTTTTCTGATAAACCGCTTGTCTAATATATAGTCATCAATAGTACCCGCTAATACCTGAGCAAATTTCTCTTCATCCTTTGCCAAGTCATCAGGGTGGGTCAAATCTGCCCAACTCTTTGCCTGAAGTTCTGAAAGCGTATAACCCAGCATCTCCTCCAGCTGAGGATTCACCTCGATCCACCCTTTATCAGGAGAGGTGATTGTCATACCGACCTGACTTCGATCAAAATAATTTCTGAAACGTGCTTCTGACTCTTTCTCTTTAGTTATATCTCTGAAGGTCACCACAGCCCCAATAACTTCTTCACCTGCATACATTGGTGTACTTGAATATGAAACGGTCAGTGGCTTATTTTCTTTGGTCCAGAGTAGATCATCCTTAATGAAATTCTTTTCACCATTTGTATAGGTCAATTGCATGGCGCACTCTTCAATAGGAAACGGTGATCCATCAGCCTTAGTATGGTGTATTTTGGAATGGATTTTTTCTCCAATCAATTCATCAGCAGTATACTTGAGCATAGTGCATGCAGCTTGATTGATAAAGGTAACCCGCCCTTCCGTATCAACACCAAAGATTCCCTCTCCTGCTGAATCCAGAAGCAGTTTGGCGTGGTTTTCACTCTTTTGCAACTCTTTCGTCTTAGCTTGCACCATTTGACTCAGATTTGCCCGAATCTTCTCACTAAACCAGATGATCAGCACACATAAAAAGAGCGCCAGAAAGGTGACACCAAACAAAAGTAACCGCATTT
>JAOPTW010000052.1:0-17309 GCA_051532035.1 Fibrobacterales bacterium | reverse complement strand
TTATCAAACAGGGACACATTGCATTTGCTGGAACATCAGCGGATATTCTTCTTAAAGACAAATCTCTTATTCGAGTGTCAATAGGCAAAGACCTCAGTGCAGATCAATTGGTTGATCTACAAGGTATTACTGGCTCAGAGGTGCATCAAGAAGCGCAGGTATTGCACTATGAGTGCTCTGATGTTCAAACGACCAATACAGCTGTACTCCAGTACCTTTTAGAGCAAGGGGTGGGGGTGAGCGAAATTGTCGCACAAAAAGAGAGTGTCCATAACCTCTACAAGGAGCTTGTAGAGTGTTAAACTTTTTCCGACACGAATTTAGAATGATCTGGCGGGAGCCACGCTTTTGGATTCCCTTTTTAATTCCACCAATATTTATTATGATATCTCAATTGTATGCACAAATGAGTGGGGCTATTGATGATATGGGGAGTAGTCTTCTCATTCTTATCGGTGTTCTTCTCTCTACTATGTGTGTAAATCTCATGGCAGATTCATTTGCAGGAGAACGAGAACGTAATACCTTAGAGCTGTTGCTGGCTCTGCCTATCTCTCTTGAAAAAATATTTTTTGGTAAGATGCTTGCGGTCTTTCCTGTACCTCTTGGACTGTCCATAGTGTTTCAAATTCTCTTTTGGAACCTAACGACTCTTTCTCCAGGGGATCTTATTCTCGCAATAGTGACCAATATCTCCAGTTCACTCTTTGTGGGGAGCCTCTCTCTTGTTGTGTCGATGTTTTCTAAAACCGTACGTACAGCAGCTCAAATCAGTGTGGTGTTTGTTCTCATGATTCTCATAGTAACTCCAATCTACTCGGTTTTTATTTTCTCAGTGCCCGAGCTCTTTTGGGCAGTGAATTTGGGGTATTTTTTGTTGACATCAATCTTAGTCTGGTTGTCTTTGTTGTTCTTCAGAAGAAATATGGGAATACGGTAGGTTTGGCTTTAGATAAGCTGATAACTGATTAGACCAAAATATTCACATGACATTTCTAGTTTATTTAGCCGTTTTTAATGTTACTCTTTCCCTTTTCAAATTCAAAAAAACAATACACCACTGAACCGTTTGTGTGCTTAAATGACCACCAAAATGTAGTACCTGATTAATGGTTGATCACCAAAATTGCGTATTTGATAGAATAAAACAATATTTCGAGCACTAAATACTTGTTGGCTTGAGGGCGTACTCTTAGATTTGTAAAAGAACCTTTAACCAACAAGCTTATGAGTATTACTATTTTCAGCTATTTAGACTATCATGCTTATTTTAAGGATTGGTACAAGAGTCAGAAAGAGTCGGGAGTGAAACTATCGCACCAATCCCTCTCAGACGAAGCTGGCTTTAAATCTAAAAGTTATATACAAAGAATATTATCTGGTTCAAAAGCCATTTCACGAAAGTCCATGTGTACTTTTATTGATATGCTTGAACTTGACAGTAAAGAAGCTGAGTATTTTATGCTTCTGGTGCATTTTAAACATGCAAAGAGTGATGGTGAAAAGTTTAGATGTTTACGCAAATTGCAAGAACAGTCTAATACTCTTTTACAGACTATTGAAAGTAAACGATTTGCTTTTTTTAGTGAATGGTACCATCCTGTTGTTCGAGAAATTGTGACTTCAAAAAACTTTAAAGGAGACTATCAAAAACTTGGACGGATGATTCGTCCAGAAATTTCTGCTAAGCAGGCTCATGAAAGTGTAAACCTATTACTTGAATTAGGTTTGATTAAAAAGATTCGTGGCGCCTATGCTCTTCTTAATACTGCACTCATTGCTGAGTCTGAAACAGAGTATATTGCTCTACGCAAGTATCAAAGTAGAGTTATGCAGTTGGGGATAGAGGCCCTGGAGCGTTTTATACCAGGAGATCGCAATGTATTTACCCAGAGTATTGGGGTTTCCCATGCAAATGCACTGAGAATTAATGAACTTCTTAATAATGTCCAAAAACAGATTATAAATATTGCCAATATAGAGCAACCTATAGAAATTTCAAAACAGATTAACGTTCAATATTTTCCGATTTCAAAAGACTTAACATCTAATAGAGGTAACAAATGAATTACAAAAATATAATTATTGGGGCAACGTTGGCACTGTTCAGTGCCTGTTCTTTTAGTACAGATACATCTTCGGGGGATGCTCACGGTACTATAACCGGGAGCAGTACGGTTCCCAATACTGTGGCAACTTTGAAAAAGAGTATAGTGTTAGCCGAAGAAACTATGCCGACAACCATTTCACTGTATCGAACTTCAAACTTACAAGAAAAAATTGCAACGGCAGCAATTCAATCTGATGGGTCGTTTAGCTTCGATTCAGTTGAATTTGATTCTTATAGTATAAAGAGTAGTAATGGAGTATTTGGTACAGAGTATCATGGTATTAACGTTACGGAAATCGACCCCGATCAAGAAGTTGGTAAACTTGATCCCGTACGAATTATGTATAAACAGATTTCAGTATCTGGTATTGAGTTTTCTGCGCTCTACTATTTTGATGAACTCCTTACCGCTGATGAGTCGGGGGTAATTGAATACCCGTATCTTGACTTTGTTGAGCCCCCTCATGCGAATATTTATCAGATGGTGAGTGTAGTGAACCTTACTGGTAGTGTAGAAACCTTTAAGGTAATTGGTGCAGAGCTTGTCATAATTTTGGTAGAGCTTGACCCATCATCAAGTAGCTTAGGGGCCTCGTCAGCAGTGTCGAGTAGTGTTGTAGGCGATCCAACTCCTATAAGTAGTATAGCAGAAATCTCGTCGAGTACTATTAGCTTGAGTAGTAGCAGTGCATTTGTAGAATTAAGTTCAGATATTCAGAGTAGCTCGAGTGCATTAGTTGTTTCAAGTGTTGGCGAGCTCTTAAGTTCTTCAGTTGAAGAGAACCTGAGCAGTTTAGATGGCGCAATATCATCGAGTAGTGTTTCAAGTTCCACTAGAGAAGTGGCTCAGTATGACGGGTATACGCTCTATTTAAATGAAGAGTTTAATAATGAAATTCAATTTGGAGAAACTCCTCTAGCGTCTGTTGATGAAGTGTGGACGTTTAATGATGGATATTCATTTCGTACACGAATGGGAGTAGATTGTATTGAATCAGGAGATGGCTTACTTTCTCTTCAGACTAAAAGTATTTTGGTGCCTGAAAGTTATTCTGAAATTTACCAGGAGACAATAGGGCCCAAAACCTATGCAAATGCAGAATTGAGATCAATACATAAAGATTTCAGATATGGTATCTATGAAGTGCGGGTAAAATTAGAGAGTACAGTTTGGGGTGGACACGTGTGGGAACTGAAAATTGGAGAAGAAACAACTTTCAGACCGACGAAAGAGGTATATGTATCTGTAAACTCTTTGATTCCCAATGTTTCTCAATCAGGAGCTCCTATGTGGTTTGGTCTTACTAATTCTGGTGATACTATATTAAGAGGGGATCAGGGGGCGGAATTATACCCTGCCTCATTTGGGATTTCCGGTGATTCTATAGAAGATTTTGATGAAAGTATTGCTTATGGAGATGATTGGGTTACCTATCGTATCACTTGGTTGCCTTCTAAAATTGAGTGGGCTGTTAATAATGTGGTTGTAACAAGTTATTCAGCTGATAAAGAAAATGGGGCAGGGAAAATTGTAGAAATCCCAGATGAGCCAGAGGTATTAGCTTTATATGCAGGTTTATATGCTACAATGCCTCATGAATCTGAATTACCCCTAAAAGCAGAAGTAGATTATATTCGTTACTATCGCTGGGATGAAGATGCAACCCAAGAACCTCTGTATGAACCCCAAAGTATACAGCCTATCAACTAAACGCCCTCAGAATTATTTGCTTAGTTGTATACTTATAAAAGCCACTGCTAGGGAGTGGCTTTTGTTTTTTAAATTATGCTAGAGTATCTAAGTGAATATTTCCTGTACACCAATTAATCGAAATAGTTGCCCCTTTGGTCACCAAATTGCCTATTATATAGGGTGTGAATGTAAAAAAGTTCCCCATAGTCTAGTAAAGTAAGAGTTCTTCGTGTAGTTTTTGACCAGGAGAACCCCTATGCAATCTTTTAAAGTATCCATCTTCCGTTTTTTGGATTATCACGAATATCTTCGTACATGGTATAAGCAGGAAAAAGAGAGTGGGACAAAAGTAACCATGCAAAAGCTTGCTGACGTAGCGGGCTTTAAGTCTAAGAGCTATATCCAGCGGGTTATTTCTGGAGCAAAAGCTGTTTCACGAAAATCTATTTGTCAATTTAATGAGATGCTTGGCCATTCCGAAAAAGAGTCTGAGTTTTTTATGCTTCTTGTCCATTTTAAACATGCAAAGAGTGATGGCGAGAAAGCGCGGTGTTTGCGCAAGCTACAGGAACAGTCTGATTCCCTTATTCATAATTTAGAGAGTAAACGGTTTGAATTTTTTAATACTTGGTACCACCCGGTGATTAGAGAAGTGATCTCGACAGTACCCTTTAAGGAAGATTATCTAAAGCTCGCACGCTCTATAAAGCCCGAAATTACCGCAAAACAGGCGCATGATAGTGTCTCACTTTTATTAGAGTTGGGGCTTATAAAGCTGAGTCGCGGTAAATATGTACAGCTCCAGTCGTCAGTTATTGCACAAAGTGAGACCGATTACATGGCGTTACGAGAGTTTCAAAGAATGATGATTCGTCTCGGTGGAGAGGCTATTGACCGGTTTGACCCACCAGAAAGGAACGTTGTCTCTATAACTGCGGGACTTTCCTATGAAAATGCAGAGAAAATCAACAAAATGATCAGTCAATTCCAGAAAAGTATCATTGCAATTTCTAATTTAGAGCAAAATGTGGAAACAGCGCAACAAATAAATATACAGCGTTTTCCCGTTTCAAAACCCCTCACCCCTAAAAGAGGCAACACATGAAATTCTCCCCCTTGTGGTTACTGTATGTAACGATTCCGTTCCTAAGCTCTTGTGACATAACTAATGAAGATCTCCTTGAACATGGGCAAATAACTGGAAGTACCGTGATTCCCAATACTGTCGCAGCTTCAAAAACCTCCTTAATACTTGTTGTAAAAGATAGTGTTGATACAACTTCCACTATTCTTGATAGTGTACCGGTAGATACGGATACTCTTTCTTTAAATCCCGACAGTGTATTCCTCTATTCAATGGATAATTTACAAAAGGTGATTCGTCGAGTTCCTATTCAGCCTGACGGTTCATTTATCTTTTTTGATCTTTCAATGGGTGGATATAGTATTCGAAGCTGTAATGATTCACTTGGGTTTGAATATCACAATATTCAATTGAGTGATGAAGAGCCTGGCTATGATGTCGGTAGAATAATTTTCAGTACTGTTACCCTGAAACATATTGAAATAGATACTTTAGTGGGGGTACATTTCTTCTCATTTGAAAAACCTCTTATTACAGAAGTGGATGGTTCGGTACTGTATCCATCACTCGTTCAGAAACTTGATAGCAAAGAGCATTACTATCAGGTAGTAACTGTACAACTCGAAGATGGGACTTACCAAGATTATATGGTGACTTCCAGTGGGGTTAACCTCACTATTACTGATCTGCCTGTACGAACGGTTGTAGATGAGTCTCTGAGCTCTTCTTCAGAAGAGGATACATCTTATCCACAGGTAGAGGATCCGGTAGATCTAGAGTCAAGTGGTCAATTACTGAGTTCGTCGAGCAGTACAGTAAGTAGTAGCTCTGAGTCAGGAATTGTTATTCGTTACTCATTCTCAAATCCTGACTAAGGTAGAGGACAACTACAGAGTTATGGATAGGGTATAGTTTAAAAAAAGAATTTAGTGACGTAGATATAAAAAAAGTCAGAAGAGAATCTTCTGACTTTTTTTATTGATCTTATGAACAGGTCAATTATTTGAATTCATCAAATATGTCATTTTGAACCATTTTATTCTCTGGAGCGCTATAAAACTCTAGATCGTAGATTGCTCGTGGTGACATCACATATTTTATTTTGCTCAGGTCATGTTTTTTACTTTCTACAATAAGGGTGATCTCTTTGTCACATATTGTGTAGCTTTTAAGAGCACTGCTCGTTTTGAAGTGGTATGAAAGGGTATCTCCCGATACATTGACCACTGCATATTGACTCGATGTACAGAGGAGTTCCTCTTGAGCCTTAAGGGTAAGTTTCTCTTTTGATTTTCGTGTCACAATAAAGGGCTCATCGAGTGAGCATTCTTTTGTTTCACAATTAGTGGTGCTTAGAGCGTTATCGATCGTCGTGTTTTTCAACCCGAATTTATCCATGACTCCAAACTTGTCACAAGAGGAGACCATTAGAGCAACAAAAAGAAGCAGCGTAATAATGAAAGAGTGTTTCATGGTTCTACCTTTGGTTTGATGTGTATCTGAGTGGCAAAGTAGCAAGTTATAGTATGTCAACTTTGCAATTTCAATGATACAAGTATTTGTTAATCTAATGTTTACAAGGAAATTTAAGCTATTTGAGTTCTTTTGCCTTGATTGAGAGATAGTGTATTATTTATGTAAAGCAGTGTTTTTATTACACTTATGTGGGTTTCTCTTTGAGTTTGATAGGGAATTACATATCTTTACAGCCAATTATAAGCGGCAAGTATGTGATCGCTGATACTTCGGTATCAGAGGAAAGTCCGGGCACCATAGGGCAGGATGCTGGATAACGTCCAGGTCTAGTAATAGAGGGAAAGTGCCACAGAAAATAAACCGCCTACTCATGCGCCTCTAATGATTAGAGTTGTAATATGGTATGAGACATTCGAGACCGCAACAACGCAGCGTACATACTGTACGTGAGGATGTTAAGGACGAGAATAACGAAGTACCATGCGGCAAGACTGATTATTAGTGGCGCATGAAGGTAAGGGTGAAACGGCGAGGTAAAAGCTCACCGCGCTTCTGGTGACAGAAGTGGCAGGGTAAACCCCATCCGGTGCAATACCAAATAGGCAGTTCTTTTGGAGTGACCTGCTCCATTATCGCTCTTTTGAGTGGTAGAGAGCTGCGGGTAGGTAGCTTGAGGTTATTGGCAACAGTAATCCCAGATAGATGATCGCACACGACAGAACCCGGCTTATCGCTTGCCGCTTATATTGTTCTTTTGTAAGTATTAACCTGATTGGGTTGATTAGTGAGGTATGGTGTTGAAGTTACGACTGGGTCTATTAGTACTATTTATTGTTTCATTCTCTAATGCAGCAGAAGAGAAAAAGTCTCAATTTGAGGTAGTCGGTGGTGCTGCCGATAGTAGTCAGACAATTGTGGTTGACTCAATTGAATACGAAATTGGGGATGCCTTTGATGATGCTAATGCATCGACTCCCTATGAACACTGGATGTTCAATCTTGCTAATAAGCTTCATATAAAAAGTAAACCATCGGTTATTAATAAAAACCTCAGTTTTGAGTTGGGTGACACTGTTACTATTTATCAGCTTAAAGAGAGTGAACGTGCACTTAGAGCTCAAACGTATATTTCTGATGCATCGGTGAGTTACTATACCGATGCTCATGGCAAAAACATTGTGCGCATTAAATCATCAGATCACTGGTCGACAACGATTGCACCAACCCTCCCATTCTTTGAAGCATCATCAGATGCTGCGAAATTTGCATGGGGCTTGCTTATCCTTGAACGGAATCTTCTTGGGTATGGGCAGACTCTCGGGTTTAATTACTCGAGTGGATTAGTTAGAGACTCTAAAGAATTTATCTATCAGAATCAACACTTTCTCTTAAAAAATAATAAGCTCGCTCTTACTGCTTCGTCAAATTCAGATGGGTACAACTATATTTTTGATTTTTCAAAAGGATTTGCAACGCTTGATGATAGCTGGAGCTATGGGTTATACGCAACTCGCAATAAAAAAAGTAAGGCGATCTATAAACACCCTGAACGATTAAGTCCATTTGTACGGCTTGATAGTACCGTAACCGATGCAACGTTATCAATGGATGCCGCGCATCTTCTGTATAAATATGATGCGATAAAAAGTGATACAGTGAATGTTCGCATTGCAAAACGTTTTGGCACTACTCTTCAAAAGATTATTGGACTCTCGTACTTTTACTCTCTTGAGAGAGGCGGTATGGCAGGACGGTACCCATACAGTGATGTCTATGGTACAGAACCGGGAAGTAATTGGGCAATTAGTAAAGCCTATGCAACTCCTTTTGAGTATTTGGAGCAGTCTCGGGTTGGCGCAAAATTTATTCTCAACTGGATAACCTACGTAAAAGTGAAAAATTTGAACCGTGTTAAATATTCTGAGGATGTTGAACTTGGTGTGAGCTTTTATAGTGGCATTTATAAAAATATTGAGGCCCTTAATGCCAGTGATGATAGTTGGTATTTTGAAAATATATTTGTCTATAAAGGCATATTTAAAAATGATCACCTCTTAGGAATGTCATTAAAGAATAAATTTTTCTTGGGTGATAAAGAGGTAACAGATGGCCTCATGGAAACGAACCTTGAATATATGTGGAAGCCCAATGCGCGCCTCGCAACCTACTTTAAATCACAGTTTGATTCTTATTACGATCAGCCTAACCATAAACAACTCTATCTTGATGGCTTTAGAGGTATGGCTGGAGTTCCTTCATTTTATTATGCGGGGAGTACGCGGCTCTTTTTTAAACTTGAAGAACGGTTTTTTCTCCCAAAATCATTTGAACGAGGAACAGTTGTTCCGGTTGTCGCTGCTTTTGTAAATGGTGGAAATGCGTATGATGCTATTGACGAGGTTGATTTTAATGAACTTCGGTACAACGTCGGTATTGGTCTTCGTCTGGGAATGAGTAAATCAACCCAAGGTGTCGTAAACCATCTCGATATTGCATGGCCACTGAATGGCCCTCTTAAAAATGACTCATGGAAGTCAGGCTTTGGCCCACGTATTTCATTCCGTTCCATGGTCTCACTCTAAAAGAACCTTATGAATCCAGAAAATATTATTGTTGTCTTAGCCGAACCTGAAAATCCAAAAAACATTGGCCTTGTTGCTCGTGCTATGCGGTGTAATCACGTTACGCAACTGAGAATCGTATCTACAAGCATGGACGTTGTGGCTGAAGAAGCCTATATTACCTGTACTCATGGTAAAGAAATACTCGAAAATGCTCAATTTTACCCTTCGGTACAAGAAGCCGTTGCTGATACCTATCAATCTATAGCGTTTTCACGCCGAGATTATGATGTTACAGACAGTTGGGTTAATATGCAAGATATTGGGGAGGTCATTCGTTATGATGGCCCTGTGGCCCTTGTATTTGGACGTGAGAGTGTTGGGCTGAGTAGAGAAGAAATCGGTATCTGTTCTAGTGCGTGTACTATACCTATTGCAGATCGGATGAGCTACAATTTAGGGCAGGCTGCCGCAATTGCGCTGTATCAGGTTGGAGCCATGCCTAAAAAGCAATTTCTCGACCCTTCTGAGGAAGATCCTGCGGAATTAGGGGCAAAACAAGCCTTTATAGACCATGTAAATGCTCTGATAAGCGATGAATATCGTACTCGGTATAAAGAGAAGTTTGCCTTTACTAACTGGTTAGAACGGCTAAACCCGTCAAAAAAAGATCTCAATTTTATCTTTGGAGCCTTCAGAGACATTGTCAAAAATGTAAAAAAACAGTAAAATACCTATATACTTTTAGTTTTGACTGGTTATGGTTCACAGTTACGAAAACTCGTTAGACTCTGTACGCAGAAAAATGATATTCAACTTTTCTCTGCTTCTTGTAGGTATTGCTCTAATACTGGGATTAGTTATTTTAGGCTTCTATTTTTTAGAAAAGCGTGGAATCTCTGAGTCGACTCAACAACTCTATTTGGAACAACTGAGATCTGAACAGGTTGTCGGGGCCGAAGTACCCAAAATAATATCACAAGTTTCAGAGTCTATGATAACCGCTCAAAATGGTATCTTACGTGATAATTTGAGTATACTTTTTGGCGTACTCTTTGTGCTCTCATCGGTTCCTAGTTTTTATATTGCGCAATCGGTTGCACGAAAAAAGATCTATGCCCTTAAACGGAAACACTTTGCCTACTTTGATGATGTAACGGGACTTCCGAGTTGCAATATGCTCATTGATCGTTTGAATCACATCTTTGCCCAATCACGACGATACAACCATAAGTTTAGCATACTCTATATGAATGTCGATAACTTCTCGGATATCAATAATAGTTGGGGAAAAGAGGTGGGGGACCGCGTTTTAAAGGTTATAGCAGAACGATTAGTAGCATCTGTACGTAATTCAGATACGGTCTCTTATATTGGCGATGATGAGTTTGCAATAATCCTTTCGGTAGTAAGTGATGCCTCTGATGCTGATGTCGTTGCTAAAAAAATCATTCATAAAATGACAACTCCTTTTACCCACGAGGGAGAAGAAAAATTTCTCGGTATGAGTATAGGGGTATCGACGTATCCTGATAATGGAGTGGAGACTGAGTCGTTACTGAATAAAGCCGATAAGGCTATGATCATTGTAAAAAATACTATTAAGAATGGATATCTCCATTCTGAGTGAGGTCTATTGTACTCTGTGCATCTTCACTAGTTTTGCATAGATGCCGTCATCAGCAATAAGTGATTCATGAGTACCAACTTCTTTGAGTTCACCTTGATGGAGCACCAAAATTTTGTCAGCATTTTTAATAGTCGAAAGTCTGTGTGCCACAATTATCGAGGTTCTATTTTTGGTAAGTTCTGAGAGTGCTTCTTGTATGAGGCTCTCGGTGTGAGTGTCTACAGAACTCGTCGCTTCATCGAGGAGAAGAAGGTCGGGCGATGCGTAGAGTGCCCGTGCAAAAGAGAGCAGTTGTCGTTGACCGGTTGAGAGGTTTTGGCCGGATGGCTCTACTATTGATTCAAAACCATGTTCACTGTGTTTTATAAAGTCGTACGAGCGTGATGCTTGAGCGGCTTTAAGAAGGTGTTCTTGTTCAATAGGTTTTCCAAATGCAATATTGTTTCCATAGGTGTCATTAAAGAGGAATACATCTTGGCTCACATTGGCCAAACGTGACCTGAGGGATTGATTAAGAACTTCTTTTATATTGATACCATTCAGGGTGATTGATCCCGTATCAGTGGTATAAAAACGGTTAATGAGAGAGAGTATTGTACTTTTACCAGAGCCAGTTGCCCCAACAATAGCTACGGTACTTCCAGGCGCTACAGTAAATGAGACATCCTTAAGTACGGTAGAATCTTCGTTATAGGCAAATGAGACATTCTTGAATTCAAGGCCAATGGGGCCCTTTGGTATTACCGTCGCGCCGTCGGGAATATGTACATGGGTATCGAGGAGGTGAAATACTCGTTCTCCTGCGGCGAGTGCAGTTTGGAGACTCGTGATTTTATCACTGATGTCGCGAAGTGGTCGGTTAAACATGGTACTATACCAGGTGAAAGCGACGAGAGTCCCTACAGAGAGCTCGCCATTAAAAATATAGAAACTCCCAAATGCGTAGACTGCTATGAGTGAGAAGTCGGTGAGTGAGTGAATAGCAGGGAAGAAGTAACTGTAGTACTTAACATTTTTAAAGAAGGCATTGCGATAGGATTTGTTGTGTTGCTTGAAAATGCTAAATCGCTCACGTTGCTTTTGAAAGAGCTGCACTATAAAGATGCCGTTCAGGCTCTCTTGTAATACAGAATTGAGTTGAGCAAGCTCTTTACGGATAGTGACATTGATATTCTTAACCTTAACCCTAAATATTGCAGTGACGATCAGCATGAAGGGAAGAAACGCAAGAGTTATAAGGCCGAGTTGCCAGTTTTTATAGAGCATGATCACTGCTGCGAGAATGATCATGAGAAACGCACTGATCAATTCAAAAATAACTTCGGAGAGCAGTAAGTTCAGTGAGTCTACATCGTTTGACATGCGGGTCATTAAGCGGCCAATGGGGGTGCGATGAAAGAACTGTAAGCTCAGAGTGGTGACATGTTTAAAAAGTTGCACTCTGATGTCGTGAATAATATGGAGGCCCGTAACTTTGCTTAAAATAGTATAGACGTATGAAACACCGGTATTTGCCACAACAACAAGGAGAAAAAGGCCTGACCACTGGAGAACACCATCAAAATCACCTACTTTAACAGGGCCATCAATGATGCTTTCGAGTATCCAAGGGAGTAAAAAGGGGAGGACTTCTTTTACAACGACGAGAAATGCACTTGCAAAGAGTGCAACTTTGTAGGGTTTAGCATATTTCCAAATCCTGCTAATCAGTACAAGATCAAAGATCTTATTACTGACATCGTCTAGGAGGTATTCTTTTGGGGCGTTACTCACTGTTCCTCCAAGTCATAAGATAATATTTGTTGTCGGTAGTTCTCTGCATAATGACCATCGAAGGCCATCAATTTGGTATGTGTACCGCGTTCTTTAATTTCGCCATCTTCTAAATAGATGATCTCATCACACTGAATGACTGATGAGTATTTATGGGAAATGATCACCGTGGTTAAGTCGGTAATATGGGTTTTGAGGTTGTGTAAAATTTCGTGTTCAGTTTCGGTGTCTACTGCTGATAGGGTGTCGTCAAGAATGAGAATATCTGGATTGGCAATAAGTGCTCGGGCAAGTCCAACCCGTTGTCTTTGGCCACCCGAAAGGTTAATACCTTTCTCGCCCAAAACGGCATCGAGTTCACCAGGTATTTGATTGAGGTCTTTTGTAAGGGCTGCAAGGTTTGCCGCTTCTTCTACACTCAGAGTCGATGTTGTAGAAGTACCCAACAATACATTTTCTCTTATACTTTCAGAGAAGAGAAATCCATCTTGTGGAGAGAGTGAGAAAAAAGATTGGCACCAATCTCTACTCTGTTCCGACACATCCTTACCATTAATATAAAAGGTCCCTTTGGCAATAGGGTAGGTGCCCGTGAGTATTTTAATGAGTGATGTTTTGCCAGAACCAATTTTCCCTACAACCCCTAGTGATGACCCTTTGGCGATATCAAGATCAATGTCTTTCAAGCTCAGTGGAGTTTGACCCTCACTATTGGCAGAGGCGTTGCTGAGAGCAGATTGAGGATAAGTAAAATTGAGGCCTGTCATACGGAGGCTGTGAAATGGTTCATTCTCGGGGCGGGTGTAGGTACCCTCTTCCATAGTATTCATGAGGGAGATAATGCGATCAAGAGAGGCACGTCCTCGTTGTACCATACTCATTACCCAGCCAAGTCCTACAAGAGGGAATTGGACATTTAACAGGAGAAATACTGTTTTGGTGAGTTCACCTGTTGTGAGCTCTTGTTCGGTAATGAGGTATGAACCGGTAAAAATTGCAGCGCAGATTCCCACACCACTGATAAAGCCAATGGTGGGCCAGATAAAACTATTGAGTATGGTTATCTTTTTAGAAGTGGCTTTGAGCTCGAGTGACGACTGTTCAAATTTTTCAATGAAGTACTCTTCATTACCAAATGATTTGATGGTGCTAATAGATGAAAAGAGCTCTTGAGAAAATGAGCTGAGTTTTGAAAGTGATTTTTGAACTGCAGCAAACCCTGCATAAATTTGTTTCATAAATTTGAGGGTTGTGAGAGGAAGAGCCAGAGAGAGGGTGAGACCCACAGCGGCTAGTGTAGGGGAAATAGTCAAAAGAATTGCAGTCGTATACACGAGGTACGCTCCCATACGGAGCAAATGCATGAGGGCTGGTCCTACGAGGTCACGTACACGGTCAAGGTCATTGGTACAGCGTGACATGATGTCACCAGTGAGGTTTGAGTCAAAAAAAGTACGTGGCTGATGCTGGAGCTTTTCAAAGAGCTCATTACGCATAGAGTATTCAATCTTGCGAGAAATAGTTATGATAATGTAGCGTTGAAAAAAGAGGAAGATTGAGTAGATAAGTGTGGCAATGAGTATCCCGGCAATAAGATTGTAAAGCTCGGTGTGTTCGCCAAAAATAGTACCTGAAAAGAAGTGTATTGTTTTAGAAACGCCACGGGCGCCATCGAGATAGTCGACCATCTCACCAATAAGCCACGGATTAGCATGGGCCAGTGCGACAGAGGTAATTATTAATGCAATACCGATGCCGATTTTTACCCGATAGGGTTTTAAATGCTTGAGTAGAAATTCTTGGGATGTAATGGCGCACTCTCCTCACGTTAGAGAGTACAATGTAGAAAATATGGTCCATACCGTGTAGCACAACTCTGTGAAAAGAGGGGAGTGTTCAGTTTTACAATTAATGGTACGCAAGAAAAGAAAAAAGCCGGTCTATTGACCGGCTTATGAAACGATTGGTAGGAACATCAATTAAAGAGGTAGTGGTCGAGAACAAGCTCTGAGCTATCAGAAATTATTTCAAGTGAGATTTTGAGATTGAGTATGTCATCCTGACTAATTACCGCTTCTCTTTCTGGTCTCCCAACAAGGTCTGGTTGGGTCATATCTGTATAGGCTAATTGTATGTGTTCACGCATAGCACCCTCCATGTAAGTGTTCTTTGAACCCTATATACTTAGTATACTATTCGGCACTTCAGTATACAAGCTTTATATTAGATTGCGTGATAGAATGCACACTTTTCTATAACTCATTTAATAATATAAGGTTATAGCTATAAAAAAGATTAAGGTTTCCTTTAATTATTAGGATTATTTGAGTAAGTGGTGACGAAACGGACCAAGACTGATAGGGACTCTACCAATAGAAGGGGTTACTTTAAGTAATATTTAAGCTTTTGATGTTTAGGTAATCATAATATATTTTTTGTTTTGAACGCATTTATAGAGTACCCACTTCTTTTAGGGTGGATACTGTGAGGGCTTTTGGAGTAGTTGAAAGGGAGTAATAATTGACTGCATGATAATCATAACGTGCGCAATAACTCCATTCATCGAATCTGAATACAACATATATACTTAGGGGTAAGTATGAAACACCTGTTCTGGGTAGTTACAATTGCATCAATTTTTGGATGTAGTGGCGAGATTATCAATAGTGATCTCATTAATAGTAGTACAGAATCAAGAGAGAGTTCTGAAAGTAGCTTTGAGAATAGTGATTCTGGTGCTGGATCGGGCTATTCGTCTGAATTAATATCGGATTTACAGAGCTCAGAAAGCTTGAGTCTGGAATCACAATCAAGCGTAATAGAAGAGTATGAGAGTAGTCAAGAGTCTTCGATGGACGAGTCAAGCTCTATTGCATCTTCAAATGAGAGTTCCTTTGAATTAAGTAGTTCTGAATATGTTCAAGAGTTGATTTGCGAATGGGGTACCGAGAAGCTCAATATCTGTGAGTATGAGGATCGTGAAGCCGTCATTGAGGCGTTTGTAAATGCTATGACTACTGATGAAAAAATTGCTCAAATGACCCAGACACGCTGGTTTGATATGCAGCCATCTGAAGTAGCTGATTGGGGACTTGGCTCGATTATCCATACCCAAGGTGATTATGTGGGGCCTGACGCCATAGACTGGATTAACAAAATGAGAGAGTTTCAAGAGGCCTCGCTCAAAACACGCTTAGGTATTCCACTTCTTATTGCGGTGGATGCGGTACATGGACAAAACACCTTTGAAGGTGCTACTATTTTTCCACACAATATTAATATGGCTGCCACCCGTAATATGGCTCTTATAGAAGAGGCGGCGCAGATCACAGCCAAAGAGATAGCTGGTACTGGTTTTAATTGGACTTTTTCTCCTTGTATCGCTATGCCACAAAATGAAAACTGGGGGCGAGTCTACGAAGGCTATACTGAAGATACCGACCTTACTACTGACGCGGTGATTGCCTCAATAAAAGGGCATCAACAAGGAGCTCTCTCGGCACCCTGGACTGTTGGTACTACTGCGAAGCACTTTATTGGTGACGGCGCGACTCATGGGGGTAATGAAGGGGGCAATGCAGAAATGAGCATGGATGAGCTCCGCACCAAATACCTTCCTCCTTACGCTGCGGCAGTTAAACAGGGAGTGACCGCAATAATGGTTGGTTTTAATTCGGTTAATGGCACGAACATGCATCAGAATGGTGATATTGTCAACGGCATTTTACGGGATGAATTACAGTTTGATGGGGTCGTTGTAACGGATTGGGAAGGAGGCACGCGCTATGGTCATGCTTCTATAGTGATAAACTCCGGCGTGGATATTGCAATGCAGCCTAAGGGGCTTCATGTTGATTTTATAAATCAAATTAAAGGTTCAGTGAACGATGGTGGAGTTTCAATGGATAGAATCAATGATGCGGTTCGTCACATTATTGGTATGAAATATGACCTGGGCCTATTTAGTGATCCCTATCCCCAAGAGGAGTACGCAGAGAGTGTCGGTTCAGAAGAGCACCGTGAAGTGGCGCGACAAGCGGTTAGAGAATCTCTGGTGCTTTTAAAAAGTGAAAAAGGTGCCCTTCCGCTGACCAGTGATGATGACATTGTTATTGTGGGTGAGCATGGTGATAATAGCGGTCTTCAGAGTGGTGGTTGGTCTATAGAGTGGCAAGGAGTGAGCCGTAACTATAGTGGTGCAACAACCATTAAAGATGCGATCAAAAAGGTGGCCCCAAGTGCAGGTTACTCGGAGAGTGGGTGCTCAGGTGATATGAGTGGTAAAAAAGCTGTAGTGATTGTTGGTGAGACACCTTATGCAGAGTTTATGGGTGATACCGATGAATCTGATTATCGTCTATGGATGACCGATAGCCACAAAGGATATATCAACAGCTGTGTTGACGCTGGTGCGCAAGTAATTACGATTCTTGTTTCAGGGCGCGTACTTGCAGTTGAAGGAGAAATTGAAAAGAGCGATGCCTACATAGCTGCATTTTTTATTGGTTCAGAAGGCGATGGTGTTGCTGACTTCTTGTTTGGAGTTGACGGGTTTACTCCAAAAGGTAAATCACCCTACTCATGGCCGAAAGACCCAGCGGATATTCCACTTGCTATGGATGACAGTAAGGCACTCTACCCATTTGGCTATGGACTGGAAGAATATTAAGCAGATTAATTTTTATAAATTTAAGAAATGAGCTTATTTTGTAGTGGGATTTTAAGCAAAATGAGCCAAGTGTGATACCCATCACGTGCAGTGTCCCAACTTCAATATATATTGTAATTGGTGGGTAATAAGGGGGATGGCAATTGCTGTCTCCTTTTTTTGTGCTTATTTCTATTACTGTTGCTTATTTCCGTACTGAACCATAGCTTTAGCATTGTTGATGACTTGCTCTTTGACGATGTCGAGGTGGTAGAGCCAATAGGTCTCATTGATTGCTCCCTGCATTCCCCAACGATAGTCTGGCCATGGCGCA
>JAOPTW010000051.1:0-38709 GCA_051532035.1 Fibrobacterales bacterium | reverse complement strand
ACGCCACCAGACAAACCTCACACGCCAGAAATGTTTTTCATTCTCTAGAGGGAAATATCATCATCTACCCCCCATTGAGATTCTCACTACTTATGCTCGGTCACATTGCAAAAACAAAGGTCTACCACGAGTGAAGTGCTACCGCACATTGCAGAATGGTTAGGCGACACGCCACTTGATTAGCTCACACTGCAAAAACAAAGGTTCACCATGCGTGAAGTGCTACAATACATTGAAGTTTAGGTAGGCTACACGCCTTTCGACAACCCTAGTATAAGAGAAATCTTATGGATTTACTACCAAACATAAGGCAATACTTTTAAAGAGACTTACTCCCTACTTGTTCGCAAAGAAAAAAGCTCCCCCCTAATGGCGAGCTTCAAACTACAATAATATCGTTCCTACTTCAGAACCACCCCCTCGACATAATCTACTCACACCGCACACCATTCCAACTCTTATCACCACACCACCCATCGTGCTCCCAATCATCCTCACCACTCCATTTATAATAGCGAAAATATTGGTACTCGGTCTGAACTTTTATCCCCGTGAGATAATCATCATCAGGACTTCCACTTAAGCTTTCATGACCCATCCAAAAATTAAAAATGGCATAAAGTGGTTTGGTAGGAATAAGGTGTGGCTCAGTCACTCTGCGCACTTCAATGTCATTGATAATCCATGCCACATACTCTGAAGTCCACTCGATAACAAAATCATTATCCTCTTGATGATTAATGGGTGAAATGTCATGTGAGTCTAATTCATTATTAAAGGCGATATCAGACCAGAGTGCTGCTCCCCCATTTTTATCTATGAGGAGATTGGTTGTTGATTGACCCGGTACCGTAGACATGAGTTCAATATCAATTTCTAACCACTGCTCATCACGAGGAACATTAAAGAGAAAAAAGGTAGAGAGATAGTGTGCTGCATCCGGTGCTTTGATGGTTGTTTCAAAACGGCCATACTTATACATCTTGAGTGACCGAAGCTCCCCTGATGACCAGTACTTAGACCCGTCTTGCCCTGGTATGGGTGATTCTCCATTAGGAGCAGCCAGTCTTCGTTGGCCCCAACAGGTACGATCAGCCACATACTCTTTGGTCATAATAAGTTTCAGTAGTCCGTCAGACACATCCACTCCACTCGGTTGAAACATTGTTTTATTATCATCCCAACTCCCATCACTGATCTCCCAATAGTCAAGATCGAGGTCATCAAATTCATCTTCATACACAAGGGTAAATTCACCTTTAACTACGGGCCCTGCATTAGAGGACTCCGGCTCTGACGAGGAGGATTCAGATGAAGAGATGTCAGATGAGAGTTCTATTGACGAACTTTCAATACTAGAGCTCTCATCACTTGAATCATCGAGAGCACTACTCACTACACTACTTTCAGTAGAAGATTCCTCCATAAAAGATGATTCTATACTTGATGAAGATTCATCATCTTGTGTATCAGAAGAGTTATCACTCTTTTCAAAGGAAGACTCATCGGGTAATACTGCAGAGTCGACCGTATTGGGCTCAATGTTAAAACAACCACTGACCGCTACAAGAGTGTAGAGGCAGGGTAAGAGAGGTAGTAATATTTTTTTTACCATAAGTATGTTCTCCTGTGTAAACCTTATGTGACGATTAAATTTATCATAAAGTTATGAATGTGTTTGCGTCTGCTCTTATTTAAAAGATATATTCTCACAACAAATGAGGGGAAGCGTTTTGTTACTTGAAGTAACAACTACCCGCGAGGATCGATAAACATTAGGCTGAAGGGTAATTCTTCCTTTTAGTAAATAAAAGAACGTAGTGATCGCGTACTTTTTAACCTATGTATTATACAGAGCAACACTACACAGCCTTATGTACCTTTTATAAGGGAGTACTATGAAAAAGTTATACTACGCACTTACCACCCTATCCTGCCTGTCTTTACTACACTGCACAGAGCCTGGAGATCCGTATCAACTTGAACCTATTGATCAAAAACTATTAATGACACAAGACAGTATTGTTCCTATGCCTATGAATGTGAACCACTATTTTATTCCTGAAGGCTGGGTCGGCGATGTCTACAGTGTCAATGTGTCTATTGATTCACTGCGCGCACTCGAAGAGAGTGACCTCCACTCCGTATCACTTTTGAAAGGTAAATGCGTAAGCGATTCACACTACACCGAAAGTGAGCAATCAAAAAGCTGTTACACCATTGAATATAATCAGGTGATAGCACAAGATGAAGATCGCTACTTTGGTATGCACTGGCTTGACCGTTTTAACTGGGGCGAAAGCCCAACCCGCTTTTACGTTTCAAAAAGAGCTCAAAAGGTAACTGCATGGATACGTGCCTATGAACCTGATGAAACGGACTCGATAAAAGTAATTATCGGAAGTGCCAACTCCGACATATGGTCGCACAATGCCAAGAAGACCGTTATTCAATTAACCGACACTTGGGAAAAGTATGAGTTTAAACTCTCTGGATTTTCTCAGTGTGATTTTTTATCCACACAAGAAGTCAAGCCTCCCACCTACACCACCAAGGATTGCGATGATGCTATGCAAGCACGTCCTCTCATCAACGCCTTTGCATGGTACACCCGAGCGGGCATCCCTGTTAGTGACTATCATCTCAAGGTCAGTATCGATAGTATTTCTTGGAGTGCCGAACCTATGATTGGTGATAGTACAGAGTTCAACATTATCACCGGCATGGAGGAGTAAGTATGATTTCTATTTCAAAACTCTTATCAAGTATCATTATTATCACACTCGGAACATCACCAGCATGGTCAAACTCATTCTCATGCTACGGAGAGGCCGAAGGTATTCTCATGAGCACCAACCTTAATGATGCTGAAGTATTTGTTGATGCGCAACTCGCAAACGAAACAACCCTCATTGGTCAACAACACTGTGTGGTAGCCGAGCTCATGAAACGACTCGGTGACTCTCGTGCAGAAGAGCACTATAAAAAAGCGATTGCACTTGACCCACAAGAACCAGGTTGGGAGCTCTGGTATGCAAATTATCTTACTCAAGTGCGGGGCTCTATGGTTCCCCTTCGTGAGCAGGGTAAACTACACTACCTCCGTGCAATTGAAAAATTGAAATTTAAATATGGAGGAACCCTTGATTCTCTTTCAGAAGTTGATCGCAATCTCTATAGTTGGATACAACGGGGGTACAGTAAAATGTATCAAGAGGACGGACTCCCCATAACTCCATGGTCGTGGCCCGCACGCTACGAAACCCTCGATGCCTCTGACTATTATCTCCCCGAGCTCTTTCTCACCTATACCGGTAGATACACCCGTGGCCTCAGTGAGTTTGATAGCCCCGACTTTGCCCGGTCACGAGCCAGTGAAGCCATTTGGGTAAGGGATGCCGAGTGGCGCGACCTTCTCTTTGATGATGACGTTACGCGCATCGCGACCCACGACAACGGCTCAGATATTTACAACACCATGGTGAGACTCAGACTCCGTCATCCTCTTCTCACTCTAGAGGCTTATGCTAAAAAAATGGATATCGAAGATGGTATGGTGGCCAGCTCTATGCTCTTTAATAGTGACAACCCAAATCACGCCGTTAATGGGTGGAATGATTTTGCAACCATACAGGTATTGAATGTTGGCGCGAGTGCACAACGTTCTTTTAACCTCTACCCTCTCATGGATGTTCACTGGGAGGTTGGAGTAAGCTCACAACTTAATAGTGGTTTTATGGAGTGGTACCCCGATCAACAAGGGGCCGCCAATCAAATTGATAGTAAAATGAAACTATCACGCTTTATTGGCCCCGATAAACTGATGCTCGATCTCTTCTATATGAATATGAACATTCAGGATTACACGTACCCGACTCGTATACTCTATGACGGCAATACTGCAGGACGCACACTTATAAAACCGGGCATCACCCTAGAACGCGACCGATACATGGCGGCTATTAAGCTTGACTATGCGATCTATCGCCCCATACGTCTCCCTTTTATGAGTAAAGTACAGTACACCCGTGGCTGGCATTTTTATGGAGGCTTACTGTTTGATTCCGAGAAGTGGTGGGGGGTAGACCCCAAAAGCCACGGTGCACTCAGTATGGTTGATAGAACCATGTACGCTCTCGACTCATTAAGTAAGGATAGCACCACACTCACTATTAAACAGATTGAAGAGATGCAGCATATGAAAACTCGTATCGACACAGCCGAAGTGTTTATTCGCGATAGCCTGCAACAATCATATACCAACGCTCTAGACTCATCACGAGCAAAGGTGCAAAACACCGACCTCTTTATTGGGACGCACCTCAAAGGGATTGGCAACTTTGACCTGCAACTCCAATACAGTTACTTCTATACCAAGCCCTATGCTCATGACCCGTATCTTGGTATTAAAAAGGAGTCACTCCACTATGCACAACTCTTTACTCATATCCTCTATAGAATTATCGATGAAGATGTCGTACCAGGAATGCCAGATTACTCATTTATTTCACCGATTTTTCTCCAACTGAGTCTCCCCTTCTCCTATGACTATGCAATAGTGGGACCTAAAGGGTATGAAAAATCTTTTGACACAGTGAAAGCCCAAGCAGAGCTTCAGGCTAAGTTTCTCATTAATCCACTGGGGGCTTATTTTATCGTAACGGGTGGTGGCGGCTATCAGTATTATCATACTCTTAGGACGGGATTCGCACTTTTTAGTGGGAGTGTGAATATGGGGTGGAGTTTTTAGAGCGGCTACCCCATTATATTACCCCATTGTGGCTTATGTATAGGATATAGTACCAACATATGATACACTATAAAGAGAGGCACGAGCACCTACGGGCGATAAGTTAGAGGGTAGTATGCTACTATTTCTAGACAAAAGTACACTCATTAGAGCAATTGCTCTTTTAGTGTTTCTTTTGCCGATATTCTCACACAGTAACGAAAGTGACCCTTATTCAGATTTATTTGATATGTCTATTTTAGAACTTATGCAGCAGAAAGTTACGGTACAAAAGCGAGAAGAGAGCATCAGTGCAGTACCGGTTTCAGTCACACTCCTCACTTCCCACGACATAGAGAATGGTGATATCCAAAATGTATCCGCTCTTGAACTCCTTGCTCCAGGAGTACGCTATGGAGAATCAGGTTCTGATGCACGGCTTTCAATTCGTGGCACTCGTACCAATGACATTAGAACAGGGAGCGCCCAAGTAGTTGGAGTTTTCATAGATGGCGTGTATATACCCTCCACTACTCAGGCTCTTTCTCAATTTTTAGATGTTGAACGCATCGAAGTAGTCCGCGGCCCTCAAGGCTTACTTTATGGCAGAAACACTTTTGGTGGTGCAATCAATGTCATATCCCATGCACCTTCTGACTCCCTCGAATATAAAGCCCAAATCACCGTTGGTGATTATAACCGCATGCGCACAGAAGCACTGGTCAATATTCCACTGAGTACACAACTCCAACTGAGAGTTGCAGGTATGCGAGAAGTACAGGATGGCTATGTGGAGAATCTTCATGGTGGCAACGGAGACAATCTCAAAGATGAAAATCAATGGGCTTTTAAATCCGCACTGCGCTTTAATCCCAGTAACCATTTTGAAGCAACCTTGAGAGTCAACAGATCATTGCAAGATAAAAATGGTAATGGTGACTTTGGCTATATGGTCCTAGGGTCAGTGATTAACCCCACCACAGGACTTACGGATATTAATGGCGATTTTGTAAAAACAAATCCACGAAATGGAACCTTTGGCAGCACCCCCGACAAAGGCCCCTATGCAATTTATCGAGACTACCCCAACTCAGTAAAAACAGAAACGAATCACGCCAACCTCACCATCAATGCCTCCTTTAAATATGGCATAATTAAATCGATCTCAGCATACAACGATTTTTCTATTGACCAGTGGGTTGACGGTGACCTCAGTGATACACCTTTTGCTGCAGTAGGTACTCCCTCACACTCTAAGGACTACTTTCAAGAGTTCCAGCTCCTCTCGACAGACAAAAGTCCTTTTGAATGGCTGCTAGGCTCATACTATCAGTTCTCTCGTATGGGCGATAGAGACGACACCTATGGTGCATATATCTATGATGAGTTTCAGTCTGCGATTGATCACGACAATACATCCACAACGCCCACTTCAGTAACGGGCACTCCTACCCCAGAGTATGAATGGGCCACCCTCGATGAAACAACTTTAACCATACGATCACTCTTTGCCCAACTGGGCTATACCGCATTTGATAACCTTCACTTCTCTGGTGGCATACGATTCAATCGAGAAACTCGAAAAGCAGACTCGTGGTACCTTCCTATGAGTTGGTCTCCTGAGGCGACTAAAGTAGATAGTAATGAAAACACCTGGGATAATATCACCTGGCGCAGTGGCATCGATTACACCCTATCTAACAATGCTCTTGTATACGCATCGGTTTCTACTGGATTCAGAACTGGTGGATTCAACAGCTCAAATGGCTCCATCCCTACCTTTAACGAAGAAACCGTTACTGCGTATGAGATGGGCTTTAAAACACCCCTCTTAGACAACTCATTACAAATAAACAGTGCCGTTTTTTACAATAGATACAGAGAAATGCAGAGCCAAGAACTCGTCACTGTAGATAAAACAGTCCTACCATACACCTCTAATGCAGGGGCAATTGATGCGATGGGTCTTGAAGCTGACCTTGATTGGATCCCCTCTCCCCACTGGAATATTGGTGCAACAGTCTCTTTACTCGAAGCGACTTTTGGAGACTACATTGTATCAAATCCCTTTGAACAAAAAGATTCTTCTTACTTTCAGTCATTTGACCCAGCAGTCTGGACTGATACCGTTGAAGTATCCCCAGACAGTATAGAAATTTCTACTGACCTCACTGCACTCAATTATGTAAATCTTAAAGAGAGTACGGTGCCTCTTTCACCTACCCTTACTGCGTCCATTCAAATTAGTTATAAATTTGTATTTGCAAATGGCGTGGCCATAATTCCGTACCTCCAAACCTATTACTCAAGTAGTTTTTGGACCAATGACATTAATGCACCCGGCACAGAGCAAGAAGCATATACGAAAAGTGATCTGCGACTTTCACTCGTGAGTCCAAAGAAGAATGTATCACTGCAACTCTATATCAAGAACATTGAAAATACCGCAGTGCTCAATAGAACTATTATTAGTACTTCGGGACGGTCACATATTTGGGCTAATTATCAAGACCCTCGGACTATGGGTTTGACCGTTAAGATGAGTTATTAGGCATTTTCTAAGTAGACTCTATTTGCATCAATAATCATCTTAATGTTTTTTAATGTACTCACTATGCCTTGTAATTGATGAACCGCTTGTTCATTAACCATGCCGCTTGTAGATTTCCCCAACTCATATAGTTTATTCTCCTTTCAACAAAACCGCTGTACTTACACGTCATACAGTCTGTTACATTTACTCATAGCAGCGAAGTACTTGTATAATATATTGAGAATACTATACTACAGGACAACTCCCCTTGCTCAATACCTCGAATTATGATATACTCACATATACAATTGTATATATGTGAGTACCAATGCACGCACTTATTATTGAAGATTCCATGTCGGTTAGGAGAATCATTAAAGGTATTCTCATGTCAGAACTCGGCTTTGAGTCTGTTACCGAAGCTGAAAATGGACAACTGGGATTAGATGAGCTCACGAGAAGCTGCTTCGGCTACGATCTTGTTGTTCTTGATTGGTATATGCCGATAATGGATGGAATAGATGCTCTACTCAACATACGTGAGCGAAACAAATCAATTCCCGTTATTATCTGTACCTCGGCAGGCGATAAAGAAAGTATCATAAATGCTGTTACCGCAGGAGCAAATGAGTACATCATTAAACCCTTCAATGCTATGGCGCTCGAAAACAAAGTCAACAAAGTACTCGGCATCTATCAAGAACAGCGTAAAAACATAAGTAGTAACACAATCCTCATTGCCGATGATTCAGCGATTATACGTAGCGCTATGCGCAAATCAATTGAGCAAGACCCCTCCTTTGACATCATTGTAGAAGCATGTGATGGTGTCGAAGCCCTCAATCTTTTTAAATCACAGCAGTTCAAGCTTGTTATCCTCGATTGGCAGATGCCAAACCTTGATGGCATTGATGCCTTAAAAGAAATGAGAATTATTAACAAAACTACTCCCATAATTATGGTCACGGGAAACTCTTCTTCAGAACACATGGTTGAAGCCTTTGATGCAGGTGCAACAAATTTCATCCCGAAACCCTTTACCAAAGATCAACTACTCAATACACTGCACCTTTCAATGGTCACAACTGAATCAGCACCCAACATATCAAAAAACAACTCAACTTTTGATCTCGACACCTCAAGCCCTCTCACAAACAGATACAAGCAGTAACCCCATCAACGATGATGCTTTTGATCAGTTTTTCATTAAACAGTGGCATGCCTGTATCAAATCCGAAACATCTTTTTGATACTTACAAAAAAAATAATAGCGCGGAACAACTCAACCATACTTTATCGAGTTTACAACACTCAATTTTTAATACATTTGGATTACCCAAACCAGAATATCCACCAACGTTCCACATTTCTCTGACGTCGATTCCTAGTAAAATAGGTGCTCCTAACTTTTGAAACTCAATACCAATTTAATTTATCAGTAATATTCCACGACCAATGGTAAACCCCGGCAAGACCTGAGTAACTATGATTATCACCAGCACTCCAACCTACACCTGCTTCTAATCGATTTACACTACCCATACTATGCTGATAGGACACTTCAATGCCATTACCCTGCCCCAAAAAAAAGAACGAATCACTATGGTCCGAGGGTTAACCTGTGAAAAGACTGACGCTGACATAAATGCGATAAAAAGTATGCCAGTTTGTATAAATGAAATTAGATTATTGCATTCATGATTTGAATTCAAGGAAGACTAAGAACGCCTGCTTAACGTATTAATAAAGACAATCTATTTAAATAATCTTCCGAGTTCAGGTATCCTGTCTTGAGCTTGTGAGAGCTACAACGACCAGAAGGGGCCAAATACGCCCACCGGAATGCTCGGACCTTTTTAAATAAAGAAGGCAGAGGGTTTTAAGTATCTGCCTATGAAGTATTTATAATAGCTGAATCATAGCCGCCTGTTCTATTTTTAACAAATAAAACAAACACTACAATCCCTAACCATCTCACTCAGTATCAATCGCCGCCATCGCTTCCATATCACCAACCGACATAATCTTATTGATATCAAGGAGCATGATCACTCGAGAGTCAATCTTAGCAACCGACGTAATAAATTCAACAGAAATCCCTTCGCCAAAGGTCGGGGTTTCCTGGAGTTGACTTTCACTAATATAGAGTACTTCAGATACACTATCAATAAGGAAGCCCATTACTACTTCACCACGAGCAGACGCCACCTGCACCACAACAATACAGGTATTATCAGTATTTTCAACAGAGTCCATTGAAAACTTAGCCCGTAGTTCTACGATAGGAATAACACTCCCTCGTAGATTGATCACCCCTTTAATGTATTCGGGTGTATGGGGGATCGGTGTGATTTTCTGTTGCTGAATGATTCGCTGCACTTTTAGAATTGAGACACCATATTCCTCGGTCCCCAATTTAAAGGTCAGGTATTTCCCTTCAGTACTCTCCACTAATCTATCCACTATGGTTGATTCATTACTAGCCATATGTTTCCTCCCTTAGAAAGACTTCAAATTAGAGTCATCATCACTGCGAAAATCATTATTTACCTCGTATGAGTGATTGGTAACTTGCTGAGCTGAATGGGTAAGCTGTAACGGAGTTTGAGTAGCTACACCATTCGTGCCCCGTACAATCTTAATAACCTCATTCACCATACTATTCATTTCACTCGCTTGCGAGGCACTCTCTTCCGACACCGCTGAATTTTCTTGGATAACTTTATCCATATTACTCACCGTCATATTGAGCTGATTAATACCCTCGGCCTGCTCTGTACTTGCTGCAGCAACTTCTGCAATAAGTGAATTAACTTTATCTACTGACTCACTGACACTCTCTAACAACCCATCAACCTCAGTAGTCGCCGCTACACCATTATCTGCATTTATCTGAGACTTCTCAATAAGCACAGTGGTGTCATTTGCTGCTTCTGCACTGCGCTGCGCAAGGTTTCTCACCTCTTCTGCAACTACCGCAAAGCCTTTACCGGCATCACCCGCACGCGCCGCTTCAACCGCCGCATTCAAGGCTAGTAAATTTGTTTGAAAAGCTATTTCATTTATATTTTTAACAATTTTTGCAGTTTCATCACTCGACGCTTTAATTTCAGTGACCGCTGAAGCCATTTTTTTCATAGCATCACGACTGGTATTTGTTGTGGTACTTGCACTTATGGATAACTCTTTAGCCTTCTTAGTATTTTCGGCATTTTGTGTTGTCATTGAAGCCAACTCTTCGAGAGTACTTGATATCTCCTCGACCGCTGCAGCTTGTTCTGTCGCACCACTCGCAATATTTTGACTTGCACTATTGACCTCAGTTGCCGAGCTCGAAAGAGAGTCAATAATTCTATTAAACTGATTTTTCACTCCCGTCAACTCAACAGTACTGAGCCCTTGCAATCCCTGAAAAATACTTTTAAACGAGGTCACAATACTTCCTGCAATGAGCAACAATACAATCACACATGCCACTATGGTAACAAGAGATCCAATAATGGTAACGGTTTGGGCTGTTGATCCGGTAGACTCAGCATTTTCTTGTCGAACACCCATTAGGTTTTCTTCACGCTCTATAAAAGTATGTACTTGCCCACGAAACTTATCAAAATATTTTTTACCATGGGCTTCACCAATAAGAGCCGCCATATCATTCATAGATTTCGCTTCTCCTATTTGACGACGCAATACGATGTTCGGCTCGGTAACATTCTTTTGCCATTCAGATATAATATCTTGAATCTCAGTCAGTAATAATACCTGAGCAGGATTATCACTGACGGCCTTTTTAAGTTTCGTAATTGTTGCAGTAAACCCTTCTTTACCATTATTATAGGGGTCTAAAAATGATTCTTTACCCGCAAGCATATACCCACGCATTCCAGTCTCCATATTAACCGCTTCACCTAATATAAGATCTGCTTCTTCAATCACTTCATAGGTATGATTCACCCAATTTGCGTTTTTCCGTATCACCGCAATATTATTTGATTTATTGACTGCTGCTTGTCGCTTGCCTATTAATTTCTTTTCACGACTCACAAAGAGCCCTATTTTTTCTCTAAAAGCATCAAAGTATTGTTTTCCTTTTTCTTCTCTAATAAGGTCTCTCACATCATCCATTGATTTTGAATCACGTATTTGTTTCCTGAGGGCAATAGTAGGCTCAGTCACCTTTTTTTGCCACTCCCCGATATTATTATCTATCTCATTTAGGAGCTGCACTTGAGCAGGGTTATCACTCACAGTTTGTTTAAGCTCTTTCACACGTGATTGAAAGGCGTTTTTACCGCCAACATAGGGATCAAGAAATCCATCTTTACCCGCAAGAAGAAACCCACGCATCCCTGTCTCCATATCGACAGCAGCTGCTTCTATATCCATTGCCTTTTGAATAACATTGTGTGTATGATCAACCATCTTGTTACTGGTTAAGAGGGAACTAATACTCCCAAATACCACTATTGATAATACCACCAGTAAAAGAAGGGGACTCCCAACACCGGCAACCATTTTTACTTTTAAGCTTACATTTTTAAACATACTTTCTCCTTGTTTGTAAAAAGTATACCGCATAAATACCCGTACAAACAAGAAAACAACGAAAAAAAATAATTTATTGCTCAACACCCCCTATCATTCCCATCATCATATTGGAAAACACACTATCAATTGCTTACAGGGCACTTTTTCATTTAAAACCCATAAAAACCATCGTAAGTCAATAAAAAAAGTGAGTTCTACATTTTTGATATCCTATAAACCAGTATCAACATTTTATCCCCCACAAAAGAGTTGTGATCCGATAAATTTTTCCTTTTTTATGTACAGCCCCTCTACAAATTATTACACTCAGAACAGTAGAGGAGAAAACATGCAATTTACACCACAGCATAAAGAGACAATTTTATCAGCACTCACCCTTATGAGTAGAGACGAAAGCAGTGCCGGAGATTTTTTAGATCTTAAGCATAAACTTCTCGATACCAACCTCTATAACGAGGTTACCCAAGAGCTTATGTTCTCTGATAAAGAGCTCTACTTAGTTCAGACTGCACTCCAGTCACTCCATCAATTGTACAACAAACCATTCTACAAGAGTGCGCCACAGCTCCCTCTTATACAAGATCTTATTGATTGGTATCTCGTCAGTATTGATTAAATAGTAGTACGATTGCTACCGTCATTCGGATAAATTGAATTAAGCTCAAGCATACGTTCAAAGCGTGTAAACCGCTCAAAAATTTGATCCAGCTCTTTCGTAAAAGCATCAACATTATTTTCTAACAGATCTTTTTCAGTAATAGCTAACAACCGTTCTCTACTTTGAAGGAGATGCCTCTCAAGGCGCTTAAAAATATCGTTCTCAAATACCGAAGCAATCTCACTAGACTTCTGATCAATACGCTCAGAAAGAAGTATCGTTTTGTGCCACTTTTTTACATAGTCTGATTTTGTAACATTTTGACTCATAGATAAATGGTACCCTATAAGCAAGCAAGAAGCCACTACTATAATTGGCCTGAACTACCCCACTCTATCTAAAGACCCAAACAACTCATTCCATATACTACAAAAAAGGGCTATCACTTTACAGATAGCCCCTCTATGGTCCCCTATACTTTGTTTAAAAACTATTGTTGTGGCACTTCTGTACCAGAACCAATAACAACCCAACCATAACGCATAGATGTTACAGGAGTGCTTGCACCGAGACACACCATTACACGATCTTCAAGTGAATAGTGACCAGTACGTGATACGACAACTTTTCCTACGATATCTTCAGTACAAATTTCGAGAGGTGATCCACCAGAAGTGTTATCATATTTTGCGAGAGTCAGTGACTGTGCAGTAAGATGCGGAGCAACACTCTCTGTATATACTTCAACTTCATAGAGTGAGAAACCATATTGAGTCGATCTTTCAACAAGAATCACCTTCATAAAACGGTAATCGCCAAAATCTTGAGTGATTTCATCGACACCACCATCGCCACCCGCATTAGTATACGAGATACCTGTTGTCCAGCTGTATTGATCATGTGAAAATTGAAGTTTATAGTATGATGCATAAGCAGCTTCCCATTTAAGCACTACTTTTTGAATATCAGTTGTTTCTCCAAGATCAACAATCACTTCTTGATTATTTTGAAATACAGAAGCCCAACGGCTCCCATCATCACCATCAGTAAGATTTGATACTTCGTAAAGGTATGACTCAGTTGATGATGCCGTAACCGTTGCACCTCCCGATACAAGCTCAAAATTTTGAGCTGATGTTACCGTTGCCGTAAGTGCAAGTGTGATTGCTGCTGCTTTTAGTGTTGTAAGTAATTTCATAAGTATTCTCCTTAATGGTTATTGTATGAGTCTGTCGCTCAACTAAGATGAATGATACGAAATAGCATTGTCCTTAAAAAGGAGTTGAGCATAAACCATCCCCATTACCGTACCTGTAGCGTACTTGAATGTACCTATTCCGTACTCGAATGTACCAAAAGCGTTCTCAAAAAATGCAATATCAGAATTCAGGTATAATTCAAACGAACACTACCTGAATTCAGGTAGTCACATAGAGCCCTTATGTAATCTAATATAAAACAGACTCAAAATAATAAACTCGTTACTTAAGTCTGTTTACAAAGGGGAAACATAATGGTATATATAACAATAGAGTAGTTGAGAGGGACTGCTCTATTGAGCCCATTACTATTAATCAGCCACACCCTATGCTTAGATTTCCCTCTGACTATAGGTGGCTGATTTTTTTATGGTTGATTTTAAACAAAAAAAAACTCTTCCGAGTTTCTTAAGATGCAGCGTTCAAGATGAAAGAGGTTTGAAGCACTACATCATTTCGGTTTGTTAGCAGACAATTGACCGAAACGAATTACTCGGAGAGAGTTTGATATAAATATATACTCTCATCAGATAAGACATGTAAAATTTAGCTCGGAAAACCCCATAATGGGGCAATATACCTGAATTCAGGTATATGATTACTTCAAATAACCCAACTTTTAAATGGGGACGTGAGACAAGTTATTGAGTGATTAGAATTTTTGTGAACTCTTCAAGTGTTTCAAGCTCTCGTGCAATCATCTCTAAAATATACTTTTTATCACTCAAACCATACCCATCCCACCTTCTAAGAATCTCACCCTTACGATTACAAATAAGGAGAGTAGGCATTCCCTCAATATTAAGCGACTGGGCACTCATTTTAGAAGGATCGTGTACCAATATAGTGTTCACACCCACAGAGCGATAAAAAGTCTGTGCGTCTCCAAAGGACTCATCAAGACTCATTGCAAATACTCCAATAGAACTGCTACTCAGAGAGTCTACACTCGGAAGAGCAGCTCGACAAGGCACGCACCAGGAAGCCCAAAACTCAATGATAATTAAATCACCTTCTATCTGCTGAGGCGAAAGGGTTCCCTGTGTATGGAGTTGTGTGAATTGATCATTCCAAAAAGGAACCGTCTCAATCTCAGCAAAGAGAAGAGTCACATTAAGGAGCACCACCAATACCATACTTTTTAAAAGTACTCTACACACTTGATCGCATCCTTTTTTCGTTCGGGTATCTCTGAGATAAATATAGCAATTGATGATGAGTCTCTGCAAAGAGGAATAATAGAACCGTGAACTTGGTCTACGCTATTATGATTAATAACTTCTTTTTTATAAAATAGTGTGGTCTTTTAAAATACTTTATGAGATACTTGCCATACCCCAGTAGGTAGGCCCATCCCCAAACGAGCCTACCACTATAATAGCCCGGTGTCGTTTTGCCCTCATGCATAAAACCACCGGGCTGTTTTTTTTAAAAAAGATCTGCTAAAGCGCCACCCTCAATATCACTCAGTGGCAGAGGCTTACTCCAAAGATATCCCTGTCCATATCCACAGCCATAGATTTTTAAGGCAGTAAGTTGCTCCTCAGTTTCAACCCCTTCTGCAACTACTTTAAGATTGAGTTTTTCCGCGATATAAACCATCGCCTGTACCATAGCTCCAGAACTAGCATCCTTAGGATCCGGGACATGATCAATAAAACTTTTATCAATTTTTAAAATATCAATATTTAAACTATTAAGATAACTCAGGGAGCTATACCCCGTTCCAAAGTCATCAAGAGAGACAGTACACCCCATATTTCTCAGTTGAGACACCACTATTTGGGTCAATTCAAAGTCTTTGATCAGGGCTGTTTCGGTAATTTCAAATTCTATAGCCTCTATGGGAATCTGTGTTGATCGAATAATATTCTCCACGGTTTGTAGAAAATGCCTAGAGTCAATCTGCCGGGGAGAGAGGTTTATAGAAACAGAACACTCGGGGAAGATCGTTCTCAGTCTATGAGCCCCTTTACATGCTTCGTGCATCACCCACTCACCAATATCTTCAATGAGGCCAATCTCTTCGGCAAGGGGAATAAATTGATCGGGAGGAACAGAGCCTATTGTTTTACTCGTCCACCGAATAAGCGCTTCAAACCCATAAATAGACTGCTTTTCAATATCAATTTTTGGTTGATAATAGAGTTCAAACTCCTTATTACTTAATGCTACCTTCAGCGCTTTCTCTATCTCTTGTTTTCGCTTCACTTCGCTGTTCATTTTCTCAGCAAAAAACTTTACAATACCTCTCCCACTCTCTTTGGCATTGTACATTGCAATGTCTGCCTTTTTAAAGAGCTCTTCTTGCCCCGTTCCATCAACAGGATATATAACCACCCCAATACTCACCCCAATTTCAATAGTGTTACTTCGAATAGAAAACGGCATACCGAGGATATCTACAATTGATTGAGCCGTCACCTGTACATCATTGGCATTGGTTACTTCGTTGAGTAGTACTACGAACTCGTCGCCCCCGAGGCGTGCAGCGGTATCTTCCTCTTCCAAACACGATGTGATCCGCTCCGATACCTGTTTTAAGAGTATATCCCCGACATCATGGCCCAGGGTATCATTAACCCCTTTAAAGCGATCGAGATCAAGAAAAAGCAGTGCAAAAAACCGCTGATGCTGATGGCTTTGATGTATAGCAGTCTCAACTTTATCTAAGAGCAACGACCGATTGGAGAGGCCGGTAAGTTGATCAAAAAAAGCCATATCCTCGAGCTTCTTCTCGAGCTTCTTTTGAATACTTATATCTTTTGAGATTCCAATATAGTTTGTTGTTTTACCCCGAGAGTTTTTAATTGCCGAGATAGTGATATTTCGGGGATAGATCTCACCATTTTTTCGTGAATCCCACAGCTCGCCACTCCAAAGCCCTTGAGTGAATACAGCATTCCACATTGCAAAATAAAAAGCCGCATCGTGCTGGCTTGATTTTACAATACTTGGATTTATCTCTATAATTTCATCACGGCTAAAGCCGGTCATTTCTTCGTACGCTTTGTTAAAGCTGAGAATCTTTGATTTTTCATCAGTAATAACAATCGCGTCACCGGCATGTGAGAATACATTCTGCGCGAGACTGTTCTCCCGTTTTGCATCCTCCTCAGCAGAAACATCTTTTATAATAAAGAGATGGTGCCCTTCACTGTATTGGTCATCATCAAGGTGCTGATAGCTGATCTCTACAGGTATTCGTGAGCCATCAGCGAGTTTAATTTGATACTCCATTGGCATGGTGCACCGTTGATGTACCGCAACATATTCTTTAAAATTTCTAATGTCTGCACCACAATCAACAACAACCCCATCTTTCAAAATAAAGAAGTCAAAGATATTTTTTTCACCAACGAGGGTATAAGAGTCCCCTTTAAGAAGGATTTCAGCATAGCTGTTAACACTTACAATAACCCCTTGTTCATTAGTAGAGACCACTCCCTGGGATATCGTATCAATGATACGCTGGTTACTCTCCCTCATTGTCTGAAGTTCCAAAGAGTTTGTAGCCATCATTTTTTGAGATGATTCAAGCTCATCAATCATGATATTATAGACTCGTTGCAACAAGCCAATTTCATCGTTCTTAATCTCCCCTGGTACCTTTGTAAAATTACCCGTGGCAACATCACGAGAGAGAACAACTAAGGCATCTATTCGTTTAAATATGATTATTTTAAGTAAAAAATAGAGTCCACTACCACAAAAAATACTGAGTACAATATAGGCGATATAGAATAAGGTTGCATCTGATCCACTTTTAAAGAGCAACGACAACCCAATGCCACCACCGAAAGCAAACAGAAGAAACAATAGTATAAATATGCCTTTTATACTTTTCATCAAATACCAATACCCTTATACATTACTCTACTATTGTATCATACATTGTTTCTTAGGTCAGTCAGAATAAGAATATAATTGAGTAATTTGAGTTAATTATTGGCCGTTATTTAGGAATGAGTCAATAAGCAGATAGCTATGGTCAAACCGCTAGTGAATAAGCAGTCCCCCACTCTTTGAGCACTTCTTTGAACTGTACCCCGATTTCACCATTAAGAGGAGCCTCAGTTGCAATCTCATTAAAAGTGATAATCGTTGAATCGACAATCCCCGATGGCGCAGCTTGAATCCGTAATTTCTGAGTTCTCCGAGTAACATCAGGAACCCGGTACTGGCCTTCACCTACCGATTCCATCCACCCCATTACCACAAGTTCATTAAGAAGTATCTGATATTTATCAGGAAAATGAGTGGCTCGGTATATTGAGAGTAACCCACCAAGGAGGGTTTCTATACCAACCTCCTGAGCAAGCTCAATATGCTTTCGTTGTTTCTCCTTTCGAGGATCACAATCAATTGAGAGTTCTATAAGATATGCCGTTGTTGGAGAGAAAGCAACATAGTCGATGGTTGAGGAGCGGTTTGACCGAATACCTTTATAGATATCGCCATGGCGAACAGGGAATTCGGGCACAATACCACAAATGTCATTGATGCCTTTTACTGATAAAATTTCATTGAGAAACAATCCGAAAAATATACTTGCCCGGCTGTCAATCTGCCAATTGGGAAACTGTCTCCATTTATTCATGGTGTCAAAGAGTGTAGAAATCATTAGAGCGACCTTTCTGTGTAAGCGTTCCTCTAATATAATTTTTAAACACCCCACCTTGCTAGAGCTGAGAGGGCAACTTTTCTCATTTCCGTTTAAACAGGTGTTTAAGGATTTTTAACAATGTAGTTTGAGAGCCACTCCACCAAATAAGAATCGAGACCCTTAGTAAAAGTACCCAATGATAAAACTCACTTGAAGACCCACAATAACATCGTGAGTATTGATCATACCAATAGCACGTACTGATGCACCAAAATCTTTGACATACCCTGCTTCGGCCTCAATCATTATTCCAGGATAAGAAGTATCTTCATTCCTTTTTTCAAGAGATATTCCATTAAAATATTCGTCGCTTTGCATCACATACTGCACCCCTATTTTACCCGTAGCAAAAAGGTCTCCGCCATAGCGATAGCCAAAAAAGAGTGAATGGTAGAGCCAAAATGAGGAGATATTAGTTACATCATCCTCTTCGCGAGTACTGAGTGAATATCCGCCCTGATACCCCTCTTTCATCTGCCACCATAACTGAATGGTACCCGACAATTTTCCGGCCAAGATTCCACCACCAATAGATCCAAAAATACCTCTATGGGGCACTAAGTTTTCAAGCCCCTTACATGAGAGATAGATATAATTTACGGTAGCTTTTCCCTTACTAAAGCTCAAAGCGGTATGTTGATACTGATCTTTTTTAGGAGTCAAAATTTTATTGATTTCAAAAGCATCACATCCGTTATCTCGAGTTTCAGTTAAGGTATCACTATACCATGTTGCAACAACCGTAACCAGAGAGTCTGGCATTGTAGTATCCCTACTTGCAACAGAGAGTGAGTCGATAAAATACGCAGGAGTAAAAGTGCTGTCGTCCTCACAACGAACAACTTCCGTAAGGGTCAAATGTCCTTTTTCAAGAGACCACATACCGTACATTCCCAAAGGGCAATCAGTATCTTTTTTCCAATCCATAGTAATTGGTGAGAGTACTTCCTGTAACGGCGATTCTATTAACTTAATTTCCGAACCATCGTGAACAATAATATCATACTGATACCCTTGTTGATAGCTATAGAGCGTTTGAAAAGAGAGAATGAGTACGATTACTATCGTGAGGTTGATACTGTGTTTTGAGTTCATAGGGGCATACACTTTACTGGAACTAATTTCTCAGTGAATATACCTAATATGCAGCAAATAAAGAGTAAAAGGGAGTTTACAAACTTAGCAAACCGCCGCTGCGTACTCATCTTCGAATATTTTAGGAAGCAAGCCATAGTCTTTTTTCCAGAGACACTCAGCAAGATCCTTAAACATATCCCTCGCCTCGATTGCAAAATAGAGAGGACGCTCAATAATAGCCTCTGCAGAACCCCATTTTTGCTTAAACCCATGAAACTCAAGAAGGGTTGTTCCAAACTCAAAGGTATATTGATGAGACTGCTCAAGAAGGTAGCGATTGTCGAGAGCTTTAAGTGCCGGAGTAAGATACCGTCGCTCTAGATCTTTGTGTTCAGAGAGCATCTCATCCAAGTGATGGATCCGTTCAACTATTTGGCCAGCAACATCTTCCATGTGTCCCATAAGACAATAGAGCATGTCATCCATAACGATCTGGATTCTACGGTGTTGCAATTGTATGATTCGAATTTCGTTCATATAAAAATCCTCTTATAGTTCTAACTTCTCTCTCAACCGTAATAACTATATTGCTTACTTAAATGATTTACCTATAATACCACAAAATTTTTAAAATGCAACATCTTTTCAATAATATTGGGTTCTTTTAACAATATTAACTAGACCATAAGTTATTTAAAATCAGCATCTTATAGTAATTTGTATATAGTTTGTTGATTAAAAACCACAATATAGTGTGTATTACACTTTCTCTTTATTCGACATTTAACCAAAAAACATTAAGCTTTTACCCAAAAATTATTTGATTATTTTAGTGGGTGCACATATGTGCACTTTTGATTATATTTGACTCATGACTTTTCATCCACTCCATAATCACTCATATTTTTCACTCCTTAAAGGAGTGCCGTCCGTAGAAGAACTGGTTGCCCATGCAGTACAACTCGGTGTAACTAGCCTTGGTCTCACTGATATAAACTCAACCTCTGGCCTCATTCTCTTTATAGAGGAGTGCCGCTCCTACGGTATTAAACCGGTCATGGGAGTAGAGTTACGCAACCTCGAAAACCCATCTGAGAGCGTAGTGCTCTTGGCAAAAAATAGCGAAGGATACCAAGACCTCTGTGAACTAACCACTATGCATCTTAAGGAAGAGCATCGAGGACGCTCTATGGCGATGCTCTTTAAAGACCCTCGTCCCAATCTATGGGTATGGTGTAATACCCCGCCCCTCTTTGAGCAGCTCATTGATTCACCAATCAAACCGCAACTATTGGGTATGCTCATTGCTCAGGATTTTGAGCTCAGACAGCGGAGTAGAGCCATTGAAGCCCTTGCCTTTACCCACTCAATTCCTCTCATGGCATCCCATAACTGCTATTTTTTAGAACCCTCTGACTTTGAGGTTCACCGAGTTCTCGCCGCCATCAATCACAACACAACCACCTCTCGCCTCAATAACTCGCAACACCACTCCCCCCATGCCTGGTTTAAGAAACCAGAAAATATTGCAGCTCTTTTTTCTCGCCTCCCCAGTGCAGTCACCACAACGCAAACAGTTGCTGACTCAGTCACTGATGATTTACAAAAACAGCCCTGGATTTTACCCAAAATCGAAGTCCCTTATGGCTACACCCCCGAGAGTTACTTAAGAGAACTTGCTTCTATTGGTTTAGATGAGAACTACCCCTCAGAACCCACGAGAAGCCAAGCACAAGCCATTCAACTCAAAGAACTCGACACCATCTGTACACTCGGTTACGCCTCTTACTTTTTAATGGTGCATCAGATTCGTGATTGGGCCAATAATCACTATGAAGAATTTTACCGAAAAGCAAAAGAGTGCACAATTATGCGAGGCAGTGCTGCCAATTGTATGACCTTCTATAACCTTGGTGCGAGTGATTTGGACCCTTTACGCTACAATCTTTATTTTGAACGATTTCTTAACGAAGACCGAGGCGCACCGCCCGATGCTGACCTCGACTTTGGCTGGGATGAACGCGATGCAGTACTCAACTATTTTTTTGACACCTGGGGCGAAGATCATGTCGCAATGATGTGTACCACGAACCATTTTAGATGGAACTCAGCCTTTAGAGAGGTTGCCAAAGTGTATGGCTATAGCGAAGAGCAAGTCACCGAGGTAATGAGTCACTTTAGCCTCAGACACTCTCGATACTTCGATTCCGAAAAGCCCTCAACCCGTCTTGCGGTTCATACCTTAGAAGAGATCTCTGATCCCACCCTAAAAAAGGTCATCACTCTTGCCCATGCAATTGTAGGGCGCCCCCACTTTCTAAGCCAACACTGTGGTGGAGTGATTGTTACCAATGAGCCAATCTGGCGCCATGTTGCCTGCCAAAAAAGTGGCGGCACCAAAAACCGAACCATCATTCAGATAGATATGCACAACGGAACCGATTATCTCGGCCTCATTAAATTTGACATACTCGGTAATGGCTCTCTCTCGGTACTTCGTGATACCCTACGCCAATTAGAAAACCAGAATATCCCCGACCCAGAAGTGTGGGATATAGAGAAATGTTATGCAGATAAAAAAGTGCAAGCGATGATTCGCTCGGGATTTACCCGAGGTATCTTTTATCTTGAATCTCCCGCTCAAAGCAGGCTTAATATAAAAAGCCAGGCTGAGACTTTTGAAGAAATCGGCATTACCTCGAGTCTGATTCGCCCAGCTGGTACCGCATACTGCGATGCATTTGTCACTCGGCACCGAGAACACAAAGCAGGTAAAAAAACATGGGAGTTTCTCCACCCCGCTCTAGAGGGACTATTGGGTGAAACTCACGACATCTGCGTTTTTCAAGAAGACATTATTAAAATCTGTGTCGAAATCGCCGGATTCAGCTTTAAAAAAGCCGACTATGTACGAAAGACTATGAACTCCAATCACGAAGGAGTTGTAGAGAACTATCACCTGGTGGGAGAAGCATTTATCAAAGGGTGTATGGCGCTTCATGGTTTTACCCAAACTCAGGGTGAGACTCTCTGGAAACGCATTAATAGCTTTACGGGGTTCAGTTTTTGTAAGAGCCACTCCCTCAGCTATGCACAGCTCTCTTACCGCTGTTCCTACCTCAAAGCGTACTATCCCGCTCAGTTTATTGCAAGTGTCATATCAAATAAACATGGCTTCTACAGCTACACTGCCTATCTCGATGAAGCGCGGCGACTGGGGATTGAGATTCTCCCCGTCGATATAAACAAAAGTGAGTTCCACTACTATGGAATTGACAACACTATTCGTACAGGCTTTATGCATATCAAAGATATTCGCCAAGAGAGTATCCATATCATGCTTTCAGAGCGCATCTGCAATGGTTCTTTTCAATCTTTTGAAGACTTTCTTGCGCGAACTCCACAATTGGGGACAACCCAAATAGAAGCATTAATTATGGTTGGAGCACTCGCGCCCATTGCACCTTCCCAACCATACTGTATGGCACTCTTGCACCAACGGAGCGCCGTCAGTGCAGGTGCCACCGACCAATTGGCTCTCCCTTTAGAAACTGCATGTTCAAGTAAGACAAACCCCGCTATACCGCTGCAGCCCTATAGCTACTCAACCAAGTGCCTCTATGAACTCTACTACCTCGGGTTTATGACATCTGGAAACATTCATCAAATGCTTCAAGACCATCCTGCTGCAGTTGGTGCTGTATCGGCCGTTGACCTTTGTCAGTGGGTGGGTAAAAAAATTCACGTAATTGGCACCCCCATCACTCGGCGTTCTCATAGAGTAGCAGCAAGTGGTGACCTTATGATGTTCCTTACACTCCAGGACCACTCAGGTACAATTGATGTCGTGGTATGGCCCCAGAAGGCAAAAGAGTATTCAGACCGGCTACAAATCACAAGCCCTATTCGCGTTGACGGCGTTGTACAAGAAGACAATGGCACCTTTACCTTACAGCTCACGCACATTGCACTCTTAGATTGGCACCCTGCCCAGGTTCACCTCTTCTCTAAAAGGTCAAAAAGGAGCAATACGGCAGAAGACCTTTCACGTTTTATTCCCGAAACACCTCAACACCATAGACGTGCAACCGGATAACATAGAGTATGTCAAATCCTCTCCACCTCTCACTCTATATACCCAATATCTATTGTCAAGCAATGGAGTGTTACGATACAACCCTCAAAAAGAGAGCATATGTACTCACTCAGCAGAGTAATGACAATCAAAAAAGTTCTATTTTTGCAGTGAGTCAATCAGTAAAACAGAAGCGAATCTACCCAGGGTACCCACTCTCATTACTGGTGAAAAAGTTCCCTGGCATTGCAGTTATTCCCTATAGAGAGAGTGCCTTAGAATTCCTTAAAAAAGATCTTACTGCTATTGCCGAAACATTCTCACCCGATGTCACCTTTGCCCATCGATCTTTTTTAACACTCAATCTTACAGGCACACTGAAACACCATCAAAATTCGGTTGAAACTGTTGTTGCTCGTTTCATAAAAAAAATTGAGCCCTACTCCCTCAACAACATACAAATTGCTATTGGCTCAGCCGCCATGTACACCTATCTTACCGCAAAAAGCCCCGACCTTCCCTCCCCCTACATACCCAACTGGGAGCGTGAACATGAGGAGATACTCAAACTTCCCGCCCATTCCATTCCCGACCTTCACTATACCACTCTCAAACGCCTTAAGCAGTATAATCTATACACTTTGCACGACATCAAAGCACTCAGCCGTACCTTTATTTCTCATCACTTTAAGAAAGACGGTGAAAAAATCTATGCATTTACCCACGGCCATATATTAAAAAAGCGCGCCGTTTTAAAAAGTTCCTCATCAATCACTGTTGAGCATATCTTAAAGCGAGATACGATCCACATAGAAGAACAGTATAGTGAATTTTTAACAACTCTTGATACGCTCTTTTTTAAGATGACAAAAGAGAATGCTTTTTCCCGTGAATTTCAACTTGAGTTGGAATATGCCGACAAAAAAATTGCGCCATGCAAAAGAAAATCAGCCCATTCCATTGAGAGTTTTAGTGCATTTAAAAAAATATTCACTGAGATGTTTAGAGACATTCCCGTGCGAAGAATATCACTTCGGGCTATTCGTTGTAGTAGTCTCAAGGTATCGAGAAATGAACTACAGCTCGATCTTTTTTCTCAAGACTCGCCTTCATGTGCGAGTCTTGAGAAATCGATTTTAAAAATTAGAGATAAGCAAGGGCTCGGTGCAATAAAAACCGGTGCACAGCTTCTCTGTAGCGAAGAGACTACTCGCCGTCCTTACCGATAGATTCTACTGGACACTCTTCCATAGCAGCTTCCATAGCTTCAATTTCTTCTTCATTTTCTGGTTGTTTGATCACAAGAGAATTCCCGCCATCATCACTCATTTCAAAATTATCTGGGGCGTGATCAGTGCATAGTTCACATCCAGTACATTCACTATCGACATACCATTTTCCAGGTACGTTATCTTCAAATTTTAATGATATATCAGCCATTGTATTTCCTTGTGGTTACTCTAAAAACAATTTTATTTACTAAGAATGTAATTAAAATAACTGGTAATCCTCAAGCTTCTTGTACGCATATTACAGACCTGTTCACAGAATAGTAACATTGTAAAAGTAGATTAAGTGGTGATTTAATCTATTACGAGCCATAATATAATGATTACAACTTTAAAATGAATAGTCTTTTACTAGTGCCAACCCACCTGTTTGATAGTATACTTAGATAAAGTCTACAAATAAAGGAGACAATATGTCTTTTACATTACCAGAATTACCTTATGCTCCTAATGCACTTGAGCCCACAATATCAAAAGAGACTATCGAATATCACTACGGCAAACATCATCAAGCCTATGTTACTAATCTCAATAAACTCATTGAAGGGACTGAATATGCAAATTCCACATTAGAATCAATCATTGCACAGTCAACGGGTGGCGTTTTTAACAATGCTGCGCAAGTGTGGAATCACAGTTTTTACTGGAACTGTCTCACTCCGACACCAACAGAGCCTACGGGATCTCTTCTTGAAGCAATCAATGCAACCTTCGGTTCACTTGATGCATTTAAGGTTCAGTTCTCAACAGCCGCTGCAACCAATTTTGGTTCGGGCTGGACATGGCTTATTAAAAAGAGTGATGAGAGTTTAGAAATAGTCAGCACCTCAAATGCGGACACCCCTATTAAAAATGGTGCACAGGTATTGCTCACTATTGATGTATGGGAACATGCCTATTATGTTGATTATCGTAATGCACGCCCCAAATACATAGAAGAGTTTTGGAAGCTTGTAAACTGGGATTTTGTTGCGAAGAATTTTAAATAACACATGAAAAGTGTGGAGCCTTATTTTCGTTATAGTACGTCAGGCTTCACTCTTTGACTTATACAATATCGAGAATCTTAAACTCTTTTTCTCTAAATGCGATAGTATCACCAACCCGCTTATGCGAGAACTCCTTCCCCAGGGGTGAGCCAAGAGACATAGTACAAAACGTCTCACCATTCAATTCAAGTTCACCAATACCAATAGAGATAAAATATTTGTATTTATCCGTAATAACAACACTTCCCGGCTTCACCTCATCAACTTCAACAGAGACATTAATTTGATCAAGTATGGTTCTCTGCTGTAAATACTGGGCAACTTGCGCTTTATGCTTATCAATTTCAATATGCATCATTGAGCGACCCGTCTCATACTTATCACCCACACTACTTTTGGCTTCGAGCTCTGCAGCTTCTTCAACTTCAGCCATGGCTGTTTTTTCCATTTCAATATTTTCATCAACATGGCCTAAACATAATGCGTAGAGTTGTGTTTTAATTTCGAGATTCATGTAGGGCTCCAAAACAAAAAAGACAAGACCACCCTTCAACGGTGTATCTCGCCACTTAATCCTATGATTACTATAGTATCACTTTAAAATATACAATGCAAACTATTTTAAAGATGTTTACTTTATAATTAATCTATCACACATTTATTACACAGTTATCACTCAAATTTTTTAAAAGTATACCCATATTGCGTTGCAATTTCATGGTTATAGATCTCTCCTTCCGAAAGAGCCAGCCCTCTGAGCAGGAGTGGATCATCACAAGCCTCTCTCCAACCTCGTTTACACAACGTCCTAATATACGCGAGGGTTAAGGCGGTTAAGGCCTTTGTAGAAGTACGCGGTACAGCCCCTGGCATATTGGCTACACCATAATGAAGGACACCATCAACATAGTGCACCGGGTTTTCATGAGTAGTCACGGAACTTGTCTCTATACACCCCCCTTGATCCACGGCAACATCAACAATGACACTCCTCGGTTTCATTTTTCCAATATCATCACGAGTAACTAAAATGGGAGCTTTCGCCCCCGGAACCAACACTGCACCTATCACTAGATCAGCCTGAGCAACGACATCTTGAATAGTACCCTTATCCGAATAGAGCGCTTCAAAAGAGCCGGTTAATATTTCTGATAGATGGGTCATTCGCTCCTGATCAATATCCAATACTGTAACATGAGCCCCAAGCCCGAGAGCCATTTTTGCAGCCTCAGCCCCAACAGTCCCCCCTCCTAATATGACGACACGTCCCTTAGAAACACCAGGAACACCACCAAGAAGCACACCACTCCCTCCCATATGGTTCATCAAATAGTGCGCTCCTACTTGAACGGAAAGACGCCCAGCAATTTGCGACATAGGATACAGTAGTGGCAACCCACCTCTTTTATTTTCAATAGTTTCGTAGGCAAAAGCGGTGCAGCCACACTTAAGCAACCCTTCGGTAAGTGATTGAGATGATGCCAAATGGAGATAGGTAAAAAGAAGATGCCCCGGCTTTAAAAGCTGTATCTCAGAGGCTTGTGGTTCTTTAACTTTTACTATCATTTCACACTGCTGGAAAATATCAATTGCCTCCGGTACAATAGTCGCCCCAACGGTTTCATAGGATTCATCACTATATCCCGACCCTGTTCCCGCGCCTTTTTGAATCATGACAGCGTGTCCATCTGCAATAAGGACTTGAGCCCCTTCGGGTATCAGTGCTACACGATTTTCACCCTGTTTAATCTCTTTGGGAATGCCAATTTTCACAAATACCTCCAATTAATAATTATGGGAATTAAGCACTCTTAAGCTCAATCACACTATTGACAAGACTTACTCTACCCATAGCTTACTATTTCACTCATTCAATTGCACGAAGTATCCTATTAATGGTATACTGATCTATGCTTTAACTCTTTAGCCTATGGCACGTATTGGAATATTATCATCCAACCAACAAGAAGCACTCTCTTTAGCCGCGCTCCTTAAGGAACAGGGCTATACTATAATACCCATTCCTAATACACCCAAAACCACTCTCCTCTCTCTCATGAAAGAAAAGCCCGACGTCATACTCGTTGAGCTCCCTCGAAACCCTTTTCAACATCTCGACATAGTACAAGATATCCACTATAACAAATTACTCTCCACAATTCCTATCATAGGTTTTGGTACGCATACCGACCACCAAATGGTGAAAAAGTTCACCTCGGTAGGAATCGTAAAATACCTCCTCCAACCACTACGCCCCAAAGTCCTTCTCCATATACTAGAAACACTTATTGCCGCACGAATCCGCGCTGAAGCCCCCAAAAATGCAAGAGTCTATACAGATAATGAAGAGAATGCGATGCTTCTTGACTCCAATGTATTGGCAGGGCTCAAGATAGAGCACATGGTAAAAAAAATAGATAAGCTCCTCAGCTTCCCCTTTACTATAGCAAAATTTGTCGAACTTACCGCTGACCCCAAATATGCAATTGATGACCTCGTAGAAATAATAAAGCTTGATCCAGGCCTCTCGGCTACCATACTCAAAGCAGCAAACTCAGTCGAATTTGGCAGTCACACCAGAGTACAAGACTTTAAAGAGGCGATAATTCGCATAGGCTTTGAAGTGACTCAAAATATTGTCCTCAGTGTTAAGGTGATGGAACTCCTCCCCTCGGAATCAAATCATGCTCAATTTGACCGACAAGACTATTGGTACCACAGTATATGTAATGCAGTTATCGCAGAAAAAATTGCGAAAAAAATTAAGTTTTCAAAACCAGGCTATGCCTTTCTTGCCGGTCTCCTTCATGATTATCCTATCTTGCTCTATGATGAATATTTTGGTCCATCCTTTGATACAGTGCTGCACAAAAGCTTAACCTCATTTAAAAGTATCGAAAATGCATCACGAGAGGTTCTTGGGTTTAGTCCAAGTGAATTTATTGTTGAGCTTGCCCACCAATGGGCACTCCCCAATGAAGTGATCAATGCCCTTCGTTATCATAAGTCATTTATTCATCTCCCCTCTAAGCTCAATCGTCTCGAAGAAAAACAACTCATTTCCATTGTAGGAATGTCAGACATTTTGACAAAAGTGATTCGCTTCGGTAAAAGTGTTGATGAGTATATTTATCCAATACCTCAAGAGACAATGGAGTTATTAAAATTTAATGCGGGAATCCCCCACTCATTCATTGACTCTATCCCCTTTCAAGTGGAACGTTTTTGTGTGATGCTTGGCCTGCCGCGAAAACCCTATCCGGTCCCTTGTTTTGCCCGTAATGACGAACCACCTCCAGTGAGTATCATTATACAATCACGAAGAACATTTTTTGAGCCCCATATCTTTTTCTTAGAACACAGCGATATCGAGACCACAACACTAGTAACTCTTGAGGCCCTAAAAGAGAAACTCGATGGTGACGAATCAATAGATTTTATTTTTATTAATGAGCTCCCTGGTGATCTCTCTGATCAATTTGATCCATACTTAGCTCTCATTGAACTCTATCCTCCTCATGTTATTATTTTCAAAGAGCCTGTGAGTACTTTACATATTCCAGAGCATTACGAACCGAAAATTCTCTCTAAAATGATCGATATTAGGTTCATTATACAAGAGATAGACTCACTCTCTATTGATCTAGAAGACATCACTCGCTAAGCACTCTGCCGACACAATAAGTTCTCGAAATTATTTTCTTTTATGCCTCCTAAGTACTAATTAAATTATTTTAATAATAAATCACTCTTTGCACCATTGTCGTAACATATGTTTCAAAAAATATTTTTAGAGAGATCTATCGAGCTTGCCCAACTCCACTCTGCAGATGGCACCCATGGCCCTTTTGGAGCGGTCATTGTTAAAGACGACGCTATCATTGCCGAAGGCTGGAACAGTGTCGTTGCCTCTCACGACCCCACTGCTCACGCCGAGGTTGTTGCAATTCGTAATGCAGCTCAAAAATTGAGCACACACGAATTAACGGGTTCTGAGATTTATGCATCCTGTGAACCATGCCCCATGTGTCTTTCTGCTATTTACTGGTCGCGCATAGATACTCTCTACTACGCCTCTTCAGCAGAGGATGCTTCGGCCGCTGGATTTGATGATTCACGACTCTATTCCGAAGTAGCCCTTTCATGGGAGAAGCGTTCATTGAACGCATCACAGCATTTAAGAGAACAAGGGAAAAGTGTATTTACACAGTGGGTCAATAACAACAATAGACAAGAGTACTAATAGAACACCACTGTGCTCACATAAAGAGCAATACAATTCTAGGGCACATCTATCTCTCTAACCCCATATTTACTATAAAGAGATTTTATGAATTTTTGATTAAGTGTAAGCCAACGATTCATTTTTACAATCATCTCTTTGTATTTTACTGTTGATAGCAAAAACGACCCTTTAATATATGGAAGTTCTGGATCGAATACCAGAAGTGAATCCGGCTCTTTAAGTTGATTTGCCAAAATATATTGTGATGCAACAGGGTTTACATAAGCCCCATCGATACGATTATGTAATACCATATGCAACAGTCCACTAAAGCTTGGGTTATGAGTAATTGACACTTTCCCTTTATCGATATACTTCTGTAAAGCTTCTGGGGTAAACCCCAGAAGAGTCCCTACTATGGCAAGGCTATCTAGGCCCATTCCCTTTCGAGATGGCTTTACTAACACCCCATCAAGATACTCTATTACAGTTTCAGAATATGAGACAATAGTACCTTTTTTAAAATCACTTCCCCAATAGGGGGAATCAGGGAATTTAAAATCGATATGCCCTTCTGTTAAATTTCTATAGAGTCTTTTAATGGGCATCGGTTTGTATACAAACTGTACCCCTGCATCTTCAGAAAACTTATCGAGGATATCACGACCAAAACCACTATATACTCCACCGGGGCTACTATAAAAGGGCAGATAATCAAGCTCTTCAACCCCAACAGTAAAAACACGTTTTGTTTCAGCACTCATACCTATAGATACTAGTACCGAAACAATGAATATAATAATTGGGCGACTCACATCATTACTCTATATTGTGTTTGACTTTCAAGGCATCGACTGTCTTCTCTGCAGTATCATAAGGGAGAGATTTCTGATTTTCAACTCTTACTGTATATTTTTTAGCGGTAAGTGGTGTGGTAAATACGCCGAGTATTACAATGAGTAGGAGTAGAAATTTCATGATGACCTTAATGGTGGAGTCTTCTTTATATAGACATGATACTGTATTTTTATTTTTTTAACCAGAATTACTTTATCAAGGTCCCACATATTTTGAGGTGCACAATAAGCTTGACCTATAAGACAAAATAAAAACAATACTGAGATGGGTCTTTTAGTCTGAATTCAGATAAACGATGCTCATACACAGCATAATCTATTCAAAAAAAGACCTCTTTCACAAGAGGTCTTTTTTAATGGGCCCCACAAGGGATCCCTATATTATACAATATCTACATCCAATTCAATTAGTGCATCCAACCATTTGAATGTATATATCCCCATTTACCAAGAAGATACTCAGAGCTCGTTGACTCTCTCTCACCATGATTATAGTATGCATTAGTCTCGGCTTCTACATCTGCTGGCAATGATGCTTCTTTATATTTATAGACAACAACCTTGGTCTCAGCACTCACGAGATAGACGCCCGTCGCGTATTGTATTCCTTGACTATTCTTTAGACCTTCATCCGTCGGTTTTGTCTCAAATCGAACAGATGCCCTTCCATTATCATTAATATTTTCTGGTTTAATTATTTTCACTTTAGGAACTGTAAAATGATCAACAAACTGCCCAATTGGATCATAATAATAGACTTCAATATCTACCGTCGCAAAGTAGATCGGTTCCCATGATGCATTTGCACTATCCAAAATAACCTCGCCATTTGGACCAATCGTCTTTGGAACCACCTGCCGTAAACCACCCCGTTCCGAACCATCACCATAAGAGTTCCCACCCATATGAGGAACACTGATTTCAAGAAGGAGTGTTGGCCCAACATGGTTCGCCGATTTATTTCTATCTGGGGTAAAAGAAGACTTATACTGCTCATAGCGTCGACTAATCTCTGACCTATCATCTGGAGCTACTTCTCCTGCTGCAACAATTGAATCACTAAATTCGAAGTAGCCTTGAGCCATTGTTTCATTAAAACTCGCGATCCCACCAATATCTCTCTGTACTGCGACAAGATTACCTTTAGGACCCGAGAATATCTCTACCTCTTCATTACGAGAGTAGTCAACAATGGACACCCCAATATGACTTTCATCAGAATCAAAATCACCATTGGCGATCATTCTGTCCATAGGAATACGGTTCGGATTGCGCCCATCAACCATGTCATTCTCAACATCCATAACGAGCTCAACACTGTTGAAGTCTACATAGACTTCCGACGAATCACAACCCAGATTTCCTGCTCTATCAGTAGCACAGCGAGTAATAACTCTATACCCTACATCAACCGTATCAAGATTCAAGGTATCTTGATAAAAGCCATCAATAGTCCAATCAACCCTTGTTTGAAACTGATGGAGCCCTGAACTATCTCTTGGACTGACAACATCTACTTTAGGGGCTGTTGTATCAAGAATGATTATGAATGGTACATTAGTATAATTACCATAGATATCAGCAGTATCAACTCCCATTGGAGTAAAAATCCCTTCCGTCAGGTCTGGTTTATATGAAAATATTTCAGATTGAGTGCGAAAGTTTGAATCGAGAGTTTTAATCACTGCACGAATAGTATAATTGATATCATTCGTGTATATTGTGTCAAGAGGCTCTGTGATGCCCTCAACAATGATCTCAGGAACTGACTTACTCCAATGTACCAAAGCAGTATCTGCTCCCAGCTCATCCTTTGTCTCATCACTATGCCATCTATCTACTTCAATAATTTTGAAAGAATTCGTATCCTCTGCCATAGGGTCAATAGAACTCCAATCAGATTTCTCGATGCCATCAACCGTATAATAAACAAACACTGAATCGCTATTAGTAAAGATTTTAGTTCCCTCACCAGGGTAAATCACTGAGTCGATCATTACCGAGTCAATAACAAGATTCACCTTCTCATAGATATTTTCAACCGATACTTTAAGCGTGTCAAAAACGATATCTATTGAATCCTTCGCGTCATCAATGGTCACGATTACAGAATGAATACGTTTTGTTTCAAAATCTAAACCACGACCATCTTTAATAGAGAGTTCACCATCTTCGGTTATATAAAATGGAGAACTGGTATCTACAACAGCAATTGCAAATAGTGAATCATCTACATCAGTTACAGGGATAGATTGAATAGTACCCGTGGTATTTTCAAAAATATTAAATGAGTCTTGGGTAATAACAGGAAGGTCATTCACTGGTATTACATATACAAGTTGATCATAATGGTACTTACTATAATGAACGCCATCATATGCTCGTAACCGTACATACATATCGCCGTTATAATCCTCATTTGGAAAAACAGTATTACCCCGTTTCCAATAATCATTAGTATCAATTGGTATACGTGTTTGTTTTTCATAACTCGTATCACGATGTGTCGTAATTATGGTATCGATAGGATTGACATTTATAAGAGTGTCATAAGTTACCGTGATGATGGTATCGTAACTCACGTTAGTATCAATTACCGAATAATCAATAGTACTTGGATCTAAAATATCCTCATATTCATAATTCCAGAGAGTGTCGTATACTATAACGATAACATCTGAAGAGTCACTATCAACATCACGAACTTCAAGTGTATCACCATCAATAACAATTGATGAATCTTCTAAAACAAAGAGAGTATCTACCAGTGTTAAGTATGGACGATCATTAGATGAAGTGATTCGAAGAGTCATGGATTGAACTCCACTTCTATTAACTCCACCATTTGCCAAACCACCATTATCCTCTGCATAGATATCGATCGTTACCGAGCCAGTCACATTAGTGTCACTTTTAAAGGTGAGTACCCCTGCTCTATTAATATAAGGTTCTATATCAAAGAGTGATAGGTCAGATACGGTTAGATGAAAATCAACACGATCAGCTTCCAGGGGACCACTCGATATATTAGTAATCCATTGAATACGGATACGGCCAGCATCTTCTCCAACAGTATATTGGGAGCCCATATCAAAAGATGGTGCATCATTTACTGGTATTACATCCACTACTATACCATAAGATGTACTCGTATCTATGCCATCCGTAACTCTAATATCAGTCCATATATCGTGATAAAAGTTTGCAGTAGGAATAAAGAGTGAATCTGTAACAGTATGATTAGTCCCATCTTTGAGTATTATGGTAAAGTCATCACCACTATCATTATCGCTAACCGTTATGTCGCTCTTACGAATGACAAGAGTATCATCTTCGAGAACCGAAAGTGATTTAATCGTAATAATCGTTGGTTTATCATTCACCGATAAGAACTCAAGAATTAATTGCTGATAGGCACTCGTGTCGATACCGAAGTTGTTAGTTCGAGTCAACCCATCATCTAGAGCTTGTATCCAAATGGTGTCTCGGCCATTTATATTAGCTTTTGTTTTAAAGCTGATATTCCCGTCAGAGTCAATAGTTGGTATAGAATCATATAAGGACACATTAATGCCGGTAACATTAAACCAGACTGAATCAATTTCTAGTGGCCCTGGGCTTATACTTTTGGCCCAGAGTGAATCGCCACCAACAAGACCAATGTCTTCGAATACTGTGAGTAGTGTATCCATGGTGAATGTTGGAGCATCATTTACGGGGAGAACGTGGACTAAAATACTATCAAATGTTGTGGTATCCTTATCATGAATATTTACATACACAATTAAAGTTCCAAACACATCAGGATCCGGAGTAATAACAGTTGAATCACTCACTGAGTAGCCGAGACTATCAATAAACTCTAACCGAATATCTGCTGAATCATTATCAGGATCAATGATCGTCAAAGAATCTGTAGTAATCCTAACTGAATTATCCTCAAATACGTAAATTGAATCTTGGCTCTGTTTTACCGGGGCGTCATTGACACCCCCAACTTCTATTTGAATAATGCCTGTCGTATCATTATCGCCACCATCAGTTCGCCCCGCAGCATCTTGAAGCATAATTGTCAAGTAATCTGTTCCTGTTCTATTGGGTGCTACCCGAAAAATAATACTAAAGGTTGAATCCTGGCCGCTATTCAATCTTAATGTTGGGTAGACAGTATAAAAGCTCGAATCAAGTGTACCTGTAAGAGTTAATATCATTCCAACATATTGATTTGATTCATTTGATGGTCCTGCAGTAACACCATTAGCAATAATAGTATCATACTGTGGTCCATCTTCATCAATATCAATTTTACTCAACAAGTTCATAGTTGGGGCATCGTTAACTGGCCTGACTGTTAAATCAAAGGATTTAGAGATCGTATCAACACCCCCGTTAATGGTATCCCCTCCATCCTTCAAATATATAGTCCAAGTATCTATTCCAAAGAAATCTGGCTTAACTTTGTAAGAAACTTTAGCAGTTGAGTCTGCAATTGAGTGTACATATGGTTCAATCTCATAAAAGGCAGTCCCTTTAGAATCAATTGTAAAACTAGGAATTTGTGTAAACTCTAAAGTATCGGAACTCCCATTGCCTTTAAAAAGTTCAGAAATGTTTAGTGTAACCTCAGTTGAGTCTTCCACAATGTTATCAGTGAAAACCATAGAAAAATCGGGTTGGTCATTTACTGGATGAACAATTACTGTACAATTAAACACACTTTTATCAGTCCCATCAAATAATTCACCATCAAGATAGAGAGTACCAAAAAAATCTGGATCAGGAATAACTACAGTATCATTTTCAATTGTAAAATTAGATCCTGGATTAAACCTGATACTCACCTCTGTAGTATCATTATTATCTATATCATAAAATGTTATCTGCGATTTATCAAAATGTAGAGTATCATCCTCTAATACCGTATTTGGATTGACCGCTACGATTACAGCACTGTCATTTACAGCTGCTACATTAATGACTATCGAATCGAGATACTCTGTCGGTGCATCAACAGCATTGCCATTTTGATCAAATGAATCAGTTGCAGTAATATACCATACATCAGTACCATTCCAATCGGCAACAGTTTTAAAATAAATTGTTGCCACTGCTGCATCCTGGACATATGCTATAGTAGGGATAGAATCATATAATGTACTATCTCTCACAGTGAGACCAAATGCAACATCTTGGTTTCGCTCATCATAGTGAAGTGAATCGTAATCTAAACCTTCATGGATACTGGTAAGAAAAGTCGTTTGTACGAGATGATCTTCATCCAATTTAATTGTGTCACCTGGAGGAGTAAAATAAACGCTATCATTTATTGGGGCAACATGAACTTTAATGGTTGTTTGAGCACTATTTCCACCATCGGGATCAGTTACATAAAACTCAACGTCGAGACTACCATAAAAATCATCGTGTGGTATGACTGTCGACGTTGTAGTATTTACAGTATAATTATTCCCATTAATTAAAGTAAGAGTAAAGCCTGTTGACCAAGTATGTTCAACATCAGTTACAAATAGTGAATCCCTTGGTACCACAACACTATCATCTTCATTAACAAACAGGGCATGAGTACTGTCGACAACAGGATTGTCATTAAGAGAGTCAACATCTAGTATAAGAGTCTCCACATGAGTCAAGCTATTCATCACAGAATCCATGAGTGTCACTTCAATAGTATCTTTACCATTTTTATTTGGAGCTACGTGGAATATCAATTTTGCAGTAGATGCACCTTGTGTATAGATAATTTCAGGTGGTTTACTATAAAAGCCAACAGGATTTGCCCCTAAGGTGAACCCTAATTTTTGTCCTTGTTCATTAGGACCTGCAGTAATATTTGTAATTTCTAACTCTATCTGTATGGTATCTTCTGAAATTGAAAGCACATTAGGCATACTAAATGATGGTTTGTCATTAACCGGTATAACATGAACAACTGCTATGATCGTATCTGCTGTAGCACTATTGCCGACACCACTACTATCACCACCATCATTAATTATCACAGGTACATATAGTTTACCATTAAAATTTGCAGTTGGTTTTATAGAGTCGCCATCAATTTCGTAATCAAGCGAATTGTCAATTAAACTCAACACAAAACCAGAAGTGTCACTATCTACATCGACAATATTAAATGAGTCTGGGGTAAGAAAAATCAAACTATCTTCTAAAACCCATATACTATCTTGACCTATAATATCAATCGTATCATTTACTGCTTTATACACTATTTTAACATCATAGGTAAACAGAGAATCACCTCCATTATCAGCAGTAGTTGAATCATCCAAGACAATTGTTACCACTTCTGAACCATAGGAGTTTGCAGCGACTTCAAATATCATATAGGTGCTATCATTAGATATTTTGAATTTTGGGTTCTGGGCATAGATTAACCCAGTGCCGGAATTAAGAATAGAAAAGCCCAAAGGCTGAGTTTCTCCGCCACCTGCATCAACATTATACAGCACTAAAGTATCGAGCCCTTTATCTTCATCTCGCACCAAGCTATCTTGAACGGTAAAGAATGGTTCATCATTCACAGGGAGTACTTCGATATTCAATGTGTCACTCACAGAACCCCCAACATTATCACTTACAACAAACCGTACTACAAGAGGACCAAAATAATTTGAGTCAGGTACAACAGTATTCCCTTGAATAGAATAGTGAGTAGAATCTATCAGCGTAAAACTAAGGCTATCAGCAGGCAAATCTACATCGCTTGCCTCGAAATGGTCACCCATTATAATAGGAATACTATCATCCTCTAAAATAGAGATTGCATATACTGTGTCAACAACAGGTGGGTCATTTTGGGCACTCACGACAATTGGAACTGTTCGCACATATCTATCAACACCAGATGAATCTGTACCAGCATCATCAATAAGAGTAATAGTGAGTATATCTTCTCCTACAACATTTGGGCCAACTTCAAATGTAAAAGTTGCCCCTGTTGAGTCGCCATTAAATAAATAATTTTTTGGTTCAGTAGTATACCAGCTCGCTCCATTTGTCGATGTTATAACAAATCTAAGTCTTTGCTCATACTCATTTTGATGCGGGCCTTCAAATATATTTGATAATTCCCACGTTATAGGCCCTTCATCCTCTTTAATATTTATGGCATTATCAACTGTAAAACTTGGCGCATCGTTCACTGGAAAAACATCAACAAACACTTCCATTGTATCACTCTCTAACAAATCAGGGTCAGTTACCGTAACCTTAACCAAGAGCGAATCATTGAAGTGTAAAGCAGGGGTAACAACAGTGCCAGCAACTGAATAGTTGTTTCCTGGGTGTACATCAAGAGTGAAGCCCGTTGGATACACGTGCCCCCCATCTACATCGGTAACATTCAGGTCAGTCAAGTGAATAGTAACAGAGTGATCCTCATTAACTTTGAGAGAATCTGTTGAATCTATAACGGGTTTGTCATTAATTTGTGTTACATTTATTAAGAGTAACTTCATGCCACTCTCGGCACCTGAGGAATCTTTGACTGTCACCGGTACTTCTAGTTGACCTACAAAATCAAGTACTGGTGTTACTACTAAACCTGTAAACGTATAATCAGCGCCTGCCTGAAGATGAATGGAAAAGTTCGTATTATCAATATCGGTTACCGTCATATCTGAAGTTGTTACAGTTATGGCAGTTTCTTCTTCGGTTTCTAATAAATTCGTTGATACTAAAACAGGAGCATCATTGATAGGCGTTACATTTATTAAGAGTAACTTCATGCCACTCTCGGCACCTGAGGAATCTTTGACCGTGACCGGTACTTCTAGTTGACCTACAAAATCAAGTACTGGTGTTACTACTAAACCTGTAAAGGAGT